>NZ_LJHO01000001.1:0-915720 GCF_001295765.1 Novosphingobium sp. AAP1 | reverse complement strand
GCCATCACCGCCGATTTCGGCGATTTCGTCGATCGTGTCCTGCGCGGCTTCGCCCACCTTTTCGTCGCGCCAGGCGATACGGTCGCACACCTGGCGGCCGGCGGATTGGCGGATGAAGTATTCACCCGTGCCGGTGGCAGACACCGCGCAATTGCCATCGATCGCATAAGTGCCCGCGCCGATCAGCGGGGAATCGCCGATCCGGCCCCAGCGCTTGCCGGTCAGGCCGCCGGTGGACGTGGCAGCGGCAAGGTGGCCGTGGACATCGCGCGCGACCGCGCCAACGGTGCCATAGCGGTGCTCGGGCCGCGGCGTGGCATCGAGCACACGCGGCGACAGCGCGCTGACGTGCTCCTTCTTCCACTCCAGATAGTCGTTCCAACGCTTTTGCGTGAAGAAGTACTTGGGATCGACCTGCTCGATGCCCTGTTCGCGGGCAAACTGGTCGGCGCCCGCGCCGGCCAGCAGCACGTGGCGGGAATGCTCCATCACGGCGCGCGCGGCGCGGATCGGGTTCTTGGTGGTGGTCAGCGCCGCCACGGCGCCTGCTTCGCCAGTGCTGCCGTCCATGATCGCGGCGTCCAGCTGGTTCTTGCCCTCGGCATCGAACACCGCGCCGCGTCCGGCGTTGAACTGCGGATCATCTTCCATCACGCGCACGGCCGCTTCCACGGCATCCAGGCTCGATCCGCCGGCCTTGAGCACGGCCGACCCGGCGGCCAGCGCAGCCTTGAGCCCGGCGCGATACGAGGCATCTTCGGCCGGCGTGGTTTCCCCGCGCGGCGCGGCGCCGGCGCCACCGTGAATGGCCAGCGACCAGCCGGCATCGGCGGGATAGGGCACGCCGGCGAGCTTGCCCTGCTTGACGCTGGCCGTGCCGGCAAAGGCCGGCGCCGTAACCGCCAGGGTGCCCAAGTCCAGCACGCTGTCAGGGCCAATCCCGGTCACCTTGATCGCCGGCCAATCGAGCGGCTGGCCTGGCTTGGCACCGGGCCCGCCGACCGGCTGCACCAGCCAGGCATAGGTGCCGGCCGGCCCCTTGAGCCGTGCCTTGCCCGCGCCATCGACGATCAGCGAGGCGCCTTCATCCACGCCCAGGCCCACGGCGGCCTTGTCGGGCGTGGTCGCGCGGGTCTTGGCCACAAAGGCGATCAGGCGGCCGAGACGATCACGCCGGGTGAAATGGGTATCGGTGACGACATGGTCCATGCGCGGCAGGTGTAGGAAATCCTCCACCATCGTCACGCCTTCGCCCAGGGGATCGCGCAAGGCCGGGCCCGAGGTGGCGCTGCCGCCGTCCATCGCGCCATAGACATGCGCGCCCAGGATCGCCAAGCCAGCACTGGTGCCGCCGATCGGGTGCCCGCTGGCAGCCAGCCGGTCGAGCGCGGTGGCCAGCGGCGTGCCCTGCCAGAAGCGCACATAGCGTGCCTGGTCACCCCCGGCGATATAGACGCCATCGGCCTTGGCCACGGCGGCGAGCACGGCCGGGTCGCTTGCCGCCTTGCGATCATCGAACACGAAGGTTTCGACCGAAGTGACGCCGCCGATGCTGTGCATGAACTCATCGCCGGCATCGCCTGCGCCCGATGCCCGCAGCACCACGATATGGCCATGCCCGGCCTGCGCCACGAACCAGCGGAAAGCATCGCTGTCCCATTCGCCACCGCCGGCCAGCAGCAGGCCCGGTGCTACCTTGGCCGGGGTAGGGGCGGCAAGATCACCGATGACATAGCGGGTATAGCCTGCTTCCGAGGCGCCTGCCGCGCCGCTGGCCAGCGCCAGTGCGCCTGCCACTGTGATCAATCCCATGCGCCAGAACTGCATTCCCGTGCCCCTTGATATGCCATCTTTTGCTGTGGTTAGCGTGTAACAGTTGCGATTGATACTGTATTGTTTGGCGAATTATGGTTGCAAATAGGATTTGCCTGTAACCATAAGCCCCTATCGAAGCGCGATCACAGGGGGCTGTCAATAATGCGCATTTCCAGGGTTTGGTTGATTGCGGGTGGTGCCATGAGTGCCTTGGCCGTGGCAGGCGCGGGCCATGCGCAGGAAGCGCCAGCGTCTATCACGCAATTGCCGGTCGCGTCCCAGGCGGACGATACCCCGGCTCCCGAAAGCGCGATCGTCGTGCTGGGCAGCCGCATTCCGCGCGTGGAAATGGAAGGGCCCGCGCCGGTCACCGCCGTGACCGCGCAGGACATCCTGCGCAATGGCTATCAGTCGGTACCCGATCTGCTGCGCGCGCTCACGCAAAATGGCGGCGAAACGCAAAGCCAGCAATCGGGCAATGGCGCGGCCTTCACGCCCGGCGCGCAGCAGGTGGACTTGCGCGGGCTTGGTCCCAACCACACCCTGGTGCTGGTCAACGGGCGGCGGATTGCCGATTTTCCCCTGCCTTTCAACGGGCAGAGCAATTTCACCGACATTTCCAACATTCCCGTTGGCCTGATCGAGCGGGTGGAAGTGTTGAGCGGCAGCGCATCGGCGATCTATGGCTCGGACGCGATTTCGGGCGTGGTCAATTTCCAGCTCAAGAAAAGCGTCGATGGCACGCGGATCGACTATCGCTATGGCGATACGCAGCACGGCGGCGGCGCCTCGCACCGCCTGACCTTGACCACCGGCTGGAATGCCGGCGCGTTTCATGGCGTGATCGGGGTGGAAGGCCTCTATCAAAAGCCGCTGTGGCAATATCAGCGGGCGCGGCAGGATTCGGTGCTGGACGATCCGGTTGGCGGGCTGGCGCGCCGCACGTTCCTGCGTACCGATGAATATACCGACTATCTCGATCCCGGCGCGGCGACCTGCGCCAGCCTGTCGGGCCTCAACGGCGGCGGCACGTTCCGCGCCAGCCGCCCGCGCTATGGCGCCGATGGCGGGCCGGGCTATTACTGCGGCTCGAACAGCTCGGTCGCCTATGGCACGATGATTTCAGAGCGCAAATCGGTGAACGCCTTTGGCGCGATCGGGCTCGATCTGCCTAATGGCATGGAACTGTTCACCGATTTCCAGGCCAGCTACAGCAAGGTGGCGCTGCTGCCCGATGTGCTGACCTGGTATTACGAAACCGCCGACGGCAACCAGGAGGGCACGTTCTACAACACGCAGATGCCCACCAGCCTTAATCCGACCAAGCTGGACAACTGGTATCGCCAGTTCACGCCCGAGGAAATGGGCGGCCTGCGCAACGGCATGACGCGCAACCGCTCGGTCAGCTTCACGGTCACGCCGGGCCTGCGCGGCAAGTTCGGCAAGAACCAGGCCTGGGCCTATGAGCTGTCGTTCAACCACTCGGAATACCGCAGCAAGGTATCGTTCCCGCAGGTGGTGATCTCCAAGGCCAATGCCTTTTTCCTGGGCCAGCAGCAGGGCGTTGACCCCGATAGCGGCTATGCGGTGTTTTCGGCCGATCCGGCGCGGTTCTATACCCCGCTCACCACAGCGCAGTACAATTCGATCACCGAAAACGCGATCTATCACCCGCGTTCCTATACCGACAACCTCGCTTTCAGCCTGACCAACGGCGAAGTCCTGCGCCTGCCGGCAGGGGCCGTGGGCGTGGCGCTGGTGGGCGAATATGGCGGGCAGGGCTATGACCTGCGCCCCGATCCCAAGGCGCTGGAGCACTATTACGTTGGCCTGACCGACAGCGACGGCAAGGGCAGCCGCCGCCACTGGGCGCTGGGCGGCGAACTGCGCGTGCCGGTACTCTCGTTCCTGCAGCTCTCGGGCGCGGCGCGCTATGACCATTTCCACGTGGTCGACAACAGCTTTGGCAAGGCCACCTGGAACCTGGGCGCAGAACTGCGCCCGACCAGCCGCCTGCTGCTGCGCGGCGCGATGGGCACCGGCTTTCGCGCGCCCGATCTCCACTATGTGTTTTCGGGCAATGGTGACACCCATCCCGATGGCACCGATTACCTGACCTGCCGGCGCGAGAATGCCGGCGCCACCTATAGCCAGTGCGACGATTACGAGGTTGGCATTACCAGCCATCGCAGCGGCAACCGCGCGCTCAAGCCCGAAACCAGCAAGTCGATCAACGCCGGGGTGTTCTGGCAGCCCGATCGCGCGGTCGATGTTTCGGTCGATTACTTCAAGGTCACGCTGGAAAACCAGGTGCTCGATCTCAGCAAGGATGAACTGCTACGCCGCGAATCCGATTGCGTGCTGGGCGAAACCGTCTCGGGCGCGGCGGTCAATGCCAGTTCACCCACCTGCCTCGATGCCATCGCGCGGGTGCAGCGCTATGCTTCCGGCGCGTTCGCAGGGCAGCTTCAGGGGGTTTACGTCAACCCGATCAACGTGGCGCGCGAACAGACCGACGGCATCGACGTGGCGTTCCACTGGCGCGCCTCGGAAATCCAGGGGCTGGGCTTCCTCACCTTTGCGCTGGGATACACCTATGTGTTCAATCACACGTTCCGCCAGTATGCCGGCGACGCGGTGATCAACAAGCTGGCCTATGACAGCGGTTATGACATCCCGCGTGACAAGGGCACGGCCAGCCTCACCCTGGTCAACGGCAAGTTCACCACCACGCTCCAGGGCCAGATGCTCGGCCGCCTGCCCAATTATGACGAAACGGCGTTCATCAAGCCGACCACCACCTTCAACCTTTCGGCCCAGTACAAAATCACCGACCATGTCCAGGTTTCGGGCACGGTGACCAACCTGTTCGATACCAGCCCCAATGTCGATCGCACGTATGGCAGCTATCCCTATTACGACATCTCGTGGTTCGATGGCGTGGGACGCAGCTTCTATCTACAGCTGACCTGGAAGCTGGGCGGGAAGGGGCTTTAACCGGCGAGCCGCATGCAACAGCGGGCGGCGTGTTGGTACACGCCGCCCGCCTGAATGTGGTCAGGTTTGCGATCCGCGCTTAGCGGCAGATGCGCACGCGTTCGTGGTGGCGCCACACGATGCGGCAATCGCGGGCATAGCCATGGCGCTCCCAGCGGCGGTGTTCCCAGCGACGGCTTTCCCAGCCGCGGCGATCACCGCGATGGTCCCAGCCGCGGTTGTTCCAGCCCCGATTGTCCCAGCCGCGGTGATCTCCGCGGTGGCTGTGCTCCCAACCTTGCGGATGCGCCTGCGCGGCAGCGGGGGTAAGCAGCGCGGCGGCCAGGGCCACGCCAGCGATCTTGGTCAGTTTGGCTAGCATCGTGTTCTTCCTGCGTTAGGTCCTCAACGTAGGAAAAAACGTCTGCGCCTTTCAGGATGTTCCCAGTCTGAATGGATCGTATCGGGAGCGTACAGACTTCGCCTGGACCCGTTCAGCCACACTGGCCGCGATGCAGCAGCTTCTGGTCGGCCAGAACCAGCGCCATCATCGCTTCCACCACCGGCACGCCGCGAATGCCCACGCACGGGTCGTGACGGCCCTTGGTGAACAGGTCGGTCGCCTCGCCGTCGCGGGTGATCGTGGGCATGGGGGTTAGGATCGAGGACGTTGGCTTGAACGCCACGCGCACTGTCACCGGCTGGCCGGTGGAAATGCCCCCGGCAATGCCGCCGGCATGGTTGGCCAGGAATTCCGGGCCAGTCACGCGGGTGGGGTTGCCGCCATCGCTGCGCGGGCGCATCGGATCGGCATTGCCTTCGCCGGTATTGGCGGCCGCAGCAAAGCCATCGCCGATTTCTACGCCCTTGACCGCGTTGATGCCCATCATCGCATGGGCGAGTTCGGCGTCCAGCTTGGCATAGAGCGGCGCGCCCCAGCCGGCGGGCACGCCCGTGGCCACGCATTCCACCACCGCGCCCAGCGAAGAGCCGGCCTTGCGCGCCTTGTCCACCAGGGCTTCCCAGCGCGCGGCGGCCTGGGCATCGGGGCAGAAGAACGGATTCTGGCTGATCTGTGCGGCATCGAAATTGGCCATGTCGATGGCGTCGCCACCGATCGCGCTGACCCAGGCCAGGATCGTCACTTCCGGGATCACCAGCCGCGCCACGCCGCCCGCAGCCACGCGTGCGGCGGTTTCGCGTGCCGAAGACCGCCCGCCGCCGCGATAGTCGCGAAAGCCGTACTTGGCATCATAGGCATAGTCGGCATGGCCGGGGCGATAGGCTTTGGCCACCTCGGAATAGTCCTTGGAGCGCTGGTCGGTGTTCTCGATCATCAGGCTGATCGGGGTGCCGGTGGTGCGCCCTTCGAACACACCCGACAGGATCTTCACCTGGTCGGGCTCGTTGCGCTGGGTGGTAAAGCGCGACTGGCCCGGCCGGCGCGCGTCCAGATAGGGTTGGATCATCCCTTCGTCGATCGCCAGCCCCGGCGGGCAGCCATCCACCACGGCGCCCAGCGCCGGCCCATGGCTTTCCCCCCAGGTGGTGAAGCGGAACAGGTGTCCGAAGGAATTGATGCTCATGGGGCCAGCGCTCTGTCTTATGGCGCGGGAAATGTCCACTGGTCGATGGCCGCGCGGCGCACTAAGGCGCTTGGCCCATGTACCTCGTCGTCTTCCGCAACCGCAAGCATGCCGGCATCGATGCCGCCGCTTACGCCGCCGATGCCCAGGCGATGGAAGACCTGGCGCGTCGCCAGCCCGGCTTCCGCAGCTTCAAATCCTATGTCGCCGACGATGGCGAAGTGATCGCCCTGTCGGAATGGGACAGTGAAGCGGCGGCACGTGCCTGGCGCACCCAGGCCGATCACGCGCAGGTGCAAGGTCGCGGCCGGTCTGATTACTACGAAAGCTATACCCTGTTCGCCGGCACCCCCAGCCGCATCCACCATTTCGAGAGGACCAAGGCATGAGCCTGACCGTCTATGGCATCCCCAACTGCGACACCGTGAAAAAGGCGCGCACCTGGCTTGATGGGCAGGGGCTGGCCTACACCTTCCACGATTACAAGAAGCAGGGCGCCGATGCAGGCCAGGTGGCGCGCTGGGTGGCGCAGGCCGGGCTGGACAAGGTGCTCAACAAGGCCGGCACCACGTTCCGCAAGCTGCCCGAGGAAGACAAGGCCGACCTTACCACCGCCAAGGCCGTGGCCCTGATGGTGGCGCAGCCCTCGCTGATCAAGCGGCCGATCGTGGAGCATCCCGGCGGCCTGCTTGTGGGCTTCAAGCAGGCCGAATGGGAAGCTGCGCTGAGCCCTATGTGACTCAGGCCGGCGTGACCGTGACGATATAGTTGAGCGCCAGATCGTCTGACAGGTGCAGGCCCTTGGCCGGGTTCCAGGCGATGCCTTGCGGGTTGCCCATCTTGAGGCCGGCGGCGTCGAGCAGGTCGTGCAGTTCCAGCGGGGTGATGAAATCGTCCCAGTGGTGCGTGCCGCGCGGTACCATGCCCAGGCGCTCGGCCGCCTCGATCATCAACAGGCGCGAGGCGGGGGTGCGGTTGGGGGTGGACAGCACCATCAACCCGCCTTGGCTCAGCGTTGCTGCCAGCGCCGCCACGAAGGCGGGCTTGTCGGCCACATGCTCGATCACTTCCATCGAGGTGACGAGGTCGAACCCGGCCAGGCCAAGGTCCGCCAGTTCGCCATGGCGATAGTCGATCGCCAGGCCGGCTCCCTCGGCATGGGCGCGCGCGGCCGCGATGTTTTCCGCCGCTGCATCCAATGCGGTGACATCCGCGCCCATGCGGCACAGCGGCTCTGCCAAGAGGCCCGCGCCACAGCCCACATCGAGCGCGCGCTTGCCCGCCAGGGGGCGCAAGGCGCGGGGATCGGCGCCGAAATGCGTATCGATCGCGGCGCGGATGAAGGCCAGGCGCACGGGATTGAGGCGATGGAGCATGGCCGATTGGCCCTTCGGATCCCACCAGTCGGCCGCCAACTTGCCGAAATGGGCGGCTTCTTCCGGGCGGATGGTCTGGGCGTTCAAGGATGTTGCATTGCTCATGCCACCTCCCTAAAGCGCCGCATTCGCATGGTCCATGGGCCATGCGGGCAAGATTCTTTCTTTTGGCAGGTGGACAGGAGCACAAGCGTTGGCCCGGATCGTGATGAAATTCGGCGGCACCTCGATGGCCGGAACCGAGCGAATCCGCCGCGTCGCGCGGATCGTGCAGCGCCAGCAGGCCGCCGGCCATGAAGTGGCGGTGGTGGTTTCGGCCATGGCCGGGGAAACCGATCGCCTGGTCAACTTCTGCCGCGAAGCCAGCGCGCTCTATGATCCGGCGGAATACGATGTGGTGGTGGCCAGCGGCGAGCAGGTGACCTCGGGCCTTCTGGCCATGCATCTCCAGGCGCTGGGCTGCAAGGCGCGCTCGTGGCTGGGATGGCAATTGCCGGTGCGCACCGACGATGCCTTTTCCAAGGCGCGCATCGAAGGCATCGATTCGGCCGAACTGCTGGCCAGCATGGGCGCGGGCGAAATCGCCGTGATCCCCGGCTTCCAGGGGCTGACCGAGAGCAACCGCATCACCACGCTGGGCCGTGGCGGATCGGATACCTCGGCCGTGGCCGTGGCCGCCGCGATCGGCGCCGACCGCTGCGATATCTATACCGACGTGGACGGGGTCTATACCACCGACCCGCGCATCGTGGCCAAGGCGCGCAAGCTCAAGGCCGTGACCTATGAAGAAATGCTGGAACTGGCCTCGGTCGGTTCCAAGGTCCTGCAAACCCGCTCCGTCTCGCTTGCGATGAAGGAGAACGTGCGGGTGCAGGTGTTGTCATCCTTCATCGACGACGATGCGCCGGCCGCCGACACCATCCCCGGCACGATGATCGTCGCGGACGAGGAACTGGAAGGGTACGAAATGGAACGCCAGCTGATCACCGGCATCGCCGCCGACAAGAACGAGGCCAAGGTCACTCTCACGCGGATCGCGGATCGCCCCGGCGCCGTCGCCTCGATCTTTGCCCCGCTGGCCGAAGCCAACATCAACGTCGACATGATCATCCAGAACATCGCCAAGGACAAGGGCGAGACGGATGTGACTTTCACCTGCCCGCAGGCCGACCTTGCCCGCACCCAGGCCCTGCTCGAAGAGCGCAAGGACCAGATTGGCTGGTACCGCCTGATCGCCGACAGCAAGGTGGCCAAGGTTTCGGTGGTCGGCGTGGGCATGCGCAGCCACGCCGGCGTCGCCAGCACGATGTTCAAGTCGCTGGCCGATCGCGGCATCAATATCCAGGCTATCTCGACCAGCGAAATCAAGGTTTCGGTGCTGATCGACGCCGACGAGGTGGAACTGGCCGTGCGCATCCTGCACACCGCCTACGGCCTCGACGCCCAGTAACCCGCTAAAAACTAGCCCCCTCCTCTTCAGAGGAGGGGGTTGGGGGTGGTGCGAAGCCAAGCGCAACGCTGCGCGATTACGCCTTCACCTTCGCGGCAAAGCTCTTGCGCAGCTTCATCAGCTTGGGCGGGATCACTGCCAGGCAATAGGGGTTCCGCTGGCCTTCGCCTTCCCAATACTCCTGGTGGTAATCCTCGGCCGGATACCACGGAGCCACCGGCTCGATGCTGGTGACGATCGGCGCATCGCGCTCGGCCTGGGCGCGGGTGATCCCGGCCTTGGCTTCCTCTTCCTGCGCGGCATCGAGCGGAAACAGCGCCGAGCGGTATTGCGTGCCCACGTCGTTGCCTTGGCGGTTGAGCTGCGTCGGATCGTGGGTGGCAAAGAAGATGTCGAGCAGCTGGCTGTAGTCGATCACGGCGGGATCGAACGTCACGCGAATCGCTTCGGCATGGCCGGTCGTGCCGCTGCACACCTGCTTGTACGTGGGATTTTCGCTGGTGCCGCCGATATAGCCGCTTTCCACGTTGGAAACGCCGATCACGTCGCGGAACACCGCTTCGGTACACCAGAAGCAGCCACCGGCCAGAATGGCCTGGTTGGCGGCGGAGGGGGTGGCGGAGGACGTCGCCATTGCGGGGGAACCCTTTCTGCAAGATTTGCCGCCCAGATAGGAACGGGCAGGGCGCCTGTCATCCTCTGGCGCGCGAATTGCCCGCTGGGGTAACCCGCTGTCGTTGAATTGACACGCCCGAGGGCATAGATGCACGGCCATGACCCAGCTTTCCGTGGCCGCGCTCCAGCTTGCGCTCAACTCGCCCGACGCGGCAGACAACATCGCCGCCGTTTCCGCCCTGGTGGAACAGGCTGCCGCGCAAGGCGCGCAGGTGGTGCTGCCGCCCGAGCTGTTTGCCGGCCCCTATTTCTGCGTGACCGAGGACGAGGCGCGCTTTGCCCTGGCCCATCCGCTCGACCAGGACCCGTCGGTCAAGGCGATGCAGAAGCTGGCCAAGGGCCTGGGCATTGCCATCCCCACCAGCTTTTTCGAGCGGGAAGGGCCGCACTACTACAATACCCTGGCGATGATCGACGCCGATGGCGAAATCATGGGCACCTATCGCAAGAGCCATATTCCCGATGGCCCGGGTTATGAGGAAAAGTACTATTTCCGCCCCGGCAACACCGGTTTCAAGGTGTGGGACGTGTTTGGCACGCGCATTGGCGTGGGCGTCTGCTGGGACCAGTGGTATCCCGAATGCGCGCGGGCGATGGCGCTGATGGGCGCGCAGGTGCTGTTCTATCCCACCGCAATCGGCAGCGAGCCCTATGACGCCGATCTCGACACCAGCCGCGTGTGGCGCCGCGCCATGCTCGGCCATGCCGCATCCAACTGCATGCCGGTGGTCGCTGCAAACCGCATCGGCGTGGAGGAAAACGACCAGGCGTTCTACGGGCACAGCTTCATCGCCAACGAATGGGGCGATTTCCTGGCGGAATATGGCGCGGCGGAAACCGGCGTGCTGGCCGCCACGCTCGATCTTGATGCCGCCGCACGGCACCGCGCCGGCATGGGCTTCTTCCGCGATCGTCGCCCGCAGCTTTACACCCGCCTGTCGCAGGATATCTGACCGGGCATGCCCGCCACCGCGCTGCACCGCTACCTGATCGCCCTGGGCTCCAACGTGCGCCACCCGCGCCACGGGCCCCCGGCGCAGGTGCTGCGCGCGGCGGCGCGTGCGCTCGATGATGCGGGCCTGGCGCTGCAGGCCTTTTCACCGATCATCGCCAGCGCGCCGCTCGGTCCATCGCGGCGGCGCTATGCCAATGCCTGCGTGGTGATCGCCACCCGGCTCGATCCGCCACAGCTGTTGGCCCAGTTGCAGGGCCTGGAGCACCGCTTCGGCCGCGTGCGCCGCGGCGCCCCATGGCGGGCGCGCACGCTCGATCTCGATATCGTGTTGTGGTCGGGCGGGGCGCTGGCGGATATTCACGCCAACCTGGTCATTCCCCATCCCGCGTTCCGCCAGCGCCCGTTCGTGATCGGCCCGGCGCTGCACGTTGCCCCCGATTGGCGCGACCCACTCACAGGTTTGGCGACAAAACACCTGGCTTCCCGCTTGACCCGCCGCCGCCCCGCCCCTAGGTGAGCGCACCAACCAAGCGCCAAGCCGCGCCTCGGGGGCCCTTAGCTCAGTCGGTAGAGCAACTGACTTTTAATCAGTAGGTCGCTGGTTCGAATCCAGCAGGGCTCACCATTTCGGTTGCGTCGGAAAATGTGGAGATGCGGGCGAGGATCGCTCGTCGGATGATCGGCCTTTGTCGCAGGCCGACCGGCGCACAGTTCAGATCGGGAAATCCGTAGGCGCCTGCTCGAGGTCGAGCGGGGCATCAGCCAGCTTCTGGGCGTCATTGGCGGCTTTGGCCGCGGCGGTCTTGCCGGCGCGGTCGGCCAGGGCTTGCCAGGCGGCCTGGGAGCGCAGGTATTTGTCGCGCTGGTTGGCCAAGCCGCTGTCGCTGGCAGCCTTGGCGCTGAGGGCAACCTGCCTGAGGTAGAAGTCCTGTACTTCGGACATGGTCTTTTCCTTCGGGCGAGGTTGCCGGTTTGGCGTTCAGCCTACCATCTGGGCGACGATGTCGCGCAGTTGCTGCCGGCTCAACCCACAAGGGGCAGGTTGCGGGCGCTGGGCGCCGCGCGGAGAGGGCAGGGGGTAGGTGGTATGCAGATTGGAAGTAGAGAACGTATATTGCGTATTCATGATAGTCCCGGGCGCCTGTGTGGCGCCTTTTATAATTGTTGGGCGTCTACCGCCGTTTGCGCATGGCGGCCGGGCCGCCTGCAATTTTTTCACGATAGACGATACGACCCTTGGTAAGGTCGTAGGGGGTCATCTCGACCCGGACGCGGTCGCCCACGATCGAGCGGATGCGGAATTTGCGCATCTTGCCCGCGGTGTAGGCGATGATCCGGTGATCGTTTTCCAGAAGGACGCCGAAGCGTCCATCTGGAAGGATCTCGTCGATTTGGCCTTCAAGGGTCAGGAGATCCTCTTTGGCCATGGGCTTAAACCGACTGAAGGTTGACCGCTGCTTCCTTGCCGCGGCGATCGGTTTCCAGTTCGAAGCGGACGCGCTGGTCCTTGGACAGCGTGGCCATGCCCGAGCGCTCAACGGCGCTGATGTGGACGAAGCTGTCTGCGCCGCCGCCATCGGGGGCGATGAAGCCATAGCCCTTGTCGGTATTGAAGAACTTTACGGTGCCGGTCAGCATGGGTGTTTCCTTTTCACGAAACAGGGGATCCCGCCAGCAACAGCGCTGGCGGAGCTTGTAGCGAGAGAAAGGAAGGATCGGCTTGCCCGTATGAATGACGCGCTTGGCGCCAGGCGTGAGCTTCAAAATCCGTCGCAGGCGACGTTAGCAAAGCAGCATATGGCAAATGGCCGGCGATTTGTCAATGTCGGTGCCACGCCTGGCAAACTACTTGGCGCCTGCCAAGTAATACCGGCGATTTTGTCGCGGTGCCGGGCTGCATTTCATCGCGAACAGCCCGGCCCACGCCGCTCAGACGATTCGCCTGCCGGTTCAATCGGCCAGCATGCCGGCCAGGCGCGCGGTGATGATCGCCTTGGCATCGCCCATGATGCGGTCCACCAGTTCGGCCACGGTCGGCACATCGTGGATCAGGCCCTGGACCATGCCGGCGGTCCAGATGCCGTGTTCGGGATCGCCCGAGATCAGCCCCTCGCGCCCGCGCGCGCCCTTTACCAGGTGGGCAATCGCCTCGAACGGCTTGCCCTCGCGCTCGATCCGCACGGCTTCTTCGGCCACGCTGTTGCGCGCCACGCGCGCCGTATTGCGATAGCTGCGGAACAGGAGCGCGGTGGCGCGTTCGTCGTTGGCCACGATCGCCTGCTTGATGCCGTCGTGGATGGGCGCTTCCTGCGTGGCGCAGAACCGCGTGCCCATGTTGATGCCTTCGGCGCCCAGGGCCAGCGCAGCGGCGAGGCCGCGCCCATCGCCAAACCCGCCCGAGGCAATGATCGGAATCTTCACCTTGTCGGCCGTGGCGGGAATCAGGATCAGGCCAGGCACGTCGTCCTCGCCAGGATGGCCGGCGCATTCGAAGCCGTCGATCGAAATGGCGTCCACGCCCATGCGCTCGGCCGAAAGCGCGTGGCGCACTGCCGTGCACTTGTGGATCACCTTGACCCCGGCCGCCTTGAATGCGGCGACGTGTTCATCGGGGCGATAGCCGGCGGTTTCCACCGCAGTGATCCCGCTTTCGATGATTGCCTGGCGATATTCGGCATAGGGCGGCGGGGTGATCGCCGGCAGGATCGTCAGGTTCACGCCAAAGGGTTTGTCGGTCATCGTGCGGCAGCGCGCGATTTCTTTGGCCAGCGCTTCGGGCGTGGGTTGGGTCAACGCGGTGAGAAAGCCCAGCGCGCCGGCATTGGCCACCGCAGCTACCAGTTCGGCCGTGCCCACCCATTGCATGCCGCCCTGGGCGATCGGGTGTTCCACGCCGAACAGTTCGGTAAAGCGGGTCTTGATCATGGCGGCAGGCAATCCTCTTGGCATGTTTGCCGGGCAATCTGCCAGCCTTGCGGCACCCTTGTCAATTAACCAACCAACTAAAGGGGACTTGTGGAAACGGCGGCGCGCTCGGCCAATAGTCCAATATCGGCATGGCCGGCATCATGGCAGGGCTGGTGCAAACAGACTGTGGAGTGGAGGAGTTATGTCGAAACGCCTGATTGCCCCGGCACTTGCTGCCGCCTTCCTGATCGCTGGCAGCGCCCATGCTGCCCCGCCGCCGGCCCCGGCCAGTTGGGCCCGCTGCGCAATATGCCATGACAACACCAAGGGCGGCCCCAACAAGATCGGGCCCAACCTCTATGGCGTAGTGGGCAAGAAAGCCGGCACGCACGCGGCCAACTTCCGCTATTCCGATGGCCTCAAGAAATCGGGCCTGACGTGGAACGCTGCCACGCTCGACAAGTGGATCGAAAACCCCCGCGCGCTGGTGCCGGGCACGATGATGTCGTTCCCCGGCCTGAAGGACCCGGCCAAGCGGGCCGAACTGGTCGGCTATCTCACCAGCCTCAAGTAAACGTCGCCTTTCCGGGTCGCAACCGGACCGGGCCGGGTAGCAAGCCGCTACCCGGCCTTTTTCGTGCGCATCAGTTCAGCGGAAAAGGGATCGGCACAAAAAAGGCCGGACAGGCCCGGGGAACTGGGCTGTCCGGCCAATGTCCCGGCGCCTGGAGAGCAAGCGCCGGGGCGGTGATGATCGGTACCGGGTAAAGGCCGATCAGAAGAAGAGGATGCCGCCCAGGGCTACGGTGTCGGACTTGGCGCTGTTGCCATTGTGGGCCTGGGCCTTGGCCGAGACATATTCGCCGATCAGGGTGACCCAGCTGGTCAGGCCATAGCGGACCTGGCCGACATAGCTGCTGTTCTTCTTGACCAGCGTGGGCGTGGTGGCAGCGTCGACCGCGTTGGCAAAGTCGAGCCGGCTTTCGCCATAGCTGCCGCCGACCGAGACTTTGCCGAACGTGGCCAGGGCCTGCGCATAGAAGCCGTGGCTGTCGCGGGCATGGCCCAGACCATCGCTGTCGAGCAGGTTGAGCACCGTGGTGCCCAGGCCCTGCGCGGTGTAGTAATAGCCCACCGCCGTAACCGGGCCGACCGTCAGCTTGGCGCCCACGTCGAGTCCCTTGCCGGTGTAGCTATAGGCGCTGGCCACGGTATCGTGCTTTTGCGTAATGCCCGATAGCCACAGGTGCGCGCCCACGGGGCCCAGCTTGCCATCATAGGTCAGCTTGGCCTGGAAGCCGGGGCTGCCGTTCTGTTCAGCCGGTCCGGTAAGCGAGCTCAACGGCTGGAACACGCCGAATGCCGCCTTGAAGCCCGAGAAGGCGGGCGTGGTATAGGTGATCTGCGGCTGGAAATCGGTGTAGATATAGCCCGATCCGATACGGCCCAGCGTGGTGTTGGCGGGCGCCACGTTGCCACCCGGCGCGCCGGACGAGAGCAGCGTGATATCGTTGAGAATGGCGTCAGAGCCGAACAGGCCGATATCGCGGCCGATCTTGATCTCGCCAAAGCCGGCGCGGCCAAACGTGAGATAGGTCTGGCGGAAATCGATGCCCGAGGTGGCGAGCGCGGTGGGCTGGCCGCCGTTGTTGGCGCCCAGCGTGCCCCATGCAGCGCTGTTGATGCCAGGATACATGCCAAAGTGCGCGCCCACATCCCAGCCGCCCTGGTGCGTGGTGGCTTCCACCTTGAGGAAGCCCGGCAGCAGGCCGTTGCGCACCGAAGAGGTGCTGTTTCCGCCGACATTGGCGATGCCACCGGCCACTGCCGTGCGGGCCGAGGGCGACTGTGGATTGTCGTGCACGTAAAAGCCGTTGACCGAGCCCGAGAAGCTGAGCGTTACATCGCCCACCTCCAGGCCTACGCCGCTGGCGGTGCGGCGCACGAAGCGGTCGCTGTCAGGTGCGGCTGCGGCGGCTACCGGTGCCGGTGCCGCAGAAGGTGCGGGCGCGGCATTTTCGGCTTCATCTTCGCGCAGCAGCTGCTGGTATTCCTCGTCAGAGAGGATGCCTTTCTCATGCAGTCGCTTGAGCAGCGCGGCCGATGTGCCGGCCATGGCGGGCGCGGCGCCCAACGTCATCCCAAGCGCGGTCGTCGCGGCGAGCAAAACGCGCGCCAGCCCCTTTTTTCCCTTCATTGGTCCATCCCCTGCCATCGTTTTCTTGCCCCAAAGGGCAGGCGGAACGATGCGCCGGGGCGGCCCGCAGCGAAATTGGACTATGGTTCTCGTTCCAAGGAACTACGCAAGTTTGCGGTATTTGCGGTACAAGATCCTCCCCCACGCCGGTGGGGGAGGTGCCAGCCCGCAGGGCTGGCGGAGGGGGTGCTTGTAGAACCTCTGCGCTTCAGCGCCTTTGCGCGAACCCCATCCCCGTGTCAGTTGACGGGAAAGGCAGGGCCTTCAATCCCCCACCACGGCCCCCCAGGGCGCCACGCCTGCCGGCACCGTAGCAATGGTCTGCCCCGCCACCAGGTCCACCACCGAAACATCGTTCGACAGGCCGTTGGCCGTATAGGCCCGCGTGCCATCGGCATTGAGCGCGAGATGCCACACGCGCTTGCCCACCGGAATCGTGGTCTTGACCGTGTGGCTCGCCACATCGACCAAGGCGATGCGATCGGCCCGGCCGAGCGCGACCACGGCCGTCTTGCCATCGGGGGTGAAGCGGATGCCGCAGGGCATGATCTTGTAATCGGCTACGCCGGGGATCGCGAAGTGGATCGTTGCCGTGATCGCGCGCGTCTGCGGATCGGCGATCTGCACCACGCCGCCCACTTCGGCCGCGATCCACAGCTGCTTGCCATCGGCGGTAAATTCCACGTAGCGCGGGCGCTTTTCGGTTTCCATGGTGGAAACCACCGCATGGCTGGCCAGGTCGATCCAGCTCACCGCGTTGTCTTCTTCCGAGGTCACGACCAGCCATTTGCCGTCCGGGCTTTGCGCAATGCCTTCCGGCTCCTTGCCCACCGAAACCTGGAACGCCACGCGGCCGCTGGCGAGATCGATCGCGCTGACGGCGGCATCGTTTTCGTTGGCCGCGAACACGGTCTTGCCATCCTGGCTCAAGAAGAACTGTTCCGGGTCTTGCCCCGCGCCGATTTCGCGCAGGATCTTGCCGGTCTGGCGGTCGATCACCTTGACCGCGTTGTCGTTGCTCACGCAGACCAGCACGAAGCGCCCATCCTTTGACAGGGTGATGCCGCGCGGGCGTTCGCCCACTGGCCAGGTGGCAAGGGACTTGCCACTCGCGCCGTCGATCACGCTGATCGAATTGCCGCGTTCGTTGCTGACATAGACGGTCTGCGCCTGCGCGGTGGCGAGCGGCAGCAGGGCGGCGATAGCGGCGAGCGCCGCGCGAGCAGTCAAACGCATGGGGCAGGATCCTCTTCCGTCATATCCACCTTAGGCGGTGCCTGCCCGCCTGGGCATTCGACCAAAGGTCAATTTCTCCCATGGCTTGCATGGTTCATCACCATCCGCAGTGTCACGGAGCTTGCCAAGGCCAAGATTCGTGCCAGACCATAAAACTGGGAAAGGGAATGACGCGATGAAGTTCACCGGACGACTGGCGCTCTGCGCGGCAGCCGGGGTTTTTACCCTTGCCGGCGCCACGCATCTCCTGGCCCATGGCGATGTGACGCCGCAGCCCGTCGATACCACGGCGCTGCCCGATATCCAGCCCAACAACGACACCTGGTTGCAGCACAATCCCTATCGCGGCAATGCCAAGGCGATCGAGATCGGCCATCACGCCTATGCCCAGAATTGCGCGCGTTGCCACGGCATCGATGCCATTTCCGGCGGCATCGCGCCCGATCTGCGCTATCTGGAACTGGGCGATTCCGGCGATGAATGGTTTGTTCAGCGCTATCACCATGGCTCGGTGCGCGACGGCAAGGTCTATATGCCGCCAATGGGCGAGATCCTGGGCCAGAAGGCCGGCTGGGCCATCCGCGCCTGGCTTGAAACCGTGCACGAGGAATAAGCCGGTGGCTGTCACGCGCCGCACCCTGCTGGCTGGCCTTGCCGCTGCTGCCGTCCTGCCCCGCGCGGTGGAGGCAGCCCCTCTGGCCAAGGTCAAGGCCAACGGCATGCTGCGCGTGGCGATCTACCAGGACAATGCGCCATGGTCGTGGGACGAGGGCGGCCAGATCAAGGGCATCGATGCCGATCTCGGTCGCGCCCTGGCCGTAGCACTCGGCGTGAAAGCCGATCTGGCGATCTTCCCGGCCGGCGAAAGCGTCGAAGACGATCTGCGCAATGCGGTGTGGCGTGGCGGGCTGCTGGGGTTCCAGGCAGCCGATGTCATGCTGCATGTGCCGTTTGATCCCGCCTTTGCCGCCGCGCAAGACCAGGTGGCGATCGTCGCGCCCTATGCGCGGGAACGCTTCGGCCTAGCCTGCGCCACCGGCAAGGGCCTGGAATGCGAAGGCATTCCCGTCTCGTTCAAGGGGCACAAGCTGGCCGTCGAAGTGGCCACGATCCCCGATTACTATCTGATGGGCCAATTCGGCGGCGCGCTCGCCAAGGATGTGGCCCACTATCCCAATGGCGTGTCGGCGGTTTCGGCCCTGGTCAAGGGCGATGCCGATGCCGCCATGGCGACCACGGCCCAGCTCGAATACGGCCTCAAAGGCCAGGCCAGCGGCTTTGCCCGGCGCAAGGGGCCCTTGCCGATGATGACCAGCCCCGGCTGGGACGTCGGCATGGCGGTCAAGGAATCCAGCCGCACGCTGGGTGATGCCTTGGAAGAGATCGTGGGCCAGATGCAGAAAGACGGCCGCCTGGCCGCGCTGTGCCAGCCCTATGGCGTGAACTGGCAGGCGCCGCTGGCGGGTTGAGGCCCACCCCTCCGTCAGGCCTACGGCCTGCCACCTCCCCACCATGTGGGGAGGATACGAGATCCTCCCTGGCGCGCAGCGGCGGGGAGGGGGACCGCGCGCGCAGCGCGTGGTGGAGGGGCAATTGTTGCGCAGCAAACCTAGTGCCAAGGTCCAATTGTGGCCTACGCACGATGGAATAGGTTCCCAGATGTCAGGTGGGCGGGGCAGGGGGCACCGGCCGCAGCAAACCACCATCCGCCCCCCATAATCAGCGCAACGTGATCAGCCCGCACGAGAGGCTGCACGATCAATCGGAGGTGTGATGATGAAGGGATTTTTCAAGGCGACCGCAGCCTGTGTGCTGGCCATCGCCATGGCCGCTCCTGCGCTGGCCGATGGCGCGCCCGCTGCGGGCCCGGGCGATGCCGACCTGATGGCCGATGCCACCACCACAGGCGACGTGTTGACCTATGGCATGGGGCCGCAGGCGCACCGCTTCAGCCCGCTCACGCAGATCAACACCGCCAATGTCGCCAAGATGGTGCCGGCCTTTGCCGCTTCGCTCGGCGGGGAAAAGCAGCGCGGCCAGGAATCGCAGCCGATCGTCTATGACGGCATGATCTATGTCACCGGCTCCTATTCCCGCGTCTTTGCGTTCGATGCGCGCACCGGTGAAAAGCAGTGGGAATACGATGCCCGCCTGCCCGATGGCATCATGCCCTGCTGCGACGTGGTCAACCGCGGCGCGGCAATCTATGGCGACAAGATCATCTTCGGCACGCTTGATGCGCACGTCGTGGCGCTCAACCGCAAGACCGGCAAGGTCATCTGGAACAAGACCGTGGCCGATTACCAGGCCGGCTACAGCCAGACCGCTGCGCCGCTGATCGTCAAGGGCCTGGTCATCACCGGGGTATCGGGCGGTGAATTCGGCGCGGTTGGCGTGGTCGAGGCGCGCGACGTGAACACCGGTGAACTGGTGTGGAGCCGCCCGGTGATCGAAGGCCACATAGGCACTCTGCGTGGCCAGCCCAACGGCATGACCGGCAAGCTCAATGCCACCTGGCCGGGTGACTTGTGGAAGACCGGCGGCGGCGCCACCTGGCTTGGCGGCACCTATGACCCGGAAACCAACCTGATCTTCTTCGGCACCGGCAACCCGGCGCCGTGGAACAGCCACCTGCGCCAGGGCGACAATCTCTATACCGCCTCGACGCTGGCGATTAACCCCGACAACGGCCAGATCGTCTGGCATTACCAGACCACGCCGCACGATGGCTGGGACTTTGACGGGGTGAACGAATTCATTCCGTTCGACGCCACGGTCAACGGCAAGGCGATGAAGCTGGGCGCCAAGGCCGATCGCAACGGCTATTTCTTCGTGCTCGACCGCACCAACGGCAAGTTCATCAGCGCCAGCAAGTTCGTCATGCAGACGACCTGGGCCAACGGCTTCAACGCCAAGACCGGCCGCCCCAACTATATCGACGACAACCGCCCCGGCGCGCCTGACATGGCCGGCGGCAGCGAGGCCAAGGGCAAGACCGTGTTCGCCAGCCCTTCGTTCCTGGGCGGCAAGAACTGGATGCCGATGGCCTATTCCGACCAGACCGGCCTGTTCTACATCCCGTCGAACGACTGGGGCATGGACATCTGGAACACGCCGATCGCCTACAAGAAGGGCGCGGCCTATCTCGGCGCCAGCTTCACGATCAAGCCGATCGCCGAAGATCACATCGGCGCCCTGCGCGCGATGGATCCCAAGACCGGCAAGATCGTGTGGGAATACAAGAACAAGGCCCCGCTGTGGGGTGGGGTGATGAGCACCGCTGGCGGCCTGGTCTTCACGGGCACGCCCGAAGGCTATCTCAAGGCCTTTGACGCCAAGACCGGGCAGGAGCTGTGGAAGTTCAACACCGGCTCGGGCGTGGTCGGCTCGCCGATCACCTGGGAACAGGATGGCGAACAGTATGTCGCCGTGATGTCGGGCTGGGGCGGCGCCGTGCCGCTGTGGGGTGGCGAGGTCGCCAAGACCTTCAAGGAAATCAGCCAGGGCGGCGCGCTCTGGGTGTTCAAGCTGCCCAAGTCATGATGGGTCGGGGCGGAAGCTGGGGGGCTTCCCGCCCCCTGCCCTTCACCGGGGTGCTGGCAACAGCGCCCCGGGCCATCGTGGGGCCCGTTGTGGAAGGCGGCGGGTCCCGCACACCCTTGCGGGTGCGGAGCGCACCTTCCCCCTCTTGCTTTTCCGCGCGGCCGGCCGATAGTGCCGCCATGGCCAACGCCACACCCGAACGCATCCTAGTTGTCGATGATCACCCGCTGGTGCGGGACGGGCTGCGCAGCCTGCTTGCCGTTACGTTCGAGCATTGCGACATCCTGGAAGCGGCAGGTGTCGAAGAAGCCGCCACGGTGCTTGCCAGCCATGGCGATTGCGATCTGGTCCTGCTCGATCTCAACATGCCCGATGCCACGCGCCTGTCGGGCCTGGTGCAACTGCGCGAAGCATTTCCGATGGTGCCGGTGCTGATGGTCTCGGGCAGCTTTGACCGCGCCCTGGTGCAAGAAGCGCTCTCTGCCGGCGCGGCCGGTTTCCTGCCCAAGTCGATGAAGCGCGATGGCATCGTCAATGCGCTGCACATGGTCATGGCTGGCGAAATCTACATTCCCGATACCGGCCTCGAAGAAACGCCCGCCAGCGCCGAGGAAGCGCAGATTCGCACGCGGATCGACAGCCTGACCCCGCAGCAAAAGGTGGTGCTGCACCATCTCGTGCATGGCCGCCTCAACAAGCAGATCGCGCACGATCTCGATGTCTCGCTCACCACGGTCAAGGCCCACGTCTCGGCCATCCTGCAAAAGCTGGGCGTGTTCAGCCGCACCCAGGCCGTGATCCTGGCCAACCGCGTCCATTTCGATTGACGGTATGCTGTGGCTTCCACCACCCCCCGACCCCCTCCTCTGAAGAGGAGGGGGTTAAGGTATTGATCTTAAAGCCCCATCCTCTTTAGAGGAGGGGGTTGGGGGTGGTGCGAAGCCTGAAACTACGGTCCCGCGCAGGGGCTTCGACAAGCTCAGCCCGAACGGGCTTTAATGAAAAACCTCCGTTCGCCCTGAGCTTGTCGAAGGGCCTGTCCTGAGCCTGTCGAAGGGCGCCAAACTCCGCCCGTTTCAATGCATCATCGTCTGCAACAGCGCGCGCAACTGCGCCGGCTTTACCGGCTTGCCCAGCAGGGGCAGCTTCTGCCCGGCTAGGCGTTCCTTCAGTTCCTCGCTGCGATCGGCCGAAATGATGATCGCGGGCACGCTGCGGCCCAGGCTGGCGCGCACATCGTGCACGGCCTGGTCGCCGGTTTCGGCATGGTCGAGGTGAAAATCGGCGATGATCACATCGGGCGTTTCTGCGCCCAGCCGGTCGATCGCTGCCGGCCCGCTGCCGGCAACCAAGACCTGGCAACCCCAACCGGTCAACAGCGTTTCCATGCCCAGCTGGATCTGCGTTTCGTTGTCGATCACCAGAATGCGTCGGCCCTGGATGGCGCGATCCCGCACCGGCTTGGCCGTGGTGGGAGCAGTATCGGCCTGGCTTTCGCCCAAGGGCACGGTGATGGCAAAGCACGCGCCGGCGCCCGCGTCCGAGGTCAATTCCAGTGGATGCTGCAGCATGGCCGTGGCGCGGCGCACGATCGCCAGGCCCAGCCCTTTGCCGGGAATACGGTGGCTGTTGTCGAGCCGGCGGAACTCTTCGAAAATGCGCTCCTGCTGGTCCTTGGGGATGCCCGGGCCGGTATCGGCCACGCTGATCCGCACCTGCCCCGGGGTGGGGCTGTCGGTCTTCACGCGCACGTGCCCGCTGCCGGTATAGCGGATAGCGTTGGACACCAGGTTCTGCAGGATGCGGCGCAGCAGGCGCGCGTCGCTGCGCACCCATACCGGCGCGGCTTCCACGGTAAAGGTCAGGCCCGCCGCGTGTGCGGTCGGGGCAAATTCAGTCTGCAAGGTGCCGAGCAGGCCGGCCAGGTTCACGTCGGTGAGGTTTGGGGTGATGGCACCGGCATCGAGGCGCGAGATTTCGAACAGGGTTTCCAGCAGGTCTTCCACCGAATTGAGCGAGGTGGAGGCCTGGTTGACCAGCGCGCGGGTGGGCAGGGCAAGCCGCCGTTCGGTAAGCGCGGCGATGAACAGCCGCGCAGCATTGAGCGGCTGGAGCAGGTCGTGGCTGGCGGCGGCAAGAAAGCTGGTCTTTGACCGGTTGGCCATTTCGGCTGCGGTCTTGGCCTCCAGCAGCTGCGCCTCGATCGCGCGGCGTTCGGCCACTTCGGATGCCAGGCGGCGGTTGAGCGCGGTCAACTCGGTGGTGCGCTCGGCCACGCGGCGTTCCAGCGTTTCGGCGGTATTCTGCAGGATCTGCCGGGCGGTGGTCGGCTCTGTCACATCCAGGAAGCCCACCACCATGCCGCCCAGCGCCGTAGCGGTGGTGCGCACTTCCCAGATGCGATCGCCCACCGTGGCCAAGCGGTTGCGCACCGTACCCTCGGCCTCGGTGCGCCAGGCCAGTGCGTCGGCCCCGTCCATCGCCAGGGTCTGGGCGCAGAAGCGCACCAGGTCTTCGTGGTTGCCGATCGCCGCGCTCGCGTCGCCGGCCAGGCCCAGCAGGCGTTGCAGGGCGCCGTTCCACGCCGTCAGGCGGCGGCCGGCATCGAACATGCACACGCCTTCCACCAGGTTGTCGAGCAGGGCCTGCAACGCCAGGTTCTGTTCGGCCAGATCGCGGGCACGGGCGCGGGCATCCTCGGCCTTAGCCTCGGTAATGTCGGTATAGATGCCAACGATGCCGCCCTCGCTCGTGCGCAGCTCGTTGATCTGGATCCAGCGCCCATCCGACAGGGCCTGGACATGGCCGCCCGATGCCACGGCATGGCGCGCCAGCCGGTCTGACACCCAGCGATCGGGCGCCGACAGCGCGCCGGCCGGGCGGCGCTGCTGCGCCAGCAGACTGATGATTTCGTGGAACGTGGGATTTTCCGGTAGCAGCTCGGCCACTTCTGGCCAGAAGCCCATGTACGCCTCGTTGAACAGCACCAGGCGATCTTCGGCATCGAACAGGGCAAAGCCCTCGTTGATCGATTCGATCGCATCGCGCAGGCGCGTCTCGGCCGCTTCGGCCGTGGCATGGGCCTGGGCCAGCTTGGCGTTGACCGTGGCAAGCTCGCCCATGGCCTGTTCCAGCGCGCGGGTGCGATCGCGCACCAGTTGCTCCAGCGTGATCGCCCGCTCGAACATCGAAAACGCCGAATGCGACAGGTCGGTCGATCGCTCTACCCGGTCGATCAGCGTGGCGTTGATCTTGCGCAGCTTGCGCAGTTCGCCTTCCAGCCGCGCGATATGCTGCGCGGCATCTTCTGGCGCAGCCGTGGCAAAAGGCGCGCTATCCGTCATCGCCCGATCGCCAGCCCGCTGAACGTCTGGTTGACATGCAGTGCGTGGAATTGTTCGCCGTAGGTGTTGAAGCCCACCACGCCGTTGCGGCGATAGATTTCCGAAATCGGCCGGCCCAGCTGGCGCCGCTCGGCATTGATGCGGTTGAGCACGCAGTCGAACGCGATGATGTGATCGATTTCGCCCACCGCCTCGCGAATTTCCGCCATTGTCGCGTTCAGGCTTTCCAGCTGGTCGACCGGCTCGCCCAAGGTCAGCACGATGCCTTCGTCGATCGCGCAGTAAAAGGTCAGGCTGCCATCAGCGTGGGCGGTCTGCACCGCCCGCACGTGATAATCGCCCCCGGCGCGCACCATCGGCGGGCAGGCGGCAAACAGCGCCATGTCGGGCTTGCGCATGTCGATCCCGCCATAGACCGTGCTGGCCAGGCGCAGGTATTCCTCGGCCGCCGGCTCGGCATTGATCTCGGTCACGCGGCGGGCGCCGGCATCGGCGCCGGTCACCACCATCTTGACCGCGCCGGGCTTGTAGTGCTGGCGGCGGAACACGTGCAACGGCCGCGTGGTCGACACGATCGCCACCACCGCGCCGGCTGCATGAAACATGCCATCGGAATAGATGCCGGTTTCCTTGAACATCAGCCCATCGCCCGATGATCCCCCCACCAGCGGAATTTCGCCCAGCGCATCCTGCACGGTCATCGCCAGCAATTCCTCGCTGTGCGACAGGCCATCGACCAGGAACAGCGCGGCGTGGTTCACCTTGCGGCCCAAGGACTGGATCGAGAGGCGCTCGCTGCCCACTTCCGCGCGCGCCACCAGGTCGCGCACTGCCGCCCGCGCAGCGCTGGCATCAAAGTGCGCCAGATCGTCAAAGCGGTGGCTGACCATGTGGAAACTGTCGGCCGGAAACGCGATCAGGCTGATCGAATCCTCGTCATAGCCGGCCTCGGTCAACTCGCCCGAACTGGTGCAGCCGATCATCGGAAATCGTTCCATCGACCAGCCGCGCGCCGCCCGCGCCAGCATTTCCCGATCGTAGCGGTGGGAACAGAACATCACGGCCCCCGCCAGGTGTTCGGGCGCGATCGTTCGGCTGATCTGGGCAAAGGCCTCGAAAGGATCGGATGCATGGGATGAAGCCACGCCAACCTCGCAGGTGCGAATATCCAAGACCCTCTCCAATCGCCGCTATTGTCTTGTTATCGTTGCCTTCGCGCGCGCAGGGCGGCGATCAAGGCAGGGTCACAATACAATGGTTCGGCCGCTATCGGAAAGGGCGGCGATACAAAAATATGATGGCTTGCTCAGGATTCTCCGCGCGGCGGTGGCCCGCCTTCTTCCAGGGCCAGGGCCTCGGCATCGGTGAACAGCCGCGCATGGCCGAGAAAGCGAACACCTTCGGGCGTTTCCAACGACATGCCGGCGCCGCGCCCCGGCGCGACATCGATGGTAAGCTGGGTGTTCCGCGCATATTCGAACTGCGCCGCGCCGATCCACACCGGCACATCGCCGGCAATATGGCCCAGCAACACGTCCTGCCCGCCCACCTTGAACTCGCCGCGGGGATAGCACATCGGCACCGATCCATCGCAGCAGCCGCCCGACTGGTGGAACATCAGCGGTCCGTGCATGGCCGTCAGCCGGGCAATCCATGCATCGGCTGCCGGCGTTGACGTCACGCGGGGCGGAATATCTGCCATGGCATCGCTGCTCCAAGCCAAGCGGGGCGGGCGCTTGCCGCACCCGCCCCGGAAAATGCGCCCCTGTTGTCCGCCGGGGGCGCCTTTCATCGCGGCGCCTCAGAAGAAGCCGAGCGCCTTGGTGCTGTAGCTGACCAGCAGGTTCTTGGTCTGCTGATAGTGATCGAGCATCATCTTGTGGGTTTCGCGCCCGATGCCCGACTGCTTGTAGCCACCGAAGGCAGCATGGGCAGGATAGAGGTGATAGCAGTTGGTCCACACGCGCCCGGCCTGGATTTCGCGGCCGAAGCGATAGGCGCGGTTGCCATTGCGGGTCCATACACCCGCGCCCAGGCCGAACTGCGTGTCGTTGGCAATGGCCAGCGCCTCGGCTTCGTCCTTGAACGTGGTCACGGCCAGCACCGGGCCAAAGATTTCTTCCTGGAACACGCGCATCTTGTTGTGACCTTCCAGGATGGTAGGGGTCACGTAATAGCCATCGGCCAGGTCGCCCGAAAGCGTGGCGCGGCTGCCGCCGGTCAGCACCTTGGCGCCTTCGCCCCGACCGATGTCGATGTACGAGAGGATCTTTTCCATCTGCTCTTGCGAGGCCTGCGCGCCGATCATCGTGGACGGATCGAGCGGGCTGCCCTGGCGGATCTTCTGCACGCGGGCCACGGCGCGTTCCATGAACTTTTCATAGATCGATTCCTGCACCAGCGCGCGCGACGGGCAGGTGCACACTTCGCCCTGGTTCAGGCCGAACATGGCAAAGCCTTCGAGCACCTTGTCGAAATAGTCGTCGTCGGCGTCCATCACGTCGGCAAAGAAGATGTTCGGGCTCTTGCCGCCCAGTTCCAGCGTCACCGGGATCAGGTTTTCGCTGGCATACTGCATGATCAGCCGGCCGGTGGAGGTTTCGCCGGTAAACGCGATCTTGGCGATGCGCTTGCTGGTGGCGAGCGGCTTGCCGGCTTCGATGCCAAAGCCGTTGACGATGTTGAGTGTGCCTTCGGGCAGGATGTCGGCGATCAGTTCGGCAAACACCAGGATCGACATCGGGGTCTGCTCGGCGGGCTTGAGCACCACGCAGTTGCCGGCGGCAAGGGCCGGGGCCAGCTTCCACGCGGCCATCAGCAGCGGGAAGTTCCACGGAATGATCTGGCCGACCACGCCCAGCGGTTCGTGATAGTGATAGGCCACGGTGTCGTGGTCGATTTCGCCCAGGGTGCCTTCCTGGCTGCGCACGCAGGCGGCAAAATAGCGGAAGTGGTCGATTGCCAGCGGCACGTCGGCGGCGGTCGTCTCACGGATCGGCTTGCCGTTGTCGATGGTTTCGACCATTGCCAGCAGGTCGAGGTTGTCCTCCATCCGCTGCGCCACCTTGAGCAGGATATTGGCGCGATCAGCCGGCGAGGTGCGGCCCCAGGCTTCGCGTGCCTTGTGCGCGGCATCAAGCGCCAGTTCGATATCTTCGGCTGTGCCGCGCGCCACCTGGCACACCGGCTTGCCGGTTACGGGCGAGACGTTGTCGAAGTACTGGCCGCGAACCGGCGCGACCCACTTGCCTCCGATGAAGTTGTCGAACTTGGCCTTGATCGGGCTTTGGGCCGAAAACTTGGTCATGGCTTCCTGCAACATGGGGCCTCTCCTTGCATATGCTTTAAGGCGAATGACGTGTGAAACGGTGGCATGCTATGCGACCTGCCACGAAGCCCTGCGGCCCGTTCCGTGTTCTGGCCGAGAATGCGCAAAGGGGCCCCGTTCGGGCAATTGTACCTTGGGTCGAACGGGCGGATGCTGCCGCGGATTCCGCACGGTTGGCCTGTCCGAATTCGGCGTTTTTGAGCGGGGTTCCCGATTGACCGGCGCAACATCGGCGCTAGGGGGCGGATATGGGCGGACACCAACTGCAAAACGACATGACGCTGCACGGTTTTCTGGCGGCTGCGGCGGCGCGGCATCCGCAGGCGTGCGCCATCTTCGTGCCGGCCGGCAAGGGCCGCGATATCGACCAGGCGATCAGCTATGCCGATCTCGCCGCGCAAAGCGACATTCTGGCCCAGGCGATCCTGGCGCGCCTGCCGGCCGCTGCGCCCGGCGGCGAACCGGTCGTGGCGCTGCAGCTGCCGCGCACGTCGCCACTGCTCTATCTGGCGCAATTGGCCGTGCTCAAGGCCGGATGTGCGTTCACCTGCCTCGATCCCTCGTTTCCCGATGGCCGTGTCGTCGATATCCTGGAAGACGCGCAGCCCGCGCTGATCCTGGCCGAACCTGCCGCCCTGGAACGGCTGGCGGGCCTGGCCCATGGCGCCTGCGCGGTGCATGATCCGGCGCAATTGCTGGCCCAAGCGCCTGCTGGCGGTGCGGCTCTGCCCCAGGTCGGCCCGGCGCAGCTGGCCTATCTGATCTATACCTCGGGCACCACGGGCAAACCCAAGGGGGTGATGATCGAGCATCGCCAGATCGCCAATCTGGTCGCGTCCGATCTGGCCGAATTTGCGCTGGGGCCGGGAGACCGCGTGGTCCAGGGCTCGTCGGTCGCCTATGACAGTTCGATCGAGGAAATCTGGCTGGCACTGGCCAGTGGCGCCACGCTGCTGGTGATGGATGATGCGGCCGCGCGGCTGGGGCCAGACATTGTCGCCTGGCTGGCCGATCACCGCGCCAGCGTGTTCTGCCCGCCGCCAACCCTGCTGCGCAGCAGTGGCTGCAGCAATCCCCAGGCGGCGCTGCCCGATCTCAAGCTGCTCTATGTCGGTGGGGAAGCCTTGCCGGCCGATATCGCCGCGCTGTGGGCGCAGGGGCGGCGGCTGGTCAACGGCTATGGCCCGACCGAATGCGCGGTCACCTGTCTGCGCGGTGATATCGTGCCGGGTGGGCCGATCACCATCGGCCGCCCCGTGCCGGGCATGCACGCCTATGTGCTCGACGATGCGCTGGACGACGTGGCCGAGGGTGCCCAGGGCGAGTTGTGCATCGGCGGCGCCGGGGTGGCGCGCGGCTATCGCCATCGCCCCGATCTCACTGCCGAGAAGTTCATCGATCATCCGCGCCACGGGCGGCTCTATCGCACCGGCGACCTGGTGCACCGCGACGAGACCGGCAACCTGTTCTATCACGGGCGGATCGATGCCCAGGTCAAGATCCGCGGCTATCGCGTCGAACTGGGCGAGATCGAGGCGCAGCTTGCCGCGCTGCCCGGCGTGCGCGCGGCCGGAGCCACGGTGCAGGATCGCGGCGGCGTGCCCGAACTCGTCGCCTATGTCGTGCCGGTCGATCCCGCCGCACCGCCCCTGGGGGATACGTTGCGCCAGGCGCTGGCCGCCAGCCTGCCGCCCTACATGGTCCCGCGCCAGATCGGCCTGATTGCGGCACTGCCCACCACCGTGGGGGGCAAGCTTGACCGCAAGGCGCTGCCGCCGATGAACCTTGCGGCCCAGCGCAGCGGGCCGGGCCGCGAGGAAGAGGCGCTGGTCCTGCCCGAGGGCGAGCTGGAGGCATTGATCGCCCGCGCGATGGCCGATGTGCTCAAGCGCCCCGATGGCGTTTCGGTCACTGCCGATTTCTTCGAAGGGCTGGGCGGGGATTCGCTCAGCGCGGCGATGCTGGTTACTCTGCTGCGCGAAGACTGGCGCACCGATTGGGTGACGGTCAGCGACATCTATGATGCGCGCACCGTGCGGGCCCTGGCCCTGCGCGCGCCCGAACCGGCCGAAACCATTGCCGATGCGGCGCTGCCGCTGCTGCGCGAAGGCGTGGCGCGCCCGCTGCTGGCGAATCTGGTGCAGGGCGGCTGGCTGGCGATGACGGTGCTGGTGGCGGCCTGGGCTTCCTGGTTCGCCGCGTTCCGCGTGGCGCCGCTGGCCTTTGCGCACCTGGGCCTGGCCACGCTGGTGCTGGTGGCGCCGCTGATCGGCCTGGCCGGGTTCCTGGTCTATCTGCCGGTGTCGGTGGCCTTTGCCGTGGCGGTCAAGTGGCTGGCGATCGGCCGTTATCGCCCGGTGCGCGCGCCGGTGTGGAGCGCCTATTACCTGCGCCACTGGATGGTGATGCAGGCGGTGCGGCTGATCCCCTGGCCGCTGCTGGCCGGGACGGAACTCAACAACGCGATCCTGCGCCTGCTCGGCGCGCGGATTGGGCAGCGCGTGCATATTCACCGCAACGTCGATCTGCGCCGGGGCGGCTGGGATTTGCTCGACCTGGGCGATGATGTCGCGCTGGGGCAGGGCGCCCACCTGGGCCTGGTCGAACTCGATCGCGGCGATATCGTGGTGGCGCCGATCACCCTGGAGACCGGCGCTGCATTGATGGTGCGCGCCGGGGTGGAAGGCCCGGCGCGGATGGGCGCAGGCAGTGTGCTGACAGCGCTTTCCGTGCTCAATGCCGGCGGCACGGTGCCGGCGGGCGAAGTGTGGGACGGCGTACCGGCACAGCGCGTGGGCGTGGCGCCGCCGCCTCCGGTGATCACGCGCGCCGCCACGCGGCTCGGGCCCTGGCGCCATGGCCTGCTGCTGCTTCTCGGGCAGGGGCTGTTCACCGCGCTGGCCGCGCTGCCGGGGGAGTTGCTGCTGCTGGGCTTGTGCCTGGGCGGCGAAGTGAGCGCCAAGGCGATCTGGCACTGGATGGCAGCGCCCTCGCTCGATGGGCGGGTGATTGCGGCGCTGCTCGCCACCACGGTCCTTGCCGTGCCGCTCAACGTTTTCTGGTCGGCAGTCCTGCTGCGCGCGATGGGCCGCGTGCGGCCCGGCGTGATCGACCGCTGGAGCCTTGGCTATATCCGCCTGTGGATCAAGGCCGGTGCGGTCTTCGCTGCCGGCGAGTGGCTTTCGGGCACCTTGATGTACAAGCACTGGCTGCGCCTGGCGGGGATGAAGGTGGGCGACAAGTGCGAGATCAGCACGATCTTTGACGTGACGCCCGAACTGGTCAGCATCGGCGCGGAAACCTTCTTTGCCGATGGCATCTATCTCGGCGGGGCGGAACTGCGCCAGGGCACGGTGCGGGTCGCGCCGATTCGCCTTGGCCGCAATACCTTCCTGGGCAATCACGCGGTGATTCCGGCGGGCGAGACTCTGCCCGATGATATCCTGATCGGCATTTCCACCGTTGCCGATGCCACCTGCATTGCGCGCGGCCAGTCGCGTTTTGGCCATCCCAGTTTCGATCTGCCGCGCCGCCAGGTGGTAGAGGCCGATCGCAGCGTGACGCACGATCCGTCGCTGATCCGCCAGGCCAACCGCTGGTTCTGGGAACTGGCGCGCTTTTTCCTGCCGGTGGTGCCGCTGGTGCTGGGCGCCCTGTGGTTCGCCGCGATCGGTGCGGCTGCGGCGCGTGGGGCCAGCCTGGCACTGATGACCTGGGTGGTGGTGCCCGGTGCCACGCTGGTCACGATGGTGGCGCTGTGCCTGGTGGTGATGGTCCTCAAGTGGGGCCTGATCGGCCGGGTGCGGCCTGGCCAGCACGCGCTGTGGTCGTGCTGGTGCAGCCGTTGGGATTTCGTTTACGTGGCCTGGGCGCGCTATGCCAATTTTATCCTGCAACAGCTGGAAGGCACGTTCCTGCTGCTGGTCTATCTGCGGCTGATGGGCCTCAAGATCGGGCGCCGCGCCGTGCTCGGGCCGCTGTTTGCCCAGGTCGTCGATCCCGACATGATCGAGATCGGCGACGGCGCCACGGTCCATGCCAATTTCCAGGCCCACACGTTCGAGGATCGCGTGCTCAAGGTGGATAAGGTGCGGATCGGCACCGGCGCCACCGTGCATGCCGGCACCGTGCCGCTCTATGGCGCGGTGATCGATTCGGGCACCCGCGTGCTGGGCGGCAGCGTGGTGATGAAGCACGAACACCTGCGTCCTGGCCTCGCCTATCAGGGCGTTCCTGTTCGCGTAGTGGGCTGACAACCGCAGTTTGCAGGGCAGGCTTGCTGCAAGAGCCAGCTATTGGCGCGGCAACAACTACCAATTTGGATCAAATATTATTCGCGGAACTGCGCTTCGTGGGCGAATTTCATTTCGCGATCAGTTTGATAACGTAAAAGTTTACCAATTGGAAATTGGCCGCCCGTAACCTCCTGTGCGTGGAGGGTGGATATGGTCGATGATCGTACCAGCATTGCCAACGCGACATGCCATCGCGCTGCGGCCGGATCGGGCCACGGCGCTATGCCGGCGCGCAGGCTCGCTGCCATCTGGCCCGCCGCCGCCCTGATGCTGGCCGGCGTGGCTGGCTTGGCCTGGGCCTCCGTCCCGCCGATCCAGCCGGGTGACCAGGTGGTGGTCATTGCTCCGCCCGGCACTCCACAGATGCAGACTTTGGCCATGGTTGTCGGCGCGCAAGGCGCGCTGGTGGCACCGGGCCGCTTTGCCAATATCGCTATCGCCACGTCCCCCCGTGTGGATTTTCCTGCCGCACTGCGCCGAGAAGGGGCCTGGTTCGTATTCGCTTCGCCACGTTTGGCGGGCTGCCTCGGCGCTGCCAAGGAAGAAACGGCCCTATGACGATCCCCCCATCGCCGCGTTTCGTGCCCACTGCGTTATCCGCTCCCATGGTTGCGGCCGTGCCGCTACCGGCCACCGAACTTGATGACGTGCGCCGCCGCTTCGGCCATTTCCTGGTCTATCTGCTGTGGGCGCACGTGCCGCTGCTGGCGGTCGTCGCCTGGCTGGCGGGCCAGTCGCCGATCGGGGCGGGCGTTGCCGGCGGCGTTCTGGCGCTCGCCTACCACCTGATGTGGTGGCGCCACGGCATTGCCCGTTCCACCCGCTATCTTTCCGCCGTGGCGCTGGTGGGAGAGCCGGCGCTGCTGCTGTTCCTGATGCAGGGCCATGCCTGGCAGATGGACATGCATATGTACTTCTTTGCCATGCTGGCGCTGACCATTGCCTGGTGCGATCGCGGCGCCATCCTGATGGCGGCCACGGCCACGGCGCTGCATCACCTCGTGCTGCTCTATGCCTTGCCCTATGCGGTCTTTCCCGGCGAGGGCAACATTGCCCGCGTGCTGCTTCACGCCGTGATCGTTGCATTCCAGACCGCGGTGCTGGTCTGGCTCAGCGACCGGCTGGTCGAATCCGTGCAGCGTGTCACCGCCATGGGCGAGGAAATCCGCGCCAAGAACCTGGCGCTGGAAGAACGCACCCGCGAGGCCGAGGATGCCACGCGCGCCAAGAGCATGTTCCTGGCCAACATGAGCCACGAAATCCGCACGCCGATGAACGCCATCCTGGGCTTTTGCCACCTGGCGCAGCGCACCGCGCTCAATCCCCGGCAACAGGTCTATGTCGCGCGGATTGCCGATGCTGGCGCCTCGCTGCTGCGCCTGATCAACGACATTCTCGATTATTCCAAGAACGAGGCAGGCAAGCTCACGCTTGAGGCGCGGCCGTTCGATGTGCGCGCCACGGTGGAGCACCAGGCCCAGATGCTCAATCTCGATGCAGAGGCCAAGGGTGTGGCGCTGCGCGTTACCGTCGGCCCGCGCGTGCCGCAGATGGTGGTGGGCGATGAACTGCGCTTTGGCCAGGTCTTGCTCAACCTGCTCAGCAATGCGATCAAGTTCACCGAAAAGGGCGTGGTCATGGTCGGCGTCGATCTGGTGGCGACGGGAGAGGGCACCGTCACCCTGGAATGCACCGTGCGCGATACCGGCATCGGCATGACCGCCGAAGCGCGCGACGCGCTGTTCACCTCGTTCACCCAGGCCGACAGTTCGATGACCCGGCGCTTTGGTGGCACCGGGCTGGGCCTGGCCATCTCGCGCCAGATTGTTGAGCAGATGGGCGGCGGCATCACGGTGGAAAGCACGCCCGGCATGGGCAGCGTGTTTACCTTCCGCGTGGTGATGGGCGATGCCGGCACGCTGGCGCGCGCCGGGCTGCTGCCGCCGCCGGGCCTGGCGGGCCTGCGCGTGCTTGCTGCCGATGACAATGCCGCCTCGCGCCAGATCGTGCACGAATTGTTGACCGGGTGGAGCATGGCGGTCGATCTCGTTGCCTCGGGCGAGGAAGCCCTGGCAGCGATCGATGCAGCGGCCGCCGCCGGGCGTCCGTTCGATCTTGTCCTGCTCGACTGGAAGATGCCGGGCTTGAGCGGGATGGACACGGTCAAGGCCATGCGCACCCGCGTGCCGAATGGGCGCCTGCCGGCAACACTGCTGGTGACGGCCTATGGCGCCGACGAGTTCCTGGGGTCGGTCGATCGCGCCGATGTCGATGCGTTTCTGACCAAGCCGCTGCAACCACGCGCGCTGATCGAAACACTGTGCGATCTGTTCCCCGAACGGGCCGAACGTGCACCTGCCAAGGGCCTTGCTGCCACGCCTGCGCCGGCCGTAGTGGCAGACGCTGTGGCCGAAGCACCGCGCCTGCCACAGCGCTTGCGCGGCCTGCGCGTGCTTTTGGCGGAAGACAACGAGATCAACCGCGAAATCGCCATGGAACTGCTCGGCGATGCCGGGCTCGAGGTGGACTGCGCTGAAAACGGCCGCATCGCCTGCGCCATGGTGGCGGCGCAGAACGGGGCCTATGCCGCTGTGCTGATGGATGTGCAGATGCCCGAGATGGACGGCATCGAAGCCACCGCGCGCATTCGCCGCACCTGGAAAGCCGATGCCTTGCCGATCATCGCGATGACCGCGCACGCCTATGACGAAGAACGCCAGCGCTGCCTCGATGCCGGCATGAACGATCACATCGCCAAGCCGGTCGATCCCGCGCTGCTGGTGCGCACACTGGAACGCTGGCTGCGCCAGCCCGATGCCGCGCCTGCCGGCGCAGGGGCGGGCCCGGGGGCCGATGCCGCCTGGACCGGCCCTATCGCCAACGATGCTGGAGCCAACGATGCGGCCGGCGCGTCCGAGGCGGTCTTGCCCGATCACCTGCCGCCCTTCGGCATTCCTGCGGCCCTGGCGCGGGTTAATGGCAAGCGCACGCTGTTGCTCAAGCTGATCGGCGATTTCGGCGATATCTATGCCGCCACGCCCGGTGCGCTGACCAGCCTGGTGGACGAAGGCCGCCTGGCCGAGGCGCGGCGCCTGGCCCATTCGCTCAAGGGCGTGGCCGGTTCGCTCGAACTGCCGCAGGTCCAGGCCGTGGCCGCGCGCATCGAGCGCTTGCTGGCCGCCGAACAGACCTTTGGCCTCGACCGCGAGATTGCCCTGCTGGCCCGCGAACTGGCCCCGGCGATCGAGGCGGCGCGCAGCCTGGCGCCACCGCTTCCGGCTCATGTCCCGTCGATCACGGAGGCAGATGGCTCGTGCGCAGATGCCGGCGCCGTTGCCCAGGCGCGCGACGGGCTGATCGATCTGGTGCAGCGGCGCAGCCTGGCGGCGCGGGCTGCCTTTGTCGTCTATGCTGATGCGCTGGGCCTGCCCGAGCCGGCGCGCCAGGGCCATCCGGTGCGCCAGGCGCTGGAACGGCTCGACTATGGCCGCGCGCTGGCCCTGCTCGAAGCAGAAGGCAGCCTTGCCGATGATGCGCCGATACAGGGGGCCGTTGCCTAATGGGCCAGGCGCTTCCCCCCTTGTCGCGGCGCGGTCTGGTGATGATCGTCGACGATGAAATCGCCAATATCGAGATCATCAATGCCGTGCTCGAAGACGAATACGACGTCTGCTTTGCCCTGTCGGGGCAAGAGGCGCTCGATCTGGCGCGCACCGCGCAGCCCGATCTCATCCTGCTCGATGTGCTGATGCCGGGCATGGATGGCTTTGCCGTCTGTGCCGCGCTCAAGCAGGATGCCACGCTGACCGATGTGCCGGTGATCTTCACCACCGGCCTGGGGGACAGCGAGGACGAGATGCGCGGTCTGTCGCTGGGCGCGATCGACTATGTGACCAAGCCGGTGCAGCCGCCGATCCTGCGCGCGCGGGTGGCCAATCATGTTGAACTCAAGCGCCTGCGCGACCAACTGGCGCAGATGGCGGTGACCGATGCGCTCACCGGCTTGTCCAATCGCCGGCACCTGGAACGCACGCTGGAGGTGGAGACCGCGCGGCTGGCGCGGCAGCAGGAATGGCTGTCGGTGGTCATGCTCGATATCGACTTCTTCAAGCAGTTCAACGATGCCTATGGCCACCCGGCCGGCGACCGCTGCATTGCCATGGTCGCCGCCGCGCTCACCCGCGCGGTGCGCCGTGCGACCGATCTTTCGGCCCGCTATGGCGGGGAAGAGTTCGTCTGCGTGCTGCCCGGCGCAGACCTGGCCACGGCCCAATCCGTTGCGGCCGAGATCGGGCGCCAGGTGCGCCAGCTGGGTATTCCGCACGCGCGATCGGGCGTGGATGCGTTCGTCACCGTCAGCATCGGCATCGCCAGTGCGCGCAGCGTCGCCGGGGCCAAGCCGCAGGAGTGGATCGATATGGCCGATGCGCAGCTCTATCGCAGCAAGAGCGAGGGCCGCAATCGCATCACCGCGACCGTGTTCGAACATGGCCTGCCCGGGCATGGTCAACCCGCGGGCAACGATCGCGCGGCCTATCCGACCGCGCAACTTGGCCTTCGCGCCACAGGCTGATCGCCGCGGCGCGGGCGGCGCACTGTCCAGGCCGCGCTTGCCCGCTGCTTTCCCGGCAGGCTGATCTCGTTTCATTGCCCTTTGTCACGGCTGGCAACGCCGGGTGCTTGACAAAGTGAACGTTCACGCGCATGCGTCACCACAGTTGAGAACGTTCACAAGCCGGACGCAAAGCGCCGGGTGAAAACGGGGAGAGGGATCTGATGAGCACACGTTGCCATTCTTTGCGCGCGCGCCTGGTACTGGGGGCTTCGGTCATGGCCGTGGGCCTGGCAGCCAATCCGGCCTGGGCGCAGGACGCCGCCAGCGCGGCATCGGCCGCCCAGCCGGCCGCCAATCCGCAAGCTGCCACCGAAACGCCGGAAAACGCCATCGTCGTCACCGGCATTCGCGCGAGCCTTTCGGCCGCTGCCAATATCAAGCGCAGCGCCCAGGGCGTGGTCGATGCGATTTCGGCCGAAGACATGGGCAAGTTCCCCGACACCAACCTGGCCGAATCGCTTCAGCGCATCACCGGCGTGTCGATCGACCGTTCCAACGGTGAAGGCTCTACCGTTACCGTTCGTGGCTTTGGCCCCGAATTCAACCTGGTGCTGCTCAACGGCCGGCAGATGCCCACGTCCAGCCTGGGCGATGGCGCCAGCGCGCCGTCGACGCGCAGCTTCGATTTTGCCAACCTGGCGTCCGAAGGCGTGGCTGGGGTCGAAGTCTACAAGTCCGGCCGGGCCACGCTGCCCACCGGCGGCATCGGTTCGACGATCAATATCAAGACCCCGCGCCCGCTCGATCGGCCCGGCCTGCATGGCAGCCTGGCGATCAAGGGCATGATCGATACCTCGCGCAACGAAGGCAGCCCGATCACGCCCGAAGTGTCGGGTATCATCAGCGACACCTTTGCCGATGGCAAGGTGGGCGTGCTGGTCACCGGCGTGTGGCAAAAGCGCAAGGCGAGCAACAACCAGGCCAATGTCGGCTGGCGCGATGGCTATCTGGGCTCGGAAAACAACTGGGGCTCGCTGCCGCAGCAGGGCGATCCGCGCTATGCCAACATCGTCAACCGGCCCGGCCCCAATGATGTCTATCAGGTGCCGCAGAACGCCAGCTATGACATTACCGACATCGATCGCGAGCGCATCAACGGCCAGCTCGTGCTGCAATTGCGCCCCACCGATACGCTGACCGCCACGTTCGACTATACCTATTCCCAGAACACCGTGCGCGCGCGCACCAACAGCGTGGGCATCTGGTTCAACTTCAACGACGTTTCCAGCCAGTGGACCGATGGCCCGGTGGCCGGCCCGGTGTTCTATGCCGAACACTTCGGCGCCAACGAAGGCAAGGACCTGTCGTATAGCGCGGCGCTTACCGAAAACCGCTCGATCAACCGCTCGATCGGCGGCAACCTCAAGTGGGATGGCATCGACCGCCTAACGCTGGAGTTGGACGCGCACCATTCGACGGCCGAATCCAAGCCCAATAACCCCTATGGCACCAGCGTGTCGGTGGGCTCGGCGGTGTTCGGCATCGCCAACCAGAAGATCGATTTCACCCACGATCTGCCGGTAATCTCGGTGGGCATGAACCCGGGCATCGATGCGCTCGATCCGGCCAATATCACGCCCACGGGCAATGCCTTCCGCAACGCCTATTTCCGCGACGAGATCAACGAGGCGCGGCTTTCGGGCCAGTTCAAGTTCGACAGCGGGGTGATCGACAGCCTCGATTTCGGCGCGGACTACACCGAGAACAAGGTGCGTTCGGCCTATGGCTATATCCAGCATGATACCTGGGGTGGCTCGCTGCCGGCCAGCCAGACGCCTGATGACCTGTTCAGCCTGGTTTCGGTGCCGGACAAGTTCAAGGGCGTTTCGGGCGCCAACGATCCCAACATCATCAAGCAGTTCTACAGCTTCAACTTCGAGAAGATGGTGAGCCTGCTCGATAGCAAGAACCAGATCTGCGGCGGCACCGGCAACTGCCTGGCGCCCTACACCGTCGATCGCCGCATCAAGGAACGCACGATCGCGCCTTATGTGCAGCTGAACACCAAGTTCGACCTGCTCGGCCGCGAGGCGCATTTCCGTGCTGGCCTGCGCTATGAAAACACCCGCGTCACCTCGTCGGCGCTGGTGCCGGTGCCCACCGGCACGCAGTGGGTCTCGGCCAACGAATTCGGCCTGATCTATGGCGGTGACAGCGCGTTCACCACCTTTGCCGGCAGCTATGACAACTTCCTGCCCGCGTTCGACTTTGACATGCAGCCCGCGCGCAACGTCAAGTTCCGTGCGTCCTACAGCCACACCATCACGCGGGCCGATTATGCCAGCCTCCAGGGTGGCCGCACGCTGGACCAGCTGTTCCGCATCGGCGGTGGCACCGGCAGCCAGGGCAATCCGGGCCTGATGCCCTACAAGTCGAAGAACATCGATGTCAGCCTCGAATGGTATTACGCGCCGACGAGCTATGTCTCGGTGGGCTTCTTCCACAAGGGCGTGTCGAACTTCATCTCGTCGGCCCGCGTCGACAGCCCGGCCTTCGGCCTGACCAACCCGGCCAATGGCCCGCGCTATCAGGCGGCGATTTCCGCGCTGGGGGCTGATGCCAGCACGGCGGCGATCCGCAACTACATCTTCACCCACTATCCCGAAAGCTCGCAGATCACCGGCACCGATGCCACCGGCAACCTGACGGGCAACATCTTTGGCACGGCCCAGGATGCGGCGGTCAATTTCCAGATCGCCACGCCGGTCAATTCCTCGCAGACCGCCACGCTCTATGGCTGGGAATTTGCCATCCAGCACTCGTTCTGGAACACCGGTTTCGGCGCGATCCTGAACTATACGATCGTGCGCGGCGATGCGACCTACGACAACACCAAGCCGTCGAGCGTCACGCAGTTCGCGCTGACCGGGCTGTCCGACAGCGCCAACGCGGTGCTGTTCTATGACAAGCACGGGCTGCAGGCGCGCGTTGCCTACAACTGGCGCGCGCAGTTCCTCTCGGGCACGGGGCCCAACCCCTATTATGTCGAGCCTTATGGCCAGGTCGATGCCAGCGCCAGCTGGGAATTCCGCAAGGGCTTCACCGTCTTTGCCGATGCCATCAACCTGACCAACCAGGGCCGGCGTGGGCACCTGCGGTCTGACAACAACGTGTCCTTCGCCTCCAGCGGCTATGCCCGCTATTCGGCCGGTTTCCGCGTCAACTTCTGACGCGGCCCTCCCCATCCGGCCGGGCGACACTGCCCGTCAGCCCGGCCGGATGGCCCTCTTTTCAACGCACTTGCCTGTGGCAGTGGGCGATGAAACAAGGGGGCAGGATTGGAAGAGCCACAAGAGAGAGGACGCCCGTACCGTGACCAGCAGCAGCCGCCACGCCCTGCTCGACAATGCCAGCCATCGCGATCTTGCCGTGGTCACCACCGCCGGGGCGCAATGGGGCGACGGGGTAATGGGATGCCTGGTCGTCCCTTCGGAATTTCGCGCAGTTGCGGCGCACTATCCCATCGTCTTTCGCCGCGACGGGCAGAGCGGGCGTTTTGCCGCGCTGGCCCTGTTCGGTTTTGACCAGGGCGAAAACCTGTTCCTGGCCGGCGATCGCTGGGACGCGGCCTACGTGCCTTTGGCCCACGCCGTGCAGCCGTTCCTGATCGGCCGCACCCGCGATGCCGATGAAGTGCCCCAGGTGCATATCGATCTTGCCCATGCCCGCGTGGGAGCGCCCGGTGGGCAGCGCCTGTTCGATGATGCCGGCGCCCCCACGCCCTATCTCGCTGCCAAGGCAGAGCAACTGGGCGCGCTCGACGCTGGCTGGCGCGCCACGCCGGCGTTTCTCGCCGCGCTCGAACACCATGGCCTGCTCGAACCCTTCACGCTCGATGTGCCCCTGGCCGAAGGCTCCACCCGCAGCCTGGTGGGCTATCACATCATTGCCGAAGATCGCCTGGCCGCGCTCGACGGCGCGGCGCTGGGCGAACTCAACGCCCAGGGCTATCTGCTGCCGATCTACATGGCCGTGGCCGCGCTTGGCCGCTTTGCCGATCTGATGGCGCGCCGTGGCCGTGCCTGAAGGTCTTCCTTGCGTGGCAGAGGTGGCGCTGGCCGATCATGGCGGCGCTCTCGATGCCGTGCTGGTCGCCGCCACGACGCCATGCGTCGTGCGCGGCCTGGCGGCGCATTGGCCGCTGGTGCGGGCCGGGCGCGACAGCGCCACGGCGGCGCGCGCCCACCTTGCCAGCCATGCCCGGCCACGCGCCTTCACCGTGTCGCTGGCCCCGCCGCAAGCCGGCGGGCGCCTGTTCTATGACCAGGCGATGCAGGTCAATTTCCAGACCGTGCAGGAACCGCTCGATGCCATCTGGGCGCGCTTTGGCGCGGCTGAACAGGCGGCAGACGGGCGCGCGATCTACATGGGATCGATCGATATTCCCGGCTGGTTCGAAGGATTGGACGAGGCCAATCCGATGCCGCTGGAGGCAGGGCTGCCGGCTGCACAGAATGCGCTGGCCAGCGTGTGGATCGGCACCGCCAGCCGCGTTGCCGCGCACAACGATTTTCCCCACAACCTGGCGGTCTGCGCCGTGGGGCAGCGGCGCTTTACGCTGTTTCCGCCCGACCAGTTCGCCAATCTCTATCTCGGCCCGTTGGACAACACCCCGGCCGGCCGCGCCGTCAGCATGGTCGATCCCGATGCGCCCGATCTGCTGCGCCATCCCGGCTATGCCACCGCGCTGGCCCATGCCCAGGTGGCCGATCTGGCGCCGGGCGATGCACTGTTCATTCCCAGTGGCTGGTATCACGCGGTCGATGCGCTGGCGCCGTTCAACGTGCTGGTCAACTATTGGTGGCGCGACACGCCGCGCTGGCTGGGCCAGCCGCAGGATGCCCTGATCCATGCGATCCTGGCCATCCGCGATCTGCCAGCGGCAGAGCGCGCGCAGTGGCACGCCCTGTTCGATCACTATGCCTTTTCCGGTGGAGAGGCCGCGCGGGCCCATCTGCCGCCCGCCGGGCAGGGCATTCTCGCCGCGCTCGATGCCGCTGCCGCCGGGCGCATCCGTGCCTTCCTGCTCAGGAGTCTCAGCCGATGACCGATAGACCCTTGCGTATCGTCGTGGCCGGTGGCGGCACCGCCGGATGGATGACCGCCGCCGCGCTGGCGCGTACGCTGGGCCCGGTCGCAACGGTCACACTGGTGGAAAGCGAGGCGATCGGCACGGTGGGCGTGGGCGAAAGCACCATTCCGCCGCTGGTCGCCTACAACCGCCTGCTGGGCATTGCCGAGGCTGATTTCATGCGTGCCACCTCGGCCACGTTCAAGCTGGGCATCGCGTTCGAAAACTGGAAGGCGCCGGGCGAAAGCTATTTCCATTCGTTTGGCGGCACCGGGCGCGATCACTGGAGCGCCGGGTTCCAGCATTTCTGGCTGCACGGGCGCGCGCGCGGGCATGCCGCCCCCTATGGCGACTATTGCCTGGAACTGATGGCGGCCCAGGCCGGGCGCTTTGCTCATTTGCCCGATGGGCGGATGAACTATGCCTATCAGCTCGATTCCGGGCGCTATGCCGCGTTCCTGCGCCGCCTGGCCGAGGGCGACGGCGCCACCCGGATCGAAGGACGCATCGCCCGTGTCGAACTGGACGGCGACAGCGGGGAAATCGCTGCGCTGCACCTGGACGGTGATCGCCGCGTGGACGGCGATCTCTTTGTCGATTGCACCGGTTTCCGCGCGCTGCTGATCGAAGGCGCGCTGCACGCCGGCTTTGACGATTGGACGCATTGGCTGCCATGCGATCGCGCCATCGCCGTGCAAACCGCCAGTGTGCGCCCGCCCGTGCCCTATACCCGCGCCATCGCTCACGATGCCGGCTGGCAATGGCGCATCCCGTTGCAGCATCGCCAGGGCAACGGCATCGTCTGGTGCAGCCGCTATCTCGATGAAGACCAGGCGCTCGACCGCCTGCTGTCGAGCGTGGAAGGGCAGGTCCTGACCGAGCCCAACCGCATCCGCTTCACCACCGGGGCACGGCGCCGGCAGTGGGTGAAGAACTGCGTGGCGGTGGGCCTGTCGGGCGGGTTCATGGAGCCGCTCGAATCCACCTCGATCCACCTGATCCAGCGCGCCGTGCTGCGCCTGTTGCGGCTGCTGCCGGTGAGCGCGCGGCCCGATCCCGCCGATATCGCCGAATTCAACGAACAGCAGTGGGCCGACATGGTCCAGATCCGCGATTTCCTGATCCTGCACTACAAGGCCACCGAGCGGCGCGACAGCCCGTTCTGGCGCCACTGCGCGGGGATGGAGGTGCCCGAAAGCCTGTCGCACCGGATGGACCTGTTCGCCCGCACCGGCCGCGTGTTCCGCAAGAACGAGGAACTCTTTGCCGAAAACAGCTGGGTGCAGGTGATGATGGGGCAGGGCATCACGCCGGCCGCCTATCATCCCGTCGCGGCCAAGCTGCGCGATGATGAACTGGAACGGCTGCTCGCCGGCCTCCGCCGCGAAGTGGCCGATACCGTACAGGGCCTGCCCGGGCACGCCGCCTATGTCGATCACTATTGCGGCGCGCGCACCGGGGCTGCAGCATGAGCCTGGCGCTGGTCCTGCTGGCCGCCGGTGCTGCCGCCACCACGCCGGCAAACGCCGCACCATCGCCACCGGGGCCCGGCTGGCACCTGGTCTGGGCTGACGAGTTTGACGGCCCCGGCATCGATCCCACGCGCTGGACGCTGGCCGATGATTGCTGGGGCGGCGGCAACCAGGAACGGCAGTGCTATACGCCGCGCGCCACCAATGCCCATGTCGCCCACGGCCAACTGGTGATTACCGCGCGCAAGCAGGCCTGGCGCGGCCCCACCTATCCGCAAGACTTGCGCGACAGCGCGGAAAAGGCGGCGGCGCGGTCGGAAAAGCCCTTCACCTCGGCCCGGCTCAGCACCAAGGGCAAGGCGGCATGGCGCTATGGCCGGGTAGAGGTCCGCGCCAAGCTGCCTGGCGGGCAGGGCAGCTGGCCGGCGATCTGGATGCTGCCGGCCCACGATCGCTATGGCCATTGGGCCGCCTCGGGCGAGATCGACATTCTGGAAACCGTCAACCTCGGCGTGCCTTGCGCAGGCTGTACCTCAGGGCGCGAAGACCGTGCCCTGGGCACGATCCATTTCGGCGGCGTGCCCCCGGCCAATCGCCATGTCGGATCGGAAACCCCGATCCCGGCCCCGGTCGATGGCTATCATGTCTATGCCGTGGATTGGGCGCCTGGCGCCATCACCTGGAGCATCGATGGCGTGCCCTATGAAACGCGCCATGCCGGCGAATGGTCCACCACCGGCAGCGCCGATCCCCTGGCGCCGTTTGATCAGCCGTTCTACCTCGTGCTCAACCTTGCCATTGGCGGCGGCCTGCCCGAAAGCCGCAACGGCGGCGGGGTGGACAGCAGCGGCTTTCCGCGCACGATGATGGTGGATTGGGTTCATGTCTGGCAAAGCGATGCCGCTGCGGCTGCCCCCGCCGCCGCGCAGTAAAGGATAGCAGCAGGATGGCGCGCCGCCGTCAGACCGTGACGATCAAGCATGTCGCCGCCGATGCCGGGGTCTCGCTGCAGACCGTCAGCCGGGTGATCAACAACGAGCCCAACGTGCGCCCCGAAATGCAGGAGCGCGTGCGCGAGGCGATTGCCCGCCTGGGCTATGTCCCCTCGATCGCGGCCCAGCGCATGAGCGGCTCGCGCTCGTACCTGATCCTGGCGCTCAACGATCGCACGCGCACCATCGCCGATTGGCGCGCACGCCAGGGCAGCGACTGGGTGGACCAGATGCTGCTGGGCGGCATGCTCAAGTGTGCCGAACACGGCTATCGCATGATCTTCGAACTGGTCGATACCCACAACGACCATGTCGAGCGCGAACTGCTGGCCGCGATCGCCGCGTTGCAGCCCGATGGCGTGGTCCTGACCCCGCCCCATTCCGACAATCCGCTGATCGTGGGCGTGCTGACGCGCCAGGGCATCCCGTTTGCCCGCATCGGTTCGCTGGGGCAGGGCGGGGGCATCCCGTTGATCATGGATGACGAAGGCTCGGCACGAAAGGCCACGCAGGCGCTGATCGATCTGGGCCATCGCCGTATCGGCTTCATCGCTGGCGACGCGGAATACAGCCTCAGCCACTGGCGCGTGGAAGGTTGGCGCGCGGCGATGGCCGAGGCCGGCCTGCCCACGCAGGGTCTTTTGGCGCAAAGCGATTTCAGCTTTGCCATGGGCGCACAGGCGGCGCGCGACCTGCTGGGCCAGGCGCAGGCGCCCACCGCGATCATCGCCAGCAACGACCAGACCGCGCTGGCCAGCCTCGATGTCGCCCATGCGCTGGGCCTGTCCGTGCCCGATGACCTCTCACTGATCAGCTTCGACAATACCCCGGTGGTGCGCTTTGCCCGCCCGGCATTGAGCGCGGTGGATCAACCGGTGGCGGAGACGGTGGCGCGCGCGGTCGATCTGATCATCGCCGCGCAGCGCGATGGCACGGTGCCCGATGGCCCGGTGGTCGTGCCCGCAGGCCTGGTGATGCGCGAATCCGTGGCGGTGGCGCCGCGTGGCTGAGGCGGCCATCCCGGTGGCCGGCCAACACCCCGGCCCGGGCCACGGCGATTGGCCGTTCCTGCTGTGTTATGCCCTGGCCTGGGCCGGGGCGGTGGCCGGCTATGGCCCGCTGCTCACGCTGCTGCTGCCGCTGCGCGTGGCAGAGCTGGCTGGGCCAGCGGCCGTGCCGTGGCTCGCCACGCTGACGTTCATCGGCGCGGTCTCGGCCAGCCTCACCAATATCGCCTGGGGCTGGGCCAGCGATCGCACCGCCAATCGCCGGGGCTGGGTGGCGGCCGGGTTGGTGCTGTCGTGCGCGTTGCTGCTCGCCATGCCGCTGGCGACCACGCTGCCGGCGCTGATCATGGTCGTGGTGGCGTGGCAGGCAGCGCTTAACATGGTGCTGGGTCCGTTGGCCGCCTGGGCGGGCGATTGCGTGCCCGATCGCCACAAGGGGGTGCTCGGTGGCCTGCTGGCCTTTGCCCCGGCCTGGTCGGGCACGATGGGTGCGCTGGTGACCTTGCCCGGCCTCCATTCCGGGCCGGGCGTGGGGTTTGCCACCCGCGTGAGCGTGCTGGCGGTGATCGTTGCGCTGTCCATCCTGCCGCTGCTGCTGATCAGCCCACGGCTCACCCCGCTGCCGGAACCGGCGGCGCTGCCCGATCCCGGCGCGGCGCCGCGTGCGCTGCCGGTGCGGCGCATGTGGCTGGCGCGGCTGCTGGTGCAACTGGCCGAAGCCACGCTGTTTGCTTTCATTGCCTATTGGTTCCTGGCGATCGATCCCACCATGCATGCGGCCACCATGGCGCGCATCTATGGCCTGCTGCTGGCGCTGTCGGTGCCGCTGGCGCTGGTGGTCGGGCATTGGGCCGATCGCCGCGCCCGTCCCTGGCGCCCGCTGGCCGCGTTGGCGGGCCTGGTCGCAGTGGGGCTGGTGATCATGGCGCTGGCGCCGGGCAGGGGGGTGGCGCTGGCCGGCTATGCCCTGTTCGCCCTGGCCATGGCCGTGTTCCTGGCGCTCCATGCGGGGCAGACGCTGCGTGTACTGCCCCGGCCGGATCGGCGTGGCCGCGATCTTGGGCTGTTCAACCTGACCAACACGTTTCCCTCGCTGATCGTGCCGTGGCTGGCGGTGGGCCTGGTGCCCACGCTCGGCTTTGGCGCGCTGTTCCTGGTCCTGGCGGCTTGCGCTGGGCTGGCGGCACTTTTGCTGCTGTCCATCCGCCAGGCCTGACGCACCACACAAGCAGTTGATCTGGCCGGCCTGCCGTGTCAGAAACCGAAATTGAGAACGTTCACAAGTAATCTGCCCGAGAGGATAAGACATGACCCTGCGCCGCCTGTTGCTGGCCGCATCCGGCCTGATGGCCCTGACCCAGCCGGTGCTGGCCGCCGATGGTCCGGGCGCGGCCCAGGCCGATCGCGCCACGGCCCATCCCGCGCAATGGCCCGCCGCGCACAGCCCGGCCGCGATCACCGATCCGGCGACAGAGGCGCAGATCACCGCGCTCATGGCGCGGATGACGCTGGCGCAAAAGGTTGGCCAGATGATCCAGGCCGATATCAGCGCGATCACCCCGGCCGATCTCCAGCGCTATCCGCTCGGCTCGATCCTCGCCGGTGGCAACAGCGGGCCTTACGGCAACGAGCGTGCGGGCGGGGCAGACTGGGCGCGCCTGGTGGGCGAATATCGCGCGGCGTCGGCCAAGTCCGGGGCGGGCATCCCGATCATCTTTGGCGTCGATGCCGTCCATGGGCACAGCAATTTGCCCGGCGCCACGATCTTTCCACACAACATCGGCCTGGGCGCGATGCACGATCCTGCCCTGGTGCAGAAGATCGGCGCCGCCACCGCCGCCGAAATTGCCGCCACCGGCATCGAATGGACGTTTGCCCCCACGCTCGCCGTGCCGCAGGATCTGCGCTGGGGCCGCAGCTATGAAGGTTATGCCGCCGATCCCGCACTGGTTGCGGCCTATGCCCGGGCGATGGTGCTGGGCCTGCAAGGCCCGCTGCATGCCGGGCAGGCGGTGGACGCCACCCATGTGGCGGCCACGGCCAAGCACTTCCTGGCCGATGGCGGCACGTTCGAGGGCAAGGACCAGGGCGACGCGCGCATCACCGAGGCGCAACTGGTGGCCACCCATGCCCAGGGCTATCCCGCCGCGATCGATGCCGGCGCGCTCACCGTCATGGCCAGCTTTTCCAGCTGGAACGGGGTGAAGAACCACGGCAACCGCTCGCTGCTGACCGGCGTGCTCAAGGGCCGCATGGGCTTTGGCGGGTTCGTGGTCGGCGATTGGAACGGCCATGGCCAGGTCGAAGGCTGCACGGTCACGGCCTGCGCGGCCAGCTTCAACGCCGGGCTGGACATGGCGATGGCGCCCGACAGCTGGAAGGGCCTGTTCGACAGTACCCTGGCCCAGGCCCAGCAGGGCACGATTTCGCAGGCGCGCATCGATGATGCCGTGCGCCGCATCCTGCGCGTCAAGTTCAAGCTCGGCCTGATGGGCCCGGCGCCGGTGGCGCGGGGCGATGCCGCCGGTCTGGGCGCCCCCGCGCATCTTGCCATCGCGCGCGAGGCGGTGGCCAAGTCTTTGGTGCTGCTTAAGAACAATGGTGGGCTGCTGCCGCTCAAGCCCGGTGCGCGGGTTCTGGTGGCAGGGCCGGGGGCAGACAGCATGGCGATGCAGGCCGGCGGCTGGACCATCACCTGGCAGGGCACCGATACCACGGCGGCCGATTTCCCGCATGGACAGACCATCGGTCGCGCCCTGGTCGATGCGCTGGGGCAGGCCGGTGGCCAGGCCACGCTGGCGCCCGATGGCCAGTTTGCGCAAAAGCCCGACGTTGCCGTGGTCGTCTATGGCGAGAGCCCTTATGCCGAATTCCAGGGGGACGTGGCCAACCTCGCGTTCCGGCCGCGCAATGGCGAGGATGCCCTGATCGCCCGGCTCAAGGCGCAGGGCATTCCGGTGGTTTCGGTGTTCCTCTCGGGCCGCCCGCTGTTTGCCGGGCCGCTGATCAATGCCTCTGACGCGTTTGTCGCGGCCTGGCTGCCGGGCACCCAGGGCGCCGGCGTGGCCGATGTGCTGGTCGCCGGGCGCGATGGCAGGCCGGTGCGCGATTTTGCCGGCACGCTGCCGTTTCCCTGGCCCGCCGATGCCCGTTCGCCGGTGACCAAGCCGCTGTTTCCGGCAGGCTTTGGTCTGACCTATGCCCATCCCGCGCCGCTGGGCCGGGTGAACGAAGATCCGCGCGTCGATCTTTCGGCCGCGGCCAGCGACAACCTGTGGTTCAACCGCGGGCAGGCGCCATCGCCCTGGCACCTCGGCCTCGACAATGCTGTCACTTCGCGCTCGATTGATCTGACGGCGCAGGAAGACGCGCGCCAGTTCACCTGGGCCGCACCCGGTGCCCTGGTGATCGACGGTCCGCCGGTCGATCTCACCCGCCAGGCCGACGAAGGCTTTGAAGTTCGGCTTGATTGGCGAATCGATGCGCTGCCGGCCGGGCCGATCAAGGTTTCCGTTGGCACGGGCAGCCTGGATGTGGCATCGCTCCTGCGTCTTGCGCCGCAGGGGGCCGTCACCCAGACACGAATTCCGTTGCGCTGTTTTGCTCAGGCCGGGGCCGATCTCAAGAAGGTTGGAACGCCGCTTCGCATCACGGCGCCGCAGGGATTTGTCGTGACGCTCCGCAATGCGCGCGTCGAGGCAACTGGAAGCGTCGCTGCCTGTCCGACCCAAGGATAACGCAGCGTTAGGAGAGAAATCACAATGGCCCTTGCCCCCGATCTTGCTGCGGGCACCCATCCCGATGGCCCCGACGGAGCCGCCCATATCGATGCCCCGCAGCTGCAGGTCTTCGTCATTGGGCTGTTCTTCATCTTCGGCGGGATCACGTCGCTCAACGACGTGATCATTCCCAAGCTCAAGGAGCTTTTCACGCTGAACTACACCCAGGCCATGCTGGTGCAGTTCTGCTTCTTTACCGCTTATGCCGTGATCGGCATTCCCGGTGCCCGCCTGGTCAAGCGCATCGGCTATATGCGCGGCGCGGTGGTCGGCCTCTTGACGATGATGGCCGGCTGCCTGCTGTTCATCCCGGCCTCGCAAAGCGCCACCTATGGCGTGTTCCTGCTGGCGCTGTTCGTGCTGGCGAGCGGCGTGGTGGTGGTCCAGGTCGTGGCCAACCCGCTGATTTCGCTGCTTGGCCCCGCACGCACCGCGTCCAGCCGTCTGACCTTTGCGCAAGGCTTCAACTCGCTGGGCACCACGCTGTTTCCCTGGTTCGGCGCCGCGCTGATCCTGGGCAGCCTGGCCAAGGTTTCGGCCGCCGATCTCACCGGCCCGGCGCTCGATGCCTATCGCACGGCGGAAAGCGGCGCGATCGTGAAGGGCTACATCGGCCTGGCCGTCGCCCTTGCCGTGGTCGCCGCCGTGGTGTGGTCGTTCCGCAACCGCCTGCCTGCCGAAAAGCATGCCGAAAGCGCCGGCCTTGCCGGGCTCGACCTGCTCAAGCGTCCGCGCTTCGGCTTTGGCGCGCTGTGCATCTTCCTCTATGTCGGTGCCGAAGTCTCGATCGGCTCGCTGATCGTCAACTATCTGCGCCAGGCGCATGTCATGGGCCTGGAAGAAGCTGCCGCCGGCAAGCTGATCAGCGTCTACTGGGGCGGGGCGATGATCGGCCGCTTCATCGGCTCTGCCGTGCTGCGCAAGGTTTCGCCGGGCAAGGCGCTCGCCTGCAACGCTATCCTTGCCATCGCGTTGATAGCGCTGTCTACCCACACCAATGGCCTGCTTTCGGGCTACAGCCTGCTCGCCATCGGCCTGATGAACTCGATCATGTTCCCCACGATCTTCAGCCTCGCCTGCGAAAAGCTGGGATCGCGCGCGGCCGATGGTTCGGGCATTATCAACGTGGCGATCTTTGGCGGCGCGGTGCTGCCGCTGCTGACCGGCGGCGTTGCCGACGTGACGCACAGCCTGGCGCTGGCCCTGGTCATTCCGGCGGTCTGCTATGCCGTGATCGCCAGCTATGGCTGGTACGCGCGGCGCCCGGTGGCGTAATCACGCCTGATAAACCTGCCAGTTGCATGCACTGCCAAGGGGCGCGACCATCAGGTCGTGCCCCTTTTTTTGCACAACCGATGCGACCAAAAAGGCATTTGTGCCGCTACCGGCGCTGGGCCATGGTGCCCGCCAAACAGAAACACCGCGTTTAGATGCGGGAGCAGGAGCGCCCTTGATGTCTCAGGCTTTTGCCCTGACCGAAGACCAGCTTGCCATCCAGGACATGACACGCCGGTTCACCGCCGATGAGATTACCCCCCATGCCGCGCGCTGGGATGAAGAGCATATTTTCCCGCGCGAGGTGATCCGCGCCACTGGCGAACTGGGCCTGGGCGGCATCTATGTGTCCGAAGCCGGCGGCGGGGTGGGCCTCGGCCGCCTCGAAGCGGCCTTGGTGTTCGAGGCGATGTCCTATGGCTGCCCCACCACGGCCGCGTTCCTGTCGATCCACAACATGGCCGCCTGGATGCTCGACAGCTATGGGCCAGACGCGCTCAAGGCCCAGCACCTGCCTGGCCTCTTGGCGATGGACAAGTTGGGCTCCTATTGCCTGACCGAGCCTGGCTCCGGGTCCGATGCCGCAGCGCTCGCCACCACGGCGCGGCGCGATGGCGATGACTATGTGATCAATGGAACGAAGCAGTTCATTTCCGGCGGCGGGGTGAACGATATCTACCTGATCATGGTGCGCACCGGCGAGGATGGCCCGCGCGGCATTTCCTGCGTGCTGGTGGAAAAGGACACGCCGGGCCTCTCGTTCGGCGCGCCGGAACGCAAGCTGGGCTGGAATGCCTCGCCCACCGCGCAAGTGATCCTGGAAAACGTGCGCGTGCCGGTCACCAACCGTTTGGGCGCCGAGGGCGAAGGCTTCCGCATCGCCATGGCCGGGCTCGACGGCGGGCGGCTCAACATCGGCGCCTGCTCGCTGGGCGGGGCGCAGCGCTGCCTGGATGAAGCCATCGCCTATGTGAAGGAACGCCGCCAGTTCGGCCGCGCCGTGGCCGAATTCCAGAATACCCAGTTCGTGCTGGCCGACATGGCCACCGAACTGGAAGCCGCGCGCGCACTGCTCTATCTGGCTGCTGCCAAGGTCACCGCCGGCGCGCCCGACAAGACGCGCTTTTCCGCCATGGCCAAGCGCTTTGCCTCCGATACCGGCTCGGCCGTGGTCGATCGCGCGCTGCAACTGTTTGGCGGCTATGGCTATCTGCGCGATTATCCGATCGAGCGGTTCTGGCGCGACCTGCGCGTGCACCGCATCCTGGAAGGAACCAACGAAGTCATGCGCCTGATCGTCGGCCGGGATCTGCTGCAATGACCCCTGATGTGATCGTGCGCCGCGATGGCGCGGCCGGCATTCTTTCGCTCAACCGCCCGCGCGCCATCCATGCGCTGACCCTGCCGATGGTCAAGGCGATGACCGATGCCTTGCTCGCCTGGCAGGATGATCCGGCGATCACCGCCGTGATCATCGATCACGCCGCGGCCCCCGATGGCGATCCCAAGCTGTCGCGCGGGTTCTGTGCCGGGGGTGACATTGCCCTGCTGCGCGGCTCTGCGCTGGAAGATGGCGGCGCGGCTGGGCGCGATTTCTTCTTTCACGAATACCGTCTCAACCATCTGCTGTTCACCTATGCCAAGCCGGTGGTGGCTTTCATGGATGGCATTACCATGGGCGGGGGCGTGGGCATCTCGCAGCCGGCGCGCTGGCGCGTGGCCACGGCCAAGACGCGGCTGGCCATGCCCGAAACCGGGATCGGCCTGTTTCCCGACGTAGGCGGCGGCTGGTATCTTTCGCGCCTGCAAGGGCGGCTGGGCCAATACCTGGCGCTGACCGGGGCGCGGCTCGATGGCGCGGAATGCCTGTGGGCCGGGCTTGCCACGCACTATCTGGATGACAGCGCGCTGGCCAAGGCCAAGGCGCAGATCGCGGCTGGCGAGAGCGTCGGGGCTGCGCTCGATGCGCTGTCGGCCACGCCCGGGCCGGCGCCGATTGCGGCCCATGCCGACGATATCGCGCGCCATTTCATCCATGACAGCCTGGCTGAAACGCTGGCTTCGCTGGCCCGCGATCCCGGCAGTTTCGCCCAGGCGACGCTAGCCACACTCGCCACGCGGTCGCCGTTTTCCTCCGCGGTGTCGCTGCGGCAGCTGGCCACCAGCCTGGCGCTGCCCGATTTTGCCGCCAACATGGCGATGGAATACCGCATCGGCGGGCGCATGATCGTGCGGCCCGATTTTGCCGAGGGCGTGCGCGCGGTGATCGTTGACAAGGACAATGCCCCGCGCTGGAACCCGGCCAGCGCCGCTGACGTGGCGCCCGCCGAACTCGACGCGATCTTTGCGCCCCTGCCGCATCAAGAGGAATGGACCCCGCTATGAGCTTTGAAACGATCCTGGTCGAAACCCAGGGGCCGGTCACGCTGATCACGCTCAACCGCCCGCAGGCCCTTAATGCGTTGAGCAGCCAGGTCCTGGCCGATCTGATCGCTGCCTTCGCCGCGTTCGAGGCCGACCCGGCCCAGCGCTGCGCGGTGCTGACCGGCAGCGGCGACAAGGCCTTTGCCGCCGGAGCCGATATCAAGGAAATGGCCGACAAGCCGGCAGCGGCGTTCTATGCCGAAGACTTTTTCGAAGGCTGGACAAGCAAGCTGGTCAAGGCCACCCGCAAGCCGTGGATCGCGGCGGTCAACGGCTTTGCCTTGGGCGGCGGTTGCGAACTGGCAATGATGGCCGATTTCATCATCGCCAGCGACAATGCCAAGTTCGGCCAGCCGGAAATCAAGCTGGGTGTGGCGCCGGGCATGGGCGGTTCGCAGCGCCTAGCCCGCGCCGTGGGCAAGGCCAAGGCGATGGACATGTGCCTGACCGGGCGCATGATGGACGCGGCCGAGGCTGAACGCGGCGGCCTGGTCAGCCGCGTGGTGCCCCATGCCGATCTCATGACCGAAGCGCTCAAGACCGCGCAGGCGATTGCTGGCATGCCCCCGCTGGCGGCGATGATGAACAAGGAAATGGTCAACCTGGCGTTCGAAACCACGCTCGACCAGGGTCTCCTGGCTGAACGCCGCATGTTCCAGGTGCTCACCGCCACGCAGGACAAGGCCGAAGGCATGGCCGCCTTCGTCGGAAAGCGCCCCGCCAACTGGCAGGGCCGCTGAACCTAACGAAACCATAACGGGAGAGGCTGCCATGGCGGCAATTGCATTCATTGGCCTGGGCAACATGGGCGGCGGCATGGCCGCCAACCTGGCAAAGGCCGGGCACGCCGTGCGCGCGTTCGATCTTTCGGCGCCCGCGCTGGCCGCCGCGCAGGACGCGGGCTGCACGCCCTGTTCCACCGTGGCCGATGCCGTGACCGGCGCCGATGTGGTGGTGACGATGCTGCCCAACGGGGCGATCGTGGGTGACGTGATCGAAAACCAGGTGATCGGCACGGCGCCTGCCGGCGCGCTGCTGATCGATTGCTCCACCATCGATGTTGCCACCGCGCGCCGCCTGGCCGAGGTGGCCAGCGCGGCAGGCCATCCCATTGTCGATGCGCCGGTTTCGGGCGGCATCGCGGCGGCGCGGGGCGGCACGCTGACTTTCATGGTCGGCGGCACCGACCAGGCCTTTGCCGCCGCGCAGCCGATCTTGGCGGCAATGGGCAAGGCGGTGATCCATGCCGGGGCGGACGGCGCGGGGCAGGCGGCCAAGATCTGCAACAACATGCTGCTGGGCGCGACCATGGTGGCGACGTGCGAAAGCTTCCGCCTGGCCGAGCGGCTGGGGCTGGACCTGCAGACCTTTTACGACATCGCGTCAAAGGCGTCGGGCCAGTCGTGGTCGATGACCAGCTATTGCCCGGTGCCGGGCGTGGGGCCGCAGACCCCGGCGGACAATGGCTACCAGGGCGGCTTTGCCACGGCGCTGATGCTCAAGGACCTGCGCCTGGCGATGGGCGCGGCGCAGGAAGCCGGCGCGCCGGTGCCGATGGGGCACCTGGCGGAAAAGCTCTATGCCGCGTTTGCCGCCGATGGCCATGCCGACCGCGATTTTTCGGCGATCATCAAGACGCTTTGACCTCTGAGCGGGGAGCTTGGCCGCCACCACCCCCCGGCCCCCTCCTCTGAAGAGGAGGGGGAGGTAAGGCACTGATTTGAAAGCCCCCTCCTCTTCAGAGGAGGGGGTTGGGGGTGGTGCAAAGCAATCAACCCGCCGGCAAGGTCACCTTGGCCTGGGGGGCATCGCGCAGGCGCAGATGCAGGGCGCCATCTGCTGGACGCGGCACTTTCAGGCTTGAGCCGGTAAAGCCGGGCTGCACGGTGGCGGCGCGGGTGAAATCGCCATCGGCGCCCACGGCATCAAGCAGGAACAGGTTGCGCCCGGTCAGCGTGCAGGGCAGCGAGCCGCCACTGTCGCAGGCAAAGCCGGTGATGCGCGGCAGGCGCGCCAGCGTGGCAAGCGGCTGCCATGCACCCAACTGGCCATCGGCCTTGACCAGGCGATAGCGCAGCGGGCCAAAGCTGGCCGCCGGCAGATCGCTGGCGCGCATCGTGGCGACCAGCACCGTGGGGTCGGTGGCCATCAGGCCCTTGGCCGTGGTCAGGCGCAACCCGCTCTGGCTGCCGGCCGGGGCCACCTCGATCGCATCGCCGCTGCCCAGCACGGTATTGGCGCCAGCGCGCACCGAGAAAACCAGCTCGGCGTCTTCGGGCAGCAGGTCGTCAGAGGCAAAGCGCAGGGGCCGCGTGCCGGGTGGCACGGGCGCGGCGTTGACCGTGCGGCTGATCAGGTCGATGCGCGGCCGCGCGGGGCCGATCTTGATCGACACGGTCTGGGTGCGGCCATCGTCCAGCTTGATCTGTGCCTTGGCCGCCGTGCCGGCGTCACCGGCGCGGGTGTTGCCGCTCGTCGCCAGATGCAGGCGGTCGATCCGCCCGTCGCGCACCAGGCCATCGGGGCGGAACTCAACATCGCCCAGCGTCAGCGCCACCACCTGTTCCAGGCGCTGGCCGGTGATCATCGCCTCGCTGTCGCCGGCGCGGATATCGACCGAATCGATCCGGCTGCTTTCCGCCCGCGCGCGCAGCGTGACATTGGCGGGCGTGCCCAGGCTCTGCTGGTGAATGTCCAGGCGCACTTCGCCGGTTTCACCCTCGGCCAAGGGCACGGTGACGGCCAGGTGCGTGGCATCGATCGCGCGATAGGTCACGCTGCGGCCGGTGGCGCTATTGCCGATGCGCAGGCTGACATCATCGACGCAGCCCGGTGCAGCGCCCTCCAGGATCACTTCGTTGTCGCGCCCGGCCACCAGCGGCCCGGTGGCATTGGCAGCGCGCGACCAGGCCCCGCCATCGGGGCGTTGCACCACGTAATCGGGCCCGTCGAACGTGTCGAAGCCCCAGCGGCCGTGCATGTGCATGGTCAGCGTGGCACCCGGCGGCAGGCTATCGGCGACCACGGCATAGCCGCCAAGGTCTGCCCGCGGGGCCAGGGGGTATTCGCGCGTCGATCCGTCGGTGGCGGTCACTTTCACCGCCATGTCGTGGGCAAAGCCGGTGGCAAAGACCAGCGGTGCTCCTTCCACCGGCAGGACCAGGGCATTGCCCGGCGCGCAGATCGGCCCCTTGGTGGGATTGCGCAACTGCGGCGGGCTGTCTGCCCCGATCGCCGGCATGGCCATGACCATCACCGACTTGGGCTTGTTGAACGAGGGCGCGCTGTTGAGCTTGAGCGAGGCGGTCTCACCCTTGAGTTCGGACAGCGTCGGCAGATAGTTGAACTGCGGGTTGCTGAACGCGCCGAACAGCTTGGCCAGATCGCGCACCACGCCGATATAGGGGCTGTAGAGGCCGGCACCGCCCTGCTGCGTGGTGCTGAGCGAGAGCGCCAGCGTGGTCGGCGCGCCGGTCAGCGTGTCGGTCAGCGAATTGGTGTGGATGTCGCTGAGCACCAGGGTGTCGCGATCTTCCACCAGGCAAGAGGCCTGCTGGTCGACCACCTTGGTCAGGCATTCCTCGTTCAGCTTGATCGACAGGCTGCGCGCCAGTGTCGGCGCCATGCGCTGAAGGTCTTCGGGGTGGGTGGCATTGTCGCCGTTGATCGCGTTGATGAAGGCGATCAGGCGCGCATGATCGAGCGAGGCCTGGTTGAGATCCTGGCTGGCGCGCACGAACTCACCCGGCTTGCCGCGCACCGCATCCACCAGCGTGCCTTGCGCACCGCTGGTTTCCGGCACGATCAGCACCACCATCTGGCGCGCGCCCTTGGGCACGGTCAGGTTGAGCGAATGCTCGTTCGCCTTGTCCTTCCACGTGCGCGCCACGCCGATCCATTCGCGTGGCGGCGGGTTGGTGGCGCCGCGCAGGAACGCCGAAACCACCATCAGGTGCGCGCCCTGGTCACCGGGCAGCGCGGCCGAGATGCGCAGGGTATCGCCTTCGGCCAGGCTGGGCACGCTGCTGATCGGCAGGTCCTGGCCATTGCGGGTGACCATCACCTTGATGTCCGGCCCGATCAGCTCAAAGCGGGAATCGGCGGCCCTGGCGCCGTTCATCGGCACGGCAGCGGCCAAACCGGCCAGTGCCAGTGCCGAAGCGGCAGTGCGGAAACGAGAAAGGCCCGGTGCAAAGGATCTGGCAAACATCATCTGCGATTGTGTCCGCTATGCCATGAAGGTCAAGGAATTATGGTCCGGTCCATTGCCCATCGCAGCGGATCTGCGCTGAACGGGGGATGAGCCAGGTTTCGGCCACCTGCTGGCCACGCCCGCCTCCGCCGGCACCGACCTGCCCGGCAAACGCCAGCGCCAGGCGGCCCTGCCGCGTCAGGGCAGCGGGGATCGCCACTTCGACAAAGGCGGGATTGCTGGGGCGCTGCCGGGGCGGCAGGATCATCTGCCCGTTGGCATAGACCGCCATGGCGCGCCAGTAATCCTCGCCCGCCCAGGTAAAGCGCAGGCACCAGGCGCGCCCGCGCGGCAGGCGATAGGCCAGCCGCAGCGGATTTTCATAGAGCGTTTCGGCATAGGTCAGCGTGGCCAGCGGCCAGCCATCGGCCGGCAGGTGGTCGGCCACACCGATGATGCTGCTGTGGCGGCCTTGCGGATCGGCCAGTTCGCCCCACCCGCGCAGCAGGTGCGCCTGCGCGCCGGGCATGCCCAGGTCATCATAGAGCGCGCCGTGGCGCCGGTCGGCGCGGTCGGCCAGGGCGATGAGTGCAGCCTGCCGCGCTGCTTCGCCGGGGGCGGCCATGGCACTGGCCAGGCGCGGCAGCAGCGCGGCGCGATCGGTCAGATCGGCCATGGCGCGATCGAGGTTGGCGCCACGCTCCCAGTTGGACGCGCCATAGCGCGGGACGCTCAATTGCATGCGCGCCTTGTCCCACAGCCGCGCTGCCAGGCCTTCGAGCTGGCGATAGAGCGCCAGGGTGGCGCGCGGTTCCGCCCGATCGAGCGCGGCACGAGCGCGGGCCACAGCCACTGCACTGCCCGTGGTATCGGCCTTGGCCAGCGCCGCGCGGGCGGCGCGATCAGCCGCTTGCGCCGCGGCCCAGCGCCGGGCGACCAGCGCATCATAGACCGCGCGATAGCGATAGAGATCGATCCGCCAATCTGCCCATGGCGCCGGGTGCAGCGCGCGCGTGGCCGCCAGCGTGGCGGCAATGCCGGGGTTGAGTGCCGGATCGCCGCGCCAATTGCGCTCCAGCGCCTGGGGCAGGGTGGCAAAGCGATCATCACCGATGAAGCGGCGGGCGTGCGCCAGGGCGATGGCCCGTGTGCTGGCATGGGGGTTCCACGCCAGGGCGAGCCACTGCGCCAGGTTCCAATCGTCGTTCACCCCTTCGGAATAGGCGATGAACCCGCGCGTGCCGGGCGCCTGATCGGCAAAGGCGGCAGCCATCGCGCGCGGGCGCGGGTTCACCGGTTCGCGCCCTTCGGTCAGGGCAAAGGCCGGGTGCCAGCGTTGCAGCGGCAGCTGCGCGTGCATGGCATGGGCGGTGTCGGGATAAAGTTCCAGCGGCACCACCCCGGCAAACAGCGCGCGGTGCGCGGCAATCGGGCTGCGCGTCTGCGGGCCGACGAATACGGCTGACAGCCAGGGCGGGCGCTGGCGCACTTGCGCCACGAAGGCGTCAAACCCGGCAGCATCGAACCCTTGCGTTGACACCAGCATTTCGGCGGCGGGAAAGCGCGCGTGCAGCGGCGCGGCGAGCTGCCCCAGCAGGGAAAACAGCGGCGCGGGCGCCGTATGGCCAGGGTCGCCGCCGGGGAAATAGACCGCATCCAGCGCGGGAAAATCCGCCACCAGCGCGGCAAAGTCTTTCTGTTCGGCCGTGACATCGCCCAGCCGCGTGTAATCGCGCAGCAGCGGATAATAGAGCGCCACTTGCAGACCCAGCGCCTGCGCCGCCCGCGCCGTGGCCAGGATCGCCGTGCGGGCCGGCACCGGGGCGAGGGGGGATGCGGTGGCATCGTCGGACACCGGCGCCACCAGCTGCACGCGGTTGGCACCCATCAGCGCGAGGTCTTCCACCTGGCGCGTCAGCATTGCCGGGGTCCAGGCGTCAAAGCTGTTGTTCTTGGCGCGAATGCCGATCTGGTCACCGCGCACGGCCATGGCCGGGGCGCTGTGCACCGGCCCGGTCAGCGTGAGCCGCGTCCCGCGCAGATGGCCTAGCACCCAGCCGGCGGCATAGGCCGCGCTGCGGGGCTGACCTACGCCGATGGCAATAGTGCGGCCATGCTGCTCCAGCACGAAGCCTTCGCCCAGCGCGGGCCTGGTGATGAACTGCAGGGTCAGCGGGCAGGCGGGCGCCGGATCGATCCCCCGCTCGTGCAGGCGGCGCGCCAGCAGGTCTGCCCCGGCGCGGGCCGGGGCATCAGCCTGGATGCAGGCGCCGGCAAGATCGGGCGCCGCCAGCGCTGCCGCTGGCCCGGCCAGGACCAGGGCCGGCGCCAGCAGAGCCTGCACCACACGTGCCGGCAGCGGCATCAGGCCGAAGCCTGGGGCCGGTCTGCCGGGGTGCGGGCAAAGCTCTTGTCCGGCTCTGCCTGCATGTGGAACACCAATGTGCCGCCGGCGGCCAGTTCGGCATGGCGCAGCCATGACCGCGTCAGCGGCTGGCCGTTCCATTCCACCTTGCCGTAATAGGGGCGATCCGGCCCCTGGCCACGCGCCTCGATCACCAGTTCGCGGCCCCCTCCCACGCGCACCCGCGCGCTGTCGAACAGCGGGCTGCCCAGCACATAGACCGCGCTGACCGGATCGACCGGATAGAAGCCGAGCGCCGAGAGGATGAACCACGCGCTCATCTGCCCGCAATCGTCGTTGCCGATGATGCCGTCGGGCTTGGCGGTATACATCGTCGTCAGCAGGCGGCGCACCAGCCGTTGCGTTTTCCAGTGTGCGCCGCACCAGGCATAGAGATAGGCCACGTGGTGCGAAGGTTCGTTGCCGTGGGCATATTGGCCTAGCATGCCCGAGATATCGGGCGGCGCGCCCTTGGGCAGGGTGGACGGCGCGGAAAACAGCGCGTCGAGCTTGGCCTCGAACGCGCCGTCGCCACCCATCGCCGCCATCAGGCCGGGCACGTCATGCTGGTTGAGGAACGTCGCCTGCCAGCCGTTGCTTTCGGTATAGTCGCGCCACTTGGACGAATGGCCCAGTTGCACCGGGTCATAGGGGCTGGTCCAGGTGCCATCGGCCAGGCGCGGGCGGGCAAAGCCCACACTGGCATCGAACACGTTGCGCCAGTTGCCGCTGCGCTTTTCGAGGTGGGCGGCATCCTGCGTGGCACCGGCCGCGCGCGCGATCTTGGCGGCGGCGTAATCGTCATAGCTATATTCCAGCGTGCGGCTGACGCTTTCAAACACCAGGTCTGCCGGCACATAGCCCAGCTGATCATAAAAAGGGATGCCCAGCGAATTGTCGAGCGTGGGCGTGGTGAAATCCAGCGCGCGGCGGCGGATGCCCGGCCAGGCGGCGGCATAATCGGCGGGGATGCCCTTGGCCATCGCCTCGGCCAGCACCGGCACGGCGTGCCAGCCGATCATGCAGCCGGTTTCCACGCCCTGCAGCGGCCAGACCGGCGGGCCATAGGGGCTCTGCTGCGTCTGGCGGATGAGATCGGCCATCATCACCGCAGCATGATCGGGGCGGATCAGCGTCTGCAACGGGTGGAACGCGCGATAGGTATCCCACAGCGAATAGGCGCTATAGGCCGCCTCGCCTTTCGCCAGGGTGTGGACCTGGCGATCGAGGCCGATCGTGCGCCCGTCCACATCGCTCAGCAGCGTGGGGCCCAGCGCGGCATGGTATTGCGCGGTGGCCATGATGGTCTGCTGCGCGGGGGTGCCGCCGCGCACGGCGATGCGCGCCAGTTCGCCATCCCAGGCGGCCTGGGCGGCGCGGGCATAGGTGTCGAAATCGAAATGCGGCGCTTCGGCTGCCAGGTTGGCGCGGGCGCCGGCCACGTCCACCGCCGAAATGCCGGTGCGGATCACGATCGGCGCGCTCCCGGCGTCGGGGAACCAGGCCACGGCCTTGAGCCGCTTGCCGCTGATGGCATGGGTGGCGCCCGCCACTGCGGCAGGGGCCGGGGCGTTGTCGTCGCCATAGAAGTCGACGCGTGCGGGCGGCCGGGAGAACTGCATCGCGAAAAAGATCTCGCGCCCCTTGGCCCAGCGCCACACCCGGCGCCGACCCACCAGCGTGCCATCGGGCAGCCATTCCAGCGCAGCGGCATCGATCAGCGGCGGATAGTCGGAACTGTCGAGCACCAGATGCGACAGGTCGATCAGCACATGGCCTTCGCCCGCTGGAAAGGCATGGCGCTGCACGCCGGTGCGCAAGGTGGCGGTCAGTTCGCTGGTGACGCCGTTTTCCAGCGCCACGCGGTAATAGCCGGGCCGCGCTTCCTCCTGGGTATAGCGCAGGCGATAGCCGGGCGCGGCAGGGTTCTGCTTGGCCGGATCGAGCGGGCCGGGATCGAGCCGCACCGGCCCACGCGCCGGCAGCACCAGCACGTCGAGCATGTCACCAATGCCGGTGCCCGACAGATGGGTGTGCGAAAAGCCCAGCAGCGAGGGATCGCCGTGGTGATAGCCCGAACAGGTATCCCAGCGCGCGGTGTCGGTATCCGGGCTCACCTGCACCATGCCGAACGGCATGCTGGCGCCGGGGAAAGTGTGGCCATCGCCGCCCGTGCCGATGAACAGATCGGGCTGTCCTGCCGTGGTGCGCCCAGGGCTGCGGCGTGTGGCGGCCAGGGCTGGCGTGCCGGCAGCTGCGGCCAGGGCCATGTGGCAGGAGGCGCGAAGAAGACTGCGGCGGGCAAGTGCGATCATGGCTGGCTCCTGGCTGGGCGGTGCCGTCTGGACATGACAACGCCTGCCGGAGCGGTGCATCCGGCAGGCATTGCGGTTGGCGCATGGCAAGGGAGGAAACATGCCATGCGCCGATAGGGTTTGCCGTGTCCGCTCAATAGGCGAACTGCAGGGTAGCGGCAAACACGCGACCGTTCTTGTAGAAGGCGGTGGGCGCGTTCTTGGTGCCGCTGTAGGAGTAGTAGGTGGAGTCCAGCAGGTTCTGGGCATTGGCCTGAACCGTCAGGTTTTCGGTGATCTTGTACCCGATCGAGGCGTCGAGCTGGTGATAGCCAGCGGTCTTGTCCACCGAGTTCAGACGGCCGATCCCGGTGAAGTAGTCGCTGCGCCAGTTCCAGCTGATGCGGGCCTGGAAACCGTCCTTTTCGAAGTACGGGATCACGTTGACCGTGTGCTTCGAAAGGTAGGGCAGGTTGACCACGTTGCCGTCGCTATCCACGCCGCTCTTGGCATCGGCATAGGTATAGTTGGTCAGGATGCCGAAGCCGCCCCAGATCGGCGTCTGGAAGCCGACCGACACCCCGTTGACCGTGGCGTTGGTGGCGTTGACCGGCAGCGTGACCTGGTATTCCACCGGCGTGGTGCCACCGAGCGGGGTAAGCATCTGCGACACGGTCTTGGTCACGATGTACGAGCTGATCTGGCGGCGGAAGTATTCCACCGACAGCAGCGAGCCGGAACGGAAATACCATTCGGCCGACAGTTCGTAGTTGGTCGACTGATAGGGATTGAGATCCGGGTTGCCGCCGGCCGCGGTGAAGTTGGTGTCATTGCGGCTGAATGCGCCGGCCAGCTGGGCATAGCGCGGACGGGCGATGACTTCGGCCACGGCACCGCGCAGCTTGAAATTATCGCTGATATCCCACGACACGTTCAGGCTGGGCAGGAACTTGAGATAGTCCTTGCTGCTGACGATCGGGGTGTAGGTCGCGCCGTTGTCGGTCGAGTTGAAGTAGTTCGACCGGTCGCTGGTATAGACCATGCGATAGCCGCCCGAACCGTGGATCGGGCCGCTGCCGAAGTCCAGCTGGACATAGGCATTGGCAACCTTTTCACGCACGCTGAACGTCGAGCCCTTGTCGATCCCGGTGTCGACATAGAGGCCGTTGTTGAGCGCATCGACCACGCCCTGTTCGGTCAGCGTGGCGAACTGGTTGGCGTTGCCATTGTCGTTGAGGCCGTTGAACAGGCCACCAGGCGTGAGGTGGGTGGTGAAGTCGGTGAGCGAAATCGGGTTGGTGTAGAACACCTTGGAGCCGGTCACGGTCAGCGCGTTCTGGTGCGTAGAGGCCTTGATGCCCATGCGCACGTCCTTGAAGAACGCGTCGCTCACCTCCCACTTGCCGTCCAGCTGGGCGTAGAACTCTTCGTCCTTCTGGCGCGAATGGGCGATGCCGCCGATCTGGTAGCCGTTGATGGTGGTGCCATCGGGCAGCTTCTGCGACGAGGTGGAGAAGCGGCCCCACTGGCTCGCGTCGGTCGGCGCGGTATTGTAGTTCACGCTGGTCGACGTGCCGGTGTAATCGAAGGTGTAGCCACCGTTCGAATAGAGCGACATCAGGTATTCGGGGTTGGTGCCGCCAGTCGCCTTGCTCCAGCCGCCGTTGCCCGACAGGGTGAAGCGGTCGCTGACATGCCAGGTGCCCGCCAGGTTATAGCTGTCGTTGGTCACCTTGGTCTTGCGATAGTTCATGTCCAGCTCCGCCTGGGTGCTGGTGCCATTGGCCATTGAGGCCGAACTGATTAGGCCGTTCGACAGCGTGACTGCCGAAATGTTGCCCGGGTTGTAGTTCGGATAGATGAATTCCGACTGCGAGAAGTTGTTGTAGGTGCCCTGGATGTGCATGCCCGTGGCGATCAGCTCGAAATCGCTGGTGGGGGCATATTGCACGGCAAACTGGCCACCGATGCGCTGGCGCGTCTGCTTGAAATAGGCGTGGTTGATGCCGGCCGGATAGCGGGCATTGGCCAGGTCCTGCGTCGTCCCGCCGTTGATAGCGAGCGCCGAGTTCTTCGGCACATAGTTGCCGTTGCCGTCGGTCAGCAGGTCGCCATTGGCGTCCTTTTGCAGGAAGTCCTTGCCGGTGGAGTAGCCGAAGTATTCGATCCCGGCGCGGGCCAGCGAATCCTTGTCATAGGTGCCGGCCACCATGATGCCGAAGGTTTCGTCCTTGTTCTTCCAGCTGTAAAGCAGCGAGCCGCGCGGGTTGGCGATCTTGGAGCGATCGTTGTAGTTCACGCCGATCGAACCGTTCAGCGAATTCGCCTTCATGTCGAGCGGCTTGCGCGTGCGCACCAGCACGGTGCCGCCCAGCGCGCCTTCGTCGATCCACGGTTCGGGCGACTTGTAGACTTCTACGCGCGAAATCACTTCGGGCGCGAGCAGCGAATAGTTGAACGTGCGGCCGGTCACGTCGCCGGGGTTGCCACCCCAGTCGGCCGAGGCGATCGAGTGCCCGTCGATCAGGATGCGGTTGAGCGCCGGATCGGTGCCCTGGATCGACACGCGTTCGCCGATGCCGAACTGGTGGTCCACCGACACGCCGGGAATGTGCGAGAGCGATTCGGCCACGTTGCGATCGGGGAACTTGCCCACGCCTTCGGCGGTGATCACGTCCATCACGGCAATCGCGCTGCGCTTCACGTCGATCGCGTTCTTGAGCGAGGCGCGAATGCCGGACACGACAATCGCCTGGCCCGGATCGCTGCCCTGATCGGCGGAATCGGCGGCGGCGCTGTTGGGCGCTGTGGCCTGGGCATCCTGCGCGATGGCTGGCGACGACACGATCGTGGCAAAGGTGCTTGCCAGCAATGCTGCACGAAAGAATGACATGTTTTAACCCTCAATCCCGCCCGTATCCCGGGCACGAATGTGTTGAACCCTGAAACGGTGTTGCTTACCCCTCGCGGCTGTTTCCTGGATGTGGTCTGTAACCAATCTAAGTCCAACCGCCACGCAATATGTCACTTAAATGAAACCGGCTGTCCACCAAAACTTGGCCTGACACATCCGCCAACAGAATGAAATAATGTGAAAAAATATACGAAATCCGCCGTTTTCCGGTCTTTTTGCGGGTTGAGGGGTGCGGCATATTGGCCGCAGTCCCAAAAAAATTTACACGGGTTTGGTAGGGACCAAAACAAAGCCACATCGCGCAAAGGTGATTCGCTGGTGCGGTGGACCGCAAAAGGAGCAGGCCAATGAATGCCAATCAGCCCATGACGAAGGCCGGCCGCGATGCTTGAAGTGTGCGTGGAAGACGGTGCCGGCATGGCTGCGGCGCTGGCCGGTGGCGCGGATCGGCTGGAACTGTGCGTGGCGCTGGACCTGGGTGGGCTGACGCCGCCATCGTCCCTGCTCGATCTTGCAGCGCGCCAGCCCTTGCCGGTTCATGCCCTGTCGCGCCCGCGCCCTGGTGATTTTGCCTACAATGCCCGCGATTGTGCGCTGGTGCAGGCCGATCTGGCCGATTTCGCCAAGGCTGGCCTTGCCGGCGCGGTGATCGGTTGCGGCGGGCGTCAGGGGCTGGATCGCGGGGCGCTGGCCGAATGGGTCGACCATGCCCGCGCGCTGGGCGAGGCACGCGGGCGGCCGCTGTCGCTTACGCTGCACCGCGTGTTCGATCTGCTCGACGATCCGTTCGCCGGCCTGGAAATCGCGGTGGAACTGGGCTTTGACCGCATTCTGACCTCGGCCGGCGCGGTGCGCGCGGGTGATGGCGTGGCGCGCTTTGCCGCGCTGGTGAAAGCGGCCAGCGGGCGCATCACGATCATGGCCGGCGGGGGCCTGGAACCGCCCGCCGTGGCCGCCTTGCGCGCGGCCGGCGTGCACGAATTCCACGCCTCGTGCCGCAGCCCGGTGCCCAAGGCCTGCGTCGATGCGCGGTTGATCGACCTTGGCTTCCAGGCCGGGCGTGGGCGCCAGACCGATGTGTCGCGCGTGGCCGCCTTCGTTGCCGCCACACGTTGAAATGGTATTGAAAAGGAATTGAAATTTCAGGGAGTGAGGTCCACCGGCCCGGCAATTCCTGACACGCTCCCGTCCCGCGCGGCCACGATCACCACCAGTTCGCGCGGGCCGGCACCAGCGGGCAGCGCCAGGGTAAGGGGGGCCGGCGCCGGGCTGGTCTTGCGGCCCAGCAGCGCCCCGTCCAGCCATACCTCGGCCGTGCCGGCCAGGCTGGCAAAACGCAGGCTGCCGCTACGCGCCGCCACCGCGCGCCATGGCGTGATCGTGGCGCGATAGAGATGCCATTGTTCGCTGCTGCCGGCCGTCGTGGTTGCCGCCTCGCTGCTGCCCACGCTGTCCCAAGAATTGTTGTCGCCCGCCGCGGGAGCCAGGCGCGGGTCGGGCCGCGCGGGCAGGGCGGGGGAGCGCAGCCAGCGATCCAGGCGTTGCCGTGGCGCTTCGGCCGCCACCGTTGGCGCGGCGCTTCTGTCCTCGCGGCCCACGACCAGTCGCGCCGGGGCCAGGCCGGGCGCGCTGGCTTCCAGTACCAGCGGGGCAAGGCCCGCATCCCCCTGCACGATCGCCTGGGCCAGGCCATTGAACAGGCTGCGCGCGGTGCCTTTCTCGCTTTCGTGGCTGTTGGGATCGCCATTGCCCAGCCCGATGATTGCCCCGCCGCGCACGGACAGATGCACCATGTCCTGCGCCACCGGCACATGGCGGCCACGCGCATCGGTGGCATCAATGGTGATCGCCAGGGCATCATCGCCTTCGCTACCCAGCGCGCGGCGCGCGGGGGTCAGCCGCAGGGCCTTGGCCGGGCCAGCGGTCTCGTGCACCATGCGGGCCACCACCTTGCCGCTGTCGATCGCCAGGGCTTCCAGCCGGCCGGGGGCATAGGGGATGTGCAGCGTGTGCCCCATGATGCGATCGGCCTGGGCAATGCGGGCGACGGTGCGCCCGTTCAGCCGCACTTCCAAGCTCGGCGCATTGGTGATCGCCAGCATCTCTATCGGCTGGCCTTCGCGGCCCGGCCAGGTCCAGTGCGGATCGATCCACACCATCGGCGCGCTATCCAGCCACTGCGCCTGGCGGATGCCGAACGCGGTCTTGGGAAAGCCGCACAGGTCCATGATGCCGAAAAAGCTGCCCACGCTGGGCCAGGCATAGGGCGTGGGCTCGCCATGGTAATCCAGCCCGGTCCAGACAAAGCCGCCGGCCACAAACGGCCGCGCCGCGATTGCCTGCCAGGATTGGCGGTGGGTGGCGCCCCAGCCGGCGGCTTCCTTGTCCAGCGCGGTGATCACGTGGGCCTGCGGATCGCTGGCAAAGGCGCCGCGCGTGCCATAGGCGCTGGTGTCTTCGCTGCTCAGCATCGGCTGGTCGGGATGCAGCGCGTGATAGCGATCGTAATCGCCCTGGTAATAGTTGAAGCCCATGAGATCGACCGCCTGGCCGACGTTTTCGGGATTGAAGAAGCCGCCGCTCATCGCCGCGGTCACCGGGCGGTCCGGGTCGAGCCGGCGCACGGCGGCGCGCAGGCGGCGCACCATTTCCTTGCCGGCGTGGGTGCCCTGCATCGGTTCTTCGTTGAACACCGACCAGGCAAACACGCAAGCATGGTTGCGGTCGCGCTGCACCAGCCATTCCAGCTGCGCCAGGTAATCGGGCGCGGGGTTGAACAAGCGGTTTTCGGCCATGACCAGAAAACCCAGCCGGTCGCACCAGTCCATCACTTCGGGCGCGCAGGCGCCATGCGTCATGCGAATGGCGTTGCAGCCCAGCTGCTTGAGCCGCTGCAACCGCCACAGCACCAAGGCATTGGGCACGGCGACGCCCACCCCGGCATGGTCCTGGTGCAGGCAGACGCCCCTGATCTTGGTGGCGACGCCATTGAGCAGCAGGCCGCGCGCCGGATCGAACACCACCGCACGAAAACCGATCGCCACGCGGCGGCGGTCGATCACCACGCCATCGCGTTCCACTTCCACCACCAGGTCGTGCAGCACCGGATCATCGGGAGACCAGAGCGCCACCGCGCCATCGGGCCGCAGCGTGATCTGCGCCTTGCCCTGGTCCAGCCCGTCCACTTGCGCCTTGGCGCTGTCCTGGCACAGTATTCGCCCTGCGGCATCGCGCACACTGGCGCGCACCACGGCGCTGGCCGGTGCGTCGGCGATATTGCCCAGCGTCACGCTGACCGGCACCGTCCAACGGCCATTGGCCTGGCGCACCGGGTGGCCATGCACGCCCTGTTCGGCAATGTGCAGCGGCGGGCGGGTCACCAGCCAGGCGTGGCGATAGATCCCCGCGCCTTCATACCACCAGCCCTCGCGCACGGTGGCATCGGCGCGCACCGCGATCCAGTTGAGATCGTCGCCATAGCGGGCAAAGGGCGTCAGATCGATCGTCACCCCGGTATAGCCCGACCAAGAGTGTGCCACCTCGCTGCCATTGACCCACACCGTGGCGTGGCTGGCGATGCCATCAAAGCGCAGCTCGATCTTCTGGCCTTCCACTGCCGGATCGAGCCGGATCAGGCGGCGATACCAGCCGATCCCGCGCGGGCGATAGCCTTGCGAGACATTGGCAGCGGGATCGAAGCCCTGCGCGCTGGCCCAATCGTGCGGCAGCGTAACCGCCTGCCAGTCTGACGCATCGAAATCGAGCGCTGCCGGCCCGCCGGCATTGCCCGCCTTGACCGACAGATAAGTGGCATTGTGATCGGCGGGCACGGGAAAAGGAATGTCGCCTTCGTGAAACAGCCATCCCTGGTCGAGCGACTGGCGCCCCGGCTCTGTTGCCGGAAGGCGCGGCGCGGCGCCGGGCAGGGGGGCTGGCATGCGCAAGCCGCCAGGCATCATGTCCGTCGGGGCGATCAGCAGTGCCGCGCCGCGGTTTGCGCTGGGCAGGGCCATCGCGCTGCCGCCCCAGCCCAGCCGCATTGCCATGGCCCAGCCCGCCGCCCCTTTCAGCAGGGCGCGGCGCGAGGCCAGCGTGGCGGCGCGCGGCAAGGCATTGTCGGCTGGCGGCATGGCGGTATCCTGGCTTGCGGCGTAACGTCCGAAAGGATTTACATTGGTAATGTCGTTCGGGCAACGCTTGCGCGCCGGTTGAAGCGTAGGCGTATAAGCTCCGGCTTGGCGCCTGACGATTTTTTGTTGCGGCGGACACAATACCTGTTGTCGCATTGGATATATTTTGGTTACCTCTCTGCCCAAGGGTAGAGACAAGCAGGCGCGAGGGAATCAGGCATGATGGTGGCAGGATCGAACGGGCGGGGATCGCGCGCCCGCGCTGGAATGGCGGCGCTGGCCGTGGGCCTGGCGCTGGCAGTTTCGCCCGTTGCCCTCGCCGCGCCCAGCCATGGTCCGGCAGCCCTGCCGCTGGTGCCTTGGCCCGCCCAGGTGGTGCCGGGCAAGGGCGCGCTCGTACTCGCCAATGGCGCTACGCTGGCCGTGCCGCCGGGTGATGCCGGGGCCAAGGCGGCCGCCACCCTGCTCGCCGCGCGTCTTTCTGCGCAGCATGGCCTTTCGCTGCGTGTGGTCGAAGGCGACAAGGGCACCGTGCGCTTCGTGCGTGGTGCCACGGCCGGTGACGAGGCCTATGCCCTGGCCGTCTCGGCCAGCGGAGCGGTGATTACCGCCTCGGGCGATCGCGGGCTGCTCTATGGCGCGATGAGCCTCGAACAACTCGCCGGCGTGCCGGGCAAGAGCGGCGCTGCGGTGCGCGTGCCGGCTCTGGCCGTGACCGATGCACCGCGCTTTGCCTGGCGCGGGCTGATGATCGACACGGCGCGCCATTTCCAGCCGATCGCATCCATCCGCGCGGTGATCGACGGCATGGTGGCGGTCAAGCTCAACGTGCTGCACCTGCATTTGACCGACGACCAGGGCTGGCGCTTTGAAGTGAAGAAGTATCCGCGCCTGACGCAAGTGGGCGCCTGGCGCACCCAGCCTGATACCGGGCAGGGGCCCGATGCCGACAAGGGTGCGCGCAGTGGCGGGTTCTATACCCAGGCGGAACTGCGCGATCTGGTGGCCTATGCCGCCGCGCGCGGCATCACCGTGGTGCCCGAAATCGACCTGCCCGGGCATGCCCAGGCGCTGGTCGCGGCCTATCCCGAACTCGGCGTTCTGGGTGGCACGCCGCCGGTGTCGGGGGACTGGGGCGTCAATCCCTATCTGTTCAACCCTGGCCCGCAGGGCATGGCTTTCGTCAAGGACGTGCTCGATGAACTGATGGCGGTGTTTCCGTCCACGTTCATCCACCTCGGTGGTGACGAGGCGGTCAAGGACCAGTGGGAGCGCGCGCCGCAGGTGCAGGCGCAGATGCGCGCCCTGGGCATCAAGACCGAGAACGGCCTGCAAAGCTGGATGATCGATCAGCTCGGCAGCTATCTCGCGCAGCATGGCCGCCGCCTGATCGGCTGGGACGAGATCCTCGAAGGAGGCCTGCCGCCTTCGGCCTCGGTGATGAGCTGGCGGGGCGAGGCCGGCGCGGTCGATGCGGCCAATGCCGGGCACGATGTCGTACTCAGCCCGGCGCCCAATCTCTATCTCGACAATCTCCAGTCCGATCGCGGTGACGCGCCTCCGGGCCGCATCGCGATCCAGACGCTGGAGGCGGTCTATCACTATGATCCCATGCCCAAGGGGATCGATGCGCAAAAGGCCGCCCATGTGTTGGGCGCGCAGGCCAATGCCTGGTCGGAATACATCGTCACGCCCTGGCAGATGCAGCACAAGATTTTTCCGCGCATCGGCGCGCTGGCGGAAAGCGTGTGGAGCAATCCGGCTCAGGCCAAGGATTATCCCGGCTTCCTCGCCCGGCTCGATCCGCAGATGCGCCGCTGGCGCGAGGCCGGGCTGGAAGTGGCCGACAGCGCCCTGGCGGTCGATTTCAAGATCGCCGGCACGCGCAGTGCCGCGCTCGATGCCAAGCGCCTGACCGTGGCCCTTGCCACCCAGGCCCCCTATGGCACGATCCGTTACACGCTGGATGGCAAGGCGCCCACGGCACGGGCGCGCGCCTATGCCGCGCCGCTGGCCGTGGCGCCGGGCACGGTGATCATGGCGGCCGATTTTGCCGCCGATGGCGCCGCGCTGTCTGCCCCGCGCCGGTTCGATGTCACGCGCGATACGCTGCTGACCACGGCCAACGGTGCGCTGTCTGCCTGCCCGCGTGGTGCGCTGGGCCTGCGTGTTCCGCTGAATGCCGATGCCACGGCCAATGCGCCGGCGTTCAACGTCAATATCTTCGATGCCTGCGTGGCCGATGACCATGCGCCGCTGGCCCATGCCAAGGCGATCACCGTCAAGGTGGCGCGCCTGCCGCGCAACTATGGCCTGGCGCACGATCAGCACGCGGTGATCGCGCGCTATGCCACCAGTCCGTTTGGCGAACTGGTGGTGTCGGCCGGCTGCCGCGCGGCGGAAAAGGCGGCAAACGATCAGCAGAAGGAACACGATCCCATGCCCGGCGCGCGGGTGCTGGCCACCTGGCCGCTGCCCGATCCGGCCAAGGCGCCGCAGCAGTTTGCGCTCGACGCCGATCTGCCGCAGCTGGGCCTGGCGGATGAAAACGACGTCTGCTTCCAGTTCACCGCTTCGCCGGCCGGGCCGTTCTACACGGTGGAGCAGGTGCAGTGGCATGAAACCCCGCGTGGGGCCGCCAAGTGAGGCGGCTGGTCACGCTGGCTGCCCTGGCGCTGGCCGGGGTGGCGCCAGCCGCGCTGGCCGCGCCGGAAAGCCAGTCGCTCGATACCGGCTGGCAGGCGCGCATCGCTCCTGACGACGGTGCCGCAAAAGCCCATCCCCGCGAGGCGCGCTGGTTTGGCGTGCCCGTGCCCGGCACCGTGCAACAGGCCCTGGTTGAACAGCACCGCGTGCCCGATCCGTTCATCGGCACCAACGAAGGCGCGATCCAGTGGGCGGGCCTGGCCGGTTGGGACATGCGCCGCACGCTGAATGTAACGCCAGCGATGCTGGCGCACGGCCATCTCGATCTGGTGTTCGACGGGATCGACACCTTCGCCACGGTCAGCGTCAACGGGCATGACGTGCTCACGGCCGACAATGCCCATCGCACTTGGCGCGTGCCAGTGCGCGCGCTGCTCCATGCCGGCGCCAATGAAATCCTGGTGCACTTTGCCTCGCCCATTCGCGCATTGCAGCCGATGGTGCTCAAGCAGGCGCATCCGCTGCCGGCCGAGTACGATTCTGCCTTTGGCGACGAGCCCAAGGGCGTGCAGACCTCTGCCTATATCCGCAAGCCCAAGTACCAGTATGGCTGGGACTGGGGCCCGCGCATCGTCAACATCGGGCTGTGGCACGGCGTGCGGCTGGAAGGCTGGGACGGCGCGCGGATCGGCGCGATGGACGTGCAGCAGGATGCCATGGGCAGCGCACAGGCGCGGCTGACCGCGCGCCTGGCGGTAGAGGCCGATGCCACCGCGCCGCTTACCGTCGAGCTGGCGGTGACCGCGCCCGATGGCACGGCGCTGCCGCCGGTCACGCGCAGCGTGTCGGTCGATGCCGGCAGCAACACGATCACCGTTCCACTGACCATCGCCGCGCCGCAGCGCTGGTGGCCCGTTGGCATGGGCGCACAGCCGCTCTACCAGGTATCGGCGCACATCATCGATGGGGCGGGGCAGGGTCAGGCCGCGCAGCGCACGGTGGGCCTGCGCACGGTTGAACTGATCCGTGGCAATGGCGCGTTCGGCTTCAAGATCAACGGCGTGCCGGTCTTTGCCAAGGGCGCCAACCTGATCCCGTTCGACAGCTTCCCCTCGCGCGTGACCGCCGCGACGATGGAACACATGCTGGCCGATGCCAAGGCGGCCAACATGAACATGATCCGGGTGTGGGGCGGCGGCACCTATCTCGACGATGCGTTCTATGCTGCGGCCGATCGCATGGGCCTGATGATCTGGCAGGATTTCATGTTCGGCGGCGCCGTGCCGCCACCCGATCCGGCCTATCGCGCCAGCGTTGCTGCCGAGGCGGACGATCAACTGGCCCGGCTGGGCAGCCATCCTTCGATCGTGGTGTGGACCGGCGGCAATGAAGTGCTGTCGGGCTGGGCCAACTGGTCTGACCGCAAGGAGTTCAAGAAGGCGGTCGGCCCTGATGAGCAGGAGCGCATTGCCACGGCAATGACCGTGCTGTTCGACCGCGTGCTGCGCGATGCGGTGGCCGCGCATAGCCCGCAAACGCCGTATTGGCCGGGTTCGCCATCGACCGATTATGAAGGCCCGGTCGATACCGATGCCGCTGGCGATCGCCATTTCTGGGATGTCTGGTCCGGCTCCAAGCCGGTGGAAAACTATCAGGACAGCTGTCCGCGCTTCATGTCGGAATACGGCTTCCAGGCGATGCCGGTCATGGCCACGATCGCCGGTTTTGCCGGGCCGAACGTGTCAGACCCGCAAAGCGCGGTGATGAAGGCGCACCAGAAGTTCCTCGCGGGCGAAGGCAACAGCCGACTGCAATTCTATCTCGATGCGCGGCTGCGCGCGCCGCAGGGCAGCGGCCCGGCGCGGCTGGCGGATTTCGATTACCTTACCCAGGTCAACCAGATGCAGGCGATCGACATGGCCGCGCGCCACCATCGCGCCTGTGCCCCGGTCACCATGGGGTCACTCTATTGGCAGTTGAACGATGTCTGGCCGGCGATTTCGTGGTCGAGCATCGATTATGCCGGGCGGTGGAAGCTGCTGCACTATGCCGCGCGGCGGTTCTTTGCCCCGCAGACCGTGGTGGCCGAGCACAAGGGCGCGGCGACGCGCGTGGCGCTGGTCTCTGACGCGCAAGGTCCGCCCGCCGCGCACTGGCGCCTGACCGGGCGCGCCATGGACGGCACCACGCTGGGCACCGCGCAAGGCGATGTGCAGCTGGCCGCCAATGGCGTGACCGAGGCGGCAGAGGTGCCCGATGCCACGGTCTTTGGCAGCGCGGCGCCCGGCGCGGCTTATGCCGTGGCCGAACTGCTGGTCGCTGGCCAGCCGGTCGCGCGCCAAATCGTGGAGCGCGCCGTGCCCAAGGCCATGGCCTATCCCGACCCCGGCCTGTCGGTCGTCTGGCATGGGCGCCAGGTGACGGTTACCGCGCGCAACCTGGCGCGGGCTGTCATGCTCGATTTCGGCACGCTGGATGCAGCCGCCGATGACAACGGCTTTGACCTGCTGCCCGGGGAGAGCCGCACTCTTACCATCACCGGCCCTGCGCCGGTGGCCAAACTACGCCGCGCGCTGGTGCTGCGTACCCTGGCCGGGAGCCACTGATGCGTTCGTTGCCCGTTTCCTCTGCCCTGGCGTCGGTCATCGCGCTGGCCCTGGCTGCGCCGGCTGCCCATGCCGATCCGGTGGAGCAGCAAATCGCCGCCGCGCTCAAGGGCGTGAGCCTGGAACGCAAGGCGGCGCAGTTGCAAAGCACGGCGCCGGCCGATCCGGGCCTGGGTCTGCCGCCCTATGACTGGTGGAACGAAGGGCTGCACGGCCTGGCGCGCAATGGCGTGGCCACCGTATTCCCCCAGGCGATCGGCCTGGCCGCAACCTGGGATCCGGCGCTGATGGAGCGGGTCGGCACGGTGGTTTCGACCGAGGCGCGGGCGCGGTTCAACGCCCAGCCCGTCAGCGCCGATCGCCGCATTTACCAGGGCCTCACCATCTGGTCGCCCAACATCAACATCTTCCGCGATCCGCGCTGGGGCCGGGGCCAGGAAACCTATGGCGAAGACCCGCTGCTGACCGGCAGCCTGGCGGTGGGCTTCATCCACGGCTTGCAAGGGCCAGACCTTGCCCATCCGCGCGTGATTGCCACGGCCAAGCACCTGGCAGTCCATTCCGGGCCGGAAGCCGGGCGCGACAGTTTCGATGTCGATCCCAGCCCGCAAGACCTGGAATGGACCTATCTGCCGCAATTCCGCATGGCCGTAACCCAGGGTCATGCGTTGTCGCTGATGTGTGCCTACAATTCCATTGCCGGAATGCCGGCCTGCGCCAACGACGCGCTGCTCAACCAGCGCGTGCGCAAGGACTGGGGCTTTACCGGTTTCGTCGTGTCGGATTGCGATGCCATCGGCAATATCTGGCAGTTCCATCACCATGCCTATGACGCGGCAGAGGCATCGGCCGCGGCGATCCGCGGCGGCAGCGATTTCAACTGCGGCACCGCCTATTCTGCCCTGCCCGACGCAGTGCGGCGCGGCCTGGTGAGCGAGGCGGAGGTCGATCGCGCCCTGGTGCGTTCGCTCAGCGCGCGCGCACGGCTCGGCATTGCTTTCAACCAGCCCGATCCCTGGCGCGCGATCAAGCCCGATCAGGTCGATACGGCCGATCACCGCGCCCTGGCCCTGGAAGCGGCGCGCAAGGCCATGGTCCTGGTGCAGAACAACGACGGCGTCCTGCCGCTGAAACCGGGGGTGAAGCTGGCGGTGATCGGCGCCAATGCCGATGACCTGGGCGTGCTCGAGGCCAATTACCATGGCACCGCCGCCGCACCTGTCACCCCGCTCGAAGGACTGCGCGCGCGCTTTGGCGCCGATCACGTGGTCTATGCGCAAGGCTCGGTCCTGGCCGAAGGTGCGCCGGTGGTCCTGCCCGAAACCGCGCTTGCTGCCGATGGCAAGCCGGGGCTGGCGGCCGAATACCGCGATGCGATGGGCAAGCTGGTGCTGGCCCGCCAGGATCGCCGCATCGATTTCAACCTCACCCGCGCCGCGCCGGCCGGCCTCGATCCGGCGCGGTTCAGCGCGCGCTGGCAAGGCATGCTGGTGCCGCCGGGGCCGGGTGCCTGGCGCCTGGCGATCGATGCGCCGCAATGCTGGAAGGATTGCCACCGCCATGATGACGTGGCGCTGTGGGTGGGCGGCCAGCAGCTGCACGCCGGCCCGCTGGGCAAGGCGCGCGTCGAATTTGCCCTGAGCAGCGATGGCACGCCGCAGCCGATCCGGCTGGAGCTGGAACACTATGGCGACGATGAAGGCCTGCGCCTGATGTGGGTGCCGCCTGCCGACGCGGAAGAGGCCAAGGCCCTGGCCGTGGCCAAGGATGCCGATGTGATCGTGGCGGTGTTGGGCCTGTCCCCCGATCTTGAGGGCGAGGCGCTGCAGGTGCAGGTGCCTGGCTTTGTCGGCGGTGACCGGTCAGAGATCGAACTGCCCGAGCCGCAGGCGAGGTTGCTGGCAAACTTGCGCGCCACGGGCAAGCCAGTGGTCGCCGTGCTGGCCACCGGCAGTGCCATCGCCATGGATGAAACCCTTGCCGATGCCGTGCTGGTGGCGTGGTATCCGGGGCAAGCCGGCGGCACTGCGCTCGCTGACATCCTGTCGGGCGCCAGCAATCCTTCGGGGCGGCTGCCGGTCACGTTCTATCGCCACACCACCGATCTGCCCGCCTTCGTCGACTATGGCATGAAAGAGCGGACCTATCGCTTTTTCACCGGCACGCCGCTGTGGGGCTTTGGCCATGGCCTGTCCTACACCCGCTTTGCCTATGCCAACCCGGCCGTGAAGGCGGCCGATACGAAGAGCCCGGTCACCCTCTCGGTGCGCCTCACCAACCAGGGCAACCGCGCTGGCGAAGACGTGGTGCAGGCCTATGTCGTGCCGCCGATCCCCGCGCACGAGGCGGTGCTGACCGAACCCGTGCTGCAACACCAGCTGGCCGGTTTCGCCCGTGTTAACCTGGCACCGGGCAAGATGCAGACGGTGACGCTGACGCTCGATCCGCGCAGCCTGTCGGTGGTTGATCGCCGGGGCACCCGCCGGGTTCTTCCCGGCGCGTACAAGGCGTGGATCGGCGATGGCCAGCCGGGAGACGGGCCGGGCACCTGGGTGGAATTCACCCTGGCCGGCCAAGCGCAGGAGATGCCGAAGTGACCAAAGCCACCAACCCCCATGCCGCAGCGCTGGATCGCCGCTCGCTGGTCAAGGGTGCGGCGGCGCTGGCCACGGCCGGCTTCGTGGCCAGCCAGCCGGCGCGCGGTGCCGTGGCGGCGCAGGCCATTCCGCCGATCGCCGCGCCGCCCACGCCCGCCGCCCAGGCGCCTGCCGCCCCCGCCCCTGGCACGGCACCGGCCCCGCTGGGCTTTGCGGCCCGCCCGCCCAAAGTGCAGCGCCGCTTCACCAGCCCGGCGGTGGAGGAAGAGATCGCGCGCGTTTCGGCGATGATCGCCGATCCCAAGCTGCGCGCGATGTTTGCGGCCTGCTATCCCAACACGCTCGATACCACGGTGGAACTGGGCCTGGTCGATGGCCGGGTCGATGCCTTTGTCATCACCGGCGATATCCCCTGCATGTGGCTGCGCGACAGCAGCGCGCAGCTGCTGTCCTACATCCACCTCGTGCGCAAGGACGCGCACCTCGCCACGCTGTTTCGCGGCGCCATTGCCCGCCAGGCGCGTTCGGTCCTGCTCGATCCCTATGCCAATGCGTTCATGCGCGATGCCACGGCCAAGACCAACCTGCCCTGGGCCCTGGAAGACCAGACGCAGATGAAAACCGGCGTGGCCGAACGCAAGTGGGAGGTCGATTCGCTGTGCTGGCCGATGCGCCTCGCCTATCGCTATTGGCAGGCGAGCGGCGATACGGCCCCGTTCGACAACATCTGGGTTTCGGCGCAGCAGGCGATCGTGCGCACGTTCCGCGAACAGCAGCGCAAGGATGGGCGCGGGCCCTACAGCTTCCGCCGCACCAGCGATCGGCCCACCGAAACGCTCGGCCTCGATGGCTATGGCGCGCCCACGCGGCCGGTCGGGCTGATCCACAGCGGCTTCCGCCCGTCTGACGATGCCTGCCTCTATCCGTTCCTGATCCCGTCCAACCACTTTGCCGTCACCACCCTGCGCGAAATGGCGCTGGTGGCCGAAGGCGCGGCGGGCAATGCCGCGCTCGCGGCCGATGCGCGCGCGCTGGCCGATGAAGTGGCCGCCGCGCTGGCCAAGTGGGGCACCATGCGCCTGCCCGACGGGCGGCAGGTCTGGGCCTATGAAGTCGATGGCTTTGGCAACGCGGTGTTCATGGACGATGCCAACGTGCCCTCGCTGCTCGGCCTGGCCTATACCGGCTGTGTCACCGCCGATGATCCGCTGTGGCAGGCCACGGCGGCGGCGTGCTGGTCGGATGCCAATCCCTATTTCTTCAAGGGTTCGGCGATCGAGGGGATCGGCGGCCCGCATGTCGGCCTGGGTCAGGTCTGGCCGATGAGCCTGATCGTGCGCGCCATGTCGTCCAGCGATCCGGCGGTGATCGCACCGCTGCTGCGCCAGCTGCGCGATACTGACGCCGGCACCGGCTTCATGCACGAGGCGGTCGATTGCAACAATCCGGCCCAGTTCACCCGCAGCTGGTTTGCCTGGGCCAATGGCCTGTTCGGCGAAATGATCGTGGGCCTGGCCGATCGCCTGCCGGCGGTGCTGGCCAACCCGCTCTGACCTTTCGCGCGGCGCCGCGTGCGCCGCGCCTTTCCCCAAGGATTGCCCATGGACCTGTCCCGCCGTCGCTTCCTGTCGCGCTCTGCTGCCGCGGGCGCGGTTGCCCCCACGCTGGCCGCTGCGCCGACCCTGGCTGCCACCCCGGCGGCCACGGCACCCGCACCCTGGGGCGCCACGCCGTCGCCGCGCCAGTGGAAGTGGCACCAGCGCGGCATGTATGCCTTCGTCCATTTCTCCATGAACACCTTCACCGGCAAGGAATGGGGCTATGGCGATGAAAAGCCGGAATGGTTCAACCCCACCGATTTCAGCGCCGACCAGATCGTGCTGGCCGCCAAGTCTGCCGGGATGACCGGGGTGATCCTTACCGCCAAGCACCATGATGGCTTCTGTCTGTGGCAGACGCAGCTGACCGAGCATTCGATCCGCAACAGCCCCTACAAGGGCGGCAAGGGTGATATCGTTGCCGAAATGGGCGAGGCGGCGCGCCGCCATGGCCTGTCCTATGGCCTCTATCTCTCGCCGTGGGATCGCAACCATCCCGAATATGGCCGGCCCGCCTATGTCGATTACTACCGCGCGCAACTGACCGAGCTGTGCACCCGCTATGGCAAGCTGTTCGAGGTGTGGTTCGACGGTGCCAATGGCGGCGATGGCTATTACGGTGGCGCGCGCGAAACCCGGCACATCGATGCCCCGCGTTATTACAACTGGCCTTCGATCATCGCTCTGGTGCACCAGATGCAGCCCGATGCCTGCACGTTCGATCCGCTCGGCGCCGATATCCGCTGGGTGGGCAATGAAGATGGCGTGGCCGGCGATCCCTGCTGGCCGACCATGCCCAACAAGCCCTATGAACAGGATGTCGGCAATTCCGGCCTGCGCGGCGGCGAAATCTGGTGGCCGGCCGAAACCGACGTGTCGATCCGCCCCGGCTGGTTCTATCACCCAGATGAAGACACCAAGGTGAAAAGCCCCGAACGCCTGGTGCGCCTGTTCGACGAATCGGTGGGGCGCGGCACCAATCTCAACCTCAACCTGCCGCCTGATCAGCGCGGGCGCCTCGCTGATCATGATGTGGCAGTGCTCGCCTCGTTCGGCGATGCCATGCGCGCCACCTTTGCCCGCGATCTGGCCAAGGGCGCGGTGGCCCATGCCAGCGCGGTGCGCGGGCCTCGCTTTGCCCCGGCCGCCGTGCTCGATGGCCGGGCTGAAACCTATTGGTCCACGCCCGATGCCGTGCACACCCCCACGCTTACCCTCGATCTGGCGCCGGGGACGCGGTTCGATGTGGTGCGCGTGGCCGAATACCTGCCGCTCGGCGTGCGCGTCACCCGCTTTGCCATCGAGGCCGAAATCGGCGGGCAGTGGCAGCGCCTGGCGGAAAAGGAATGCATCGGCGCGCAACGCGTGGTGCGCCTGCCCGCGCCGATTGCGCCACGCCGCGTGCGCCTGGTGATCCTTGATGCGCCGGCGTGCCCGGCGATCCGCGAGTTTGCCCTGTTCAAAAGCGTGGCGCCGGTGCCGGTGGCCGCGCCCGCGCCGCGCGGCAGCGACGTGCTCAGCACGCTGGGCTGGCGCGTGGTCGATGCCAGCGCGCCGGGCGCGCAGGCGCTGCTCGATGGCGAGGTCGAAGCGCTGTGGGCTCAGCCGGTGCCCACCGCTGGGCATCCGGCCACGGTCACGCTCGATATCGGCCGCGCCGTGACGCTGGGCGGATTCAGCCTGACCCCGCCGCGCCATCTGGCACCCGATGCGACGCCGCCGCGCGGCTATCGTGTGGAGACCAGCCTGGACGGGCAGGCCTGGCAGGCGCAGGGCGAGGGTGAGTTTTCCAACATCGCTTACGCCCTGGCGACGCAGCGCATCGGCTTTGCCGCCCCGGTCCAGGCGCGCTATCTGCGCCTGGCGTTTGCCCAGCCGGCGCTGCCCGATCGCGCCGTGCTGGCGATTGCCGGGGTGGGCGGGTTCAGCGGCGCCTTGCCCCGCTGACCGGCTCGATCGGCGTCTGTTGCCACAATAGGCGTTCGGCGCCGTCGGGATCGTTCTCGACGGTGCTGACGCGGTCGAACACCATGGTGGCGCGGGTGGTGGCGTCAAAGCGCGGCCAGGCCGGCATGCCTGGTGACCCGGGCGCCCCGCCTTTGACAAAGGCCACCATCGCTTCGTGCCAGGCTTCGGCAATCGGCTGGTCCGCCGCCGAAAGGCCGAACATCTGCGCCATCGATGGCAGTGTCACGTGGTCAAACGTCAGCGGCAGGTCGAGCACGTGGGGGCTGTGCCCCTTGTAGGGGCCGCCCGGCGCCGGCAAGGCCAGGCGATAGCGCCACACCGGCGCGCCGCGTGCGGCATGGGCCTCGGCCAGGCGCAGCGTGGGCATGCCATATTCCTCGGCCGTGAGCAGGCGCCAGTGGCGCTGGGCGTCGGTTAATTCGGGAAAGGCGCGGGCATAGGCGCGGTTGAGCGCGGTCATCCGCGGCATCGGCTCGGTCGATACGCTTTGCGACCAGATCGGCCGGCTGGCCTGCACCTCGTTCAGGAACAGGCGGCTTTCGTTGGCATTCGATCCGGTCAGCAGCGGCACGCGTGGCGCGCGCCCCTCGATCACGCGGGCCAGCGGCGCCTGGGGCAGGAATGCGCCATCGACCGTCGGCCGGAATGGCAGGCCCTGTGGCCAGCCCTTGCGCGCGGCGACTTGCGCTTCGACCAGCGCGGGAAAAGGCGCCACCAGCAACCGCTCCACCCCGCCCAGCCGCGCCACCACGGCATTGGCAAAGATCGCGGCGGTGGCAGGAATATGCACGGTCTGCGCCCCGCCGCTGAACACCATGGCGCGGGCATAGAGCCCGTCGGCCGCCGGCGTGCCGAGCAGTGCGCAGACATTGCGCGCGCCCGATGATTCGCCCGCCAGCGTCACCGCGCGCGGGTTGCCGCCGAACGCGGCGATATTGTCCTGCACCCAGCGCAGGCCCAGCACCAGGTCACGCAGGCCATTGTTGCCGCTGCCGGCATAGGCGCGGCCCAGCAGGTGGCCCAGTTCCATGAAGCCCAGCGCGCCCAGGCGATAGTTCAGCGTCACGCAGACCACGCCATGCGCGGCAAAGCGGTTGCCGGCGATCACCTCCCACCCGCTCCATCCGGTTTCGTTGCTGCCGCCGTGCACGAAGACCATCACTGGATAGCGCCCCGGTGCCGCCGGCGCCCAGATGTTGAGCTGAAGGCAATCTTCCGCCTGGACGGCGGGCAGCGGGTCCATTCCGGCCGGCTGCGGCGCGGCGCGCGCCGGGCGGGTGGCATCCCATTCGCCTTGCCAGGGCCGGGCCGGGCGCGGCGCGGCAAAGCGGGCGGCGGTGCCATAGGGGATCCCGGTGAACACGCGCATGCCATCGGCCATGCGGCCACGCACCACGCCGCTGCGGGTGGTCACGCGCAGGGTGTCGCGGGCGGCATGCGCCACTTGGGGCAGGGCCAGCGTGGCGGCCATGCCGCCCAGCGCCCGGCGCCGCGTCATCAGGGGCATGCGTCGATCAATCCCTTGTTCGTTCAGGCTATCATGCCTCTTACCCGAAAGGATCGGAAACGTTCCACCCCGGCCGGCGCAGGCGCGCCCGCTTTTGCCTGCCCTTGCCCCATGCGCAAGGGGCAGGGCGAGGTTTTGCCTAGCGCGCCCAGGCGAGCTTGAACCGCATGCCCCAGACCAGGGCAGAGCGCAGCGCCGGATTCCAGCCAGGGTGGATCACATATTGCAGTTCCGGTTGCAGGGTCAGCCAGCGCGCCACTGGCCGCGCCGCGGTCAGCTCCAGCGCGGTTTCGTGGGCCCGCGCCACCACGGCATCGGGCAGCAGCGCGGCGCGCGCCCGGCTGCCGAGCCGGGCATGGGCCATGGCCACGCCCAATTGCCAGGCGCCCGCCTCGCGCACCAGGCCGGTGCCAAGATAGCAGCTGATCGGATTGCTGCGCGCATCCGCCAGTCCCAGCCGAACCCAGCCATGCCAGCGCGGTGCCAGCGGCCCTTCGATCAATACATAGCCGCCCTGCGAGTGGGCGCTGTGCCCTGTATCGTCCACGCGCGGCAGCGGCCGGGTATAGCGCCACACGCCCACCTGCACTTCGCCCTGGCCCAGCGGAAACTCCACCTCACCGATCAGCAGCGCGCCGGTCGTGCCGGGCAGGCGCAGGGCGGGTACATGGTCGTTGGCCACGCTGCCAGCCTGCGCGTCGAACGCGCCCAGGCGCAGCGTGGTCTTGCCTGCGGTGCTGGCGGTAACCAGCGCCCCGCTCACTGCCATGGGAAAGATGCCGGGGCCGTTGGGGCCGCTTTGCGCCAGTTCGGCGCCAGTGCCGTGACTGGCGTGGACGAACAGGGCGCCCACGCTCTGCACGTCGAACTCGGTGTTCACGTCGATCAGGCCCACCTTGGTCGCAATCGCCAGCGGCGCGGCATTGTCGCTCGCCTGCCAGCGCACCCAGGCTTCATACAGGTGATGGCGCCCTGGCGCCTGGATGCTGCTGATGCCCTGCGCATCGCCCGCCCACGAATCGGAAAAGACCGGCCCATGCACGGCGATCATGTCGATATGCGCGGTCAGCCGCGACACACCCAGCGCGCCGCCATCCACGTCCACCCAGGCATCGGCGCGCGCCGCCAGCCCGCCGCCGCGCGCCACACCGCCATCGGCAACACCCAGGGCATCGGCCACATAGCTGGCGCCCAGGCCGATCAGCCGCGCCGGTGGCGTATCTGCTGCCCAAGCCGTCTGCGGCAGGGCCAGCATCAGGCCAAGCAGCGCGGTGGCGCGGGACAGCCGGTGGCGCCTGGGCCGCGCCGGGGGAAGGGATCTGCACATGCCGCACAGTCTGCGGCATCGCCGGCCAAGCCTGGATGGATGCCGGGCTGCGCAGAAACGCGCATCGCGGCAATGCGGAAGGCGGCATTAAGCTGCCGTTGACCGGCAAGCCCATGCCGCCACCACAACAGCCGCTGCCGCCCGCTGAAAATTTCAGCAGGCTGAAGTGTTGCAACCCTGCATCAGATCTTGTCAAAGAATAGGTATGCACTTTTGGACTAGCACGTCTGGCTTGAGCCGCTATGATGACAAGGCATAAGACGGGATAAGCCCGGCGCGGCGGTGGGAGAGGACGCCGTAAAAAATCCCTGCGCCGGGTGAACCTGCCATCAAGCCGCGATTGCCATATAGTGGCGCGAAAATCGGGCTTTTTACGCAAAATCTACGGTTTACCGCACGCCCCGCGCTTCATGCTTCGGGGCGTTTGCGCTGTGCGAATCGGCGCCGCGTCGACCGTGCCAATCGCGTCAGGCCATATGCCAGCGCCCCCGTCACTGCCCGGCCCGTTGGGGGCACCGTGCAGTGGCGGGGGCGCGGCAAACGCGGCGCTAACCGGCGGGCTTAGGCCGTGGCCAGCACCGGGCGATTGGCGATGAGGTTGTCCACCACCGAAGGATCGGCCAGCGTGGAGGTATCGCCCAGCGAGCCCAGGTCATTCTCGGCGATCTTGCGCAGGATGCGGCGCATGATCTTGCCCGAACGCGTCTTGGGCAGGCCGGGGGCGAACTGGATCACGTCGGGCGTGGCGATCGGGCCGATCTCGTGCCGCACCCAGGCCACCAGTTCGCGGCGCAGCGCCTCGTCGGGCTCCACTTCGGCATTGCAGGTGACATAGGCATAGATGCCCTGGCCCTTGATGGCGTGCGGCATGCCCACCACGGCGGCTTCGGCCACCTTGGCATGGGCCACCAGCGCGCTTTCGATCTCGGCCGTGCCCATGCGATGGCCCGATACGTTGATCACGTCGTCGATGCGGCCGGTGATCCAGTAATAGCCATCCTCATCGCGGCGGCAGCCGTCGCCGGTGAAGTACCAGCCCTTGAACGTGGTGAAATAGGTCTGGAAAAAGCGCTCGTGATCGCCCCACACCGTGCGCATCTGGCCCGGCCAGCTATCGCCGATCACCAGGCAGCCGTCGGTGGCGCCGTCCAGTACCTGGCCATCGTTGTCGAGCAGGGCGGGCTGCACGCCGAACATCGGCTTGCTGGCAGAGCCCGGCTTCAATGCCGTGGCGCCGGGCAGGGGGGTGATCATCGCGCCGCCGGTCTCGGTCTGCCACCAGGTGTCGACAATCGGGCAGCGGCCTTCACCCACCACCTTGTGATACCATTCCCAGGCTTCGGGGTTGATCGGCTCGCCCACCGAACCCAGCAGGCGCAGCGACTTGCGGCTGGTCTTGTGCACCCAGTCATCGCCCTCGCGCATCAGGGCGCGTAGGGCAGTGGGGGCGCCATAGAAGATTTCCACGCCGAACTTGTCCACCACCTGCCAGAACCGGCTGGGATCGGGAAAGTTGGGCACGCCTTCGAACATCACCGTGGTGGCGCCATTGGCCAGCGGGCCATAGACGACATAGGAATGGCCGGTGACCCAGCCGATATCGGCCGCGCACCAATAGATTTGGCCCGGGCGATAGTCGAACACGTACTGGTGCGTCATCGCGGCCCACACGGCATAGCCGCCGGTGGTGTGCAGCACGCCCTTGGGCTTGCCGGTGGAGCCGGAGGTATAGAGGATGAACAGCGGATCTTCCGCGTTCATTTCCACCGGCGCGCAATCCGCGCTCTGCTCTGCCACGGCCTGTGCCCAGGGCAGATCGCGGCCTTCCTGCATTGGCACATCGGCGCCGGTGCGGGCCAGGACCACTACGGTATCGACCGCAGGGCAATGCGTCAGCGCTTCGTCGACGTTCTTCTTGAGCGGCACGCGCTTGCCGCCGCGCAGGCCTTCATCGGCGGTCAGCACCACGCGGCTGTCGCAATCCTCGATCCGCCCGGCCAGAGCATCGGGCGAAAAGCCGGCAAAGACGATCGAATGGATCGCGCCGATCCGCGCGCAGGCCAGCATCGCCATGGCGGCTTCGGGCACCATCGGCAGGTAGATCGTCACCCGGTCACCGGCCTTGACCCCGCGCGCCTTGAGCAGGTTGGCCAGGCGGCACACATCGGCGTGCAGTTCGCGATAGGTGATCGCGCGCGATGCATCGGTCGGGCTGTCGGGCTCCCACAGGATCGCCACGGTATCGCCGCGCTCTGCCAGGTGGCGATCGAGGCAATTGGCCGAAAGGTTGAGCGTGCCGTCCTCGAACCAGCGAATGCCGAAATCTTCCTCGTGGAAACTCGTGTTCTTCACTTTGGTGAACGGCTTGATCCAGTCGATCCGCTGCGCTTCCTCCGCCCAGAACGCATCGGGTTCCTCTACCGAGCGACGGTGCATTTCCAGATAGCGCGCTTCGTCGATCAGGGCGTTCTGGGCCCAGTCGGCGGGAACGGGATAAATGGCTTCGGCCATATGCGGAACCCTCTCGATGTGTTTGTCGTGCGCTGTGCGGGCGACGTGATGCTTGCCTCACGCTAGCCGCTTGGGCGCCTCTGTGCCAGTTGGATATAAGTCTACCATGCCGCAGGCGCGAGATGGCCGGGCGCGCTTGCACGCACGTGCCGTGTGCCGGGTGTCGCAACATCGAAACAATCCGCCGCGCATCTCCCAAATGGAAGGTGCGCAGGCAGCGTCCATGCGTGCACCACTTAGCCCAAGGCCTGTGGGGATCGCAGGCCAAGGAGGATCATGATGACGCTTTCCCGCCGCAATGCCCTGGGTGCGATCGGTGCCTGCCTGCCGCTGGCGGCTGCGGCCACGCGCGCGCTGGCTGCCCCCGTGGTGCCGCCCGCGCCCTTGCCGGTGCCGGCGGGCGTGGCCGGCCACGAACCATCGGCCCCGCCGCTGCCACCGGGCGGCGTGCCGCCGATCTATGACAAGGTCGGCCTGGAATGGGTGATGGATATCCTGCCGTTCTGTTCGCAGCCCGAATACATGGGCAGCGCCCAGGACCAGGTGGCGTCAGACGGCTATCGCAACGATGTCTGGCCGATCATCGGCGGCGTGTTCCAGGGCCGGGGGATCAAGGGAACGGTGATCCCCGGCGGCGGCGATTTCCCGGTGGTGCGCCCCGATGGCGTGGTGGTGGTCGATGCGCTCTATCGCCTGAAAACCGATGATGGGCAGCAGATCATCATCCACAACAAGGGCCTGGGCTATACCGAGCAGAAGTATCGCCTGCTGCCGACCTTCGAAGTGCCGGGCGCCAAGTATGCCTGGCTGCGCGAATCCGTGTTCGTCGCCACGCTGACCTTTCCCATTCCGCCATCGATCAAGGCGCCCGATTTCGGCCCCAATGCCAATGGCCGTCTGATCCAGGTTTTCCGTAAGACCTAAGGCGAAAGGCACTCCCGCTGCGATGCCAGAGGCGCTAGGCACAGACCATGCTCGTCCGCTCGCTTCTGCTCGCCGCGCTTTGCGCCTCTGCCACTCCCGCGCTGGCGCAAGCGGCACCGGATAGCACCGTCCCAGACAGCACCGTTTATGTGCGCGCCGGGCGCCTGATCGATCCGGAAAGCGGCCAGGTTCTGACCGGCCGCCTGATCCGGGTGGAGCAGGGCCGGGTGGCAGCGATCACTGCCGATGGCCCCGGCGCGGCGGCGATCCCGGCAGGCGCGCGGGTGATCGACTGGAGCGGCTATACCGTGCTGCCCGGCCTGATCGACATGCACGTGCACCTGGCTGACATGGACCAGTCGGAAAACGTCGCCGAACCGCTGCTGCATTCGGCCATGGAAATTGCCTATGTCGGCGCGCGCAATGCCCGCACCACGCTGATGGCCGGCTTCACCACGGTGCACAATTGCGGCAATTTTCGCGCCTATGCCGATGTGGAACTGCGCAATGCGATCAACCGCGGCGATGTGATCGGCCCGCGCATCAGCGCGGTGGGCGCCTATGTGACGATTCCCGGCGGCGGCGGCGAAGTGACCGGCTTTGCCCCCGATGTCGAAGTGCCGGCCGACATGCGCGCCGGCGTGGTGGCCGATGCCGCCGATACCACGCGCAAGGTCAACGCGCTGTTCCAGCATGGCGCGGATTCGATCAAGCTGATCGCGACGGGTGCGGTGCTCGCCCAGGGGACGGAGCCGGGCCAGCAGGAACTGAGCGAGGACGAGATGCGCGCTGCCGTCACCGTGGCCAAGGCACGCGGATCGTGGGTTACCGCCCATGCCCACGGTGCCACCGGCATCAAGGCGGCCATGCGCGCCGGGGTCAAGGCGATCGAGCATGCCAGCCTGATCGATGACGAGGGCATTGCCATGGCCAAGGCCAAGGGCGTGTGGCTCGACATGGATATCTACGATGGCGACTATATCGCCGACTATGGCCGGGCCCACCACTGGCCGGCCGACATGCTGCGCAAGAACGACGATACCACGCAGGCCCAGCGCGATGGCTTTGCCAAGGCGGTCAAGGCCGGGGTCAAGCTGTCGTTCGGCACCGATGCCGGGGTCTATCCCCACGGCCTCAACGCTCGCCAGTTCAAGTACATGGTCCGCTATGGCATGACCCCGATGCAGGCGATCCAGGCCGCCACCACGGTTTCGGCCGATCTGCTCGGCTGGAGCAAGGACGTGGGCGCGCTGTCGCCCGGCCACTATGCCGACATGATCGCGGTCAAGGGTGATCCCCTGGCCGACATTTCGGTGCTGGAGCATGTCGATCACGTGATCAAGGGCGGCGATGTGGTGAAGTGAGCGCGCGGCTTCCACCACCCCCCGACCCGTTCCTCTAAAGAGTAGGGGGGAGGAATTACAATATCTTATACCCCCTCCTCTTCAGAGGAGGGGGTTTGGGGGTGGTGGAAACCTGGCCCCAAGCTATGCTTGGACAGACGCTGCCCAAGTCTCTATTCCAGCGGCCGATTCCTTCCCCCCAATGGAACAAAGCCCAGCATGAGCGACCAATCCGACAAGCCCGCCGGCCCCGCCCTCGATCGCCGCAGCCTTTTGGCCGGGCTTGCCATTACCGGCGCTGCCGCCGGGGTTGATGCCGCGGCTGCCGCCCCGCGCGCCGGGGCCGGAAGCCGCGCCAAGGTTGATGCCGCGCTGCGCGCCAAGATCGATACGGTCGTGGTGATCTATGCCGAAAACCGCAGCTTCAACAATCTCTTCCCCGATTTTCCGGGGCTGCAGCAGCCGCTTTCCGCCGTGCCGGCCGAGCGGGCCCGGCAGCGCGATCGCGATGGCCGCGTGCTCGAAACCCTGCCCAAGGTCTGGGAAGGCATGGTGCCTGACAAGCAGGTGGTGGAGCACGCCGAGTTCCATATCGACGAAGACGCCATCACCGGCCTGCCCAATGCGCCCTTTGCGCTCAAGACGCCCGAAGGCGATCCGCTGCCCCATGGCGTGGTGACGCGTGACCTGATCCACAGCTTCTACAACAACCAGTGGCAGATCAACGGCGGGCGCAACGATGGCTTCGTCGCTTGGGGCGATAGCGGCGCTTTGGTCATGGGCCATTATGGCGATGTGCGGGCCAACCTGCGGCTGTGGCAGGTGGCGCGCGAATTCACCCTATGCGACAATTTCTTCATGGGCGCTTTCGGCGGCTCGTTCCTCAACCACCAATACCTGGTTGCCGCCACGCCGCCCTATTACCCGGACGCTGACAAGAGCCCGGCGAAAGACCGCGTGGTCAAGCTTGATCCGGCCTACAGCGATCCGCCGCGCCCGCTGCTCAAGCCCGGTACGCCAGCCAGCGCGATGGATGGCCCGGTGCGCTTTGTTGCCGATTCGATCACGCCCGATCACCGCGCGGTCAACACCATGCTGCCGCCCTATCTGCCCACCTACCAGGCCGATCCGGCCCGGCCGGGGATGGCCCTGGTCACTTCGCAGACCCTGCCGCCGCAGACCCATGCCCATATCGGCGATCGGCTGACCGAAGCCGGCGTGGAGTGGGCGTGGTACGCCGGTGGCTGGGACGAGGCGATGGCAGGGCGCGCCAATAGCGCGGCGTTTCCCTCCCGCCCCAATTTCCAGCCGCATCACCAGCCGCTCAACTATTTCGCCAACCTGGCGCCGGGCACGGCGGCGCGCGAACGCCATCTGCGCGATGGCGGCATGGGCGAAACCGCGCGCACCAACCTGTTTCTGGCCGATGCCGCGGCGGGCAAGCTGCCGGCCGTCACGTTCTACAAGCCGCAGGGCAACCTCAACATGCACGCCGGCTATTCCGACGTGGATGCCGGCGATCGCCATATCGCCGGGGTTGTCGATGCGCTGCGCCGCTCGCCGCAGTGGGACAAGATGCTGGTTATCATCACCTTCGATGAAAACGGCGGCTGGTGGGACCATGTCGCTCCGCCCAAGGGCGATCGCTGGGGGCCGGGGACGCGTATTCCCGCGCTGATCGTCTCGCCCCACGCGCGGCGCGGCCACGTCGATCACACTGTCTATGATACCGGCTCGATCGCGCGCTTCCTGGTGCGGCGCTTTGGCCTCAAGACCCTGCCGGGCCTGGTCGAGCGGGACAAGGCGATGATCGCCGCAGGCGGACCGCCGCCGGGCGACCTGACCGGCGCGCTGATCGTCTGATCAGCGCTGCCGGCGCCGCGCCGCTCAGGCGGCGGTGTCGGTCTGCGCGGCCTGCGGTGCTGGGCTGGGCGTTGGCGTGGGCTGCGGCGCGGCTTGCGCCGGGGCCTGGCCGGCAGGGGCTGCCACCGGCGGCAAGGGCTGCGGCGCGGGCAGCACCATCGCGGCGGTTTCCAACTGGTCCAGCGCATGCTGCGCAGCCACCCAGTCGCGGGCGTGGGCCAGCCATTCGGTGGCGGCATCCTTGCCCGGCATGCGCTCCACGTCGCTGATCGCAGCGTCGACGCGGCCACCGGCCAGCGCCAGGCGGGCATGATCGGCCCGCGCCTCGGGCGTGGCGTTGGGGCCTTCGTCGTGGCGGATCACGAACAGGCCGGCGATCTGGCCCGAAATCCAGTCCCAGGTATTGCCGCGCGGGGTCTTGCCCATCAGCTGCGGCTCGATCCCCGCCAGCTCTTCCGACAGGTTGCCCAGCGTGACCGGGTGGGCGGCGGCGGCTATCACGCGGTCCACCGCGCCCGGCTGGCTGGCGCCAAAGCGCACGCGCAGCTGATTTTCCAGGATGCCCAGCGGCTGGCCGCGCTCGATGGCGCGGCGCGCGGCAAAGGCCACCAGCAGCGCTTCGGCGCGGCTGGCCTGGCCGGCGGCGGCATTGGCCTGCTGGTTCAGTTCGGCCAGGCGCTGCTCCAGCGCGGAAACCTTGGCCGATGTGCTGGCGAGCACGGCATCGCTCGCCGCGCTGCTGGCAGCGGCCACGACCGCTTCGGAGGCGACGGCGGCGGGTACATCGCCACTGGAACTGGCCATCGGGCCCAGGTCAAGCCGCAGCCAGCCTTCGCGCGCGGCGAGCCAGGCGCCTGCGCCGCCCAGGGCGAGGATCACGATCAGCACCAACCCCACCAGCAACCGTCCCCCGCCACGGCGGCGCGGCGGATTTGTTTGTGCGTATGGCGTATCCTGCATCAATCTTTTTCGCTTGTTCGTGGCCCCGAAGTCACAGGTTCTGGCACATTTGCCGGGCCAGCGCCAGCAATGGTTGATCGCGCCGCATTGCGGAAATTTCAACGGCTTGCCAGCCGGTGCCGGCCATCTGCGCGATTCGCGGGGCGAGGCAGGCCAGGCCCACATGGCCGCGCGCCAGGCCCAGCCGGCCGCACTCCTCGGCAAAATGGCGCGCCGCTTCGCCCGAATGCAGCGCCACCACGCAAGGGCTGCGCAGCATGTCCTGCGCGGCCGGCGCCAGGGGCAACGGCTGCGCGGCATAGAGCGTGAGGGTATCCACCGCCACGCCCTCGGGCAGGGCGAGCGGCACCGGGTCGGCGCCCGACAGCCGCAGATAGCGCCCTGGCGCCAAGCCCCGCGCCACGTCGGCCAAGCCGCCTTCGCCGGTTTGTGCCACGGCAAAGCCGGCGCCTTGCGCTTCGCGCGCGGTTTCCGCGCCAACGGCCAGCACCGGCAGGGCGCGAAGGGCGGCCAGGTCTGGCCCGCCCAGGCGAAAGAGATTGGCGCTGCCCGCCAGGATCGCGGCATAGCCGGCCGGATCGGGCGCTTGCCACGCCACCGCCTGCATCGCAAACAGCGGCGCGCCCAGTGCCGCCAGGCCCAGCGCCTGGGCAGCGGCCACGCTCGCGGCATTGCCGGGCTGCGGCCGCAGGACCAGCAGCGGGCGCATCAGCCGCCGTGGAAAAAGGCGGCGATGCCCTCGGGCGCGCTGGCCAGCAGGCGGCGGGCGAGTTCGAGCGGCGTGGCGGTGTCGCTGGCGGCGAAGCGCGCGCTGTCTTCCACGCGCAGCGCGCCATCGGGGCTGAACAGCGCGGCGCGCAGCACCAGGTCATCGCCCTCGGCCGTGGTCAGTACCGCGATCGGGCTGTGGCACGTGCCGCCAAGGCCGGTCAGCAGCGCGCGTTCGGCGCGGATCGCGGCATGGGTCGGGCCATGGTCGATCGCGGCGAGCAGCGCGCGCACGTCCTCGCGCGCGGCCAGGCATTCGATGCCGATCGCGCCTTGCGCCGGGGCGGGCAACCATTCCTCAGCCGGCAGCACATGGCCCACGCCGGTTTCGCCCAGGCGTTGCAACCCCGCCGCCGCCAGCAGCGTGACATCAGCCTCACCCACCTGCAGCTTGGCGAGGCGCGTGGCGACGTTGCCGCGAAACGACACGATTTCCAGATCAGGCCGGGCGTGCAGCATCTGCGCGGCGCGGCGCGGCGCGCTGGTGCCCACCTTGGCGCCGGGCGGGATGGCGGCGATGCTGGCCGCGCCTACCAAAACATCGCGCACATCGGCGCGTGGCAGCACGGCAGCGATTGTGATCTCGTCAGGGCGGATGGTTTCCACATCCTTCATCGAATGGACCGCGAAATCGATCTCGCCGTGCAGCAGCGCCGCGTCGAGTTCCTTGGTCCACAGCGCCTTGCCGCCGATTTCGGCCAGCGGGCGATCCTGGATGCGATCGCCACTGGCCACCTGCGGGCACAGCTCCACCGCGCTTTCGGGCCAGCCGTGCGCCGCGCACAGCCGCGCGCGGGTTTCCTCGGCCTGGGCCATGGCCAGCGGCGAGCGGCGGGTGCCAAGGCGCAATGGTTTGTCAGGCGCCTGCGACGGGTTGTGAGACGGGTTGATCATGCGTGGCTTGCCGTAAACGGGATTATCTCTAAGGGAAAGCTCCGCATGGCCCTGATCCTTGGCATAGAATCCTCGTGTGACGAAACCGCCGTTGCCGTTATCGACGGCAGCGCCACCACGCTTGCCGCCCGTATCGTGGCCCAGCGCATCGCCTCGCAGGATGACGCGCATCGGCCCTATGGTGGGGTTGTGCCCGAAATTGCTGCCCGTGCCCATGCCGATGTTATCGCCCCGATGGTGGCGGCCACGCTGGCCGATTCCGGCCTCACCCTGGACGACATGGACGCCATTGCCGCCACGGCCGGGCCGGGCCTGATCGGCGGGGTCATGGTCGGGCTGGTGACGGGCAAGGCGCTGGCCATGGCCAGTGGCAAGCCACTGATCGGCATCAATCATCTTGAAGGCCACGCGCTCTCACCGCGGCTGGCTGAGCCCACCTTGGCCTATCCCTATTGCCTGCTGCTGGTCTCGGGCGGGCATTGCCAGATCCTGGAAGTCATGGGACTGGGCCGCTATCGCCGCCTGGCGACGACGATCGATGATGCGCTGGGCGAGGCGTTCGACAAGACGGCCAAGGTGCTTGGCCTGGGCTATCCCGGTGGCCCGGCGGTGGAGCGCCTGGCGCGCGAGGGCGATCCCCGCGCTGTGCCGCTGCCGCGCCCGCTGGTGGGCAGTGGCGAACCGCATTTCTCGTTTGCCGGCCTGAAAAGCGCGGTGCTGCGCGCCCGCGATTCGGGCGCCTTTGCGCCGGCCGATCTGGCGGCCTCGTTTCAGCAGGCGGCGATCGATTGCGTGATCGATCGCACGCGCGGCGCCCTGGCGCAGTGCGTGCCGGGGATGACCGCGCTGGTCGTGGCCGGCGGGGTTGCTGCCAATGCCGCCTTGCGCGCGGCGCTCGAAGGGCTGGCCGCGCAGGCCGGCCTGCCGCTGGTAGCGCCGCCGGTAAAGCTGTGCACCGACAATGCCGCAATGATCGGCTGGGCGGGGGCAGAACGCTTTGCCCTCGGGCAGGCCGATCCGCTCGACCTGCCGGCCCGGCCGCGCTGGCCGCTTGACGATAATGCCGCCCCCGTGCGCGGCGCCGGGGTCAAGGCATGATCGCGGCGCCTGGCACCGCGCCGGCGATTGGCGTGATCGGCGCTGGCGCCTGGGGCACGGCCCTGGCGCAGATGCTGGCCAGCGACGGACGCCCCGTGGCGCTGTGGGCGCGCGAGGCAAGCTTGGTCGCCACGATCAACCGCGAGCGCCGCAACCCCACCTACCTGCCCGGCGCGGAACTGGCCGAAACGATCACCGCCACCAGCGATCTGGCCGCGATGGCCACGCTGCCGGTGCTGCTGTGGGTTACCCCCGCGCAATTCCTGGGCCAGGTGCTGTCTGGCCTGCCCGATTATGCCGGCGATCTGGTGCTGTGCGCCAAGGGGATTGAGGCGGGCAGCGGCCGGCTGATGGCCGAAGTGGCGCATGCTGCGGTGCCTGCCGCGCACGTCGCGGTACTCTCTGGCCCGACGTTTGCCCACGAGGTAGCCGCCGGCCTGCCCACGGCGGTGACGCTGGCCTGTTCCGGCGGCGAAACGCAGTGGCAGCGCCTGGCCCCGGCCGTGGCGCGGCCCACGTTCCGCCCCTATTATTCGGCCGATGTGATCGGTGCCGAAATCGGCGGCGCGGTGAAGAACGTGCTGGCGATCGCTTGTGGCGTGGTCGATGGGCTCGGCCTGGGGCAGAATGCCCGTGCCGCGCTGATCAGCCGGGGCTTTGCCGAAATGCAGCGCTTTGGCCTGGCCATGGGTGCGCAGGCCGAAACGCTGGCCGGGCTATCGGGTCTGGGCGATCTCGTGCTGACCTGTTCATCGGCATCGAGCCGGAATTTTTCGCTGGGCAAGGCGTTGGGCGAGGGCCAAAGCGCGTCTGAGGCGTTGTCAGGCCGCAACACCGTGGCCGAAGGGGCGTACACCGCGCCCGTGCTCGCCGATCTTGCCCGCCAGAAGGGAATTGCCATGCCGCTCGTCGATGCGGTCGTTACCCTGGTGCGTGGCCAGGCGCCTGCCCGGGATGTCGTCGCCAGCCTGCTGGCGCGGCCCTTGCGTGCGGAACGCCCGCTTGGCTGATCCGGCTCTTCCCGCAAACCCGACCGACGCGCAGGCCGAACAGGCCGATATTGCCGCGCTGGCCAAGGGTGGGCGGACCAATTTCTTTGGCTTCGTGCTGCGCCTGGCGGCCAGTGTGCCGTTCCTGTTCATCGCTGGGCGCCTCTATGGCGCGGCCACGCTCGGGCGCTATGCCTCGGCCACGCTGGTGGTGGAACTGGCGGCGCAGCTCGCCACGCTCGGGCAAAAGCGCGGCCTGGCCCAGCAGCTGGCCAAGGAAGATCGCGCCAGTGCCACCACCGTGGCTGATGCCCTGCTGCTGACCACGCTGGTGTCGGTGCTCTGCGGGCTGCTGCTGTGGCTGGTGCCGATCATGATGTTCCCGAGCGGGGACTATACCCCGGTGGAACGCCTGCTGCCCATGGCGATCCTGCCGCGCGCGCTGGGCGACGTGGCATTGGCCGCGCTGGCCTATCGCTTTGACGTGGGCGCCACCGTGCGCGCCCGCGCCGTGGTGGAGCCGTGGACGCAATCGCTGGCCGCCGGTGGCCTGTGGCTGGCCGGCGCCTGGTGGCTGCCACTGCGCGAAAGCGGGCTGATCCTGGCCTATGCCGCGGCGATGCTGGCGGCGATGATCACTGCTTTCGTGCCCCTGGTCAAAAGCTATGGCCTGCCCCGCCAGTGGGCACCGCGCCCGGGCGCCTTGCTGCGCCTGGCCAACCGCAACCTGCCGCTGGCCGGGGCCGACGCGGTGGAGTGGGGCACGCGCAAGCTTGACCTGTTCATCCTCGGCACGTTTGCGCCGGCCGCCGTGGTCGGCATCTATTACGTGGCGCAGCAGGTCACCACGCTGCCGCAAAAGCTCAAGACCAGTTTCGAGCCGATCCTGGGCCCGGTGATCACCCGCAACCTGCGCGAGAACAACCTGGGCGCGATCGCCCGCCAGGTGTGCCAGGTGGGCTTCTGGATCACCGCCGCGCAAGCCGGCATCGCCCTGGCGCTGGGCCTGCCGGGCAAGGGCGTGATGGGCCTGTTCGGGCCGAATTTCGTGGCCGGCACTGGCTCGCTCGCGCTGCTGCTGGCGGCAGAAGTGGTGGCAGCGCCTGCCGTGGTGAGCGAGGCGGCGCTGATCTATGTGGCGCGGCTGCGCAACTGGTGGATCAGCCTGGGCACGATCGCGCTGCAGGCCGGGCTGACCGTGGGCCTGATCGTGGCCGCGCGCGAACTGGGCTATGACGGCACGGTTGAGGCGATGGGCGCCGCGCTGGCCCTGGTCATTTCACTGGGCCTCGCCTCGCTGCTCAAGTCGCGCCTTTTGGGCAGCATCCTGGGCCAGAAAATCAGCAACTGGCGCTGGGCGCTGCTGTGGGCGGCAGTGCCCGCGGTGGGCGTGGGCATGCTGGCGCGCCTGCTGCCGGAATGGATCGAGGTCAGCCTGGGCATTCCGGCGATCCTGGGCGTCTATGGCCTGGTGATCTGGCGGCGCGGCTTTGGCCCGGAAGACCGGGTGCTGTTCCGCAAGCACAAGAACTGAACGCCCTCGTTCCGTTTCGTCAGGACAGGGTGCGGGCAATCGCCACGAAATCGGCCACGTCCAGCGTTTCGGCGCGGCGGGAGGGATCGATGCCCAGCGTTTCCAGGGCAGCGAGCGCGCCGGGCACGCCCTTGAGCGACTGCCGCAGCATCTTGCGGCGTTGGCCAAATGCCGCCTCAGTCACGCGTTCCAGCATGCGGGCAGAAACGCCTTCGGGCATGGTGGCGGGCGTGACATGGACCACGGCCGACATCACCTTGGGCGGCGGGGTGAACGCGCTGCGGTGCACTTTCATGGCAATGCGCGGCGCGGCGCGCCATTGCGACAGGATCGCCAGCCGGCCATAGGCATCGCTGGCGGCGGCGGCGACGATGCGCTCTGCCACTTCCAGCTGGAACATCAGCGTAAGCGAGAGCCACTGCGGCGGCCAATCCTGCCCCGAAAGCCAGCCGGTGAACAGCATCGTGCCCACGTTGTAGGGCAGGTTGGCGATCACGTGCCACGGCGCGTCGAACAGGGTGGCGGGATCGATCTTGGTCGCGTCGCCCTCGATCACGCGCAACTGGCCGGGAAAGGCCTCTGCCAGTTCGGCCAGGGCCGGCAGGCAGCGCTTGTCCATCTCGATCGCGGTGACATTGGCGCCGGCGCGCAGCAGGGCACGGGTCAGGCCGCCGGGGCCGGGGCCCACTTCCAGCACGTTGGTGCCCTTGAGCTTGCCGGGAATGGCGGCAATGCGCGCCAGCAACTGCTCGTCGAACAGGAAGTTCTGGCCCAATGCCTTGGACGCGAGCAACCCATGGCGGTTGACCACATCGCGCAACGGCGGAAGATCGGGCAGGCTCATGCCCCGGCCGCAGCGCGGCGCACGGCGCATTCCCCGGCCATGCGGATCGCCGCGATCATCGCGCCCGGGCGCGCCTGGCGGCTGCCGGCGATGCCAAAGGCAGTGCCGTGATCGGGTGAGGTGCGGATGATCGGCAGCCCCAGCGTGACATTGACGCCATCATCGAAATCGAGCGCTTTCAACGGGATCAGTGCCTGATCGTGATACATGCAGATGGCCACGTCGTAGGTCGTGCGGGCCTGGGCATGAAACATCGTGTCGGCCGGCAGCGGCCCGTGCGCGGCAATGCCGGCGGCCTGGAGCGCGGCAACGGCGGGGGCGATATAGCTGTGGTCCTCATGCCCCATGCGGCCTTCCTCGCCGGCATGCGGGTTGAGCCCGGCCACGGCGAGGCGGGGATGGGCGATGCCGAAATCGCGCACCAGCGCCCGCGCGGTAATCGCGCTGCGCCGCGTGATCAGCTCGGCGGTGATCATGCCGGGCACGGCGTGCAGCGGCACATGCACCGTGACTGGTACGACCTTGAGCGAAGGGCCGGCCAGCATCATCACCGCGTCTTCGGGCGCCACGCCGCTGGCCTGGCCGACAAATTCGGTTTGCCCAGGGTGGTTGAAGCCAACGCTGGCCAGCCGGCTCTTGGATACCGGTGCGGTGACCAGGGCCGAGGTTTCGCCCGCCACGGTCAATTGCGTGGCGGCGTCCAGCGACTCGAGCGCCAGCATCGCGCCCTCGTCGGTGGGCTGGCCAGGGGTATAGCCAGCATCGCCCAGGTCGAGCACCGGCAGGGCGGAACCGAACGTCGCGGCCGCCTCTTCCAGGCTGCCCACGGCGCGCACCGGCACGTCGAGCCCGCGATGGCGCGCGGCCTGGTCCAGCACGCGGCGGCTGCCCACGGCCACGAACGGCTCCAGCTGCGCCATGCCGCGCAGGATCCACGCGGCCGCGATCAGTTCGGGGCCGATGCCGGCAGGATCACCCTGGGAGATGGCGATGGGGTTCATGGGCTGGCGCTATCGGCTTTGTGGGTGGAGGGGTGGGATGTTGCGGGTTTCACTTGGCCTCCACCACCCCCCAACCCCCTCCTCTAAAGAGGAGGGGGAGAGCCGGAGCCCCCTCCTCTTTAGAGGAGGGGGTTGGGGGTGGTGGCGGCAAGCACCTTAGTTATACTCAATCACCGCATCGCGGCGCAGGTCGCGCAGATAGGTCTGGGCGCGCTTGTTCACGCGGTCGTCTTCCATCTGCGACTGCATTTCTTCAAAGCTCGGGCCATCGGCCACCTTGGGATCGTCGCGGCCGCACAGCACCAGCACGCGCACGCCGTCTTCGATCGATCCGAACGGCGGGGTCGCCTCGCCGATCGAGAGCTTGAGCATCGAATCCTGCAGCGCGGCGGGCAGGTCGCGCGCCTTGACCTGGTCGTTGGTGACGACCGATGCGCCGATGCCGGCTGCGGCCGCATCGACCTGGCCGCAGCCGTGGATGGTCTTGACGGTAGAGGCAAAGGTGGCGGCCTTGGCCGCAGCGTCCTTTTCCGTGGTGCCCTTGGGGAAGCTGAGCGAGATCTGCTTGAGGCTGAGCACGGCGTCGCGCGGATCGGCGGTCAGCACCTGTCGCTTGTCGATCAGATAGAGGATCGAATAGCCGCCGGGAATTTCCACCGGCCCGGCAAGCTGGCCCGGCTGCATCGATGTGGCGACATTGGCCAGATCCTGCGGCAGCTGGGCCAGGCGAATCCAGCCAAGGTCACCACCCACGGCGGCGGTGGAGGCTTCGGAATACTGCCGCGCATAGGCGACGAAGCTGCCGCCCTTCTTGAGCTGGTCAACGATCTGGTTGGCGTTGGCCATGACCTGCTGGCGGTTGGTATCATTGGCCGAGAGATAGATTTCGCCGATGCGGTATTCCTCGGTGCCCTTGGCCGCCTTGAGGCGGTCCATCATTTCGCGCACTTCGCCGTCAGACACGTTGATGAACGGCTGGACGTTGCGGCGCAGCAGGCGCTGCCACGACAGTTCGCCACGAATCTGCCGCTTGAGCGAGGCCGCCGAAGAGCCGATCGAGGTCAGGTACTTGTCGAGCGCGGCCGGGTTCTGGCCGAAGTTCTGCTGGGCCACGCGTTCGTAGGTCTGGTTGACTTCGTCATCGTCAACATCGACGCCGGCCGACTTGGCCTCTTGAATCTGCAGGGTTTCGTCGATCAGGTTGCGCAGCACCTGCAGGCGCAGGCGCTCCTGTTCCTCGGCCGAAACCTTGCCGCCATTGGCATTGACGATCAGCGCCAGGCGCTGGTCGATATCGGTGCCGGTGAGGATTTCGCCGTTCACGATCGCGGTGGCGCGGCGCACGTTGGGATCGCTCTTGCCGAAGATCTGCACGTTGGCGGGAATGTTGAGCTGGCCCGAGGCATCGGGCGCGCCGCCTGCGGTTTGCGCCTGGGCTACGCTGCCGGCCACCGGCAGGGCGGCCGTGGCGGCAAGGCCCAGTGCCAGGGCGGCCCGGCCGCACCAGTGACCCATACGAATATCACGGCGCATCTGGAACTGGGGCAGCCGGGTGATGGACTTCATGGCGATCCGAACTTCCTGTCAGGCAACATGCGAATTGGGCTGCATGCGAAATGGTGCGTCGATCCCGGGCCTGCATTGCCCCGGCTTAACCCACGCTGAGTGGCGGCAAGCGGCCGGGAATGCAACGCCGGAATTGGCCGGTTGGGGGAAAACTTTGCGGGAAACGCGGCCAAAGGCGGGATTTGGCGGGCCTAATCAGCCCGCCCGCACCTGGGTCATCGCCTGCTCATAGCGGCTGTTCATCTCTTGCCCGCGATAGCGCGAATATTCGCATGCCGCGAGCGCTATGGCGGGCGGGAAGATCACCTGGCTATTGCGGTAATCATCGGGCATCAGCGCCAGCGCCGCCTGGTTGGGCGTGGGATAGCGGATGGTGCGGGCAATGTCGGCCCCGGCCTTGGCGCCCAGCACGAAATCGATGAAGGCATAGGCCAGATCGGGATTGGGCGCATTGCGGGGAATGCACAGCCCGTCGCTCGCGAGGATGCCGCCTTGGCGCGGCACGACGAACGCCAGGTCGGGATCGTCGCGCATGACCTGGGCGATATCGCCATTGTATTCGATCACCAGGTCAACGTCGCCCGCCAGCAGCAGATCCTGGCCATTGTCGTCATGAAACGCGGCGATATTGGGCTTTTGCTTGAGCAGCATGGCCTTGACCTGGGCGATCACGGCGGGATCGTTGGTATTGGCCGGATGCCCGAGGTATTTCGCGCCGATCTCGAACAGCTCGCTCGCTTCGGCGAGTAGGGCGATGCGCCCCTTGTAGCGATCGGAATCGAGCACCCATTTCCAGCTGTCGGGCACGCCATCGACCTTGGACTTGCGATAGCCGATGCCGGTGACGATCCAGGTATAGGGCACCGAGACGCGGCGGCCGGGATCGAACGGCGGGTTGAGGAACTGGGGCGCGATGTTCTTGAGGTTGGGGATTTTGGCGTGGTCCAGCTCGGTCAACATGCCGGCCGCGTGCATGCGCTCAACAAAGTCGTTCGAGGGCACGATCACGTCATAGCCCTGGTTGCCGCTGCGCAGCTTGGCAAAGAGTTCGTCGTTGTTGGCAAACAGGCTGATGTTCACGCCCGCGCCGGCGGCCTTGGTGAAATCGGCCACGGTGTTTTTGCCGATGTAGGTATCCCAGGTGTAGAGATTGAGCGACCGCGCCGGCTTGCCGTGCGAGCAGGCGCCCAGCGCGCCGGTAAACGACAGGCCAATGCCGGCAAGGCCAGCCTGGCGCAGGAACATGCGGCGCGAATGGACCATCTTCGTTCAATTTCCCATGCGACGTGACGACACGGCGGGGGGATGGCGCCCGATCACGCTTTGAGCAAGAGGTGATCGCGTTCCCATGACGAGATCACCTCGTCATAGGCGGCCAGTTCGTTGAGCTTGATCTCGTAGAATGCCTTGATGAACTGCTCGCCCAACAGATCGATCACCGGCTGGCAATCGATCATCTGCTTGAGCGCGGCATCAAGATTGCGCGGCAGGGTGCGCTCTTCGTCATAGGCGTTGCGGTTCATCAGCGGCAGCGGCTCGATCCGTTCCTGCAGGCCGATATAGCCACAGGCGAGCGTGGCGGCGATGGCGATATAGGGATTGGCATCGGCGCCGGGCAGGCGGTTTTCGATGCGCGTGCTGCGCGGGCCGCTGACGGGAATGCGCAGGCCGCAGCTGCGGTTGTCGAGGCCCCATTGCACGTTGATCGGCGCGCTGTGGGCCGGGCGGATGCGGCGGAAGGAATTGACGTTGGGCGCAAACAGCGGGACGACCTGGGGCAGGTAGCGTTGCAGCCCGCCGACGAACCAGCGGAATTCCGGGGTCAGCCCGTTTTCGGTGCCGAACAGGTTGTTGCCGCCCGCGTCCACGGCGGAAATGTGCAGGTGCATGGCGCTGCCCGGCTGGCTTTCCATCGGCTTGGCCATGAACGTGGCATAGACCCCGTGCTTGAGCGCAACTTGGCGCACGATGCGCTTGAAGATCACCACCTGGTCGCACAGCGCAACGGGATCGCCGTGGTTGAAGTTGATTTCCAGCTGCGCCGTGCCGCCTTCGTGGATCATGGTATCAAGCTGGAGCGAGGCGACTTCCGAATTGTCGTAGATTTCCTCGATGATATCTTCGTACTCGGTCACCGATTCCAGGCCATAGGGCTGGGGCGAGCTTTCCGCGCGGCCCGAGCGCCCGCGCGGCGGCTGGATCGGCAGATCGGGATCGGAATTGACCTCGGTAAGATAGAATTCCAGCTCGGGCGCCACCACCATCTGCCAGCCCATGTCGGCATATTTGGCCAGCATGCGCTTGAGCACGTGGCGCGGCGCGACTTCAAACGCGCTGCCATCGCGGTGCAGGGCATCGGCCACGACAAAGGCCGTGGGGGTGCGAAAGCCCGGCGCCACGCAGATCGAATTGATATCGGGCAGCAGGGTAACGTCGGGATCGCGATAGAGGAAATCGTCCTCGTCGGTATCGGCATAGTCACCGGTGATGGTGACGGAAAACACCGAGGAGGGCAGGCGCAGGCTCATATTGCCGACCGAGGCGATGAACTTGTCGGCCGGCCACACCTTGCCGCGCACCACGCCGTTGATATCGGGGACGAGGCATTCGACCTCGCTGATGCGTTTTTCGCGGATCCATTCGGCAAAGGCTTCGGTCATGGGATCACTCGCTTGGAAGAAGGGGTTCAGAGACGGTCGCGCAGGGCAAAGAAAGTCATCGCGGCGGCCATGGTCGGCCAGCGCAGCAAGGTGCCTCCGGGAAAGCGGGGCGTGGGCAGGTGGCGCACCAGATCGAGCGCGGGCGAGGGCAGTCCCGCCATGGCCGCGCCGATTTCTCCACCCAGCCACGGCGCCAGCACTACGCCCAGCCCGGAAAACCCGCTGAGCGACCACAGCCCCGGCGCAATCTGCGCGGCATGGGGCAGTCGGTGCGGGGTGATCGACAGCGTGCCGCCCCAGGCATGGTCGATCGCCACATCGGCCAGTTGCGGAAAGACCCGCAGCATATGCGGCCGTACGAACGCGGCGATGTCGGCCGGCAGGCGCCAGGAATAGCGCTCCCCGCCGCCGAACAGCAGGCGGTGATCGGGCGTGATGCGGAAGTAATAGACCACGAAGCGCGAATCCGACACCGCCTGGCCGCCAGCGATCAGGGCTGCCGCCCGTTCTGGCCCCAGGGGCGCGGTGGTGGCGATGAAGTTGTTGATCGGCAGGACATGGGCATCGACCTCCGGTACCAGGCCCGTGGCATAGCCGCCTGTCGCCACCAGCACCTGGCCCGCGCGCACCGTGCCGCCGGGCGTGGTCACGCGCCAGGCCTGGGCCGTGCCCGGCGGGCCATCGGGCGCAATGCCGGTGCAACGGCTGTGCGGATGGATCACTGCCCCCGCCGCGCGGGCAGCGCGCGCCATGGCGAGCGCCAGCTTGAGCGGGTGGAGATGGCCGCCGGCCATATCCAGGCTGCCGCCATGATAGGCCTGGCTGCCGACCAGGGCGCGAATGTCGTCACGGCCCAGCGGGGTTAGCGCGCCGTGGCCATATGCCTCTTGCAGAAAGCGCACCTCGGCATGGGTCTGCGCCACCAGGCCGGGCTTGTGATCGGCGTGGATCAGCCCGGCGCGAAAATCGCAACCGTCGGGATCGTGCGCGATCAGCCGGTCGAGGTGGTCGCGCGCATGGCGGGCCATGGCCCACATTTCGCGCGCACCGTCGCTGCCGAGGTGGCGCGCCAGCCAGTGCTGGTCCTTGTTCCAGCCAAGGTGGACCTGGCCGCCATTGCGGCCCGAGGCGCCCCAGCCGACAGGCCCGCTGTCCAGCAGAACGACCGATCGCCCGGCCTCTGCCAGCCGCAATGCGGCACCCAGACCTGTGTAGCCCCCGCCGATGATGCAGGCATCGGCCTGCACATCCTGGTCCAGCGCCGTGCCGGCAAAGGCCATGGGCGCGGTGGCGGCGTAATAGGACGGCGGATAGGCCCGCACATCCTCGCCGGTTGGTCCTGCCCGCTCGATGGATCGAGGCGTCAACATTGCCTGTGGTTCTACCCCATGTGGCAAGGGGCGACAAGCGAACGCGCTGGGGGTTTGGCTGCCAGGCCGGTGCATGCCATGCACCGGCCTGGCGCGTGGAATTCAGGGGGCTGCGTCAGCCAGGGTGGCGCCATCCCAGTGTTCATCGGCCTTGCCATCGACAAAGCGCCACATGTCGAACCAGGTGGTGGTATAGGTCTTGCCCGGGTTCTTGGGGTCCTTGAGCGTGCGCACCATGCTCACGACCACGCGATCGCCCTCGGCCGTGACCGCGGCGACCGGGGTGGCCATGTGCGCCGGGCATGCCTTGGGCTGCACCTTGACCACCTGGGTGAAGAAATGGACCACGGTATCGCGGCCCGAGGGCACCATCGGGTTGTGCTGGTGATAGGCCGGGGTAAGGTATTGATCCGCCTTGTCCCAATGCCCGCATTCCAAAAGGTCTTTGACGATATGGAGTGCGGCCTGCTTGTTACGGTTGAGCACTGGATCGGGGCTGGTGAACAGGCTTTCGGGATCGGGCACCGCCACCACCGCTTCCTGCGCGTGAACGGGCGTTGGCAGACTGGCCAGGGGCACGGCGGCCAGCGGCAGGGCGAAAAGGCCGGCGGCGGTCAGGGCATGGCGTAGCATCGTTGGCTCCCTCCTTAACGAAAACGGCGTTACAGCGGCAGGCCCAGCCGGGGGCCGATCCAGACCATCAGGCTGTAGAGCGCAATGGTCAGCGCGCAACCAGCCAGCAGCGCCGACCAGAACCCGGCGCCGTGGCGCAGCAGGGCCGGGATCAGCAGGAACATCGGCAGCGAGGGCAGCACATACCAGAACGTGGCCCCAGCGTGGGCCGCCATGTTTTCGGCATCGGGGCGATCGTGCCACAGCCAGATCATGCCGATCACCGACACCAGCGGCAGCGACGCAATGAGCGCGCCAAAACCGGGATAGCGCTTGGCAAGAGTAGAGGCGGTGGCGATCAGCACGCCGGAAATGGCGGCCTTGAGAGCAAGCTGCAACATGGTGCGCCGGTGTTACGGCAGCCGCGCCGCGTTGCCTAGCGCTGCTTGGACAAATGGGGTGCTGGCAGGAGGGGTGAGGATGGGTGGGTAGCTGCTGCTTGTGCCGCCATTGTCGCATGGTAACAAGCGGGACCCCGGATCAAGTCCGGGGTGACGAGAAATTTGAGATAAATTATTTTCTCACCGTCACCCCGGACTTGATCCGGGGTTCCCGCTTTCCTGTTGGCGCATGCCACGTTCGAAATTGGGCGATTGCCGGCATATTTGGCTCGCGCAGAGGCGCAGAGAGGCTCTTCAATCTCCGCGCCTCAGCGCCTCTGCGCGAAACACTTTTTCCTATATCGTTGATAGAAATATAAATCTCTATCTACTCATGCCGCCCAACACCGCGATCAGCCCAGCAGTATGACCGGGGCCTTGGTGTTCCAGCTCAGCCACACGGCCTCGCCCACGGGCAGGGCGGAGACGAGCGAGCGTTCGCCGTTGGCGCGGGCCACCTTGAAGGTTGCGCCGCTGGCGGTTTCCACATCGTAGAGCGTCTGGCTGCCGAGGTAGGCGGAGCGCACGATCGTGCCGGCCACCACGTTGGCCTGTGGGCAGGCATCGGGGCCGGCCGGGCGGCCTTCGCTGGCCGGAGTCATCGTGATCTTTTCCGGGCGGATGCCGGCCCACACTGGGGTGTCGGGCGCGCCGGTGACGCCGTGGCTGACGAAGATCGGTACTTCGAGACCAGGTGCGGTCACTGCGGCGTGATCCCGCTCGTCGACGCTGAGGCGGCCTTCGAACATGTTGATGGTGCCGATGAAATCAGCCACGAACCGGTTTGCGGGGTATTCATAGAGATCGCCCGGCACGGCCACCTGCTGCAGGCGGCCCCGGTTCATCAGCGCGCAGCGGCTGGCCATGGCCAGCGCCTCGTCCTGATCGTGGGTGACCATTACGAACGTAACGCCGACATCGTGCTGGATCTGCGCCAGTTCGGCGCGCATCGCATCGCGCAGCTTGGCATCGAGCGCGGACAGCGGCTCGTCCAGCAGCAGCACCTTGGGCTTTTTCACCAGGGCGCGGGCGAGGGCAACGCGCTGGCGCTGGCCACCCGAGAGCTGATCGGGCTTGCGATGGCCAAACTCGTCTAGCTTTACCAGGCGCAGCGCCTCGGCCACGCGGGCGTCGCGCTCGTCCTTGGCGACGCGATCGATCTTGAGGCCATAGGCGACGTTTTCGGCCACGGTGAGGTGCGGGAACACGGCGTAGGACTGGAACACCATGTTGACCGGGCGGCGGTTGGGCGGGGTGGTGCTCATGTCCACGCCGTCGATCAGGATGCGCCCTTCGGTCGGGGTTTCCAGGCCCGCCAGCATGCGCAGCAGCGTGGTCTTGCCACAGCCCGAGGGGCCGAGCAGCGAGAAGAATTCGCCGCGTTGGATATCGAGGCTGACATCGTCCACCGCGATGAACGAGCCGAACCGCTTGGTCACGTTCTCGAACTGGATGAGAGGCTGGGTCATGGGAAAGTCCTGTGTGAAATCAGTGGCCCTGGGCCAGGTCGCGACCCTGCAGCTTCATGCCGATGGCGGTGAGCGCGATGGTGATGAGCATCAGCACGGTCGAGGCGGCGTTGACCTCGGGCGTGACGGAGAAGCGCACCATCGAATAGATCTTGACCGGGAAGGTCACCGTGTTTGGCCCCGAGGTGAAGAAGGTGATCACGAAATCATCGAGGCTGAGCGTGAAGGCGAGTAGCCCGCCCGAGATCAGCGCCGGGCGCACATGGGGCAGCAGCACATCCCACAGCGCGCGCAATTCGCTGGCGCCCAGATCGCGTGCGGCCTCTTCCATCTCGCGGTTGAAGCTGGCGAGGCGCGCGCGGACCACCACGGCGACGAAGGGGAAGCTGAACGTGATATGGGCAATGATGATCGCGCCCAGATCGAACGGCCAGACCAGATCGCGCGGCCAGGGCACGATCTGCCCGAAGAACACCAGCATCGCCACGCCCATGCAGATTTCAGGCACCACGATCGGCAGGGTTACCGCGCCATCGAACAGGCCCTTGCCGGGAAAGCGGAAGCGCCACAGCGCGATCGCGGTCAGGGCGCCGAGCACCACGCTGAACAGCATCGAGATGAACGCGATGGTCAGCGAATTGGTGAAGGCATCGATCAGCGCGGAATCGTTCCACATCGTGCCATACCAATCGAGCGTGAAGCCCTCCCAGCGGATGGTGCGGCGGCTGTCATTGAAGCTGAACACCACCAGGCTGGCCAGCGGCAGGTAGAGGAACAGGATCACCGCGCCCACCCACAGGCGCAGCGGCCAACGGCGGCTGTATTCGAGCGGGCCCGGTTTGGCATCGAGCGGCTTGGGGGCAGTGGCCATCAGGCGTCTCCCTGCGGGCGGGCGCGGGCGGCGCGGCGATCCTGGATCGCGCGCAGGCCCATGGCCAGGAGCGTGAGATACATCAGCATGAACGACAGCGCGGCGCCGAACGGCCAGTCGTTGGCACGCTTGAACTGCCGCTCGATCACGCTGGCGATCATCTGGCTGTCAGGCCCGCCGAGCAGATCGGGCGTGAGGTAGGAGCCGAGCGCGGGAATGAACGTGAGCATGATTGCCGAGAGGATGCCCGGCTTGGCGATCGGCACGATGATCTTGAAGATCGTGGCGATGTGCCCGGCACCCAGATCGAGGCTGGCCTCGATCAGCGAGCGATCCATGCGATCGAGCGTGGAATAGAGCGGCAGGATGATGAAGGGCAGGTGGACATAGACCAGGCCGACGATCACCGCGAAGTTGGTGTGCAGCATCTCGACCGGGCCAAACCCGAACAGGCCGAACATGTCGTTGATATAGCCCTCGGTGCGCATCACCGCCATCAGGGCATAGGTGCGCACCAGCAGGTTGGTCCAGAACGGCAGCATGATGCCCAGCAGCAGCAGGATCTTGCCGCGATCGCTGGCAAAGGTCATCGCCAGGGCATAGGGAAAGCCGATCACCAGGCACACCGCCGTGGTCACCCCGGCAAAGACCAGCGACTTAGCAAAGATCAGCAGATAGACCGGATCGAATACGCGCACGTAGTTGTCGAGCGTGCCGGTGACGGCCACTTCGGTCAGTCCCAGGGTGCGGCCAAAGCTGTAGGCCCAGATCACGCTGAGCGGAACGACGAAGAACAGGGTGATCCAGGCGGCCGGCGCGGTCAGCACGGCCCAGAAGGCGCGCCTGCTGGTGTTCGATGCGCTGCTCATCGCCGGGCGGTTCCCATGGTTCGTGGCCTCATGCGTCCTGGCCTCATCGGTGGCAATTCCCCAGTTTGCGCGGCCCCGCGAAGGGCCGCCGGGCGCCGCGGGCACACGCCAAGACGGCGCCCGAAGCGGGTGGTTGAACATGCCTGCCTGCGTGACGCCCGTTTTTGGTGTGCGTCGGGTTTATGCTATTGCGGGGTGACCCCGTTATCTGCGATCACACTTATGCGCGGGAACCGGCCCGGTCAATCGCAAATCGCTGTGGCGCGAATGTGCCCGCCCGCGCCGGCTTTCGTCAACTACCGCGCAGCACCTGGCCCAGCCGGGCAAAGAACCAGGCCGAGGCCGGGTTGCGATCGGCATCCCATTCCGGGTGCCATTGCACGGCCAGCACCTGTGCCGTGCCGACTTGCGCCGAAAAGGCCTCAACCAGCCCATCGGGTGCCACCGCTTCCACCGTCAAGCCCTGGCCCAGCGTGGCCACGGCCTGGTAATGCACGGAATTGACGGTGATCGCATCGCCCAGCGCGGTGGCCAGGATGCCGCCGGGCGTCAGGCTGACCGGGTGGGTCTGGGCAAACATCTCTTCCAGGCTGGCGCCATCGGGGGCGTGGTGCCTGACCGGCCCATCGCTGGGCAGGGTTTGCAGCGTGCCGCCGAACGCCACGTTGAGTTCCTGGAAACCCCGGCAGATGCCGAACACCGGCTTGCCGGCGCGCAGCATGGCATCGCCCAGCGCCAGCGTGGTGGTATCGCGCGCGGGATCGAACGGCCCGTCACCGGCGCTGGCGCCATAGCGCCACGGCTCCATGTTGGACGGGCTGCCGGTGAGCAGCAGGCCATCGAGCCGGCCGGCGAGCGCGGCCCAGTCGGTCAGGCCGGGCAGGGCCGGGACCAGCACCACATCGCAATCGGCGTGGGCGGCGGGCGCGCGCAGATAGCGGTCGATTACGCCATGCACCGGTTCTGGCCCGCCGCTTCGCAGGCAGCACGATACGCCCAGCAGCGGCCGCGTCATGCCGGCAGCACTCCGAGCGAGGACAGCGTGGGCGTGGAAATGGTGACGGACTTCATGTCGGCATACTTGAACAGCGCGTGCAGGCTGCGGTCGCGGCCAAAGCCGGATTGCTTGAACCCGCCAAACGGCATGGTGATGTCGCACGCGTCCCAGCCGTTGACCCAGACCAGGCCAGCGCGCAGGCGCCGGGCAAAGGCGTGGGCGATATCGATCGAACCGGTCCACAGGCCCGAGGCGAGGCCATATTCGGTGTCGTTGGCAAGGGCGAGCGCCTCTTCGGGCGTATCGAAGGGCACCACCGCCAGCACCGGGCCGAACACCTCTTCCTGGGCCAGGCTGCTGGCGTTGCTGACGGTATCGAACACCGTGGGATCGAGGTAGAACCCGCCGGTTTCGGCGCGCGCGCGGCTGCCGCCCAGGCGCAGCGCGGCGCCTTCCTGCTGCGCGCGGGCGATGCGGGTGAGCACGCCTTCCAGCTGCTTTTCACTGATCACCGCGCCCAGTTGCGTCGCCGGGTCGAGCGGATCGCCCGGGCAGATGGTGCGGGCGACGGTCAGTACCTTGTCCACGAATTCGGCGTGGATCGAACGCTGCACCAAGAGCCGCGATCCGGCGGTGCAGACCTGGCCCTGGTTGTAGAAAATGCCCCACGCCGCCGCTGCTGCCGCGCGATCGAGATCGGGATAATCGGCAAAGACGATATGCGGGCTCTTGCCACCCAGTTCCAGGCTGACGCGCTTCAGGTTGCTGTCGGCCGAATAGCGCATGAGCTGGCGGCCGACCGGGCCCGAGCCGGTGAACGTGATCATGTCCACGTCGCGGTGGAGGGCGAGGGCCGCGCCCGCGTCCTGGCCGGTGCCGGTGACGACATTAAGCACGCCATCGGGAATGCCGGCCTCCAGCGCCAGTTCGGCAAAGCGCAGTGCGGTGAGCGAGGACAGTTCCGATGGCTTGACCACCATCGAATTGCCCATGGCGATGGCCGGGGCGATTTTCCACATGGCCATGAGCAGGGGGAAGTTCCACGGCACGATCGCGCCGATCACGCCCAGCGGATCGTGCACGGCATAGCTGAACTTGTCGGGGCCGGTGGGGCCAACCTCGCCATGGATCTTGTCGATCGCCTCGGCATAGAAGCGCAGCGTGCCGAGCGCGAGCGGCACGTCGACATTGCGGGTGTCGCTGATCGGCTTGCCCGAATCGATGGTTTCGAGAACGGCAAATTCTTCGGCCGCTGCCTCCAGCTTGTCGGCCAGCGTCAGCATCAGCTTCTTGCGCTGGGCGGGCTTCATGTCACGCCATTGCCCGCTTTCAAAGCGGCGGCGCGCAGCGGCCACGGCGCGGTCGATATCGCTGGCATCGCCCGCCGGCAGGGTGCCGATGACCTGGCCAGTGCCGGGGTTGACGGTGTCCAGCGTGGCGCCCGAAGCGGCCGCAACGCTGGCGCCGCCGATCACGTGGTGGGCCGGCAGGCGGCTGGGCAGGGTGGGCGGGGCACTGGTCATCGTCTGGTTCATCCGGCTGGTGCAATGTGTGATCACTAATAGTCATTGTGGCCCGTGGTGCAAGGTCTGGCAGCCATGGCTTCTGTGTATTTCCCGGCGTCGAAAGAGCGGTTGTGGGCGGAAAAGCACGTGGCAATCCGACGATCCGGGCTGGACAGCGCGGCGGGCTTTTCATATGTGATCACACCATGACACAAGAAACCGCCTCGTCCTTTGCCGCCTGGCTTGCCGCCCATCCCGAAGTGACCCGAGTGGAAGCCTTTCTCACCGACGTGAACGGTGCGCCCAAGGGCAAATGGCTGGTGCGCGACAAGGCCGTGGCCCTGGCGGCCAAGGGCCTGCCGATGCCGCTTTCGGTCTTTGCCCTCGATGCCTGGGGCTGTGACGTGGCGGGCGCAGGCCTGGCGTTTGGCACGGGCGATCCCGATGGGCTGTGCTGGCCGGTGGCCGGGCGCTGGAGCAAGGCGCCGTGGCTGGGCGAGGATAGCGCGCAGGTGTTCCTGGGCATGGTCGACAAGGATGGCGGCCCCGTGGTGGCCGATCCGCGCGGGATGTTGCAGGCCCTGCTGGCGCGCTATGCCGCGCGGGGGTTGACCCCGGTGGTGGCGACCGAACTGGAGTTCTACCTCTATCGCCTGGAAAACGGCGTGCCGGTGCCGCCCGATGGCAACCTGCGGCGCAACGACACGCTCTCGACCACGGCGCTGTCTGCCCATGCCGCACTGTTCGACGAGATCATGGCCCTGGCCCACGCCATGGGCATTCCCGCCGACGCGGTGATCAGCGAGGCGGGGCCGGGGCAATACGAACTGAACCTGCTGCACCGCGCCGATGCACTGGCCGCGGCCGACGATACCGTGCTGATGAAGCGCATCGTGCGCGCGCTGGCGGCGCACCACGGGCTGGGCGCGACGTTCATGGCCAAGCCCTATGGCGATTGTTCGGGCAGCGGCATGCACATCCATGCCAGTCTCAACGATGCAGCTGGCAAGAACGTGCTGGCCAAGCCTGAGGGCGGCCCGGCCGACATGCTGCTGCACGCAGTGGCCGGCCTCTTGGCGGCGATGCCCGAAACGATGCTGGCCTTTGCGCCCAACTACAACTCGTTCCGCCGTTTCCGGCCCGATGCCCATGCGCCGGTCTCGGCCAGCTGGGGCATCGATGACCGCTCGGCCGCGGTGCGGGTGATCGTGGGCGATGCCAAGGCCACGCGGATCGAGCATCGCATCTCCGGGGCTGACGTGAACCCGCACGTGGCGATGGCGGCGATGCTGGGCGCGATGCTGCAGGGGATCGAGGACGCGGTGATGCCGCCGCCGGCGCAAGACCCGCTGCATCCTGGTGCCGGCGCGCCGCTGCCGGTGGAATGGGGCGCGGCGCAGGCCGCCTTTGCCGCCTCTGAACGCGCGGCGGGCATGTTCGGCGCGCGCTTCCGCGATATCTTCCTGGCCTGCAAGCAGCAGGACCGTGCCGCGTTCCTGGGCCAGATCGACCGTTTCGAGTACGATACCTACCTGGGATTGCTGTGATGGACATGGCGGTGCCGGGCTTGCATCAGGCGGCGCCCTATGCCGGGATGCCCACCTGGTATGCCGCCAGCGCCAACCCGGCGCCGCAGCGGCCGGTATTGCAGGGCGCGCAGCGAGCCACGGTCTGCGTGATCGGGGCCGGGTTCACCGGGCTTTCGGTGGCGCTGGAACTGGCCGAAAAAGGCATCGACGTGATCGTGCTGGAAAGCGAGCGCGTGGGCTGGGGCGCATCGGGCCGCAATGGCGGCCAGCTGATCAACGGCTATTCGCGCGGGCTTGACGTGCTGGAAGCGCGGCACGGGCCGGCCGTGGCGCGCGCATTGGGCGCGGTGGCGCTGGAAGGCGCCGCGATCATCCGCGACCGCGTCGCGCGCTATGGCATTGCCTGCGATCTGGTCGATGGCGGGCTGGGCGTGGCGCTGAATGCAAAGCAGATGCGCGCGCTGGAGGACGAGCAGCAGGTCTGGGCCGCGCATGGCCATGCCGGGATCACGGTGCTCGACCGCGAGGCCCTGCGCGCCCATGTCCAGAGCGATCGCTATGTCGGCGGCATTCTCGACCCGCTGCGCGGCCATTTCCATCCGCTGAACTATCTGCTGGGCGAAGCCGCCGCGTTCGAGCAGCTGGGCGGTCGCCTGTTCGAACACAGCCGCGTTACCCAGGTGGATGACAGCGGCCCGCGCCCGCGCGTGGTCACCGCGCAGGGGGAGGTGACCGCCGATACCCTGGTGGTGTGCGGCAATGCCTATCTCGGCAAGACGCTGCCCTGGCTATCGGGGCAGATCATGCCGGTATCGAGCCAGGTGGTGACGACCGAGCCGCTGGGCGATCTGGCCGCGCAGCTCTTGCCCAGCAATGCCTGCGTGGAGGATGCCAACTACATCCTCGACTATTTCCGCCGCACGGCCGACGGGCGCCTGCTCTATGGCGGCGGCATCGTCTATGGCGGGCAGGACCCGGCCAGCGTGGAAGCCAAGATCCGCCCCGGTCTGATCAAGACCTTTCCGCAGCTCAAGGACGTGAAGCTGGAGTTTGCCTGGAGCGGCACCTTTGCCATGACGCTGAGCCGCATGCCGCAGATCGGCCGGCTTTCACCCAAGGTGTTCTATTCGCATGGTGACAGCGGCCACGGCGTGACGACCACGCAATTGCTGGGCCGCCTGCTGGGCGAGGCGATCGCCGGGCAGCATGCGCGCTTTGACGTGTTTGCCGATCTGCCGCACCCGCCCTTTCCCGGCGGGCAGCGCTTTCGTGCGCCGCTCTCTACCCTGGGATCGCTGTGGTACACGCTGCGCGATCGGCTGGGGGTGTGAGCCGCGCATATGGGCGGCATTGTGCCTGAATCGATGCCTCATCCATGGCTGAATCGATGGACCTTTGCGGGTCGATCGTGCACAATCGCTTGGTTGGTGGCGGTCCTGTCCGGCCGAGCGCCTTCGATCCCACGTTACGATCCCGCTGCCACTCCGTGGCCGGGATATCCGCGATCAACACCTGAAGGACGGTCGATAATGCGTCGTATCCCCCTGTTCGTTTCTGCCCTGGTGGGCCTGGCCGCAGCCGTGACGGCGCCTGTGGCCCATGCCCAGAATGCCGCTGCCGGGGCCGCCATGTTCAAGCAGCAGTGCCAGATGTGCCATGTCAACACCGCCGGCGCCAAGGGCTTTGCCGCGCCCAACCTGTGGGGCGTGGTCGGGCGCCAGGCCGGTTCCACCGCGTTTGCCTATTCCACCGCGCTCAAGAATTCGGGCAAGACCTGGGATCCCAAGACGCTGGACACCTTCCTGACCGCGCCGGGCAAGCTGGTGCCGGGCACGCGCATGGTCGTGGCCATTCCCGATGCCAAGAAGCGCGCCGACGTGATCGCCTATCTCAAGACCCTGCACTGATGCCCGTGATGGCGTAAGATGCGCCCCATCATCGTCACCCCGGGCTTGACCCGGGGTCCCGCTACCCTTTGGGGCTGGATGAGCAAAAAGCGGGATCCCGGATCAAGTCCGGGATGACGACGAGGGAGCGAACGCCAGACCACGCCCATTAGACCGGAGCACCGCACATGCCTGTTTCGCTGACAATCGATGGCAAGCAACGCACCCTGGCCGTGGCGGAAGACATGCCGCTGCTGTGGGCCTTGCGCGATATCGCCGGGGTGACCGGCGTGAAATTCGGTTGCGGAGCGGGCCTGTGCGGCGCGTGCAGCGTGCTGGTGGACGGGCAACGCCTGTTTGCCTGCCAGACACCGGTGGCCGATGTGGCCGGCAAGGCCGTGACCACGATCGAGGGGCTGACCGGCCAGCCGCTGGGGCAGGCCCTGGCGGCCGCCTGGGAAGAGCTGGACGTGGTGCAGTGCGGCTATTGCCAGCCCGGGCAGATCGTGGCCGCCGCCGCGCTGCTCAAGGCCAATCCCAAGCCCGACGATGCCGCCATCGATGAAGGGATGAGCGGCAATATCTGCCGTTGCGGCACCTATAACCGCATCCGCGCCGCGATCCATCGCGCCGCCGACACGATCAAGGCTTGAGGGAGGGAACGCCGATGACCACGCCCATCGCCACCCCTTCGCGCCGCGCGTTCCTGGCCGGATCGGCCGTGCTGGCCAGCGCCCTGGTGGTGCCGCTGCACCGCGCGTTGAGCAGCGTTCCCGCCGGCCAGCTGGCGGCCAATGGCTATCTTGCGGTGCTGCCCGATGGCGCCGTTTCGCTTGCCCTGCCCAAGACCGAAATGGGCCAGGGCATCCTGACCGCGCTGACCATGCTGGTGGCCGAGGAACTGGGCCTGGCGCCCAGCGCGATCAAGGTTTCGATCCCGCCGGCCGACCGCGCCCGCTTTGCCCCGATCGATACCACCACGGGTGGTTCCACGTCGATCCGCGAGCTGTGGAAGCCGCTGCGCCAGGCCGCTGCCAATGCGCGCGCCGCGCTGGTGGATGCGGCGGCGCGGCAGTGGAAAGTCATGCCCGATGGCCTGACCCTGGCCGATGGCGCGGTGGTGAACCCGGCATCGGGCAAGCGGCTGGGCTTCGCCGCGCTGGTCGCCGATGCCGCCGCGCATGTGCCGACCGACGCCACACCCACGCCGCGATCGGCCTGGAAAGTGATCGGCAAGGATACCCGTCGGCTCGATTCGGCGGACAAGGTGCGCGGCACCGCGCAGTTCGGCATCGATGTGAAAGTGCCGGGCATGAAGATTGCCACGCTGGCGCAATCGCCGGTGTTCGGCGGCAAGCTGGCCAGCCACAACGCCGCAGCGGCCAAGGCCGTGCCCGGCGTGGCAGACGTGATCGCGCTGGATGACTGCCTGTTCGTGACGGCCGACAGCCTGTGGACGGCCAAGAAGGGCCTCGAGGCTGCCGCGCCGACCTGGAACGAGGGCGCCAATGCCGGGCTGGACCAGGCCCAAGTCGTGGCCGCGCTCGATGCCGCCGTGGCCAAGCCGGGCGTGACGGCCAAGGCCGAGGGCGATCTGGCCCAGGCCCGCGCCGGCGCAGCCAAGACCGTGGAAGCGCTCTATCACCAGCCGTTTCTGGCCCATGCCACGATGGAGCCGGGCAATTGCACCGCCCATGTCACGCCGCAGGGCGTCCAGGTGTGGACCGGAACGCAAGTGCCGAGCGATTGCCGCGCGGCAGCGGCGCGCACGGCGGGCGTGGCCGAAGACAAGGTCCAGGTGCACAACTTCCTGATGGGCGGTGGCTTTGGCCGGCGGCTGGAAACCGACATGGTGGAGCGCACGGTCAGCCTGGCGGCCAAGGTGCCCTATCCGGTCAAGCTGGTGTGGACGCGCGAGGAGGATATCCAGCACGACATGGTGCGCCCGGCCTATGCCGACCGCATCAGCGCCAGCCTGGACCAGGCGGGCAAGGTCACCGCGTGGGAGCATCGCATCGCCGGATCGGCCGTGATGGCGCGCTTCCTGGGCGAGAAGTTCAACGGGGTGGATGATGACGCCGTGGATGGCGCGATTGCCCCGCTCTATCCGGCCAAGGCGCGGCTGGTTACGTTCAAGCAGGTGGAAAGCGCCATGCCCACCGGCTGGTGGCGCGGCGTGGGCGGCCTGCGCAATACCTTCGTGATCGAAAGCTTTGCCGACGAACTGGCGCTGGCCGCCGGGCAAGACCCGCTGGCCTGGCGCCTGGCGCAGATCACCGATCCACGGGCGCGGGCGGTGCTGCAAAAGGCGGCGGCCGAGGCCGGCTGGGGCAAGGCGCTGCCCAAGGGCGAAGGGCTGGGCCTGGCCGTGCTGCACATTTGGGACACCTGCCTGGCGGCGGTGGCCCATGTGAAGGTCGACGCGCAAAAGCAGATTCTGGTGCCGCAGGTGACCGTGGCGGTGGATTGCGGCCCGGCGATCAATCCCCTGGGCGTGAAGGCGCAGATCGAAGGCGGGGTGACCTTTGCCCTGTCGGCCGCGCTCTATGGCGGGGTGACGCTGGAGAAGGGCCGCATTGCGCAGTCCAACTACAACGACGTGCGCCCGCTGCGCATGAACGAGGCACCGCGCGTGATCACCCACGTGATGCCGACGGACAGCGCGCCAGGGGGCATGGGCGAGCCGCCCGCGGCGGTGATCGCCCCGGCGGTGGCCAACGCGCTGTTTGCCGCCACGGGCAAGCGGGTGCGCCAGGTGCCATTGCAGGCCGGGTTCGAGGCGGCCTGAGCCGACAGGCTTGCGTGGGGCCCCGGATCAAGTCCGGGGAGACGAAAAGGGTATTGGGCTATTCATCGTCACCCCGGACTTGATCCGGGGTCCCGCTTTCTCTGCTTTACCAGCCGCCGCCGAGCGCCAGGAACAGGTTGACCTGGTCGTTGGCCAGTTCCACGCGCGAATTGAGCACGGCGGCTTCGGCGCCGATCACGCCCTGGCGGCCACCAATGTCGCTGGTGATGGCAGCGCGGCCGGCCTCGCGCAGGCGGCGGGCTTGGTCGGACGCGGTGCGGGCAGAGGCCAGCGCTTCATCCAGCGCGGCATGGCGATCATGGTTTTCGGCATAGGTGGCGAGTGCCGTTTCGGTTTCGCGCAAGGCGCCGAGCACCACGCCATCGAAATGCGCGAGCACGGCATCGGCACTGGCATCGGCCGCCTTGACCCGCGCGCGGGCACCGGCGCCGGGGATCGACCAGTGCAGCAGCCCGCCGATCGACCAGCGGTTGGCCGCCGGCAGCCCCAGATCCTTGACGAAGCCGGTGGAACCAGCGGACAGGCCGATGCCGATCGAGGGATAGAGATCGGCCGTGGCCACGCCGATGCGCGCGGTGGCTCCGGCCAGCTGCCGCTCTGCCGCGCGCACATCGGGGCGGCGGCGCAGCAGGGCCGCGCCATCGCCCACCGGCAGCGGCGTTTTCATCTCGGGCACGCTGCGGCAGCTCTCCGCCTCGCGCGGGTAATCGGCCGGCACTTTGCCGGTCAGCGCGGCCAGGCGATAGAGCGCGGCCCGCGCGGCGGCGCGATAGATGGGCAGAGCGGCCTGCGCCTGGGCCAGGCGGCCTTGCGCGGCGGTAACATCGGGAGCGGCGCTGCGCCCGGCCGAGACCAGGCGGCGGTTGATATCGACCAGATGCCCTTGCAGGGTGATCGCGCGCTGCGCCAAGTCTTCGGCGGCATGGGCGGCGCAGACGCCGACATAGGCCCGCGCCACATCGGCCGCGACAGTGACCTTGACCGCATCCTGCGTGGCGGCGCTGGCTTCCTCATCGGCGCGGGCGGCCTCGATCTGACGGCGGATGCGGCCGAACAGATCGATCTGATAGCTCATTTCCGCCCCCACATCGCCGATATCGGCAACGGGCAACTGCTCGTTCTGCAGATAGGACTGCCCCGACAGGCGCGCGTGCTGCGCCCCGGCCGAAACGCCGAAATCCACTTCCTTGCCACCTTCGGCCACAGCCGTAACGGCGCGCGCGCGGGCTAGGTTGGCAGCGGCCACGCGCAGATCGGTATTGGCGGCCAGCGCCTGTTCTTCCAGCCCATCGAGCACGGGATCATCATAGAGATGCCACCAGCGCGCCGGCAGCGGATCGGCCGTGGTCAGCGCGGCGGGGGCAGACTGGAATGCGCCCTGTGCCGCCGGGCGGGTGATCGCTGCATCCTTGGGCAAGTGGTAATCGGGGCCAACCGCCTTGCAGCCGGCCAGTGCCAGCATGGCCGAACCGATCAGGAAAAGGCGCTTCACCGGGCGTTCTCCTGCTTGTCGGGCGCGAGGGTGACCGAGGCGGTGCGCCCGGCGATCAGCGCGACATTGGCCGGGCGTTCATCGAGCGCGATGCGCACCGGCACGCGCTGGGGCAGGCGCACCCAGGAAAAGCTGGGGTTGATCGAGGGCAGCATCGAGGCGCTGCCGGTGCGATCGTGATCTTCAATCGCCATTGCGATCGAGGTGACATGGCCCTTGAGCAGGCGATCCTCGCCCATCAGGCGCACGGTGGCGCGCTGACCAACGTGGACATGGGCCAGCTTGGTTTCCTCGAAATAGCCCTCGATGCGCAGCGAGCTGTTGTCGACCAGCGCCATCACCGCCTTGCCCGGCGCGACATAGTTGCCCGGCCGCAGCGTCTGGTCGGAAATCGTGCCATCGACCGGGGCGCGCACGGTGGTGCGATCAAGGTTGAGCCGGGCCAATTCGCGCTGGCTTTGCGCGGTTTCCAGCATGACCTGGGCAGCGGCGACCTGGGCCTGGGCATCGGCCACCTTGGTCTCGCTCTGCTGCGTCACTTCCAGCGGCACGAGATCACCCAGGCCACGGTTGCGCGCTGCCTCGCGCTGGGCCTCGGCCAGGGCGACGCGGGCGCGGGTGATCCCGGTGCGGGCCTGGGCGATGGCATCGTCGGCCTGGCGCACGGCCAGGGCATAGCGCGCGGTATCGATCTGGAACAGCACGTCACCCTTGTGCACCGGCTGGTCGTTGACCACGGCGACCTGGGTGACCAGGCCCTGCACATCGGGTGCCACCTGCACGACATCGGCGCGCACGCGGCCATCGCGCGTCCACGGATCGGCCTGGTAATGCAGCCACAGCGAACGCGCGCCGATGGCCGCGACGATGACGATGGCGCCGGTCACGCCGATCTGGACGGTCTTGCGAAGGGTGGGGGAAGCGAGCAGCGACATCAGAGCCATCCATTGATCAACTGGGGAAAGCGCACGAGCAGCGCCCAGAATGCCACGAACATGGCAGTATCGAACAAGACCGGGTGCCAGACCCAGCGATAGAAACGCAGCGCCACCAGCACGCGGTGCACGATCAGCGCCAGGATCAGCGCGACCGTGGCGGTGACCGGCGCCGAAGCCACGAAGACTTCGCCGAACATGTATTCGGAAAAAGCAGGCGTCGGCGGGTTCATGCCAGTGGCTCCACCACGGCGGGGGCTGCTACCAAGGGCAGGACCGGGCCGGGGCTATTGGGGAAAAGATTGCGGCGCAGGGCGATCAGCGCGGCGATGGCATGGGGCGCATCGGGCGCATCGGGGTGGCCAAAGGGCAGCGGCGGCGGGCGCACCGGGCCGCCTTCCTTGAGGATCAGGCGCAGCGCGCGATCGATGCGGTGCTGCAGCCGGGCGTCGGCCGGGGGCGGGGCATCGGGGCGCCAGGCGCGGAAATAGCGGGCCGCCTCGCGCAGCAGGCTGGCCAGCGCGCGCTGCTGGCGCAGCGGCGCAGCGGCGCGAGCGTGCTGGATCGCCACCAGATTGATTGCCAGGCGCACCTCGCGCAGCGCAGCCTGCGCCGCCAGCGAGCCGGCGGGATCAGCGCCCAGGCGCTGCGTCAGCAGGGCGGTCTGGTCGATCACCCGGCCCAGCGCCAGCGCGGGATCGGGCGGCGTGGCGGTGGTCGACAGCCGCACCAGATCGCGTTGCAGCGCGCGCAGCAGGCGGGCGATCGCCACGTCGGTACCCAGGTTGCGCAGGCCGGCGGTGAACCCTGCGGCCAGGACCACGGCCAGGACCTGGCCGATGTTGCTGTTCACAAAGCGTTCGAAATCGGGGTGGAAGCTTTCCTGGATGGCCAGCGCGCTGCAGAACCCCATGGCCATGGCAGTGGCTTGGCCACCCAGGCGGGGATGGGGAATGAATGCGGCGATCGCCAGCAGGGTGGGCGCCATGACCAGTGCCAGCGCTGTGAAATCGTGCACATAGGGCAGCACTTCGAACAGGTAGATGCCTGCCAGTGGCACGCCCGCGCAGATCGCCACGCCAAAGCGCAGGATCACCGGGATGGGATTGTCCATCGCGGCAAACAGGCAGCAGAACACCGCCGTCATCGCCGCGGCGCCCGCGCCATCGGCCCAGCCGGAATAGATCCACAGCGCGCAGCAGGCGATCACGGCCACCGACGCGGCGATGCCGGCCATCAAGGCATGGCCCAAATCTTGGTGCAGGCGCAGCGCGGCGCGCGGGCTGCGCAACGAGGCGGGCAGCGGCTGGCGCGGATCGCGCAGGTGGTCGAGCGCCTGGCGGCAATCGGCCAGCAGCGTCACCACCTGGGCCAGGCGCACGCGATAGCTGGTTGCCAGCAGATCGTGCCAGGATTGCGGGCGTATGCTTTCGGGCACGGCGATCGCCGGGCGATCGAGCGCAGGGCAACCCGCCGCGATCCAGGCGCGGGTGGCGGCCTGGGCGCTTTCCAGATCGGGATCGGCGCAGGCATCTTCGGTGGCGATGGCGCTGCGCCGGTCCGACAGGCCCGAGAGCAGCGGCAGCAGCACGAGCATGCGTTCGAGCAGCGCGCGCAGCGTGCCGGTCATCTCGCGCCAGTGCGAGGTATCATAGGGCACGTGAATGGCCATCAGCGCGCAATCGACCACGTCGACGGCCAGTTGCTGCTGTTCGCGGGGCGCGCGGCGAGGGGCGCCGCCGTCATCGGCGCTGCGCACGCAATCGGCGAGCCAGGCTTCGGCATCGCCCAGCCAGCGTTCCAGCCGCGCACCCAGCGGCACGGCCACCGATTGCGGCAGGAACAGGCTGTGGGTGAGCGTGGCGGCAACGATCCCCAGCGTGATTTCGGTAACGCGCGCGACTGCCGTATCGAACACGGCATAGGGCTGGTTGACCGAAGGAAAGGCGATGATCGCCGCGGTATAGCCCGCCAGCATCAGGGTATAGGACCGCGCCGAGCGATCGAGCAACGACACGGTGAGACAGCCACCCACCCACAGCGCGAGCACGGTGGAAAGGATCATCGGCGTATCGACTAGCACCGGCACCACGGCCACGGCAAAGACCGCGCCGACAAACGTGCCGATCACGCGGTAGATCGCCTTGGAGCGGGTGGCCCCGGCCAGCGGATTGGAAACGATGAACGCCGTCGTCATCGCCCAGAACGGGAACGGCAGCCCGACCCACAGCCCGATCCACAGCGCCAGAAACCCCGCCGCCACGGTCTTGGCCGAAAACAGCAGGGGTTGCACCCAGGCTTTGGGAAACAGGAACATGGGATCGGGCTGCTTTCGTTCAGGCCGCTTGCACCTGGCGCAGCAGGATGCGCGCCACCGCTTCGGAACTGGCCGGGTTCTGCCCGGTTACCAGGTTGCCGTCTTCCAGCGTGAACACGCCCCAATCCGGACCCTTGCGATAGTCGCCGCCCTGTGCCGTGAATTCATCCTCGATCAGGAACGGCACCACCTGGGTCAGGCCAACGGCCTCTTCCTCGCTGTTGGAAAAGCCGGTGACGGGGCGGCCGGCCACGATCGGGCGGCCATCGGCGCCCTTGACGTGGCGCAGCGCGCCGGGGGCGTGGCAGACCAGGCCGAGCGGCTTGCCGGCGCGATCGAAGGCTTCGATCAGGGCGATGGACACCGGGCTTTCCGCCAGATCCCACAGCGGGCCGTGGCCGCCGGGATAGAACACCGCGTCAAAGCCGGCGGCATCGACATCGGCCAGCGGCGTGGTGTGGGCCAGCGCCTGCTGCGCGGCAGTATCGGCACGGAAGCGTTCGGTGGCAGGCGTCTGGGCATCGGGTTCATCGCTGCGCGGATCGAGCGGGGGCTGCCCGCCGGCGGGCGAGGCCAGGACGATCTCGGCCCCGGCATCCTTGAACACGTAATAGGGGGCGGCAAACTCTTCCAGCCAGAAGCCGGTCTTGTGGCCAGTGTTGCCAAGTTCGTCGTGCGAGGTCAGGACCATAAGAATCTTCATGGATTTACTCCAGAGCGGCTGGCCGATCGAAGCGATCATGCCAGCGAAAGATGGACAGGGACATTCCCCATGATCGCCCGGCTATAAGGGCAGGCCCCATGGGCGGCCTCCATCAACGCACGAGCGCGTTTTGGATCCATGCCGGGCAAGGATACCGCCAGCGTGATGCCCAGGCCAAAGCCGCCTTCGGGGCGGGGCGCCAGGCCCACCGTGGCGGTGACGCTGGCATCGCCGGGAAGCGGCGGATGATTCTGATTCTTCAGCGTTTTCATCGTGCTGAGGAAACACGCGGCATAGCCTGCGGCAAACAGCTGCTCGGGATTGTTGCCATGGCCACGGCCGCCCAGTTCGACGGGAAGATCAAGCCAGGCATGCAGCGTGCCATCGCTGGTCGCAACCTGGCCTTCGCGGCCGCCATGCGCGCTGGCGCTGGCCTGATAGAGGCAATCGGTGAGCATGGACGGGTCTCTCAAGCGGCAGAACCGGGGCATTGGCCGTTGGCACAGGGCATCTAGGCGCGAACGCGACGCCGCGCCAAGAAGCGTTATGGCCAACATCCATAAAATTCCTTATGGATTGCGCTATGTCGCTCAACCGCCTGCGCGCCTTTGTCGAAGTCTATCGCCAGCGCTCGTTCACCACGGCGGCGCGCAACCTGGGGCTGACCCAGCCGGCCATTTCCCAGCAGATCGCCAGCCTGGAAGAAACCATCGGCCGGCCGCTGTTCGAACGGCACGGGCGCGGGGTGGTGCCCACGGGCACGGCCGACGAACTGGCATCGGACATTGGCGATCGGCTGGACCAGGCCGAGGCGGCCCTGGCGCAGGCCCGCGCGCGATCGGCCCTGCTGGCCGGGTCGATCCAGATCGTCGGGCATCCCGATTTCCTGTCGGAAGTGGTGGCGCCGCAGCTGGGCACGCTGCTGGAAAGCGGTATTCGCGTGCGCCTGCACGGCGGCACGCGGGGCGAGATCGAGCGCATGCTGATCCATGGCGAGGCAGACCTGGGCGTTTCGGGCTTTCCCGCCGCCGACCGCCGCCTGCGCGGGGAGCACTTGCGCGACGAGGCGACCCGCGCCGTGGCAGCGCCCGCCGTGGTGGCACGGCTGCGTGCGGCGCTGGCCGCGGGGACGGACCTTGCCACGTTCCTGACCGGGCTGCCGCTGCTGTCCTACGGCCTTGATTACCCGCTGATCGACAACTGGCTGCGCCACAATGGCCTGAACCCCGAACTGACCACGCCGGCCATGGTCGGGCTGGACGTGCGCAGCCTGCGCGGCCTGCTGATGGGCGGGCATGGCTGGACGGTTTTGCCCGAATATCTGTGCCGCGCGCATCTCGAAGCCGGCGACCTGGCCGATATTCCGGGCACCGCCGCCGGGCAGGATCACCTGAGCTATCACCTGCTGTGGTCGCCCGCCGCGCTGCGCCAGCCGCGCGTGGCCCACGTGCGCCATGCGCTGATCTGGCGGCTTTACCAGCAATAGGCGCTTGTCATCGCGGGTGATTGCGCCATGATGCTGCGATCACAGCGGTCATGGCGGGGGCACCATGTTGACGATCCACAGCGACGACCATCGCCTGCATCACGGCGCGGGCGAATTCTATCGCGGGCGGATCGTGCCCTGCTTTGAAATGCCAGCGCGGGTGGAGCAGATCCTGGCGAGCGTGGCCGGGCGCGGGCTGGGCCCGGTGGTGGCGCCGGTGCGGCACGGGCGCGCGCCGGTGGAGCGGGTGCACGCGGCCGACTATGTCGATTTCCTGGCCAGCGCCTGGGACGAATGGTGCGCGCTGGGCGAAACCGGCGATGCGTTGCCCTATGCCTGGCCGGCGCGCGACCTGCGCGCAGACCGCGTGCCAGATCATATCGATGGCAAACTGGGGTTCTACAGCATCGATGCCGCCGTGCCGATCACGGCTGGCACGTGGGCGGCGGTTCAGGCCAGCGCAGATTGCGCGCTGACCGGCGCGGCGGCGGTCTTGGGCGGAGAGCGCGCCGCCTTTGCCCTGTGCCGCCCGCCCGGCCACCACGCCGGGCCACGCGCGATGGGCGGCTTTTGCTATCTCAACAATGCCGCGATCGCGGCGCAGGCGATGCGCGATGCCGGGGTGGCCAAGGTGGCCGTGCTCGATGTCGACTATCACCATGGCAACGGCACGCAGGCGATCTTCTATGACCGGGCCGACGTGTTCTTCGCCTCGCTCCACGGCGATCCGGCGGTGGAATACCCGTTCTTTGCCGGCTTTGCCGATGAGACCGGCAGCGGCGCCGGGCAGGGGTGCACTCTCAACCTGCCATTGCCCTGGGGCATGGCGGCGGGGGCTTATCTGGCCGCGCTCGATACGGGCTGCGCGGCCATCGCGGCATTCGGCGCGCAGGCGCTGGTGGTGTCGCTGGGGGTCGATACCTTTGCCGGCGATCCTATCAGCCATTTCAAGCTGGAGAGCGCTGATTTCACCCGCATCGGGGCGCGGGTGGCGGCGCTGGGCCTGCCCACGCTGTTCGTGATGGAAGGCGGCTATGCTGTGGGCGACATCGGCACCAACGTGGCCAATGTGCTGGAAGGCTTTGCCCATGGCTGATGGGGCCGGCACGGGAGCTGGGCTGCAGGGCCGATTGGGGTTCTGGCACCTCATTGGCTATGGCCTGGCGCTGATTGCGCCATCGGCGCCGCTCAACACGCTGGGCGTTGTCTGGGGCAAGGCCCACGGGCTGATCGCGCTGTCCTATCTCTTGGGCGGGCTGTGCATGGCTTTCACCGCCACCAGCTATGCCGTGATGGTGCGCGAGGTGCGCAACGCAGGATCGCTCTATGGCTTCGCCCGCGCCGCGCTGGGGCCGTTTGCCGGATTCATGGGCGGCTGGATGATCCTGCTCGATTACCTGCTCATCCCCTCGCTGGTCTATGTGATCATGGCCGTGGCGCTGGGCCAGTTGATGCCGGATGTCGACCGCGCGGTGTGGATCGTGGCGCTGCTGGCATTCACCACCGCGGTCAACTGGTTCGGTATTCGCTCGACCAGCGTGTTCAACGCGGTGAGCGTCATCAGCCAGATTGCCATCACCGCCCTGTTGGTGAGCGCGGGCATTGTCTTCCTGGGGCCGGAGCAGGCGTTTTCGCCGGCACCGGTCTGGGCCGATCCGCTGCCCTGGCGCGGGGTGCTGGCGGGCACGTCGGTCTGTGTGCTGAGCTTCCTGGGCTTTGATGCGGTATCGACCCTGGCGGAAGATACTGCCGATCGCAGCGGGCGCACGCTGGGCCGGGCGATATTGGCGGTGCTGGCCCTGGCCACGGTGTTTTTCGGCCTTTCCACCTGGGTTCTGGGCAATGCCATGGTCGGGCGGCACTTTGCCAGCCTGGAGGCGGCCCATTACGATGTGGCGGGCATGCTGCTGGGTGGCTGGGCCCGGCCGGCGCTGGCCTGGTTCACTGCGCTGATGGTGGGCTTTACCAATGCCCTGCCGATGCAGGTGGGCGTGGCGCGCGTGCTCTATGCCATGGGGCGCGATGGCCAGGTGCCCGGCGCCTTTGCCCGGCTGCACCCGCGCCACAACACGCCCTGGGTGGCGATGCTGGCCACGACGGGCCTGTCGCTGGTGGTGGCGCTGGCGTTTCGCGACGCGCTGGATTTCCTGGCGACGCTGGTCAACTTTGGCGCGCTGACCGGGTTTGCCCTGCTGCACGTGTGCGTCTTCGTGCATTTCCGCAAGTCGGCGCGGCGCAACCTGGCGCTCCACGTGGTCTCGCCCGTGGTCGGCCTGGCGGTGATCGCCGCGATCCTTACGGGCATGGGCGCCTGGGCGCTGCTGCTCGGCTGCGGCTGGCTGGTCCTGGGGCTGGCCTGGTGGCAAGGGGCAGCGCGCCATGCGCCGCCCCCGGCCAGCGATCTGGCCTATTCGGTATAGGCCTTGCGCAGTGCGGCGATATCGGCGGCGCTGACACCGGCCACCTTGTCGAGATACCCTTCGACCGAGCCATAGCGCGTGTCGATCTCGTCCAGCGCGCTGGCGAGGAACGTGCGGCCATCGGGATCGTGCAGCGGTTGCGGCCGGGCCATCGCCGGGTTGGCCTGATAGCCGGCAAACAGCCGGGCGACCGGATCGCTGGCGGCGGTGGCCGCGTCGATGCGGGGCATTTCCCATTCCGGGCGGCGCAGCGCGGTGGACAGGTCATAGTCCTGGAGGATCACCGCACGCGGGGTGCCCAGCGCCGAGAGGATCAGCGCGGTCATGAACCCGGTGCGATCCTGCCCGGCCGAGCAATTGTATTCGATCGGGCCGGCATGGGCCTTGAGCCGGTCGAACACCAGGCGCACCTGTGGCGCCAGCAGGGTGGGAAACTGGCGATAGAGCGCTCCGCCATTGCCGGTGACCTTGCCGTGGTTGCCGGCAAACAGCGCCATCATCGAATAGGGCACGGCGTCCTGGTGGACCTGGCCGGCCAGGCGCGTGGGCGCCAGGCGGCGTTCCTCGTCAGAGCGCAGGTCGACCATCGTGGTCAGGCCCAGGCCGCGCACCATGGCGATATCGGCCGGCGATAGCAGCGGCGTGGCGCCCGACCGATAGATCAGGCCCCAGCGCACCGCCTTGCCATCGGCAGCCGGATAGCCACCCAGATCGCGAAAGTTCGATCCCTGCGCCAAGGGCAGCATGCGTTCAGCGACGGTGGTGACGCGGCCATCAGACCGGTCGCGCAGCAGCACATAGGGGCGCGGCGTGGCGGTGGCGGGCACTCTGGCATGGCCGCTGCGCACCGCGCGCGCCACGGGCCGCGCGTTGGCCAGCGGGGCATCGGGGCGGGCCGCCAGATAGACATCGACCGGGCCGCTGGCCTGCCAATCGACCAGCAGCGTGGCGGCATCGCTACGGCTGGCGATGGCATCGTGGGCGCGGGCGAGTGTCTGCGGGGCGAGCGCCGGGCTGGCCGCCAGGACCAGCCCGAGAGCCCAGGCGCCAAGATGGGTGCGGCGCATCAGAACCGCACCTGTGCTTCCACGCCCCAGGTGCGTGCTTCGTTGAAGAAGCCATAGGTACCGACCAGCGCGCTTGCCGCCTTGTAGAACATGTGCTGTTCGTTGAAGATGTTGCGGCCCCAGACCGAGACCTGCATCTTGGCGCCGTTGGCGCCCAGGGCAATGTCAGCCAGGCCGATGCGGCCGTTGAACGTCACGCTGGCATCACCCTTGGGCTGGGCCAGGGTAACGGCGCCCGTGGCCGTGTTGAAGCCGGGATCGACGTAGTTGGCGTAGAACCCGCTGTCATAGTTGGCATCGAGATGCAGGCGCAGTTCCGCGTCGGCCACCGGCAGGGTGACGTCCACCGTGCCACTGGCGGCATGCTTGGGCGTATAGACCTGGTAGATCGGGATCGGGGTGGTGATGATCACCCCGTTGGCCTGCGGAAACGGGTTCGACGTATTGGGGATCTTGACGCTGGTATAGGCATAGCTGGCGCCCAGCGTCAGCTGCGGGATGGGCTTGACCGTGAAATCGGCCTCGATCCCCTTGAGGCGTCCGGTGCCCGGCGCATTGTGGGTTTCGGTGGTGGTGCGGGTGGTGTTGAGCAGGTTGCCCTGGGCATCATACTGCAGATAGTTGGCGCTGAAATCGAGCTGGATGTTCTTGTAGGTGCCGGTGTAGGCGGCCACGTTGAAGCGGGCGCGCTTGTCCCAGAATTCGGTCTTGGCGCCTAGTTCGAACATCGAGACGGTTTCGGGATTGAACGGGGCATAGGTGAGCGAGCGCGAGTTGGCGCCGCCCGATTTGTAGCCCGTGCTCCACTTGCCATAGAGATGCACGTCTTCGCTGGCGTCGATCGCCAGGTTGATCATCGGATCGACGCGCGACCAGCTGGCGTCGAGCAGGCGCGGCGCGGTGACGCCGTTGACCGAAGGCGTGGCGCCGTTGACGGTGAACAGCGAACCTTCCTTCTTGTCGTGCGTCCAGCGCGCGCCCAACGTCAGGTGAAAGATGTCACCAGCCAGATCGGGGGTATAGGTGCCCTGGCCGAACACGCCCACGCTGGTGGTGGTGACATGGCTGGCGCGGTCGATGGTAATGCCATCGTAGGTAACATAGGGGATCACCGTGGTGGCGCTGCCGGCGGCATCGGAGAAGGCCATGGTGTAGAACGCCTGGGCGTTGTCCTGCACCTTTTCCTGATACCACATCGCGCCGGCCACGAATTTCACGCGGTCGTAATCGCCCAGCAGTTGCAGCTCTTCGCTCGCCTGGTTCTGACGGAACTGGGCCAGGCTGTAGCGCGAGAACTTGGCGCCGGTGAAGTTGCCGGTGGCGCTGATCGCGCTGGTCGTGGCCGAGCCATTGTCATACTGCGACTGGGTCAGTTCACGGTATGAGGCGATCGACTTGACCTGAAGGTGCGGGTCGAGGTGCCATTCCAGCAGCAGGCGGTGGCCATGGGTCTTGCCCACGCTGGGCTGCTGCGTCACGCCGACGGCGGCCACGCCCACGCGGTTGGGTTCGAGCGGATAGGCGACGGGGCGCTTGAGCGTGCCGGCGCTCACCGTCTGGGCATAGAGCGGGCTCGATGCGTCGTAGGACGTGTCATAGGCATAGTCGGCGCTGAAATCGGGCGTGGGCGTCCACAGCACTTCGCCGCGCAGACCGCGCTTGGTGTAGAAGTTGAAATCGGTCTGCCCGGCCAGCGGGTTCTTGACCAGGCCATCGCGGTGCGACACCACGCCATCGATCTTGGCCGCCAGGTTGCCCCACTTGGGCAGATCGACATGCAGCTCGCCCTTGTAGCTGCCATAGTTGCCGGCGCCGACCAGGGCATTGGCGTGGAATTCGCCGCTGGGCTTCTTGGTCACGATGTTGATCGCGCCGCCTTCGGTGTTGCGGCCAAACAGCGTGCCTTGCGGGCCTTTGAGCACTTCGATGTTCTCGATGTCATAGAGCGCGGTGCCCAGGCCCTGGGCGCGGCCGAGATAGACGCCATCGACATAGACGCCCACGCCCTGGTCACGCGCGGGCTGGTTGCTGTCGGACAGCACGCCGATGCCGCGGATGTTCATGATCAGCGCCGAATTGCGCGAATAGAACGGGGCGACGCGCAGGCTGGGCACGCCGCCCGATTGCAGATCGACCAGCGACTGGATGTGGCGATCGGCCAGGGCCTGGGCATTGAGCACCGAGATGGCGATCGGCGTCTTCTGCAGGTCGGTCTTGCGCTTTTGCGCGGTGACGACGATCTGGTCGAGCGTGCTGGTCAGCGTGGGGTCTGCCACGGGGGCGGGGGCCGGCTCCGGCGCCGGTTCGGCGGCGGCCGCATGCGCCAGGACGGGCAGTGCGGCGCCGGCAAGGCAGAGGGCAAGGGCGCTGGCCGTGCGCAGGGCATGCGGGTGCGCACCACGGCGCGTGGCGTTCTCGATAGGCATGGAATGGTTCCCTCACTGGTGTTGGCGCGGCCAGTACGGTGAGGGAATGTCAGGCAGGTGACGCTCTGTGCCGGTTCGTCACCGCGCTGCAACAAGCCGGAAATTTTTTGCAGTTGCGGGCTTTTGGTCCTGAATCTCGGTCAGGCGTGACAATCAGGCGCGGGGTTGAAAGGCGATGGTCACCTGTTGCGGGGCGGTGCCATCCAGCGCTGCGGCGCTCGACCCGGTGCCCGTCAGCCCGGGCAGCGCCACGGTGCAGGCTTCCTGCCAGCGGTGCACATCGCAGCGCGCGCTGGCGACGGTGTCGCTGGCCGCGCCGGCAAGGCGATAGCGCGCCACTAGCTGGCCCTGGCGCACCTTGGCGGTCTGCACGCCATGGCGGATCATCGCCACCACGGCGAGGTGATCGCCATGCTGCACCACGCGCGGCGTCGCCACGACCACGCCGGCCGGCGGCGGCGCCAGGCTGACCACCGGCAGAATTGCTGCCGTCTGGGCCGCCACGGGCAGGGCGCCCGCGCCGAGCAACAGCGTGGCCAGCGGGAGAAGGACAGGGTGGGGGCAGCGGGGCAAAGCGTTCATGGCGGGTTCCACGGGGACAGGGGCGATCAGACCGTTTCTTCCAAGCCGGACCGGCAGCGGGAGTCAAATTCGCTAACCACGTTGCAAACGCGCTGCACCGTTGCGGGACAGCGCGGCGGGCAATCGTTAGGTTGGATGCTCGTCGGTGTCTTCGTCTGCCCAGATCACGTGGGAATCGATTTCCAGCTTGATCAGGCTGCGGATTGCGGCGCTGCGCGCGGCCACTTCCAAGCGCGCCGCCTCGTGCGCCTGGCGGCGGGCGAGCAGGGCATCGGCCAGATCGATCGCGCCCAGTTGCTGCCCCCGCGCGGTGCGCGTGGCGGCCTGCGCGGTGGAACGGGCCGATGCGGCAATGCCTTCCCACGCGCTGCGCCGGCCGCGGGCATTGGCGAGGTCGCCATCGGCCATGGCTTCCACTTCGCGGCGCACATTGGCGAGGTCGAGCAGGCCGGCACTGGCCTGGGCGCCGGCTTCCTCGGCCAGCGCCTTGCGATAGCCACCACCCAGCGGGATCTGCAGCACCAGGCCGCCGCCGCGTTCCATCCCGCCGCGTTCGCTGAAGGCGCGAAAGCCCACGCTGGGGTCGGCGGTGCGATCCCGCTCTGCCCGCCGCGCCAGGGTGCCCAGCCGCGCCGCCTCGCGATCGGCCGCGCCGATTTCGTGGCTGCGGGCGATGACCAGATCGCGCAGCGTGGCAAGGTCGTTGGCCGGCGTGGGCACCTCGCCCAGCGCGGGTGGCTGATCGGGCAGGGGCAGGTCGGGAAAGTTGGCAGCCAGCAGCGCGCGCGCCTCGTTCATGTCGGCCGCGCTCATCGCGGCGGTGCCCTGTGCCTGGTCGCGCGCGGCGCGGGCCTGGTCCACATCGAGCGCGGCGGCATCGCGCAACTGCTGGCGGCGGGTGACCGCAGCCAGGGCTTCATTGAGCACGGCGACATTGGCGAGATCGACGCGGTGCAACTCGCCCGCGGTCAGCCAGTCGAACCATAGCTGCGAGAGCAGCAGCGCGGCCTGGTGGCGGCTGTCTTCCATGCGGTTGTGCGCCACGTCCACGCCCAGCACCCCGGCCTCGCGATCGAGCGCGGCCTTGCCGGGCAGGCGGATGGGGCGCAGCACCTGGGTATCGAATTCGGCATAGCGGCGCTCGTTGGTCACGTCGCGCGCCTGGATCGTGCCCGTCACCAGCACTTCGTGCGTGCCCTTGGCCAGCGCATTGGCAGCGGCGCGCGCGGCGGAAACGCGCTGGCCGGCGGCCGAGACCGTGGGGTGGTTGTCCAGCGCGGCCACCACCACCGCTTCGGGCGGCAGGTTGGCCGGCGGCACTTCGGGCAGCGGCGCGGCCCAGGCCACAGTCGGCAGCACGACCGCTGGCAGCAGGGCGGCGGTGAGGAGAAGGCAAGCCAAGCGGCGCATCAGGCAATCCTGCCGTGGGAATGGAGGGGGACTGCATGCCAGCGCACCGGGGCGCGGCAGCGGGCAGCGCGCGCGGCATCGACCACGGCGGCGCAGCGGTCTTGCGCCACGATCAGCGTCAGCGCGGCGCGGCGCAGCAGGCCTTCGACCTGCTCGCCCGTGCCGGCGTCGGCATAGTCGTGGCCCAGCACCATTTCGTCAGTGCGGTGCACCGGGGCTGCGGCGGCATCGCGCAGCGCCAGCGCCAGGCCTTCGGCATCGCCACGTGCGCAGTGGAAGGTGAGCAGCAGATCAGCCATGGTGCGCCTCTGTCGGGAGGTCAGTCTGGTTGTCACGCTCGGCCGCGCTTTCCCCGAACCGGGCAAACAGGATCGGTAGCAGCACCAGCGTGAGCAGAGTGGAGGTGACCAGCCCACCGATCACCACGATGGCCAGCGGCCGCTGGATTTCCGAGCCGGGCCCGCTGGAAAACAGCAGCGGCACCAGCCCGAACGCGGTGATGCTGGCAGTCATCAGCACGGGGCGCAGGCGCCGTTCCGCGCCCTGGCGCACGACGTCTGCCATGGGCAGGCCCTCTTCCCGCAGTTGGCGGAAATACGCGACCAGCACCAGCCCGTTGAGCACGGCGATGCCAAGCAGCGCGATGAACCCGACCGAGGCCGGCACCGAGAGATATTCCCCCGAGAGCCACAGCGACACGATGCCGCCGACCATGGCAAAGGGAATGTTGGCGAGGATCAGCCCCGAGGCGCGCAGCGAGCGCAGCGTGGCCAGCAGCACACCAAAGATCAGCAGCAGCGCCATGGGAATGACCAGCATCAGCCGCGCGGCGGCGCGCTGCTGGTTTTCGAACTGGCCGCCCCATTGGATGCGATAGCCTACCGGCAGCGGCACGGCTCGCGCCACCTGCGCCTTGGCATCCTCGACATAGCCGACCAGATCGCGCCCCGAAACGAAGGCCTGGACCAGGGCAAAGCGCGAGGCGTTTTCATGGTCGAGCTTGACTGGCCCGGCCGTGCGCGAAACGTGTGCCATATCGGCGACGCGCGCCACACTGCCCGATGGCGTGACCATCTGCATGTCGGCAAAGCGGGTGGGATCGCTGCGCAAGCTGTCATCGCCACGGATCACGATCGGCACGCGCCGCTGCCCTTCGGCGACGATGCCGGCGGGCATCCCTTCCACCCCGGCGCGCAGAGTGTCTTCCAGCTGATCGACCGGCATGCCCAGCCGCCCGGCCGCGACGCGATCGATGTTCAATTGCAGGTAATCGACGTTGTCGTTGGCCACGGTCAGCACTTCAGTGGCGCCACGCACACCCTTGAGCGTTGCCTGGATACGCGTGGCCAGGTCGGCCAGCACGCGGGTGTCGGGGCCAAAGATCTTCACCGCCAGATCGCCGCGCGCGCCGGTGAGCATTTCGGACACGCGCATTTCGATGGGCTGGGTGAAGGTGGTCTGCACGCCGGGCAAGCCCTCGGTCGCCTTGCGCAGTTCCTCGACCACGAAATCCTTGTTGCCGCGCCATTCCGATTGCGGCTTGAGCACCACGAAACTGTCGGTTTCATTGAGGCCCATGGGATCGAGCCCGATCTCGTCAGAGCCGGTGCGGGCGATCACGTCGGCCACTTCGGGCACGGTCTTGAGCGCGCGCTCCACTGCCATGTCGATCTGCGTCGATTGCGCCAGGTTGATCGTGGGCAGCTTGGTCAGCTGCACGATGACCGAGCCTTCATCCATCGTCGGCATGAAGGTCTTGCCCACTGCGCCATAGGCCAGCACTGCCACGGCGAGGCCACCGGCCGACAGGGCATAGACCAGACCCTTGCGCGCAAAGGCGCCGTCGAGCAGGCGGCGATAGCGCGGGGCCAGCCAGCGCATGATCCATGGCTCGCCATGGTGGCCCTGGCCCAGGCCGAATGAGGCCAGCACCGGCACGAGGGTGAGCGCGAGCAGCAGCGAGCCGACCAGCGCGAACACGATGGTCAGCGCCACCGGGGCAAACAGCTTGCCTTCCAGTCCCTGGAGCGAGAGCAGCGGCAGGAACACCAGGGCAATGATCACGATCCCGGCCGAGACCGGCACGATCACGTCGGCCGTGGCGCGGAACACCTGGTTGAGCCGGGGCAGGCTGTCATTCTTGGCCTGGCCGAGCCGCTCCACCACGTTTTCCACCACCACCACTGCGCCATCGACCAGCATGCCGATGGCGATTGCCAGGCCCCCCAGGCTCATCAGGTTGGCCGAGAGCCCGAACAGGTGCATGAGCAGGAACGTGATCAGCGCGGCCATCGGCAGCGTGGTCGCCACGATCGCCGCCGCGCGCCAATCACCCAGGAACAGCACCAGCAGCACGATCACCAGAATCGTCGCCTCGACCAGCGCCTCTTCCACGGTGAACACCGCGCGGCCGACCAGGTCAGAGCGATCGTAGAATGTGTGGATGGTAGTGCCGGCGGGCAGGGCGTGTTGCAGTTCGGCGAGGCGGGACTTCACCCCCGAAACCACCTTTTGCGCGTCGGCCCCGCGCAGGGCGATCACCAGCCCTTCGACCGTCTCTGCCTTGCCCCCGCGCGACACCGCGCCATAGCGGGTAAGGCTGCCGGTACCGACTTGCGCCACATCGCCCAGGCGCAGCACGCGCCCCTGCGGATTGGCGATGACCAGCGCAGCCAGGTCAGCCTCGGTCTGGATCGCGCCGACGGTGCGCACGATCAGCGCTTCCTCGCCAGTGACCAGGCGGCCGGCGCCATCGTTGCGGTTGCCGCTTTCGATCGCCGCCTTGATCTGCGCGATCGACAGGTGCGCGGCGGCCAGCGCGGTGGGATCGGGGCGCACCTCGAACGTGCGGACAAAGCCGCCCAGCGCGTTGACATCGGCCACGCCGGGCACGGTGCGCAGCGCGGGGCGGATCGTCCAGTCGAGCAGCTCGCGCTTTTGCTGAAGCGACAGGGGGCCATCGATGGTGAACATCAGCACGTCGGATAGCGGCGTGGAAATCGGCGCCATGCCGCCGCTGACCGAACCGGGCAAATCGGCCATCACGCCTGAAAGCCGCTCGGCCACCTGGTTACGCGCCCAGTAGATGTCGGTCCCGTCGACGAAATCGATCGTCACGTCGGCAATCGCGTATTTCGCGGTAGAGCGCAGCACAGCCTGGCCGGGAATACCCAGCATCTCGGTTTCGATCGGCGTGATCACCCGGCTTTCGACTTCCTCGGGCGTCATGCCCGGTGCCTTGAGGATGATCTTGACCTGGGTTTGCGCGATATTGGGATAGGCATCGACCGGAAGGCCGATGAAGGCCCAGGTGCCCAGGAGCGCCACGGCCAGCGCCAGCCCAAGCACGAGCAGGCGATACGAGAGCGAGAGCGCGACTAGCTTGCGCAGCATGGGGCGGGCCTGCTCAGTTCGCTTCGGCCAGCGCCTTCAAGGCGCTGGTGCCATGAACGACGACGGCCTCGCCGGCGCGCACGCCATCCCTGAGGATGACCTGGCCATCGGCCGCGCCCAGGCGGTGCACGGTGCGGCGCTGATAGCCACGCGGCGTGGCGACAAAGACCACCTCGTCCACGCCGATCGTGGTCACTGCGCCTTCGGGCACGCCAACCGCCCCGCCGCTGGCCGCACCCCACACGGTGATCGAGCCGACGCGCCCGGCCACGATGCCGGGATCGGCGGGCAATTGCGCCTTGAGCGTGGCGGAACGGGTGGCGGGATCGATCGCGTTGCCCACCGCCGTGACCGTGCCGGTCACGCTGCCACTGCCACCGGCCACTGGCAGGCGCACGGTCTGGCCCACGCGTACCTGGCCGATCAGCCGCTCGGGCAACTGGGCGGTTGCTTCATAGCGGCCGGCCGCGTCGATCACGAACGGCGCAGTGGTGCCATCGACCGGCATGCCGGCCTGGATATCGGCCTTGGTCACGCGGCCGGCGATCGGTGCGGTCAGCGTATAAGTGCCGCTGCTGCCGCGCGCGCCGACCAGCGCCAGGATGCGCGCCTTTTCGCTGACGTCGGCGCCGGCCTCGGCCGCTACGGCGCGGGCTTCATCGGCGCGGGCCCCGGCGATAATGCCTTCGCGGTTCAATTGCGCCAGGCGCGCCGCGCTCGATTGCGCCACCCCGGCGCGGGCATGGGCGCGGGCGAGATCGGCCGACAGCGTCATCACGTCGCGGCTGGCGACCACGGCCAGGGCCTGGCCCCGCGTCACCGCGTCGCCTTCGACCACCAGGGTGCGCAGCACGGTGCCGGGCAAGGTGGCGGCCACGGCCACGCGGGCATTGGCCGGCGGCGCGATCATCGCCGGCAGATCAGCCAGCGGTGCCTGATCGGCCGCGCGGGCCGGTGCGGTGGCAATGCCAAGCGCCGCCGCCTTGGCCTGATCGACCACGAGCAGGCCATTGGCCGCCGGCGCGCTGGCCGGCGTCTGCGCGGTTTGCGACGTGGCCGGGGTGGGCGTCCGCGTGAACCACCAGGCGCCTGCCGCCGCCACAGCCAAGGCGGCCGCGCCGCCCAGAATCGCCCGTTGTCTTGCCCTGTTCTGCATGGCGCCCAGGTATCGTCCCGGCCTGACGAAAACCTGACGGGGTAGCGTTTTGGTGGTGTTTTCTCAGGCCTCGTCAGGCAAATGCGCGGGAAAACGCAGGATCAGCGTGCGCGCTTCCGGCGCGGTGGCCAATTCTCCGCCATGGCCGGCCATGATCCGCTCGACGATGCTCAGGCCCAGGCCGGCGCCATCGCGGCTGGCATGATCGGCGCGGGCATGGCGCCGCGCCAGCCGGGCCAGCGCTTCGGGAGCAAGCCCGGGGCCTTCGTCTGCCACGCGCAGGCAGCGACCCGGCCCGGCCGCAACCCGCACCAGGCCGCCTGGCGGGGTAACACGCACGGCGTTTTCGATCAGGTTGCGCAGCGCGGCGGCCACGGCCTCGCGGTGGCCGTGCACGGTGATCGCCGCCATCTCGGCTGGCTCGTCCAGCGCGATCTCGCGCCCCTGGGTGATGATCTGTGGGGCGAGCGCGGCCACCACGTCTTCGGCCACGCCGGCCAGGGTAAAGCTTTGCGTGGGTTGCGGGGTGGCGGCCTCTGCCTCGATCTGGGCCAGCAGCAGCAGCTGTTCGACCAGGCGCCGCATCGCCCCGATCTCGCGCCGCAGGTGGGCGCGGTCCAGTGGCTCGGGGCTGTCGAGCTGCATCGCCATGATCGCCAGCGGGGTGCGCAGTTCATGGGCAACATCGGCGGCAAAGGCTTCGTGCTGGGCAGCAGCATCGTCCAGCCGGGCGAGCAGCGCGTTGATCGAGGTGACGAAAGGCGCCACTTCCACGGGCAGCTCGGCATGCGGCAGGCGCAGCCCGCGCCGGGCCGGGGCATGGGCGATGCTTTGTGCGGTACGGTCCAGCGGGCTGAGCGCGCGGTTGATCACCCAGCTCGTTGCCAACAGCGTGGGCACGATCACCACCAGGATCGGCAGCAGCACGTGATCGCGTATCTCGCGCCAGGCCGCTCTGGTGTTGGCGCCGGTCAGATCCTGCGGCGTGATGTCGTATTCCCAGAACAGCGCAAAGATCAGCGTGGCCACGGCAAACACGCAGATCACCGCCAGCCCGGCCGACAGCCGCAGGCGGATCGAGCCGCGCCCCTGGCCCAGCGCGGCGATCATTCCTGCTGGTCCTGCAACAGATAGCCCAGCCCACGGATGGTGTGCAGCATGCTGCCCAGGCCCTTGTCCTCCAGCCGGCGGCGCAGGCGCGAGGCGGCGGCATCGACGGCGTTGGGCGAAACCGCGTCATCGAAGTTATAGAGCGCGTTCTCGATCTGGCTGCGCCGCACCACGCTGCCCGCGCCGCGCATCAGCAGTTCGAGCAGGTCCGCCTCGCGCCGGGCGAGGTCAAGCCGCTGGCCAGCGACGCTGGCCACGCGGCTGGCGGTGTCAAAGCGCAGCGGCCCCACCTCGATCACTGGGTTGGCGCGCGGGCCGGGGCGGCGCAGCAGGGCGCGCAGCCGCGCCGCGATCTCGGCGGTTTCGGCCGGCTTGACCAGGTAATCGTCGGCCCCGGCATCCAGCCCGCCGATGCGATCGTCCAGCCCGCTGCGCGCGGTCAGCACCAGCACGGGCAGCGTCAGCCCTTCGGCCCGGCGCCGTTCCAGCCAGGTGCGGCCATCGCCATCGGGCAGGCCCAGATCGAGCAGCAGCGCATCGAACTGCGCGCAGGCCAATGCGGCATCGGCGTCATCCAGACTGGTCGCGCGATCGCAGACGATGCCGGCGCGCGACAGCCCTTCGCCCATCAGCCCCGCCAGCCGCACGTTGTCTTCCACGATCAGCACCCGCATGGCTGCCGTGTTTAGCCATTAGGCGCCGCCAATGCCATGGTCCTGCAACAATTCCCTGCTGGAGCGGGCCGGCAGGGCACATTCCACTCTGCGATTAATCGCGTGGTGCGTATGACCAATTCTTGACGATTCGCCTGCGCAACCTCTAGCGCGCGCGAAGACTTGCTATGCAACCGGAGTGCGTCCCGTTCGCCAAATTGCCGCCTTGCCCTATCGCACCATCGGTGATGGCCTTTCTGCGCCCATCGAAGTGCTCCTCGTCACCTCGCGCGGGACGGGCCGCTGGGTCATACCCAAGGGCAATTTCGGCAAGAGCGAAGCCGCCCATGCCGCCGCCGCCCGCGAGGCGGAGGAGGAGGCCGGCGTGATCGGGGCGATCTGCCCCGCCGCGCTCGGCCGGTTCGAATACCGCAAGACCCTGCGTTCCGGCGCGTCGGTGATGGTCCAGGTCCAGGTTTTCCCCCTGGCGGTGACCGAGGAACTGCCGCACTGGGCCGAAGGGGAACAACGTACCCGCCAATGGTTTTCGCTTGCTGCTGCCGCCGACGCGGTGGACGAGCCAGACCTGCAGGCATTGATTCGCAGCTTCCGGGCCACGGAATTCCGGGCTCTTGCCACCACCGCACCGCTTGTCCGTCGCTTGGGCAGCGTGAAAGAAAGACTGGGCATGTTTCACTGGTTCCAGAACCTGTTGCCGCGCCAGGGCAACTTCTTCGAACTGTTCGAGGCGCACGGCCAAACCCTGATCGCCGGCAGCAATGCCTTGGCGCGCCTGCTTCAGGGCGGGCCGGGCATGGCCGACCATGTGCGCGAGATTGCCGAGCGCGAGCACGATGCCGACGCGATCACCCGCGAAGTTCTGGTGACCGTGCGCCGCACGTTCCTCACGCCCTTCGATCGCGGCGCGATCACCTCGCTGATCAGCGCGATGGACGATTCGATCGACCAGATGCACCAAACCTCCAACGCGATTTCGCTCTATGAAGTGACCGCGTTCGAGCAGGAAATGGCCGACATGGCCGCAATCATCGTGGAATGCGCGCGCGTCATTGCCGAGGCGCTGCCGCTGCTGCGCTCGATCCACGCCAATGCCGCCCGCCTGCATGAGCTGACCGAGCGACTGGTGCGCCTGGAAGGCAAGGCTGACGAGATCCACGATGCCGGCCTGTCCAAGGCGTTCAAGGCCCATGGCCAGACCGCGCCGATGCAGTTCTTCGTCGCCCGCGAAATCTACAGCCACCTTGAACGCGTGGTCGACCGCTTCGAGGATGTCGCCAACGAGATCGACGGCCTGGTCATCGATCACGCCTAAGGAGCCGGGTTCATGAACCATGTGGCCGTGGCGCTGCCCCTGATCATCGCACTGGTGATCATGGCCTTGGCGTTCGATTTCATCAACGGACTGCACGACGCGGCAAATTCGATTGCCACGGTGGTGTCCACGCGCTTGCTCACACCGGTGCAGGCCGTGCTGTTTGCCGCGTTCTTCAACTTTGCCGCCTATTTCACCTTTGGCCTGAAAGTGGCCGAAACGGTGGGCAAGGGCATCATCGACAAGGACGTGATCACCCCGCAGGTGATCTTTGGCGCTCTGGTCGGCGCAATGACCTGGAACGTGATCACTTGGTGGCGCGGCATCCCCTCCTCGTCCAGCCACGCCCTGATCGGCGGGTTGCTGGGCGCGGGCACGATGCATGCCGGCACCAGCGCGATCGTGTGGAAGGGGGTTACCTCCACAACCTCGGCCATTGTGCTCTCGCCGGTGGTCGGCCTGGTTGTCTCGATGCTGCTGATGCTTTTGTCCTCGTGGCTGTTCGCCAAGGCTTCGGCGCGCACGGCGGAAGGCTCGTTCAAGAAGCTGCACCTCATTTCGGCGGCGGCCTATTCGATCGGCCACGGTGCCAACGACGCGCAAAAGACGATGGGGATCATCGCCGTGCTGCTCTATTCGCAGGGCATGCTGGGCGGCACGTTCCACGTGCCCGGCTGGGTGGTGATCTCGTGCTATATCGCCATGGGCCTGGGCACGCTGTCGGGCGGGTGGAAGATCATCGAAACGATGGGCAGTCGCATCACCAAGCTGTCGCACCACCAGGGCTTCTGCGCCTCGGCCGGCGGCTCGATCATGCTGTTCGCGGCCAGCGCCTTCGGCATTCCGGTCTCGACCACGCACACCATCACCGGCTGCGTCGTCGGCGTCGGTGCCGCCCGCCGTGCCTCGGCCGTGCGCTGGAGCGTGGCCCAGCGCGTGGTCGTCGCCTGGCTTGTGACCATTCCCGCCTCGGCCCTGGTGGGCGCGATCTTCTACGAGATTGCCAAGGTTTTTTGAGCGCTTAGGCGGCGTGGACAAATTCCGCAATGCCACGGTTGCCCTGCAAGAGGCCCTGGCGAGGCGTGAGGCCGCAGGAAGAGTGGGCCTCTTTCAAGGCGGAGCAACGCTGCCAGGGCCTCTTGCAGGGCAACCCCTTCGGGGCTGGACCAAAAACCGCCATTTCCGCGTCGGCTCGTCGCGCAATATTCCCGATATTACGCTTCCTCGCCTCCTTGAACTGGCGGTTTTTGCTTCCAGCCGTGGCACTGCGGAATTTGTCCACGCCGCCTAAGGAGCCGACCGGCTCCCCTGGCGTTGCGTGGCCATGATGTATTTCGAACACGCCGTGGTCGCGCTCGCGCTGCAGTTCCTTATCCGCCGCTGCGGCGGATCGTGGTGGCTGGGCGCGGCGATCGCATCTGCCTATTTCATCGGCCGGGAAGTGGCCCAGGCGGAATATCGCTGGATCGAGATGTTCGGCCAGGGCCGGCGGGCCAATATGCCGTGGTGGGGGCCACTCGATCTGCGCGTATGGCCCAAGCTGGACCAGTGGATTGACTGGATCGGGCCGCTCGTGGCGACCAATGGTCTGGCGCTGATCATGCAGCTGTGGCCGCGCTGGCGCTGAATCCCGGTCGGAACGGTTTCGATCCGCTATTGCGAAGTGTGCGGCGAACGCTATCGCAAACCTTTATGCACCAGCACTCTACGTTGGCGGAGCCAAGCGTGCGAACGTGCGGTCGGAGTTTTGCGTGCCCCCTCGTGACAAACTTTACCTACCCGAAGTCACTCTCTGCGCCGCCACGTCTGTCAACGTTGCAGCGACCGTGTCGGCCTTGCGGGCAAGCCTCGATCAAGTCGCGGTAGCGGACTGTGTGCTTCTCACGGATGCCGATGTCGATCCGGGCGACAGTCGCATTCGCGTGGCCCGCATCGCCCCGCTGCGATCCTCGGCGGCATACTCCGATTTCATCCTGACCAGATTGCTCGATCATGTTTCCACCAGCCACTGCCTTGTCGCGCAATGGGATGGGCATGTGCTGGACGCACGGCGCTGGCAGCCGGCATTTCTGGATTTCGACTATATCGGCGCCAGTTGGCCGCAATTTGCCGATGGGCATGATGTGGGCAACGGTGGTTTTTCTTTGCGCAGCCGCCGTTTGATGGAGGCGTGCCGCAATTGGAACTTCCAGGCGATACACCCGGAAGACATCGCTATCGGTCGTGTCAATCGCCCCTGGCTTGAAGATCAAGGCATGCGCTTCGCTCCGCGCGCTCTGGCCGACCTTTTCTCAGCGGAACGCACTGGCGATAGCAATTCCACATTTGGGTATCATGGTGTGTTCAATATGCCACGCGCTTTGGGTGTGCCCGCTTTCTGGGAAATTTATCGCACACTTGATGATCGCAGCACGATCAAAACCGATTTTTGGCCAATCCTGCGCGCGGTAGGTACCGGAAAGGGTGGGGTAGGGCGTATGCTTCGGATGATGCGTGATTGCATGGGCGCGGCGCCTCATGGCTAAAACGGGGGCCAACCAAGGCGGCGTGTCTGAAAGCTTGCTCGCACGCATTGGATTTCGCGTACGCCTCGTGTGGTGCGTGCTCGCGGTCTATTTTGATGCGCTGCGGATGGAGCCAGCGAAATTTCTTGTCGCGACCAAATGGTGGATACTGCGGAAAAAGGTGAGGGCGCGGGGGCAGTTTGCACCGCTTCTTAGCCGTTCATCACGTGCTTATCCGCTGTGGCTGCTAAAGCGTCACCGCGGTAGATCGCGGGATCTGGGGATTGATCCGCTCGCTGCTGCGGTGATCGCTCTGGTCGATACCTCTGGGCCCCACGACGCCTTGCAGTTGCAGCAAACGATCAAGAGCCTGCACGACCAAGGCGTTGCGTATCATACCGTGCAGGGGGCGTTCCGTAGTATCTTGCCAGCGCTTATAGCCGACTTGGCCAGCAGAGATAGCGCGTGGATAATGCCTATCATGGCGGGGGACAGTCTGGCTTCTGGCGCAATGGCCGCCTATCGGCAAGCTATTGTACAGACACAAGCGAGCATCATCTACGCAGACGACGATTGCATCTCGCCTAGTGGCAAGCGCCATGATCCGCATTTCAAGCCGGACTGGAACGCTCCGCTTTTCGAGTGTTGTGATTACGTTACCGGCGCGTGCCTACTACGGGCAGACCTTCCATTCATGGACACGGCTGCAGACAGAAGAGATTGGGCATCTTGTCTGGTTCGGCAGGCGCTGGACACCACGCCTGTCAAACCCGTTCATGTTCCGGCCGTGCTCCACCACCGATTGCAGCGTCCGCAGCCGATGTTGCCTTTGGCGAAATTGACTTCGCTCGAGTGCTTCCCTTTGGTTTCCGTTATCATTCCCACGCGCAATCGCGTGGATCTTTTGCGCACCTGCCTCGATGGGCTGGCTAGGACTGCCTACCCCAACCTTGAAGTTATCGTTGTCGACAACGACAGTGATGATGTCGCAACGCTGGATTATCTCGCGCGGCTTGATTCTGGGCGATATCGTGTTCTTCGTCATCACGGTCCGTTCAACTACTCCGCGATCAACAATCGGGCTGTATCACAGGCAAGTGGGGAGCTGATCTGCCTGCTTAACAACGATATCGAGATCATTGCTTCCGATTGGCTGGCGATCATGGTGACTGCCGCCCTCAAACCCGATGTGGGGGCCGTGGGAGCAAGGTTGCTGTACCCTGACGGTCGGATTCAGCACGCGGGCGTTGTGATCGGAATGGGCAACGCTGCAGGGCATGCGCATCGGTTTGTGAACCCTGCAGAGGTTGGATACTTTTCCCGGCATAATCTGCCGCAATTCACCACGGCGGTGACGGCGGCTTGCCTGGTTGTCCGGCGCGACCGTTTCTATGCCGCAGGCATGTTGGACGAGGAAAACTTTCCGGTTGCATTTAACGATGTGGATTTGTGCCTGCGGTTGAATGAGATGGGCTGGCAATCCTTTTACGAGCCACGCGCGACGCTGATCCATCACGAATCAGTGTCACGTGGCCGCGATGCTGATCCCATCGGCGCCGCCAGATTTGCCCGTGAACTCGCAGCACTTCAGCAGCGTTGGCATACCGCTGAGTTCGTGGACTCTTATCATCATCCAGATTTGAGCCGGGCCAGCGAAACCTTTGTCATCAGGCTTTGATCTGTAATTGCAGAGCTAGGCGGTGCGATCCCTTGTGGGTTTCATGGATCTGTCCGCACTGGCCGGACCGGAGCCTGGTCGTGCTGTATCGGGTCTCACAGAGGCGAACGTTGCATTGACTCGAAGCGGGCTTGTTGGCCCATCCGGTAACCTTCGCAGATCGTTCGTCCCTGCGTTCCCTCGCGGGACACCGCTCTCGGATCAGCACTGACGCTTCACCGCTGGCAAACAGCTTCTACCTTACCTCATGCCTTGAACAAAGTACCATCGCGCAGCATGGCATGCATGATGACCGCGAGGCGGCGTGCGAGCGCGACGCGGCCCTTTTTCAGGCCGCGACGCTTGGCGATCTTCATGGCCCATGTCTTCAGGGCAAAGGTCTCACGGCTTCGGGTAAGTATCGAGTTGGTGGCTTCGTAAAGCAGTTTGCGCACGGTCCCGTCGCCCTGCTTGGTAATCCGGCCCGTCCAGTCGAGTTCGCCCGATTGATGCCGTCGGGGCACCAGGCCGAAGTAGGCGCCGGCGTTGCGGGATTGTCGGAAGCGGCCTGCCTCATCGACCGCAGCTGCGGAGGCGGCCGATGTCTGCACCCCGACGCGCGGTATGGTCATCAGGATTTCACAGGCCTGTGACTTATTATAACGCGCAACCGCCGATCCATTTCCTTGATCTGTTCCATCAGCTCCGCACGTACCGACAACAAGGAAGCGATGGCGTCACTCAGACCAGGAATGTGGGCGGCCTGCATGATCTTCTCGAGGAATGCCTTTCCTTGGCCAGCGCCAGGGCGATAGGCAAACGTGGCGCAAAGACCGCGGATCATGTTGTCGAACCGGACGCGCGCTTCCACCAGATGGCTCCGCGCGGTGATGACGCTGCGCACACCATGCGCTGCTGGCGACTTGACGTGCACTTCCTTGTAGAAGCCTGTTCGTGCCAGCTGGGCGAGCCCGGCGGCATCGCGTGGATCAGCCTTGTTCGCCTTCATTGCATTCAGGCTCTGGTGCGCCTGGCGGGCATCGATGCACACGACCGCGACGCCCAGTTCGCGAAGGCCCAGGCAGATCGCAGGCGACATGCGCCCTGTTTCGATCACGACTCGCTCGATAGGACCATATCGCTCGAGCATCATCGCGATGGCCTCAGGGGAACTCTCCACCTTCTCCGACACGAGCTTCCGACCATTTTCGTCAACGATGCAGACCTGCGTGGTTTCCATCGACAGGTCCAATCCAGCGGAATGCTTCATGGCTGCTTCCTTCCTTCAGGATTCGACAACCAGAAGTGTGCGCCTCTACCGAGGCCCGAGGGAAGCAGCCGCAATTACACGATGACTCGTACCGAGTTGCGCATATCGCGGGTCTTAGCAGCAGCGATGGAACAGCCGAGTTAGTGCGGCAGCTCTCCGGGCGAGGAAGCGGAGAGGGGGCAGCAAGGCATGCGGTTTCTTGGGGTGTCCACGCCGCCTAAGCACAAAGGTTTGGCGATCTGGCAAAACCAACAGTGCTCTGGTCGTCGTGTTTTATGTTTGCTTGGCTTCCTGCGTACCTTGCGCTGCATGGGCCTATGCCCTAGCGACCACAACGATATGCGCGAGCGCTGGGGACCACTCCGGTGCTCCTTCCGTTTGACGCAGGCATTATGAACGCTGAAACCACCTATCCTGCAGATGCCGCTGCTTCCAAGCAGAGTTCCAAGGCCATGAGTTGGGCGATAAAGAACCGCTGGTTCGTCCTTTTTGTTATAATCCCTACGATATTTTCCGCGATCTATTACGGATTTATTGCCTCGGATATTTATGTTTCAGAGTCGAGGTTCGTCATCAAATCTCCTGACGAGAAACGGCCGCAATTATCCTCTCTTGCCAATCTGATCCAGACCACTGGTCTCTCCGCTGGCCAGGAGCAGTCGAACGAGATTCTTGATTTCGTGCGCTCGCGCGACGCTTTGGCCGCGTTGGAGAAGCAAGCGTCGATCCGTCAGCGCTATGCCCGCGCCGGTGACGCGCTTTCCCGATTTCCAAGTTTGTTTTCGGGCACTTCGTTTGAATACTTGTACAAATATTACACGAAGATGGTCGATGCCGATCTCGATACCCAGACCGGCACAGCTGTTGTTAAGGTTAAGGCCTTCACGCCTGAGGACGCATATCAGATAAACCGCACCTTGCTTTCGTTGAGCGAGGATATGGTGAACCGGCTCAATGCGCGCGCGCAGGGGCGTGGGATCGCCGAAGCCGAGCGGCAGGTTTTGATCGCCACCAATCGCGCCAAACAGATCACCGTCACGCTGACGCAGTATCGAAATCGCTCGGCATTGATTGATCCCAGCAAGCAAGCCGTTGGTGTGTTAGAGATTTCCAATCAGATGGTGGCACAGCGTGCGGCCTTGGCAGCGCAGTTGGCGACGATGGAGCAACAGACGCCGCGCAACCCTTCGATCCCGGCGCTGCGCGATCGCGTCGCGGCAATCTCAGCGCAAATTGCGCAGCAAAACAATCGTGTGGTCGGCGGATCTGGTACTATCGCCTCCAAGCTCGGTAGTTACGAAGATCTGCTGGTGGAACAGAAATTTGCCGATGACAGTTTGACGGCAGCCAACGCTGCGTTGGTCCAGGCTCGTGCTGATGCGCAACGGCAGAAGTTCTATCTCGAGCGGGTGGTGGAGCCTAATCGCCCTGATGAAGCCCTCCTGCCGCATCGCCTACTCAGCATACTGACGATAGCTGCCGTGGCGTTCTGCCTCTATTTTGTTGGCTGGATGCTGGTTGTGGGCATCCTCGAGCACTCGCCCGAGAACTGAGCGATGGCAAAAGACGAATGGGTGCGTTTTCGCAACGGACTGAAGATTCAGGGCCGCGTGATTCATGCTCTCATTATCCGGGAACTTATTACCAGGTTTGGCCGCGAGAATATCGGCTTTCTCTGGATGATGGTCGAACCGCTACTGTTTGCGAGCCTCGTCGCGCTCATCTGGCGCTATCTGCATGGGGCGCAGGAGCATGGGGTAGAGGTCGTTGCCTTTGTGGTGACGGGCTACATTCCATTGACGCTGTTCCGTCACGCTGTGGCGCGCAGCGTGGCGATATTTCAGGCCAACAGCAGTCTGATGTATCATCGACAGATACAAATTCTGGACTTCATTATCGTCAGGTTCGTTATTGAGATGCTGGGCGCAATGATGGCTTTTCTGCTCGTTGCCCTCATTCTAATGGGGCTCGGGCTGTTTCCCATACCCTCCAATCCTGGCCTCATGATCGCTGGATGGCTGGTTTATTGCATATTCTGCTTTTCGTTGTGCCTGATCATAGCGCCTTTGTCAGAAAAGTCGGAAGTTCTCGAAAAGTTCATGCCGGTTACCACATATATCATGATCCCGTTTTCTGGCGCGTTCAGCATGGTTTCCTGGATAACGCCGGGGTTGCGCCACTACATCCTGCTTTCGCCGTTCGTGCATGGCATGGAGATGATCCGCGGCGGAATCTGGGGCAGTAGGGTTGTAGTGTATTACGACGCGCTCTACCCGCTGGGGGTATCCCTGTTCATGGCGGCGATCGGACTGTCGCTGTGCCGTCGCATCCGTTCCGAACTGGTGGTCGAATGATTGACTGCAAGGACGTTTGCAAGTCCTACAAGATGGGACACGGACGCAAGCACGTTCTTCGCAACGTGAATCTGCGCGTCGGCGCAACCGACAAGATTGCCTTCCTTGGGCGGAACGGGGCAGGAAAATCAACTTTTATCAAGATGTTGGGCGGTGTTGAATTGCCTACGTCAGGTTCGATCAAACGCGAGATGTCGGTGTCATGGCCGCTCGGGTTTAACGGTGGCTTTCAGGGAAGTCTCACCGGATACGACAATGCCCGGTTCATCGCTCGCATCTATGGCAAGCCGTATGATTGGATGAAGGATTTCATTGAGGATTTTACCGAGCTTGGCAGGCAGTTGGCCATGCCGGTGAAGACATATTCGTCCGGGATGAGAGCCAGACTTGCATTCGGCTTGTCTCTTGCAATTGATTTCGATTGCTACCTCATCGATGAGATCATTCTCGTCGGCGATAGCAACTTCCGGAACAAATGCCATTACGAGCTTTTCGAGAAAAGAAAGGATCGAGCCTTGATTTTGGCATCTCACGACATGGGTGTGATCAAGGAACTGTGCAATCGCGCGGTCATTTTTCGCGATGGACAGGCGCATGATACCGATGATGTAGAACAGGCAATATTCGATTACGAGCGACTGTGAATATCCTGCCGACAGATATATTGCCAAGTTTTCTTCAGATATTTCGAATATATTCGAGTAAATCAAAACGCCTTAAATTAATCGATCCGCGATGATGCGGCTGCCGCCTTTCGGACGGTGGGAAATTTTTTGCCGGCGATCGAGTGACGTGCTCCCCTGATTGTTACCGATCAGAGGTAGAGTCTCGCTCCTTCATGATGATTGTTTGATGGGATGCCAACGTGTCTGGGGGTATGCCCGTGTGCCCAATGCCCGCTTGCGACCGCCACGACGCCTCACCCGCAGCCCTTCCTCGCGGGAGATCCGCAGTAGCTTCTTGTGGTTGGACGTCATGCCTTCCCGCGCCAGCAGATAGCCCAAGCGGCGATAACCGAACCGGCGGCGTTCTCCCGCCAATTCGCGCAACTGTTGCCGCAGAGGCGCGTCGTCTGGCCTGTTCGGCTGATACCGGACCATCCTGCGGCTCACGCCGACCAGTGAACACGCCCGACGCTCGTTCACCCCATGATGCTCACGGGCATGGGCGACCGCTTCCCGCTTGGCGCCGGGCGGCACCATCTTTTTGATGCCAGATCCTTCAGTACCGCGTTGTCGAGCATCGCCTCGGCCAGAAGCTTCTTCAGGCGGGCGTTCTCTTCCTCGAGCGACCGCAGGCGACGCGCCTCGGACACCTCCAGGCCACCGAACTTCGACTTCCACTTGTAGAAGGTCGCCGAGCTAATCCCGTGGCGCTGGCATACCTCCGCTGTAGCCATGCCAGCCTCCTGCTCCTTCAAGATCGCAATGATCTGTTCCTCGCTGAACCTGCTCCGCTTCATTCCGTCCGACTCCTTCGTGGTCGGACTCTACCATCGGGCGGTCACATTTCAGGGGAGCACGTCATAATCAGTCTATCACGATACCACGGCCGCAGTAGAAATCATCCAGCGCTAGAGACGAAAATATCTTCTGTTCATTTGGCGAAAGACCATGAACGAAGCGGGAGAATAGTTCCTCGCAGCGTGCGCCGTCTATGTGGAGGTTGCTACTCATTCCGCGACGGAAGCAAGCTGCATCATCCACAAATGCCAGAGCACCTCGCTGCATTTCGTGTCGAACAGATCGACCAATATCGACGTATTCGCTGCGCTCACGCAATTCTGCGTCACCGGCAGACGTATAGCGCACGACTTGCTCATCGTCGGCACTCAGCATCTTTTCGAGGAGAAAACTGTTGGTAAACAGCGGCGAAGCTGAAGGGCTGCGCTCCGCAGCGTGAACGAAACATCCCTTGGCAACGACGTTCGCGCTGTGGCCCAGCGCGCTGCCCTTCTGATCGGTCATCATGTAAAGGCCGTGAACCTTATGGTCGAGCAGTTTGATGAGATGCCGCTGGATCGTCGCGCCGTAACCAACATCGACCACTGCGCTCTTGCTCGATCCGTCCAGACCCATGGCTCGATAATATCCCAACGCGTTTTCCCGCTCCATTTTTGCCTGCGCAAAAATGTGGGGGGATACGGCGCGAAGGAACGGGCGAATATGGTCGATGCCACCGTCCTGTATGGTAAGCGGTGCGTTGCGGGCCCACAGGCGGTTTCGTTCCGCCTCCGCCCACGCCTTGGCGTCCAATACCGTGCCGAAGCGCTCGTTGAGAAACATGTCCATCGTCGCGCCGTAAAAATTGTTCGAAGCGGCGATGTGAAAGATATCTTCCATAGTTTCGATACAAGGCACTGTGACGGCGCGACGGGATATCAGCAGATAGTCGCTTTGTAGCATATCTGCGCTGCCGGCCTGCCAGCGATCGAACACGGTCTTCAGAAATTTGCCTTCACGAGCGAGAAAATAAAGGCGATCGATGCCGTGTTCTTTTGCCTGAGCCTGCAGCCATTGGGAAAAGGCCGCGGTTATGGGGCCAAGCAGCCCATAGCCGATGGCGTGCGCATCTGCGCCGAACATGTCTGCGGGCGAGAAATCGGGATAGGTGATGGCCGAATAGTTTTCGGCAGCGATCGCCCCGAACAGGAACTGATCGCCCAACGGTGCGTGCTCGCTGTCCGGCACCACCCCGGCGAAGCGTGGAATCGCTCGCAGTATGTTAGTCGCTTTGACCAAGTGGATGGTCCGGATACCCATGTCTGCTGGAATCTGGAAATCCGAACGCTCATTGTCGCCTACCATGACCATCTCGTGAGGCGCGATTTGTTCATGAGCCAGAATGTGTTCGTACAATTTGCCGCTATCTTTGCGAACGCCTACCTCGCAAGACAGATAGAGTGTGTGCCAGCCGGCGATTGCGCAACGTTGCAGCATCGCTTCGATGGCTTCGCGAGGCAGGAACATATCACTGGCAAGTATGACTTTTTTGCCACTTTGAAGCGCGAATTGAAGAAGTTCGATTCCTTGCTTGCGCGGGCGTACGGATAGGATTTCCAACTCGATCTCGCGATCGGGCGTCAGCTCCGCTGTGCTGTTGGCAGGGCCGACAAGATGCTCATAAATATCGTGGATATCGACATCCCGCGCCTTGGCTTCGCGCGCCGCACCTTCGGCCCGCATGCGCGAGTTCCTGAAATCTGACCAACCGTTCTTTTCGTGTTCCGAATGCAGCAGGCGCTTGACGTAGTCGGCGTCGAGCAGTGGCCGTGTCAGCAGGGTGTCGAAAATATCGAACGCAACGATTTGGGTTTCCGGAGCGGCGACGATGGCGTGAAGGTGCTCGATTGGCCGATCGATAAATTGATTGAGGCGCCAGCGCGACCAACTTGGCGTTTGGGTGTCGCGGACAACCCCGTGTTGGTAGTGCCGTGATGTTGGCACTACCCCCAGCATGCGCTCGATGCAGTGCGCCAGCGTGCCATCGGTCTGCCCCTGTTCGGGGGGGAAGTTTTCCCATTGCAACCCGCCTTCCAGCAGAGGGCGTAATGCGTCGGTCTTTGCCCAGAACATCGAACCGGCCGGGAAATCGAAGTAACCCTCGGGCAATGCATCCACTCCGAAGCGTGGCGCCCATGCGCGGGCGATTCCCGAGTTGGCGAGCCAGGTATTCGCCATGTAAGGAAGGTTATAGAAGCACTGTGGGTATACAATGCCATAACGGCTCGTGTTTAGTGCCCTGAGATATAGGGCGATGCGCCCGGGGCTTTCAAACAGCGAATGGAGAATGTATTCGCGCCATCCGTCTGTTGATCCATTATTATATAAAGATTTTTTTGTCTGAATGTGCGAGATGACGTCATATTTTGCCAAGTCAGCGCCGAATTCAACGACCAAGGGGGCAATGTCGCGCCCGATATTGGGCACGACACGCACATCTACCTTCTTGGCATTCGGAATTGTGCTGAAGACCCGCAAAACGGCTTCACGTGAAGCTTCGTTGGAGGTGGACGCATAAAGGTCGAATGCGCAAGGTATCTGGCCGAGATGGTAAGCAAATTCTTCGGCCAGATCGGCATAGTACATATGGGCATGAACGCCGACGCGAATGCCTTGCACGGCCGAGACATCGATTTCGCCCGGACCCACGAATTCTGCCGGTGCGCGCCCGAGGTAGGAGAGATCGGCGCTGTCATTGAAGTTTGTGTTTTCGTCCAGGCTTTCAATGGCGTCGCGCGCGATTTCGCGCACGAACTCCTCAACCCTGAATTGACGGCCGGTAAAGCGTGCGAACCCGGGCGAGGGCTTGCGGCCAATGCGTGCCCCAAGCCACAGGTAGTGGTATGCCGGGTCGAGCCCGAGGAGGCCGACATCGGCATATTCTTTCAGGTACCAGGCGGCATCAAAGTGCTTCCACTGCCGCACGGCGGAAACTTGTTCTTCCGTGATGATCTCGATCATCGTCATGCGCCCTGTCTGATCACGCGGCCTTCGCGCATACCGTGATTGATGTAGTGCCGCAGCGGGTGGATCTCCGCCCGTGCCACTTCAGGGTATATCGCAGTGTATTCGTTCGCGTCGAACAAGCCTTCCTGCCGAAGCCAGCGTTCGTGCCGTTTATGGGCAAAGTAGGTGGGCAGCAGCGTTCCGAGGCGGGCCTTGGCCGAACGGGAGTACCCCTTAGTCAAAACGGCTACAACTTGGCGTAGCCACTCAGCTCGTTCCTGCTCGCTGGCAATAGCTTGGTCACGTTCCTGCATCAGTCGGGTGAGCCGAGCAATTTCGCGGAAACGATCTTCCAGGCGCTGTTCGCATTGCGTCTTTTGGCTGGTAATCTGTTTGACCTCTTCGGCCAGTGCCGCGTGCAGAGATGTGGTGTCCGACGGTGGCGGCAGGCTAGTTGCTGCAACATGCTTCGCGCGCTCCAGGTCGGCTTCCAACCGCGCGATCTCGGCCATAAGCTGGGCGATAGCTTCGTCGCGTTCCAGCATGGCAGCGCTATGAGCCTCTTCCAAACTTTCCCGCTCACTCGCGAAATGCATACGGTCGACTTCGCGAGCAGCCGCTGCTTCCTGCTGCGCCGTCAACAACGTGTCACGCAGGACTTCGCTTTCGGCATGCAAGCGTGATTTCGTCGTCTCGATTTCTTCCGTAGCGCGCTGTGCAGCAATGCGAAGGTTGTCACATTCGATCTGAAGGGCTTCTGCCGCATGGCGCTGAGCCTCGGCTTCGTGACGGAGGCCAATTACCTCGTGGCGGAGGGCGTGCGCCTCCGCCTCCAGCTCAGCAGCCCTATTCTGGGCCGCACTGAGCAGGCGCATATCCTGGGTCTCGTCAGACGGGTTGATAGTTAGCGAAGTGCGCCAGTTGAGGGCGTTGGTTGAGGGAAATTTTAGATGCACAAAATCGCGGATCAGCGGATCCCCGCACGGACCGCGCCTGAAGACCGCGCAAAAATCATTCCAATGATCCGTCTCTCGCTCTGCGATAAAGCTTTCGATCAGCGTCAGCTCGAAACCTTGGCATCGTGCCCAGTCTTCCAGGGCCAGTCCGGAGTCTGGATAGAACCGCCAGCAATCACGGGGGTATCGATGGACTGTCCCATTAGACGGGGCGCTGATATAGATATGTCCGCCCGGTTTGGTCTTTCGGCACATTTCGAGGAACGTTCGCCAAAAAGCACTATCGTGCTCAAATACGGACGAAGCCATGACGAGATCAAAGTGTTCGTCCGGCACGTGCCAGTCGGCGGTTCCGGTGATGACGATGTCGACACCTTCGCCAGGCTCGAAGTCTAGCCCGACATATTCTGCATTACGTGGAGAGTGATCACGCAGCGACCCGTTCACGTTCAATGCGCCGATCTCAAGAATGCGCGCTGGAGCTGACGGCAGGTACGTGTCCATCACGAGGCCGCCAATACGATACGCGGTATCATGCATGGGTGATGCTCCTCGTTGGACGGAATTTCAGTGCGCGGGCAATTCCCCGATATTCAGCGCGGAATGGGCGGGAAACGTAGTTCCGATTTTTAGTCATGCAGAAGAGGCCAGGCTTTCGGCTATGTGTTTCGGTTGATCCGCGCGCGAACGTGCAGATGCGTACCCCAAAGGCATGCGTTTGGAAAACGTTCGCTCTCGGATCACTGTTTGCTGGCACACCCTGGGCACATATGGCGGCGAGTTGAAGGTCGGCGCGAAGTTACGGAGTGTGCCATCATGAAAAGTGCCATATCGGCTGGTCGCGTACCGGCGCCCGGGTGCTGGCAGGCAGCGATGGACTTCGCAGTGCGGTTAAACCTGAATGCTCCATAACCAGCAATGCAAATTCGGCCATTGTCGAAACTCGGGTTCTTTCGCGCAGTTTTTCGGGGACATATGCCTGCGCGTTCATGATGGCCGAGAGCTACCGAAACCTGCCGGCAAAGCCAACAAGAGATTTCCCGTAACAACGGTAGCTGAGCCGTTGCCGGGGCTGCTGATATTCGGTGAGAAATGGCACGAGCGAGCCTGCTGGTGACCTGCGAAGAGCGCTCGCCGCGCGTTTCTCTCATGCCGCGGCCCTTGCTTGCCTGGCGCAGAAAGAGCTGTATGCACTACGCGGATTGCCGCTGGCTATGTGCTTGAACTGTCTCGTGTGGTGCTCGTTTATGGGGTTCGCGGTACAGTGCAGGCGGTCGTGGTACTGCGCTGTGTCGAGGAAAATATGCAGGTAACGGATTTTGACATCCCAGGTTTGAAGTTGTTTGCGCCTCGCCACATCGGCGATGAGCGAGGTTATTTCGCAGAAACGTTCAGGGCCGATGTATTTTCTCAACATAGCTCATTAAATTTTGTTCAAGATAACGAATCTCTTAGCGCTAAGGCTGGAACAATTCGTGGTCTTCATTTCCAGAATGAACCTCATGTTCAAGGGAAGTTGGTAAGGTGTACCGCGGGTGCCTTGTTCGACGTAGCAGTCGATATCCGCGTCGGATCGCCAACCTTCGCCCAATGGGTTGGTGAGATATTAACGCCCGCCAATGGTAAGCAGCTATGGGTTCCTCCCGGTTTTGCGCATGGCTTCTGCTCGCTGGAGCCGAGCACGGTGATTTCCTACAAGGTGACCGGATACTACAACGCAGAGTGTGACAAGGGCTTGGCATGGGATGATCCGGCGATCGGTATTGCTTGGCCAGATATCGCTGATCCATCAACGCTTTCTGCCAAGGATCGGATTCAGCCCAGGCTTGCTGACCTCCCTGTCTATTTCCGTTCTTAACGCGACGCCCAATTGTAATAATATCCGTTTCGGAGCATTTTCTTCATGCGAGTCATCGTTACCGGCGGCGCCGGCTTCATCGGTTCTGCGCTTGTGCGTCACCTTGTGCTTGAAAAAGGCTATGATGTCCTCACGGTAGATGCATTGACGTATGCAGGATGCAAGCAATCACTCACCGCAGTAGAGGGCAAGACCAACCACCGGTTTCTGAAGGCTGACATTCGTGACAGTGCCGCCATGGCAGAGGCAATCGGTTCGTTCCGGCCGGATCGGATCATGCATCTGGCAGCAGAGAGCCACGTGGACCGCTCCATCACTGGCGCAGCCGATTTCATTCAGACCAATATGGTTGGTACGTTTGTGCTGTTGGAGGCAGCGCGCGGTTACTGGAACGGGCTGGATGCCCAAGCCAAGGCTGCCTTTCGTTTCCTGCATGTTTCCACGGACGAGGTCTATGGCTCGCTTGGCGCAGATGGGCTGTTTACCGAAAACACGCCCTACGATCCATCATCGCCGTATTCCGCTTCCAAGGCGGCCTCGGACCATCTCGCCAAGGCATGGCACCGGACATATGGGTTGCCGGTCGTGGTTTCGAACTGTTCGAATAACTATGGCCCTTACCACTTCCCCGAAAAGCTGATTCCTCTCACCATTCTCAATGCGTTGGAAGGCAAGGCTCTGCCGGTGTACGGCAAAGGTGACAACGTGCGTGACTGGCTGTACGTGGAGGATCATGCGCGCGCGCTTGACCTGATCGCCGAACGTGGCCGGCCGGGCGAAACCTACAACGTGGGTGGGCGCAATGAACGTCGCAATATCGATGTCGTGCGTCGAATCTGCTCGGTGCTTGATGTGTTGGTACCGACAGAGCAATCACGCGAAGGGTTGATTGCGTTCGTCACCGATCGCCCTGGCCATGACGCACGGTATGCGATCGACGCCACCAAGCTTGAAACCGAATTGGGTTGGCGTGCGCAAGAAACCTTTGATACCGGGATCGAAAAGACGGTGCGTTGGTATCTCGATAACATGTGGTGGTGGCAGCCATTGCGTGAGCGTTACGATGGGAAACGTCTGGGTCTGGATGGCAAAGTCGAGGTGCAATAATGAAAATTGCAGTGACCGGGCGGACGGGACAGGTCGCGACCAGCTTGATTGAGCGGGGCCGCGCTGCTGGCCATGAAATCGTCGCTTTGGGGCGTCCCGACCTGGATCTTGCAGTATCGGATTCAGTGCAGCGGGCACTCGACGCTGTCGCACCCGATGTCGTCGTATCTGCAGCGGCGTATACGGCGGTGGACAAAGCCGAAACCGAGCCCGACCTCGCCTATGCGGTAAATGCCAATGGAGCCAGCGCCGTAGCGAAAGCTGCGGCGACGCGTGACATTCCCATTATTCACCTGTCTACTGACTACGTTTTCGATGGCGCCTTGTCGCGTCCCTATGTCGAGAGTGATGCCACCGCTCCGACCGGAGTGTATGGCGCGTCCAAGTTGGCCGGCGAGCAAGCGGTACTTGCGCTGCATGCCAAGCAAGCGGCAGTGTTGCGTGTCGCTTGGGTGTACAGTCCGTTTGGCGGCAATTTCGTCAAAACCATGCTTCGACTGGCGGCCGATCGTGATGATGTTGCCGTAGTCGCCGATCAGATCGGAAATCCGACCAGCGCGCTCGACATTGCTGACGGTATTCTGGCGGTCGCCCGCAACCTTATGGTCAGCGCTGATCCTGCGTTACGAGGAATCTTTCATATGACCGCTCGCGGAGAGGCCAGCTGGGCCGATTTCGCCACCGCGATCTTTGCCGCATCGGCGCAACTTGGCGGTGTGAGGGCAGATGTCAGGCGCATTCCCACCAGCGATTATCCCACTCCGGCCAGACGGCCTGCCAATTCCCGCTTGGACAGCAGAAATATTGCCCAGGTTCATGGAGTCGTTCTGCCCCACTGGCGGGATGCGCTGGAGCCGGTTGTGACGCGCCTGCACGGCGGATGACTGGTTTCACGAAACTCGCGTAAGGATAACGATCGCAATGAAAGGCATTATTCTGGCCGGCGGCAGTGGCACCCGGCTCTATCCGATGACGCTGGCGACATCGAAACAGCTTATGTCGGTCTATGACAAGCCGATGATCTATTACCCGCTGAGTACGCTGATGCTCGCGGGAATTCGCGACATCCTGATCATTTCCACGCCGCGTGACCTGCCGGCGTTTCGCGCGTTGCTGGGTGACGGGGCCCAGTGGGGACTGCGCTTGGAATATGCCGAGCAGCCAAGCCCCGATGGACTGGCGCAGGCGTATGTCATCGGCGCAGACTTCATCGCGGGGGAGCCCTCTGCGTTGATTCTGGGGGACAACATCTTTTACGGTCACGGCTTGCCGGAATTGCTTGGTTCGGCCAGCTCGCGGAAGAGCGGCGCGACCGTGTTTGCCTATCACGTGACCGATCCGGAACGGTATGGCGTCGTGTCGTTCGACCAGTCGATGAAAGCGCAGTCGATTGAGGAGAAACCGGACAATCCCCGGTCCAACTGGGCGGTGACCGGCCTCTATTTCTATGACGCGCAGGTCGTCGATATCGCTGCGAACCTCAAACCGTCCGCGCGCGGCGAACTGGAAATCACCGACGTTAACCGCGTCTATCTGGAGCGTGGTGCGCTTTCCGTCGAGATCATGGGGCGTGGTTATGCCTGGCTCGATACCGGGACGCCAGACAGCTTGCTCGACGCGGCCGAATACGTGCGCATCCTGGAAAAGCGCCAGGGGTTCAAGATCGCCAGCCCCGAGGAAATCGCATTTCGCAATGGGTTTATCGACGCCGCAGGTCTTGAAAGGGCCATCGCCAAGCTGGGCAAATCTGATTATGGGCGCTACTTGCGCACAGTGCTGGCCGATTCCGATGTACGCTGATGGACGGGGCCGACCGTCTCCGTGCACTTAGGGGGCTTGGCGAGCGCGTTATATCTTACGGAAGTCGTTCATGAATTTCTATCGGTCACTCCTGTTGAGCACCACTTTGCTGTTGGGTGCTTGCGCAACGCTGCCGTCCAGTGGCCCTACCGGTAGCGAGGTGAGCAAGGGGGTGGCGCGCAACACCCAGCTGGGCGTGTCACTTGTGGAAGTGGACAGCGCCGCGGCAATTCCGCCGCTTCCTGCGGTGGCAACGTCGCGGCTAAGCGATCGGCCCGCGCCGCCTACCGACATGGTCGGCCCTGGCGATGTGCTGAGCGTGGCGATCTACGAGGCCGGTGTAACGCTATTTTCCGGCACGCCGGCGTTTGGCGGCGCGATGGCGACTGGCGTCGACACTGGCTCGCGCGCGCAGACGCTGCCGGAATTGCGCGTTGACGACTATGGCGACATCAATATCCCCTATGCCGGCAAACTGCGCGTGCTTGGCAAGACGCCAGCCGAAATCCAGGCCCAGATCCGCCAGGCCTTGCGTGGCTACTCGCAAAATCCGCAGGTGCTGGTCACGCGGCGGGAAGTGATCACCAATTCGGTCATCGTCGGCGGCGAAGTGGCCAAGCCCGGCAGGCTGGTGCTCAATACCAACCAGGAAACCCTATCGGACGTGGTTGCCCTGTCGGGCGGGTATAGGGGCAAGGCCAGCGATCTGGTTGTGCGGATCAAGCGCCGCGACGAAACGGCGGACTACCGCCTGAGCACCCTGCTGGAAAACCCGGCGCTCGATGTCAGGGCTTATCCCGGCGATCGCTACACCCTGATCTATGACCCGCTGTCGTTCTCGGTTCTGGGTGCGGCGGGGCGGATGGAGCAGATTCCGTTCGTCACGTCATCGATGACCTTGGCCCAGGCCGTGTCTGCCGCGGGCGGGCCAAATCCCAATCTGGGGGACCCCGCGGCCATCTTCGTGTTCCGCTATGTCGATGATCCCGATCACACCGGCCAGCGCAAGCCGGTGGTCTATCACATCAACATGATGAACCCCGGCAGCTACTTCCTGGCGCAGAACTTTGCCATGCATGACAAGGATGTGCTGTACTTCGGCAATGCGCGGGCCAACCAGCCGAGCAAGGTCATCCAGTTGATCAGCCAGCTGTTCTCGCCGGTGGTTGCCGTGACCAGTGCTGTTTCGGTTGTGAAGAACTGATCTTCCGGCAGGCCCCGGCTGGCGCAGGGGCCTGCGCGAATCAGGCCGCCTTGACGACCGTATCGATCGCGAGCAGCCGCTTCCACAGTTCCTCGAAATCAGCGAGGGGCAGGGCATTGGGGCCGTCTGACAGGGCCTTGTCCGGATCGGGGTGGGTTTCCATGAACACGCCCGCCACGCCGGCGGCCACGGCGGCGCGGGCGAGCAGGGGGACGAATTCGCGCTGGCCGCCCGAGCGCTCGCCCAGGCCGCCGGGCTGCTGGACCGAGTGGGTGGCGTCAAACACCACCGGGCAGCCGGTATCGGCCATGATCGCCAGGCCGCGCATGTCGGACACCAGGGTGTTGTAACCGAACGAGGTGCCGCGTTCGCACAGCAGGAAAGCATCGGGATCGTGCCCTGCGGCGCTGGCGGCATTGCGGGCCTTGTTGACCACCTGCTGCATGTCGGCCGGCGCCATGAACTGGGCCTTCTTGATGTTGACCGGCTTGCCGCTGGCCGCGACCGCGGCGATGAAATCGGTCTGCCGCGCGAGGAAGGCGGGCGTCTGCAAGACGTCGACCACGCTGGCGACTGGCGCTACCTGCGCCGCCTCGTGCACGTCGGTGATCACGGGAAGGCCGGTCTCGGCGCGGACCTTTTCGAGGATGCGCAATCCTTCGTCGATGCCGAGGCCCCGGAACGATTTGTCGGAACTGCGGTTTGCCTTATCGAACGAGGCTTTGAAAATGAGCAGCAGCCCCAGCCTGTCCGCCACCCCGGCAAGCGTTTCGGCGATGGAAAGCGTCATTTCCTCGCTTTCGATGACGCAGGGTCCCGCAAATGCGAATAGGGAAGACTGCGGTCGAATCGTATGGCCACAAAGGTGCATATGGGAGAGCTCGCCTGCCGAAAAATTGTGTAATTCACTGCCGGATCGGATGCAGTTTACACGGCCCGAACACAATAGTGATTTCACAACCCTTGGCGGGTATTGAAAATTCTGGCAACAGGTGGGTGATGATATGGCAGCCAATTCCCCCTGCGCACACCGCCATAGCGTGCACGCGAGACCTGCATTGAACGATATGCCCAACAAGCTGATCGACGTGCGCTATGCCGCATCTGCGTTGAAGACGATCGACATCGAACTGGACGCGCTGGAGACCTTGCGCGATGCCCTGCGCGCACCGCAGCTGCGCGAGGCGGTGGAGCAGGCGATCACGGCCCTGGCCACCACGCGTGGCCGCGTTGTCGTGACCGGCATGGGCAAGAGCGGGCATATCGCGCGCAAGATCGCCGCGACCATGCGCTCTACCGGCACTTCTGCGGTCTATCTCCATCCGGGCGAGGCGAGCCATGGTGACCTGGGCATGATCACGCCCGAGGATATCGTGCTGGCCATCACCTGGTCGGGCGAGACCAGCGAACTCAACGACATTTTCCACTACTGCAACCAGTATGGCGTCACGCTGATCGTGGCGACCTCGTTTCCCGACAGCACTGCGGGCCGGGCAGCCGATATCTGCCTGTCGATGCCCCCGGTGCGCGAGGCATGCCCCAACGAACTGGCGCCGACATCGTCCACCACCACGCAACTCGTGCTGGGCGATGCGCTGGCCGTCGCGCTGATCGAGGCGCGCGGCTTCACGCCTACCGATTTCCGTGTGTTCCACCCCGGCGGCAAGCTGGGTGCGCAACTGTGCGTGGTGAGCGACATCATGGGCACGGGAGAGGCGGTGCCGCGCGTGACCAGCGACGAATCGCTGAGCAACGCCACGCTGGAGATGAGCCGCAAGCGCTATGGCTGCACCGCGGTGGTCGATGCCGCAGGCCGGCTGATCGGCGCGTTTACCGATGGCGACCTGCGCCGCTGCATCGCGGCCTATGACCTCAGCGACCAAATCGGCCTGCACATGTCACCCAATCCGCTGCGGGTGGCGCCCGATACCCTGGCATCGGACGCGCTGCGCCTGCTCAACGACAATGCCGTGTCGGTGCTGTTTGTCGTCGAAGGCGAGATCTTGGTGGGCATTGTCCACATGCACGATATCGTCAGGGCCGGCGCCGCCTGATAAGCGGCAGGCATGTCTTCGTCTTCCTCTGCACTGATTGTCGTTCCCGCGCGCCACGGTTCGACGCGCCTGCCGGGCAAGCCCCTGCTGACCATCGCCGGCCGCACGCTGCTCGAACGCGTGCATGCCGTGGCCAGGGCTGCGGCAGAACGCGCCGGGAATTGCGCGGTGGTGGTTGCCACCGATGACGCGCGCATCGCGGCGCATGCCCAGGCGATCGGCGCGGCCGTGACGATGACCGACAGCGCGCTCGATTCGGGTTCCTCGCGCGCCTATGCCGCCGCCGCCGCCTGGCCGGATCGGCCTGACCTGGTGATCAACCTGCAGGGCGATGCGCCGTTCGTGCCGCCAGCGGTGGTGGCCGGGCTGATCGCCACATTGCGCGGCGGCGAAGCAGACGTGGCGACGCCGGTCTATCGGCTCGATTGGCAGCGGCTGGACCGCTTGCGCGCGCATAAGCAGACCGCGCCGTTCAGCGGCACGACCTGCATCCGCGACGCGCAGGGCCGCGCCTTGTGGTTTTCCAAGACGATCCTGCCGGCCATGCGCGATGAGGCCAAGCTGCGCGCCAGCGAGCCGCTGTCGCCGGTGTGGCAGCATCTCGGGCTCTATGGTTATCGCCTGGCGGCGCTGGAATGGTTTGCCCAGGCGCCGCAAAGCCCGACTGAGCGCCTGGAAGGCCTGGAACAGTTGCGCTTTCTCGAAGCCGGGCGGACGATCGCGACGATCGCGGTCGATCCGCCGCTTCATGCCATGTCGGGCATCGATACGCCGGCCGATCTGGCCCTGGCCGAGGCGGCGATTGCCCGGCTGGGCGATCCCTATCCACTGTGACCATGGGCAGCGACCTGCATGGGGCAGCCGCCCGTTTCGTAATCGTGCGCCATGGCAACACCTTTGCCCATGGCGAAGCGCCGCGCCGCATCGGCGCGCGCACCGACCTGCCGCTGACCCCGGCTGGCGAGGAACAGGCCGCGGCGCTCGGTCGCCACTTCGCCGCGCAAGGCTGGCACTTTGCCCGCGCGCTGGTTTCCCCCCTGGTGCGCACCCGCGCCACGGCGGCGGCGATCCTGGCCTGTCAGCCCAATGCGCCAGCCCTGGTGCCCGAACCGAGCGATTGGCTGAGCGAGATTGACCATGGACCGGATGAGAATCAGGGCGAGGAAGCCGTGATCGCGCGCATCGGCGCCGAGGCCCTGGCCGCCTGGGACGCGCATGGCGTGGCGCCGCGCGATTGGCAGGTCGATGCGGAAAGCCGCCTGGCAGCCTGGCACGCGTTCCTGGCCACGGCCACCGGCCCGGCACTGCTGGTAACCAGCAATGGCGCGGCGCGGTTTGCGCTGCTGGCGATCGGCGCGGTGGCTGATCGCCCGCTCAAGCTGGCGACGGGCGCCTATGGCGTGATCTGCCGCGATGCCGACGGCACGCTGCGGGTGGAAAGCTGGAACGTTCGGCCATGAGCGCAGCGCCCCTGTTGCGTGCGCCGCCCTTTCCCTGGGCAGACGCTGGCGTAAACGGCGAGAGCGTCTCGTCGCCTTCGGCTGCGGCCATAGAGGAAGCGCGGGCCTTGTTTGCCGATATCCGCACCGCGCGGGTGGGGGGCTGCTTCTGGGGTGTGCCGGTTGAAGCGCCGGGGCCGTGGCCCGTGGTCTTGCGCCCGCGCGATCGGGCAGAGATGGCGGCGCTGGCCGGCCGCGCGCCGGATCAGGCGTTGTGGCTTGTGGCCGATGAGGGCGCCGCGCTCGATCCATGGTCCGTGCTCGATCGGGCCGCGCGGCTTGTGGCACATGGTGACGACGAGTGGATCGCGCTGGCGCGGTGTGCCGGCGTGGCGGTGGACGTGCTTTCGCCTGGCCGCTTTGGCGCGCCGGGCGATGGAGACGCGGCGCTGGACCATCGGGCGGCGCTGACCCTCGCCAGCATGCGCTATCGCGATCCGTTCACCGGCCGGGAAGCCGGGCTGGCCGCAACCATCGACGTTCTGGCCACCTGGCGCGCGGCGCTCGACGGCAATCGCGCTATCGCCGTGGCCAGCGGCATGGCCTGGTGGAAGCGGGCAGAGATTCGCCGCTTCCTGTGGCATCCGGCGCGGCGGCTGCGCTTCTTCCGCAATCCGCGTCTTGCCCTGGCCCAGGCGCAGCGGGTCCAGGGCGCCGTGGCGATCTGGCCCTCGCGCGTTTCGCCGCAACTGATCGCGCGGGCGCGGCAGCGCGGCGTGCCGCTGGTGCGGGTGGAAGACGGCTTCGTCCGCTCGGTCGGATTGGGGGTAGACCTGGTGCCGCCTTCGTCGGTGGTGGTCGACGCGCAGGGCATCCATTTCGATCCGGCGGCGCCCAGTGACCTAGAAACGCTGCTGGCAACGGCCGCTTTTCCCCAGCGCCTGCTCGATCGCGCGCGCGCCCTGCGCGCCACGATCGTGGCCGCCGGGATCAGCAAGTATGCCGCCGATACCGCCGCCAGCGTGCAGGCCCGGGCCGCGCCAGGCCGCCGCCTGGTGCTGGTGCCGGGGCAGGTGGAAGACGATATGTCGGTCAAGGCTGGCGGGCATGGTCTTGCCTCCAATCTCGAGCTGGTGCGGCGCGCGCGCCAGGCAGAACCCGACGCCGAAATCTGGTTTCGGCCCCATCCCGATGTCGATGCCGGGCATCGCCGCGGCGCCGTGCCCGATGCGGCGATCCTGGCCCATGCGGATCGCGTGGTGCGCGGCGGCGGCATGGCGCCCTTGCTCGATGCGGTCGATGCCGTGCATGTTCTCACCTCGCTGGCCGGGTTCGAGGCGCTGATGCGCCGGCGCGCGGTGGTTTGCCATGGCACGCCGTTCTATGCCGGCTGGGGCCTGACGCGCGATCTGGCGCCGGTGCCCGATCGGCGCGGGCGGGCGCTGTCGCTCGATGCGCTGGTGGCGGGCGTGCTGATTCTCTATCCGCGCTATCTCGATCCGGTGACCGGCCTGCCATGCCCGCCCGAGGTTCTGGTCGATCGTATGGCCAGCGCCCGCGCCACCAACCGCCTGCGCTGGATCGCCCCCTTGCGCCGCATCCAGGGGCGGATCATGGCGGCCCTACGATGACCCAGATGATCCTCGACGTTTCCCGGCTCATTTCCCGGATGCACTATTCGACGCCATCGGGCGTCGATCGCGTGGAAATGGCCTATGTGCGCGGCCTGCTGGCGCGGTTCGGCCATGGGCTGGACTTTGCCGCCGTCCATCCCACCGGCCTCTATGGCCGCCTGCGTCGCGATGCGATCCTGCCCTATTTCGACGAGTTGGAACGCCGCTGGTCGCGCGAGGAAAACAGCCCGAACCGGCGCTCGGTCATTTCGAACCTGCCCCTGCTGTTCCAACTGCTGCCCCGGCGGGCGCGGGGCAGGGGGAGGCGCGCGGTCTATATCCAGGTTTCGCCGCACCATCTGGCCAAGACCGGCAAAATTCGCCGCATCCTGGCGCAGGAGAACGCGCAGTTCGCATGCCTGGTCCATGATCTCATTCCCATGGAATTTCCCGAATATGCCCGGCCCGATGGCGCCGCGCTGCACCAGCGTCGGATCGAGACGGTCACCAGCCTGGCCGATCTGGTGATCGTCAATTCAGCGGCGACCGGGCGCGCGATGCAGCCGTGGATCGCGCGGTCGGGCCGGTCGATCGCGATGGCGGTGGCGCTGCTCGGCACCGTGCCGATGGCGCCGGCGACGCCGTGGACGGGCGATGGCCGCCCCTATTTCGTCTGCCTGGGCACGATCGAGCCGCGCAAGAACCACCTGCTGCTGCTGCATGTCTGGCGGCATCTGGCCGAAACCTTGCCAGCTGACCGCGTGCCCAAGCTGGTGATCATCGGCCGGCGCGGCTGGGAAAATGAGCAGGTGGTCGATCTTCTGGAGCGGTGCCCGGCGCTCAAGGGCCATGTCGAGGAATGGAGCGGTTGCCCCGATCGCCAGCTATCGGCCGTGCTGCGTGGCGCGAAGGGGCTGCTGATGCCCTCGTTCGCCGAAGGCTATGGCATGCCGGTGGCCGAGGCACTGGCTGTAGGCACGCCCGCGCTGTGCAGCGATATCGCCGCCTTGCGCGAGGTGGGCGGGGCCGTGGCGGACTATCTCGATCCGTTGGACGGGCCGGCCTGGACCCGGGCTATCGTGGATTTTGCCGAAGATGGGCCGATGCGCCAGGCGCAACTGCGCCGCGTCCCTGGCTGGCACAATCCCACTTGGGACGAGCACCTCGATACCGTCGTCGCGGCACTGGCGCGGCTGCCGGGGTGACGCATGGCTAGTCTGCGCAACGGCAGCGGCGGTCTGATCTCTTGAAAATTCACACGAAGACACGAAGGCACGAAGAAGTGCCCTTTCATCCTTCCTTCGTGCCTTGGTGGCTTCGTGTGAATCTTGAAGCCGGTGCGAGACTTTGCCGCAGTGCGAGGCTTTAAGAACAAGCGGGACCCCGGATCACGTCCGGGGTGACGAAGAAAAGAAACGAATACATCTACTTATCGTCACCCCGGACATGATCCGGGGTCCCGCTCAATGCTTGGTGGCCTGGCGGTTGATTGCGCGGGTGATGTCCTTGACGAAGCGCGAGTGGCGCACCGCCTTGAGGAAGATGTTCTGGATGAGATTGCCGGTAAAGCGGCAGGGGCGCTTGATCTGGATCAGCAGGATATAGCGATCCTCGTCGGTCTCGTTCCACACCTCGTGGTTGAACATGTCATCGAACAGGAAGGATTGGCCGTCTTCCCAGTGGAGCACGTGCAGTCGCTCGCCCTCTTCGAGGTTCATGCGGCACTTCTCGCGCTCGCGCGGGGCCTTGAGCGCGAGGTGATAGGTCAGCATGCCCTTGGTCATGCCGAAATGGCGGGGAATGTGGCCGCCTGCCTCCATGACCGAGAAATTGGCCGTGACGAGGCCGGGAATCGCTTCGATCAGGCGGGCGGTGATCGGCGCGCGCGCGGCGTTGGCGGCCATGCGATAGCCATAGCCCTTCAAGAAGAACGTACGCCAGCGGCGGTCCTTGGCAATGCGGCCATGGTCGAACGACAGATCGCCAAGCGATGGGATGTCCTTGGCGCGAATCGCCAGGGCTTCGTCGCGAATGGCTTCCCAGTGCTGTTCAAGCTGCGCGATCCAGGGGAAGAATGCCTTGTCCTGCACCGCCGAATCCGGGATCAGCGAATTGCGCATGATCAGCGCATCGACCTTGGGCCGCAGCTCCTTGCCGATCTGGTAGGGCGACTTGCCCAGCAGCGGTATTTTCCAGCCGCGCGCGTTGACGGTCTGCTGCCACTGCGAAGGTTGGCGTTCACCTGCCATGTGCGTCACTTCAGCGAGTTGATCCTGGTGGCGAACACCCGATCCCAGAAGATCGCCGAGACGGCATAGTTGCCGTGCCCATCCACGAAGTGGTGGCGCATGTGGTGCCGCTTGAGCGCCATGGCGATGCGGCCGCGCATCGGCCACTGGTGGCAGGCATAGTGCAGCGTGTCATAAACCACGTAGCCGCTGATAAAGCCGAGGAACAGCCAGCTGCCCGCCGGTCCGATCGCCAGCCACGCGGCCAGCCACAACACGCCCGCCACCGGCAGGCTGGCCGGCAGCGGCATGAGATCGCGCAGCCCGTCGTTGGGATTGTCGTGGTGGTTGCCGTGGATCAGGAACACGAATCGCTGCACCGCCGCGACATTGACATGCCAGTGGAACAGGAAGCGGTGCATGGCATATTCGAACAACGTCCAGCCCAGCAGGCCGGCACCGATCAGACCCAGCGCGTGAAGCGGGCTGGCCGTGCCCCAGGCAACCCAGGCAATGCCGGGCAGAATCATCGCCCAGGCGAGAGCGAACGTGCGCCACGAAATCAGCGTCAGGCGCTCAAGGCCGTCACTGCGAAACAGCCTGATGCGCTGCGGTATGTTTTCGGAAGAAAGCATCTTGATGATGCTGGACATCATCGCCCATGCATTGTCAAGCATTGATGCTGCTAAATGCTACTTCGTTGCGACGACCGGAAGCCGTTACAAAAAGGACATAATACCGGTGGTTAATTACTCCAAATCGGTTTTAATTGTCGGGGCGTCGGGGGGATTGGGCACGGCCATCGCACAGCGTCTTGCCGGGCCCGATACCCTGCTTGTGCTGTGGGGCAGAGACCTTGCGCGCCTGCAAAATACTGCAACATTGTGCAGTGCAGCAGGAGCCGTAACGCTGACGCGTTCGCTGGACCTGCGCGATATTGCCGCCGCCCTGGCCGCGATCGCGGCAGACGATGCGGCCACGCCGTTCGACATGGTGGTCTTTGCCCAAGGGCGCGGTGACATTCGCGCCGCTGATGACCCTGTGGAGCAGCCTGGCCTGGTGACAGAGCTGGCCTTGGTTAATTTCACCGGCCCGGCCACGCTGGCTGCCGCGATGGGCCAGGCCATGGCAGCACGGGGCAAGGGGCGCATCGTCCTGATCGGTTCGGCCGCCGGGTTTCATTCCTTGCCCTTTGCCACGGCCTATGCCGGGACCAAGGCAGGCCTGGCGCGGTTTGCCGACGCACTGCGCCTGGCGCTGCGCGGCCATGGGGTCAGCGTCACGCTGGTATCACCGGGTTTCATCGATACGGCGGCCGGGCGCCAGGTGCCCGGTCCCAAGCCGATGCTGATGGCGCCCGACGTGGTTGCCGATCGCATCGTGCGCGCGGCCGAGCAGGGGCGCGCGCATCTCGTGCTGCCCTGGCCCTTCGTGGTGCTGCGCTGGTTGGATCGGCTGTTGCCACGCGCCTGGCGCGACCGGTTGCTGCTGTCGCTCGCGCCGCCGGCTTGAGTGCAAGGTGCGCTAGCGCGCGGGTTCGAGCATCATGTCGAGGATGGTGTGGTGCAGGCCGGCAGGCGTCAGGTCTGCCGCAGTGTCATCGCCGCGCATCGGCTGCCCTGCATCGTCGAACCGCATGATGACAAAGGGCGTGTGGCGCTTGCCCGCCGGCGTGGTGGCGCCGGGAATGCTGGGGCAGTGATCGCCGAAGAACACCAGCGCCGCCGGCTTTCCGCGTTGCCTTGCCAGTGCGGCAAGGCCATCGGCCAGGCGCGCCAGCATGGCATCGCTGTTGCGCACCAGGCGCAGATAGCCCGGCACCAGTTCTTCCTGGCCATCGCCTGCCCAGGGGCCATGGTTCTCGATCGTCACGGCATAGAGCAACGTCGGCGCGCTGGCCGCCTTGAGCGTGGCCAGGATCACATCGGCCATGGCGGCATCGGTCACATAGCGGCCCTGATCCGGCGCGGGCGGGGCGAAATGCGTTTCTCCCACCAGGCGGGCAAAGCCGCCGGCGGGCATGATGCGGTCGCGCCCGTAAAAGCGCATGTCGTGCGGGTGCAGAAACGCGCTGTCCCAGCCGGCCGCGCGCAGCCGTGCCGGCAAGGCCCACGATCCTTCGCCGTGTGCGGTGAGGAATGGATCGAAGCGGCGAAAACCCAGTTCGGCCTCTTCCCGCCCGAACAGCACGCCATATTCGGTGCGCATGGTATAGGCGCCAAAGCCGCTGACATGCAGGCGGCCGTGCTGCCAGGCCAGGCCGCGCGCCGCGTCGAGCCCGGGCAGCGCCAGCGTGGCATCGTCAAACAGGTCGGCCGGATCGGCAAAGCTTTCGCACTGGATCACCACCACCAGTTCGGGCGCGTCGTCGCGCGCCGGGCGGCCTGACGCGGGGCAAGGCGGCGGATCGCGCGTGTCGCGCCAGCGCCGCCAATAGAGCAGCAGCACGGGCACCAGGCCATGGCGGGCCACATCGTCATGCGGGTCGGGGGTGGCGGCGAGGGCCCGGAACGCCGGGCTGCCCCGCAGGATAGCGAGCATGCCGATCGCGCCCAGGGCAAGGGCAAGGCCGGCAAGATGCATCACCCCGTCGGCCCGGAACAGCAGGCAGAGCAGGGCGACCAGCGCGAGCGCGACCAGGCTGGCCACCGCGCGCTGCCACGGCGCCACGGCGGAGAGATAGAACTGCGGATGGCGAAACACCGCGCCGATCAGGGCAAGATCGGAAAACAGCAGCGGTTCGCCCAGCATGGTGTTCTTGGCGTTGGAGGCAACGGTGAACAGGGCGCCCAGCCCAAGGCTGAGCGCGCAGGCCACCAGGGGATTGCCGCAAAGCGCCAGGATCGCCCCGAACACGCCAAGCAGCACGCCGGCATTGATCGCCAGCCCGGGCACGCTGCGCAGGCCATGGCGCGGCCGCGGATGGACCAGCGCATCGAGCGCAGCGCCGCCGCAGACCAGCGCCAGCGCTGCGACAACAACCTGAAATATATGACTGTGCAACGTCACGCCTGTTCCATATCCGCGGCGTCACGGACTTACCCGGCTGCGCCGGCGCGGCTCATAGCCGGGGCGGCGCCGGCTGTCATCCACCACGCCGGGACGAATCGATCCGGTGTGGCGGCGGGAACTTGTGGTTGGCCATTCGCGCGGGTAACGCTTCGGGCAGAAGACCGGGGCGGGCGGCGAAGATGGCCGTGCCGCCGCGGCGGTCATCGGCGCGCCGGGTCTTCTCGACGGAGTATCGCTTTCGAATGCAAGAGTTGCCCATTGCGCCCGACACGGTCCGGGCTGCCGATACCACGCCCGATCACGACGGGGCGCCGCGCACGATCCTGCTGCTGCAAGGCCTGATGGGGCCGCTGTTCCACGAACTGGGCAAGGCCCTGCTGCGCGCCGGGCACACCGTGCACAAGATCAACTTCAACGGCGGCGATCGGCTGTTCTGGCGCCTGCCTAACGGCGTGGACTATCGCGATTCGCTGGAGCGCTGGCCGGCGTTCTTTGCGCAGTTCCTGGCCGAGAAGGGCATTACCGACGTGGTGCTGTTCGGCGATTGCCGCGATCATCACCGCCCTGCCACCGGCATCTGCAAGGAGCGCGGCGTACCGGTCCACGTGTTCGAGGAAGGCTACGTGCGGCCCGATTGGGTCACGCTGGAACTGGGCGGGGTGAACGGCAATTCCCGGCTGCCGAGCGACCCGGCGTGGTATCGCGCCACTGCTGCCACGCTGCCGCCGGTGCCGCCCCATGCCCAGGTGCCATCCTCGTTCCGCCGCCGTGCGGCCGAGGGGCTGCTCTACAACTGCGCCGACGTGTTCACGCGGTGGCACTATCCGCATTGGACCAATCATCGCCCGTGGCATCCGCTGGTCGAGGCGATGGGCTGGTGGCGCAAGCTGTCGCGCCGTAAGCTGCGCCAGCGCGAGGCCGATGCCCTGTTGCACCGCCTGGAAACAGCGGGAGAGCGCTATTTCCTGTTTCCGCTGCAACTCGATTCCGACGCGCAGATCCGCCTGCATTCCCCGTTTGCCGGCATTGCCGACGCGCTGCGGTTGATCCTCGAATCCTTTGCCGCCAACGCCCCGGCCGATGTGCGGCTGGTGGTCAAGGAGCATCCGCTCGACAATGGGGTGCGCGATTGGCAGCAGGAAACCGCCGATCTGGCGCGCCTGTTCGGCGTGGCTGACCGGGTCGATTACCTGAGCATGGGCGATATCGTGCCGGTGACCCGCAGGGCGCTGGGCGTGGTGACCATCAACAGCACGAGCGGCACCCTGGCCCTGGCCGAGGGCATCCCCGTCGTGGCGCTGGGCCACGCGGTCTATGACATGCCCGATATCACCTATCAGGACGGCCTCGACGCGTTCTGGACCAACCCGGTGCCGCCCGACGCCACCACGTTCGCCGCGTTTCGCCGCGTGCTGATCGAGCGCTGCCTGATTCCGGGCGGGTTCTTTTCTGCGCCGGCGCTGCAAAAGGTGGTGCGCCACGCCGTAGCCCGGTTGGAGCGTCGACCGATCGCGCCGGAATAAGCCCCGGATTAAGCCGATGCGTTCCGTGCAAGTGACGCATGGGGAAAGCAGGGCGGGCTGCCCGCTGTCCTGTCCAAGCTGCACGACGCGGTGATCTGCCCATCGCTTCGCCGCTGTTAACGATCATCATGGCGGTGAAGCGGGCAAAAAAAAGGCCGATCTTGCGACCGGCCTTGGAAAGTTTGGGAGAGGATGCCTGAAAGGCCCGCTCTAGATGGGCCAGATCGCCGGGGCTGACAAATGCGAATAACGGCGTTGCAGTTGCATTTCGCGCAATTATCATATTTATAGACAATGTTTGCGGGGCTTGGGTTCTGGCAGCAAATTCCGCTAGAGTGCGCAAGGCGATGGAAGGGAGTGCTTGAGCCATGACCGAAAGCCTGGCCTGGCCCAGCCTGCGGCAGTTGCGCTGCCTGGTTGCCTTGGCCGATTGCGGCAATTTCACCCGGGGCGCGGCGGCGATGGGTGTATCGCAGCCCTCGTTCTCGCAACAGATCCACTTGCTGGAAGGGTTGCTGGGCGGCGCCGTGGCCGAACGGGGCGGGCGCATGGTGCTGACGCCGCTGGGCCGCGAGGCGGTGGCGGCGGCGCGGCGCGTGCTGACCGAGGCCGAAGGCTTTGCCGATCTCGCCCGGCGCCATCGCCAGGGCGAACTGGCCGGCACGCTGCGCCTGGGCGTATCGCCCACGCTCGGGCCCTATATCCTGCCGCAACTGGTGGCGCGGCTGCACGCCACGCATCCCGATCTCAAGGTGCACGTGCGCGAAGGATTGCCCGATGCCCTGCTCGACCATCTGGGCGATGGGCGCCATGATACCGTGCTGGTGCAACTGCCCGTCACCGACGCGCGCTTTCATATCGAGCGGCTGTTTCGTGAACCGATGTTTCTGGCGATGGCGGCCGACGATCCCATGGCGGCGGTGCGCGTGGTGCGGCCCGAGCATCTCGCCGGGCGCGGTCTCTTGACCATGCAACCCGAATACCGGCTGAGCCAACAGGTGGCAGCCCTGGCCGAACGCTGCGGCGCGCAGGTCTTGCGCGATTACGAGGGAACCAGCCTCGATGCGGTGCGGCAGATGGCCGGAATGGGCATGGGGCTGGCCCTTTTGCCCGAACTCTATGTGCGCCAGGAAATCGCCGAGGGCGGTGACGTGGTGGTGCGCCCCTTTGCCGGCGGGCGTCCCTATCGCGAGATCGGGCTGATCTGGCGCATCGGCGCGGGTCGGTCGGGCGACCTCATGCTCCTCGCCGAGACATTGCGGAGCATTGCCCAGCGATAGGAAAAACCTATCGGATCGATAGGTGACCACCGTATTGGCGGATCACGCGGCGATCGTCATCTTGATGGGCACACCTTTAGCCCGCCAAGGAAAGCCGCCCGTTCATGGACGCCCGCGACCATACCGCCGCCCATTCGCCACACCATCACGGCGCCCACCATAGCCACCGTCCCACCATGCGCGATCTGCGCCGCTGGGCCAGCCTGGTCATGGCGCCCGACAAGGCTTTCATCCGCCTGGCGCTGGTGTTCGGCGCGGCGATCTCACTCTTGTCGCTGGCCACGCCGATCTCGGTGCAGCTGCTGATCAATGCGGTGGCCAACATCGCACTGCCCGCGCCGCTGTTCACGCTGGCCCTGGTGCTCTTTGCGCTGCTGCTGCTGGCAGGCGCGCTGATGGCGCTGCGCGTGGCGGTGATGGCGCGGTTCGAGCAGCGCTTCTTTGCCCGGCTGATGGCGGAGATCACCACGCGCGCGATCCACGCGCAGAACCCGTTCTTCGTCGATGCCCGGCACGGCGATCTGTTCAACCGCTTCTTCGACATGGGCACGGTGCAAAAGGCCTTGACCAGCCTGGTCATCGGCGGGTTTGCCATCGTGCTGCAAAGCCTGGTCGGGCTGGTGGTGACGAGTTTCTATCACCCGTTCTTCCTGGCTTTCAACGTGGTGCTGGTCCTGGTCGTGCTGGTGATCTGGCGCGCGTGGTTGCTGCCTTCGCTCGACAGCGCCGTGGCCAAGAGCCACGCCAAGCATGCCGCCGCGCACTGGCTGGAAAGCCTGGGCGCCTCCAACGGGTTCTACAAATCCGGCCGCCACATCAGCTTTGCGATCGACCGCAGCGAGGCGATGACGGCCACTTATGTGGCCGCGCACCGCCGCCATTTCCGCCACACCTTCAGCCAGACGCTGTGCCTCTTGCTGCTCTATGCCCTGGCCAGCGCGGGTCTGCTCGCGATGGGTGGCTGGCTGATCCTGCAGGGCGAACTGTCGGTGGGGCAGCTGGTTGCCGCCGAGCTGATCCTGTCGGGCGTGTTCTATGGCATTGCCCAGCTCGGCGGCTATCTCGAGGTGTTCTACGACTTGGCTGCGGGGCTGGAAGAACTCGCTCTGTTCTGGGACGTGCCGCAGGAAGCGCCGCCGGCGGCCGATGCCATCGGCCCCGCCCACGGCGCGATTCGCTTCCAGGGCGTGGTCCTGGGCAATCATCGCCTCGACTTTGCCATCGACAGCGGCGAGCACGTCGGCGTGCTGGCCGCGCCTGGGGTGGAGCGCAGTGTCGCCACCCTGCTCAAGCGGCTGGCCACGCCCGAGCGCGGGCTGGTGCGCGTGGGCGGGGCAGACCTGGGCAGTTTCGACATGGTGCGCCTGCGGGCCGATGTGATCGTGCTCGATCGGCCGACGATCGTGGAAATGACCGTGCGCGATTATCTGCGTTTATCAGGATCAGGGCGTGCCGATACGCAGTGGCAGGGCGGGGCGATGCTCGATGCCCTAGCGCTGGTCGGGCTGGAAGAGCGTGTCAGCGCTTTGCCCCAGGGCCTCGATACCATGCTGTCGAGTTCGGGCTGGCCGCTGGCGGTAGGGGAAACCATGCTGCTCAAGCTGGCTGGCGCAATCCTCGCCAGCCCGCGCGTGCTGATGCTCTCTCCGCTCTACGACATGCTCGACCCGGCGCGCCTGTCGCGTGTGCTGAACGCGTTGCGACCGCAAGGCACCACTGTGCTGCACTTTACCGACCGGCCGGGCGGGCCAGCCCACGATGCCTGGCTGCGCCTGGGCGAAACCGCGCAACAGCGCAGCGCCGAACGCCCCGCTTTTGAACCCGTTGTCCCGCCCACTGCCGGCAAGGAGGATTGAGCCATGGCGAGCCATGCCCAAGACATGACGCGCTTTTCCACGCTGGCCAGCCTGCGCGCCCCGCGCACGGCGGTGGCGGTGGCCTGGATGATCGGCATTGCCATTCCGCTGGTGGTGCTGGGCCTGCTGTTCGTGCCCTGGGTGCAGACTGCGCCCGGCACCGGGCAGATCGTCGCGCTCGATCCGGCAGACCGGGTGCAGCAGGTGACTGCGCTGGTGCCCGGCCGGGTCGAGCGCTGGTATGTGACCGATGGGCAAAGCGTGAAAGCCGGCGACCCGATCGCGCGGGTGGTGGACAACGATCCCGGCCTGCTCGAACGCCTGGCAGCCGAGCGCGCGCAGGTGCTGGCGCAGATCACCGCCAGCGAACAGGCCATGGCCGTGGCGCGCATCGACGTTGGCCGCTCTGCCCAGTTGCTGGCCGATGGCCTGGCCGCGCGGCGCGATTTTGAAAACGCGCAGATCAAGGTGGCCGAACATGGCGCCAAGCTGGCCGAGGCGCGCGCCAAGCTCAGCCGCGTCGACATTGCCCGCACGCGCCAGTCGGCCCAACTGGTGCGCGCGCCGCGCGATGGGCGCATCCAGTCGCTCAATACGGCGGCCGGTGCCACGCTGGTAAGCGCGGGTGATTGGCTGGCCACGGTGGCGCCGGAAAGCGCAGTGCGCGTGGTGGAACTGATGGTCGATGGCCGCGACGTGGCGCTGGTGCGGCGCGGCCAGCCGGTGCGGCTGCATTTCGAAGGCTGGCCGGCGATCCAGTTCAGCGGCTGGCCCTCGGTGGCGCAGGGCATGTTCGATGGGCGCGTGCGCAGCATCGATCCTTCGGCCCAGGCCAGCGGCCTGTTCCGCGTGCTGGTGGAACCGATGCCGGGCAAGCCGGCCTGGCCCGGCAACCAGTTCACCCGCCTGGGTTCGCGCGTGCGCGGCTGGATCCAGATGGAAACCGTCTCGGTCGGTTATGAACTGTGGCGCCAGCTCAACGATTTCCCGCTGGAATTCCAGCGCCCGGTGGAAACCGGCCCGCGCAAGGGCGCCGGCAAAGGCCTGGCCGACAAGGACGCGGCCAAGAAGGCCAAGCCCGCCAAAGATAGCACCAAGGACGGCGGGGAGGAAGAAAAGTGATCCGCACACTGCTCGCTGTTGCCGCTCTGCTGTGCAGCCAGGCGGCCTGGGCCGGCGAACTCACCCTCGATACCGTGCTGCGCGCCTCGGCCCGGCATCAGCCGCTGGTGCTGGAAGCCATGGCCCGCCAGCGCGCGGCCGATGCGCGCACGCTGGCTGCGCAAGGCCTGTTCGACATGGTCTTCGATGCCGAAGTGCAGGCGCGCCCGCTGGGCTATTACGACAATGCCCTGGCCGAGGCGAAGCTGACCCGGCCGTTCGCTACCAATGGTGGCCAGGTCTATGGCGGCTATCGCGTGTCGAGCGGGCGCTTTGCCGTCTATGACGGCAAGAACGTGACCAATGCTCTAGGCGAAGCGCGCGCCGGCGCCGTGTTTTCCCTGCTGCGCGATCGGCTGGTGGATGAACGCCGCACCAAGCTGGCGCAGGCGCAGGCCGATGCTGAGATCGCCGGGCTGGACCAGGCGATGGTGATGATCGGCGTGCAGCGCCGCGCGGCCGATGCCTATCAGCAGTGGGTGGCGGCCGGTCTGCGCATGCGCACATATCGCGATCTGCTGGCCCTGGCGCGCGAACGCCAGGCCTCGATCGAGCGGCAGGTGACGCTGGGCGCGCGCCCGGCAGTGCTGGCAGTGGAAAACCGCCAGAACATCGTGCGCCGCGAAGCGCTGCTGGTGCGCGCGGAACAGGATCTGGCCGTAGCGGCACAGGCGCTGTCGCTGTTCTGGCGCGATGATCTGGGCCAGCCGGTGGTGGCGCAGCCGGAAGACCTACCCGCGGCCTTTCCCGAAGGCGTCGCGCCGCGCCTGGCGGATACCGCCACGGTCCTGGCTGGGCGGCCCGATCTGCAGATCCTGCTGAACCGGGCGGAGCAGGCGCGGTTGCGCGGTGACCTGGCCGGCAACGATCTGCTCCCCCGGCTCGATCTGCGGGTCGAGGCGGCCAAGGATTTCGGCAGCGGCAGCCCCACGCGCGTGCCGGGCGAGGTGATGTTCGGGGTGCGCCTGTCGATGCCGCTGGAACAGCGCGCCGCGCGCGGCCGCCTGGCCGAGGCACAGGCCGATGCGGATGCCCTCACGCACCGCCTGCGCCTGGCCGAGCAGCAGATCACCGCCGATCTTGCCAGCCTGCGTGTGCAGGTCAGCGGGGCGGAGCGCCTGGCCACGCTGGCCGGCGACGAGGCAGGCCTGGCCCGCCGCATGGCCGAAGCCGAACGCCGCCGCTTTGCCCTGGGCGCGAGCGATTTCCTGCCGGTGAACCTGCGCGAGGAAGCCGCCGCCGACGCACAACTGCGCCAGATCGACGCCCAATACCGCCACGCCGCTGCCCGTGCCGAACTCGCCGCCAGCCTGATGGACAGCGCCAGCCTGGGCTTGGATTGAACGGTTGCTCGGCTTTCCACCGAATAGCGGTAGCTTCAAGGCCTGGGTCCACTATGATCGGCCCAATGGCATATCGATGGCGATCGTGTCACGGATCGCAGAGTGTGGGGCCGATCGTGCGGGTGCGGGCAATCGATCTCAGCGTCGGGTATTTCGGGCTGCAGATCGCGTTCGGTATCCAGAGCGCCAGCCTGAGCCGGGTTTTCCAGGGTCTGGGCGCGTCGGTCGATCAACTGGCCATCCTGTGGTTGGCCGGGCCAGTGACCGGGTTGCTGGTGCAGCCGGTGGTTGGCGCGCTGAGCGATCGGGCGCCCACGCGGTTCGGGCGGCGGCGGCCCTATATCCTGCTGTCGGCGCTGGTGGTGATCGCGGCACTGGCCGCCTTGCCGCTGGCGGCATCGCTGGTGGTGGCGGTGGCGGCGGTGTGGATGCTCGAAGCGGCGATGAACGCGCTGCATGCGCCCTATCGCGCGCTGGTGGCCGACACATTGCCGCCCGACGAACACGCACGCGGCTATGCGATGCAGACCGTTTTCATCGGGCTGGGCGCGCTGGCGGGCGCCTGCGCACCGATCCTGCTGGCCTGGGGCGGCTGGTCCAATGTTGCGCTGCCGGGCCAGACCGCACCCTCGATCCGGGTGGCGTTCGTTGCCGCTGCAATCGCCGTGGCGCTGTCGGTGGGCTGGACTGTGGCGCGGGTGCAGGAACCCCCGGGCAGTGGCGCGGGGGATGACAAAGCGGCGGCCACGATGGGCCGCAAAGCGGAAGTCGCCGCGCTGTGGCATGCGCTGCGGCCCGTGGCGGTGATCCAGTTTTTCAGCTGGTTCGGGCTCTATCTGCTGTGGGTCTATGCCACGCCGGTGGTCGCCGCGCAGCTTTATGGTGCCACGTCGCCATTCGACGCGGCCTATGGCAAAGGGGCAGACTTCGTGGGCGTGCTGTTCGGCACCTACAACGGCGTTGCCGGGGTGTTTGCCTTCCTGCTGCCCAGGCTGTTCCGCCGCTTTGGCGTCACCCGTGTGCATGCCGCGGCGCTGGCGCTGGGGGCAGCGGGGCTGAGTGGTTTGGCGTTGCTCACCCATCCTGCCGGGCTGATCGGTTGCGCGGTCCTGATCGGCATCGCCTATGCCTCGATCCTCAGCGCGCCGTTCGTGCTGGCTGGGCGGGCGGTATCAAGTGCGACGGCGGGCATGTTCATCGGGGTGATGAACATCTTCATCGTGGTGCCGCAGCTGTTTGCCGGGGTGAGCATGGGCTGGGTCATCGCGCATCTGCTCGGCGGAATGGCCTGGCCGGTGCTGCCCCTGGCCGGAGGGCTGATGGCCGCTGGTGCGCTGCTGAGCCTGTGTCTGTCAGGCATGGACGAGCGCGATGCCACAGCGTAGTGCAAGCTAATGCAAAAGCAGAGCAGATCATGGCGCGGGTAAAGCGCGGCGGGCCAACGCTGGGCGGTGTTGCCGCAGAAGCAGGTGTATCGGTGGCGACCGTATCCCGCGTGCTGACCGGGCACAGCGCGATCAGCGAAGAGACGCGCGAGCGTGTGCTGAGCACCGCTGACCGGCTGGGCTATGTTCACGTGCCGCAGCGGGTGCGCCGGCATCAAACATCGCTGTCGGAGCAGATCTGCCTGGTCGTGCCGGTGGCAACCGCGCACGGCAGCCAGTTGGCCAACCCGTTCGAACTGGCGCTGATCGGCGGGGTTGGCACTGCGCTGCGCGAGCGGCGGCGCGATGTCTCGATCGTGTGGCAAACACCCTATGACGATGCCACGCTGGCGCAGTTTTTGGACCAGAGCGCCTATGCCGGGACGATCTTCCTGGGCCAGTCGCAGTTTCACGATACGCTCAACCGCTATGCCGCCATGGGCAAGCCGCTGGTGGCCTGGGGCGTGGAAGTGGCAGGGCAAAGCTATTGCTCGATCGGCAGCGACAATCACGAAGGCGGTTTCCAGGCCACGGCGCATCTGTTGCGCAAAGGGCGGCGGCGCATCGCCTTTATCGGTGCGATGCCCCCCATTCCCGCCGCCCGCACGCCGTTTTCGCAGATCGCGATCCGGCTCGACGGCTATCGCGCGGCACTGGCTGCGCACGATGTGCCGTTTGATCCCGACATGGTGCAGACGCCGACGGCCGGGCAGTTTGAGGGCGCAGAAGCGGTCGACAATCTGCTCGAGCGGGGCATCGCATTCGATGCGATCGTTGCCGCATCTGACCTGGTGGCGCTTGGCGCGATCCAGACGCTGCGGCAGCGGGGCATCCGCGTGCCCGATGATGTGGCGGTAATTGGCTATGACGATATCGACGCAGCCGCGCTGTCGACGCCGGGGCTCACCACCATCCGGCAGGATGTGATCAAGGCGGGCAATCTGCTGGTGGCCAAACTGCTGCGCATTGTCGACGGCCATCGCGCCAAGTCGGAGCGGTTGCCGACGAACTTGATGATTCGGGAATCCTGCGGGCGCTGAGCGTCTATCGTTTGTGCAAAATAATGATGATGTTCATGCATAAGACGCTGGAAAAATTATCATAAAATCGGATAGTATGTGTCTCGTCATGTAAATTGCAATCGTTTGCAGAAAATATTTGCATAAGTTTGCAAGTCGGGTCACTTTCCCTCGCATCAGGTGTGCCGCCCAGCAGAGGCGTCTAGGAGGGGATTATCATGCGTGCATGTCGTTTGGCATTGATGGCTTCGGTTGCGTGGATGGGGCCGATGACCCCCGCGCTGGCGCAATCCGCCCCGTCTTCAGCAACTCAGTCTTCGGCTACCCAGTCTGCCGCTGCCGCCGACGCGCCCGCCGCCGGCGCGGCACAGGGCAGCGACCTTGGTCTCAACGAGATCATCGTGACCGGTACGCGCACGGGCACCCGCAAGTTCGAAACATCGTACGCCATCACCACCATCGATCCGCAGGCGATCGCGCAGAAGGCGCCGCTCGGGATTGCCGATCTTATCGCCTCGACGCCGGGTATCTATGTCGAAAGCTCGGGCGGGGAAGTTGGCAACAACGTCTATTCGCGCGGTCTGCCGGCCGACAACTATCGCTATCTGCCGCTGCTCGAAGATGGCCTGCCGGTGTGGGAGGAAGGGGCAGGGGCCTTCACCAATGCCGACGAGTTCTTCCGCGTCGATGCCACGATCGACTCGCTCCAGATCGTGCGCGGCGGCTCGGCCTCGATCACCGCGTCGAATGCCCCGGGCGGCGTGGTCAACGTATTGACCAAGCGCCCGACCCGAACATTCCAGGGCATGGTCAAGAGCGAGATCGGCGATTGGGATCATTATCGTCTCGATGCCAATGTCTCGGGCCCGCTGACCGATCGCCTGTCGTTTGCGATCGGCGGTTTCTATCGCGAGGACAATGGCCTCAGGGACCCCGGCTTTACCGGCAACAAGGGTGGCCAGTTCCGCGTTGGCCTGCAGTATGACTTTGTCGATAGCGGCTCGCTGTTCGTCAGCTATCGCAAGCTCAACGACAAGAACATCTTCTATACCGCCATTCCGCTGGCCAGCCCCAGCCAGGGCCTGCCGGGCCTTGATGCCGGCACGGGAACGCTGGTCAACAATGCCTTTGGCCGGCTGACCGTGCCCGATGGCAACGGCGTGTTCGACAAGAATGTCGATCTCACCCAAGGCATCCACACCAATACCGACACCTTTACCGCCATCTTCAACAAGCCGCTGGGCGATGGCTGGGAGATCAACGACCGCGCGCGCTACACATCCGGCACGGTTGATTTCAACGGACTGTTCAGTTCCGGCGTCGCCACCAGCCAGGGCTTTCTGGCGAACGCGCTGACCCGCTTGCAGGCCGCGCGGCCGGATACGGTATCGGCCGTCTATCGCGATGCCAGCAATGGCCAGACGGTGGCGGCATCGGCACTGGGCAATCAGCTTGCCCTGACCGAGAGCATTTTCAACACCGTGGTGAACGTCAAGAACGTGATCAACGATCTGACTATCACCAAAAAGCTCGACACCGGCATGGGCCAGCATACCCTGACTGCGGGATATTACTTCAGCCATTTCAACCAGACGCAAAACTGGAACTGGAATGATATCCTGGTCGAAGGCGTCAACCGTCCGCGCTATTTCGATGTGGTCGGGCTGAACGCCGCGGGGCAGCAAACCGTGGCGCTGACCAAGGACGGGCTGCTCAATCTGCACAGCAATTTGCAGCGCTTCCATGATGATGTGACGGTCAATGCGCTGTACCTGACCGATGCCTGGCAGGTAACCGATAAGCTGCGCATCGATCTGGGCGCGCGGTATCACCATGTCGCCAAGGAAGGCACGATCGCGCAGACCACCAGCGCCAACCTGGGTGATCCCTCGACCATTGCCGATGACAACGTGCTGGTCTTCACCGGCGCCAACACGCAATATCGGTTCAAGACCGGGCAATGGGCCTTTTCTGCCGGCGCCAATTATGAGTTCAGCAAGCGTGTTGCGGCCTTTGCCCGCTATAGCCGCAGCTTCCGCGTGACGCCGGAGTTCGTCCAGTGGTTTGGCGGCGTGCCGGTGGAAAACCGCATCGACCTGGTCGAAGGCGGCGTGAAATACGCGACGCGGCCGTTCTCTGCCTTTGTCACCCTGTTCTACAACCGGTTTCCCAACGTCGCCTTCCAGACGACCGTTGCCGGGCCGAACGGGCAGGCGCAGACCATCAACCAGAAGGCAGCGGCGGAATCGCGCGGTATCGAAGTTGAACTCTCGCTTCGTCCGGCCGATTTCTTCGAACTGGCAGCCAGCGGCAATTACCAGAAGATCACCTATACCAGCTTTGCCGGACAGGACGCGAACGGCCCGTTCGATTTTAGCGGCAACCAGATCGTGCGCCAGCCAGAGGTGCAGTTCTCGATCCGGCCGACGCTGCATCTGTTGCGCGACCGGGTGAACATCTTTGGTGAGGCGGCCTATACCGGCAAGCGTTATGTCGACGTGGCCAACACCATCGTCCTGCCGCATTATACCGAGGTGCGGCTGGGTGCGAACTGGAAGATTACGGATGCGCTTCAGGCCCAGGTGGTGGCGACCAACCTGTTCAACACGGTTGGCTTGACCGAGGGCAATCCGCGCGCCGGCTCGATCGTCGGGGTACAGGAAACCGCGTTCCAAGGTCGCCCGATCTTTGGCCGCCGCGTTCGCGCCAGCCTGACGTATAACTTCTGATGGAACAGCGGCTTGGCATGATCGCCGGGATCGCGGCGCTGGTCGTGGCCACTCCTGCCCTGGGGCAGGAGTGGCAGACGGTCACCTCGCCCGATGGCCGGATTGTGGTTGATCTGGCGGTCGACCAGGGCGAGGCGGTGTACCGTGCGCGGTACAACGGCAAGCCGATCCTCGATCGCTCGCGGCTCGGCTTCCGGTTCAAGGATGCCGCGCCGATCGATCATGACCTCGCGCTGGTGGCGAGCCGGGCGACCGAACTCGACCGGCCCTGGACCCAGCCATGGGGCGAACGCCGGCAGATGCGTGAGCACTATCGCGGCCTGGTTGCCACGCTTGCCGCGCCAGACGGCCGCAAGCTGGGCGTCGAGATCCGCGTGTTCGACGATGGCTTCGGTTTCCGCTATACCCTGCCCGGCTCGGCACAGCAGCCGCTGGTGATCAGCGACGAGGAGACCGAGTTCCACTTCGCGCAGAATTACCGCGCCTGGTCGATCCCGGCCTATCGCGAGAAATACAGCGAGTACGAATACAGCCGCTCGGCGCTGTCCGCGATCCAGACCGCGCAGACGCCGCTGACCCTGGAAGGCGATGGCGTTGCCCTGGCGGTGCACGAGGCGGCGTTGGTCGATTTCCCGTCGATGAACCTGCGGATGCCCGATGAAAACAGCCGTACCCTCAAAGCCGATCTCTCGCCCTGGTCCAATGGCGATCGGGCGCGGACGCATGGTGGAGCGGTAACCCCGTGGCGGGTGGTGATGGTGGCGCCCGACGCGGCCCATCTGGCGGATTCGACGATTGTCCTCAATCTCAACGAGCCCAACCGCTTGGGTGACGTATCCTGGGTGAAGCCTGAAAAATACATCGGCATCTTCTGGGCCATGCACACCGGGCTGCTGACCTGGGAGCCGGGGCCAAAGCTGGGGGCCACCACCGCGCGGGCCAAATCCTATATCGATTGGGCGGCGCAGCATGGCATTGCCGGCGTGCTGGTCGAAGGCTGGAACGTGGGCTGGGACGTGCCGGAATGGTGGAAGAACGGCCATTCCCGTTTCGTGTTCGACCGCGCCCAACCGGCCTTCGATATGGCCGAAGTATCCGCCTATGCCCGCGCCAAGGGGGTGGACCTGATCGGCCATCACGAAACCGGCGCGCAGGTGAAGGACTATCTCAGCCAGCTTGAGCCCGCGCTCGATTACTACGATCGCTATGGCGTGCGGGCGATCAAGCTGGGCTATGTCGGCACGCGGCTCGACCAGACCGAATGGCCCGACAGCCAATACGCTGTGCAGAGCCTGCAAACGGTCGTCGTCGCGGCGGCACGGCATCATATCGCCATCTTCCCGCATGAACCGGTCAAGGATACCGGTCTGCGCCGCACCTGGCCCAATCTGATGAGCCGCGAAGGCGCGCGGGGGCAGGAGTATAACGGCGGCAGCCCCGATGGCGGCAATGCACCCGACCATACCACCATCCTGCCGTTCACGCGGCTGCTGTCTGGCCCGTTCGATTACACGCCCGGCGTGGTCCATTTCGATTATCGCGCCAACCGGCCTGACAACCGCGTGCCGTCCACACTGGCCAACCAGCTGGCGCTCTATGTCGTGTTGTATAGCCCGGTGCAGATGGCGGTTGACCTGCCCGAGCATTATGACGAGCACGCCGATGCCTTTCGCTTCATCCACGATGTGCCGACCGATTGGGAGGAAAGCCGCACGCTGCAGGGCGCGATTGGCGAATACGCGGTTATTGCCCGGCGCGATCGGCACAGCCCGGATTGGTATCTGGGCGCGATCACCAGTGATACCGCCCGCAGGCTGACCGTCCCGCTCGATTTCCTCGACGCTGGCGCGCGGTATGAAGCGACGATCTATGCTGATGGGCCCGGCGCGGACTGGCGCACGGCGCCCGAAAAGATTGCTATCCGCCGGCAAACGGTTACGGCGCGAGACACCCTTGCGCTTGATCTGGCGGGGGGCGGGGGGCAGGCGATCCGGTTTCGCATGCTGCGCTGATAGTCGATCAGCCTGGGCGGCTTGGACAAATTACGCAACCCCTGCCGGGCTGGACCAAAAACCGCCATTTCCGCGTCGGCTCGTCGCGCAATATTCCCGACATTCCGCTTCCTCGCCTCCTTAAACTGGCGGTTTTTGCCTCCAGCCGTGGCGTTGTGGAATTTGTCCACGCCACCTATCGCTACTTTGGCAGAAAAATAAATTTTTGGGATTCCCAAGGTGAGAAATGAGTAGCCCCTAGTTTTTGGCGCTGCCCTATTACGATGCCACGCTGTGGCCGGCATTACAGGCGACTGGCATTACGCTCTATGCCGTCAGTGCACAGAACCCGGTCGACCTTGGTCCGACCGAGCGGCATGGCTTGCGCTATGCCACGTTGGCCGACCCAGACTATGCCCTGGCGCGGCAACTGGGCATCACGTTCTTTCCCGAAGACCCAGCCCTCGGTCGCGCCTGGCACCCCTTGGATTGGCGCCACGCTGGGTACCCAAAGCTATGAAATGACCCAGCCGCATCGATCCCGATCACACCCTGCGTCATCTGGCCGTCAGCCCGGACTGGCTGGACCGTCCCGAATTCGATGCCATTCTGGCGCACCTCCCCGAGGTCAACGTGGCTGGAGCCCTGGTGCCGGGATAACCGCCTAGCCCGAAATCGCGACGCTTGCCGTTGGAGGTGAGGCGAAGCACCCAGGATTTGTGGCCCGAGGCCTGAACCAGCAACATCAGGCTTTTGCCGTCGCCGTAGCGGCCGGGCTGGGTCAAGTTGCTGATTTTTAACGCCGTAAGTCGATGTGAGTTCGACATATGGGCTCGTCCCACAATCTTACCACACAAAAATCCGGCTTTGGGGGAACGTCAATGGACGATGCAGGACGCGCAAAGTGCCCTGAACGTCGAAAACGCTAGGGTTTTTCGGACACTTATGGATATCAGCGAATAGGTCTGGAAGGGGCAATGGTGCCCGGGGACGGAATCGAACCGCCGACACCGTGATTTTCAGTCACGTGCTCTACCAACTGAGCTACCCGGGCTTGCCGCGCTGGCGGGCCGTTTGGCCGGCGCCTTGCGTTTGGTGAAGCGCCCTATGACGAGGTGGCCGAAGGTTGTCCAGCCCTCAATTGCATCTATTTTTCCACAATGGGCTTTTTGGCTTTGGCCGCGGGCGCTTCAATCCGGGCCTTCCTCTTCGGCGTCGGCGGGCGGGCCGGGCAGGGCATAGCCGTCTTCCAGCCAGCGCATCAGGTCGCGGTCGCGGCAGCGGGCAGAGCAGAATGGCTTGTGCGCATCGCTGCGCGGTTTGCCGCAGATGGGGCAGCGCTTGGGGGTGGTGGTCATGAGGTGATGGCCTGGGAAAATCCGGCGGTGGGCGCAAGGGTTTCGTCGAGCGACCAGTGCAGCATGCGGCCTGTGCGGCGGGCCAGTTCATCCTGCCAGCCGGGCAGCACGGCACGCGCCAGGGCGGGGTGGCAGGTCAGCAGCAAGGCGCCGGGATCGCGCACCTTTTCCGCGCGGCGCAGCAATTGCCGTGCCGCCGCGCCCAAGGGGTGGCGGGCAAACAGCGCGGGCAGCGACGGGCGCTCCAGCCGGCTGACCAGCTGGACGAAGCCATAGCCGTTCATGGCCGTGCGCTCACCACGCCAGCCGGTCTGTGCGCCGCGGTCCGTCAGTTCTTGCGCCAGTGCCGCATCTACCGCCTGGCGATCGCGCTTTTCACCCAGCGTGGGGAAATCGATGCCGATCGAGCCGCCGATATCCATGCGCATGATCGCGGCGGCAATGGCCGGCACGGAGGCCAGCGCCAGCGCCGGCAGGGGCGGGCTGCCATCGACATCGATCAGGGTCATCGCCGGGGTCGGGCTGATGCACAGGGCGCCGCGCGGGAAGGCGATCTCGCCGCTCATCGCCTCGTCCATCAGGTCATCCCATCCCGCGTGGTCGAGCGCGGGATCGGTGGCATGGACCAGGCGCACGGGCTGGCCGGTGGCGGCCAGTTGCTGCGCCAGGGTGGGGGCAGGGCAGGCCTCTTCACCAGGGGCAGCAGGGCGCGCCATCGGCAGCTTGGTGCGGCCCTTTTCGGCAATGGCGGCGCGCGTGACGCGGAACAGGCCGCTGGCGCCCTCGGGCAGGTCGGGCGTCAGGCCATCGACCAGGGCAACGGCGCCGTCGGCAAACTGGACCGTGCCGCGCCGCGTGCCGGCAAGGCGGCTGGCGACGCGCGCGGGCGCTACCAGGCCCACGGCAAGCCCGCCCGGCCATGCAAGGCGCGCAGCCAGGATCTGCGCACCATCGACCAGGGCGGCGCGGGTTTCGCCAATGCCTTCTTCCACCAGCCAGGTGGCGGTCATGGCGTGCTCAGGCCAGCAGGCCGGCGGCCACCAGCAGGCGCCGGGTTTCGAACAGGGGCAGGCCGATCACGCCCGAATGGCTGCCGGCCAGCCAGGCGCAGAAGCCTTCGGCGCTGCCCTGGATGGCATAGCCGCCGGCCTTGCCGTGCCATTCGCCGCCGGCGATATAGGCGTCTATCTCAGCTTCGGAGAGGCGCTTGAAGCGTACGATGGTTTCGCTCAACGCCTCGCGCAGCGTGCCATCGGGCATCAGCAGGGCAACGGCGGAGAAAACGCGGTGGCGGCGGCCAGACAGCAGCGCCAGGCACTGGCGCGCGGTGGCCTCGTCCTCGGCCTTGGGCAGGATGCGACGCCCGGCGCCGACCACGGTATCGCCTGAAAGGATGGCGCCATCGGGCGCGAGTGCCGCCGCCGCGCGGGCCTTTTCCGCAGCCAGGCGCACGGCGTGGACACGCGGCGTCTCACCCGGCAGCGGGCTTTCATCGATGTCGGTGGCGATAATGCGATCGGGCACCAGCCCCAGGCGCGCGATCAGGTCACGCCGGCGCGGGCTGGCCGAGGCCAGCACCAGCGGCGGCACAGTCGCAGTCATCAGAACGAGCCCGGCAACGGTACAGGCCCGGGCATCAGTACTGGCCGGGGCCGCCTCGGCCAGGCATGAAGCGGTAGGTGATGCGCCCCTTGGTCAGATCGTAAGGGGTGAGTTCCACCAGCACTTCGTCGCCCACCAGAACGCGGATGCGGTTCTTGCGCATCTTGCCGGCGGTGTGGCCCAGGATCTCGTGATCGTTTTCCAGACGCACGCGGAACATGGCATTGGGCAGCAGTTCCACCACCGTGCCGCGCATCTCGAGGAGTTCTTCTTTCGCCATCGGCGGGGTCAGTAGCCTTTTGTCTTGAATGGCCGGAACGACAACCGGCACCGACGTGGCGCAAGCTGCATAGCCATGATCGAGGGGTCGCGATAAAACGACGCGCGTGGCGCCCATAGCGTTCCGGCCGGCAAAAGAAAAGCCCCGCATTTGCAGCCAGGTTCCAGTGGTGATCCGGGCATCGGCACCGCGCCCGGCCAGCCGATGTTCATCCACGCTGGACGACAAATTGATACGATTTGTGTGTTGTTTCAATTTGTCAGGCGCGCCAGCAGGATCGCCTCGAAGCCATGATGGGGTTTGTTGCGCGTGTCTGTTCGTCTTGCCTTGCTGTGTGCCGTTTCCGCGCTTGCCGTTTGCGGGGGTGAGCGGGCCTTGGCCGCAGACCAGGCTGCGCAGGCGCCCGCTCCTGCCCCTGAGGCCGATGGCAGCACCGGCGCAACCGCTGGCGGCAGCGGCCAGCAGATGGTCAATACCCAGGGCCAGTTGGGCGTGGATGCCAACGGTGACGGCGTGGACGATGTGACCGGTGAAATCCTGGTCAACGCCGCGCCGATCAAGGGCGTGGTGCAGGCGCAGCAACCCCCGATCGTGACGCTGGATGAAGACGAAATCGCCGCCTATGGCGTCAATTCGATCCAGGATCTGCTGACCGTGCTGGCGCCGCAGACCGATTCCGGGCGCGGGCGCAGCAGCGACGGGCCGGTGATCCTGCTCAACGGCATGCGCATTTCCAACTTCCGCGAAATGCGTGGGCTGCCGCCCGAGGCGATCCGCCGGGTGGAAGTCCTGCCCGAGGAAGTGGCGCTGAAATACGGCTATCGCCCCGATCAGCGCGTGGTCAACTTCATCCTCAAAGACCACTACAAGAGCATCAGCAGCGAAACCGAGGCCAGCGTGCCGGGCAACGGCAGCTATACCGGGTTGAGCGAGGAAGCCACGCTGGCCAAGATCGCCAACAAGGCCCGCATCAACGTGACTGGCACGGTATCGACGCAAAGCGCGATCACCGAAGCCGAGCGCGGCATCAGCCAGGCCAGCGCGGCCACAGGCACTGGCACGGGCGGCAACAGCACCGTGGCGGGCGATCCCAACCAGGCCGATTATCGCACGCTGCAGGCCAAGGCCGATAGCGCCGCGTTGAATGCCACCTGGTCCAAGCCGATCGGACTGGGCACCGGGTTGACGCTTAACGCGCTGGCGCAGCGTGATTACAGCCGCAGCTGGAACGGCCTCAATACCGTGACGCTGACCGATCCCGACAGCGGCAACAGCGTGACGCGCACCACCACCGCGCCCGAGCCGCTGACCACGCGCACCTATACCACCACGCTCTCGGCCGGCGCCGGGCTCAACACCGGCATCGGCGCCTGGCAGCTATCGGTGACGGCCGACGGCAGCCATGTTACCACCGATACGCGGATCGATCGCTCGGCCGATCTTTCGGGCCTGCAAACGCTGGTCGACGATGGCAGCCTGAGCGCCACGGGCGCGCTGCCCAGCGGCGCGATCATCGCTGGCGGGGCCGATCGGGCGCTGAGCCGCACCGACAGTCTGACCTCGCTGGCGACGGCCAACGGCCAGCCGTTCCGCCTGCCGGGCGGGGCGACCTCGCTCACGCTCAAGACCGGCTTTGCCTATTCCGGCATCCACAGCACCGATACGCGCACCGCCAACGGGGCGATCGATCTCAAGCGTGGCGACGCGCAGCTGGGTTTCAGCCTCGACGTGCCGATCACCAGCAAGCGCGAGAACTTCGGCGGTTTCCTCGGCAACCTGTCGCTCAACATGAATGCCGAGGCGCACACGCTGTCGGACTTTGGCGCGCTCTATGACTATGGCGCCGGGCTGACCTGGCGCCCCACCGACAAGCTGAGCTTCACCGGCACGTTCATTGGTGCCGAGACCGCGCCCTCGTTGACGCAACTGGGCGCGCCAACGACCACCACCCAGAACGTGGCGATCTATGATTTCATCAAGGGCCAGACGGTGCTGGCTACGGTGACCAGCGGGGGCAACCGCGACCTGCTCAAGGAGCGCCAGCGCGACGTGAAGCTGGCCGGCAACTGGACCTTGCCGTTCCTGACCAATTCGACCTTCGTGGTGGAATATTTCCACAACCGCAGTTTCAACACCAGCAACAGCTTCCCCCTGCTGACGGCCGAGGTGGAAGCGGCCTATCCCGGGCGCGTCACGCGCAATGCCGCAGGCGATATCGTGTCGGTCGACGAAAGCCCGGTAACGTTCGCGCGCCAGGAAAGCGAAAGCCTGCGCTATGGCATCAACCTGGCGGGCAGTTTTGGCACGCCCGATCCCAATCTGGTGCGCCAGCGCGGCATGCGGGGCATGATGGGGCCGGGTGGGCCACGCATGGGTGGCGGTGGACGTGGCGGGCATGGTGGTCCGGGCGGTCCTGGCGGGCCCGGTGGTCCAGGTGGCCCGGGCGGCTTTGACGGGCGCGGGCGCTGGAACCTGTCGCTGACCCACACGATCATGCTGATGAACCGGGTGCAACTGACGCCGGGCGGGACGGTCTACGATCTGCTGGGCGGCAGCGCGCTGTCCAGTACGGGGGTGGCGCGGCACAGTATCGAGCTGGAAGGCGGCGGCTTCTATCGCAGCTTTGGCGTGCGCCTGACCGGCACCTACACCGGATCGGCCCACGCGGATTCGGGCACGACCAGCCTGGATTTCCACCCCATCGCCAAGTTCAACTTGCGCCTGTTTGCCGATCTTGGCCGCCGCCCCGGCGTGGTCAAGGCCGTGCCGTTCCTCAAGAATGCACGGCTTTCCCTGGCGGTGAACAACGTGTTCGATGCCCAGCAGAAGGTGACCGACCAGACCGGCGCGATCCCGCTGCGCTATCAGGCCGGCTATCTCGATCCTACCGGGCGGGTGTTCAAGCTGGAATTCCGCAAGATGTTCTGAGGGCCTAGACGAACCGCCGGCCCTGGACGAATTCCCGCGCCGCGGTGCGTTCCTGTTCGCGGCGGTGTTCGCTGAAATGATCGGCGAACTGGCGCAGGGCGATCACCTGTTCCAGCGCCAGTGGCTCGTCAAAGTGAAAGCCGCAATGGCCGCCCCTGATCCACACAGCGGCGCCGAACCCTTCGAGGCGGTTGATTTCCAGCACCCCGGTTTCGCCCAGCGCCGGCGGGCATTGCAGGACCAGGCGCGCCCCGGTGCGCGACAGGTCTTCCACCAGGCAGGGGCACACGCCACGGCGCAAGATCAGGCGCCCGGGAATGTTGAGCCTTGCCCGTGCATCCGCGCGGCGGCCGCGCGTTGCACTATCACCGGTGACGGGGGCATTCACCATGGCTGCCACGTTTACCCCGGCATGGTAAAGGTATCATCTGCAATCATCTACGTAGATATACGGATAATACTTGTCCACGATCGGCATCCTTTCGGGCTCTCCCCAAACGGGGTAACAGCCACTATCTGGCAGGGATGGCCCGCAAGAGCGCATCTTCCCCGCCCGACCGTGATACCGAGCGCTTCAACGAAGACGCCGCGATCAGCACGATGCGTGGCAGCGACCAGCCCGATCTGGAACGCGGCGTGGAGACCATCCGCGACGTTGTCCGCACGCTCAAGCCCAAGCCCGGCGTATATCGCATGCTCGATGCGCGCGGCGACGTGCTCTATGTGGGGAAGGCGCGCGCGCTGAAAAATCGCGTGGCCAATTACACCCAGGTCGATCGGCTGCCCAACCGCCTGCGCCGCATGGTCAGCCAGACGCGGTCGATGACGATCGTGACGACCAATTCCGAGGCCGAGGCGCTGCTGCTCGAAGCGCAGCTGATCAAGCGCTATCGCCCGCCTTACAACGTGCTGCTGCGCGACGATAAGTCGTTTCCCTTCATTCTGTTGCGGGCCGATCACGCGTTTCCGCGGATCATGAAGCATCGCGGCGCGCGCAAGGCCAAGGGCAATTACTATGGGCCCTTTGCCAGCGCCGGCTCGGTCAACACCACGATCAATGCGCTGCAAAAGCTGTTCCTGCTGCGCAGCTGCAACGATGGCTTCATGGCGCGGCGGGACCGGCCGTGCCTGCTCTATCAGATCAAGCGCTGCAGTGCTCCGTGCGTCGATCGCATTGCCGAGGCGGACTATGCCGAACTGGTGCGCCAGGCGAAGGATTTCCTCGGCGGCAAATCGGGCGCGGTGCAGCGCGAGATCGAAACCCAGATGAGCGAGGCAGCCGAGAATCTGGACTTCGAACGCGCGGCCATGCTGCGCGACCGCTTGCGCGCAGCCACGTTCATCCAGGGCAGCCAGGCGATCAATGCCGAAGGCGTGGGCAATGGCGATGTCTTTGCCATGGCCAGCAAGGGCGGCCAGATCGCCATCCAGGCATTCTTCATCCGGGGCGGGCAGAACTGGGGCCACCGCGCGTTCTTCCCCACCCATACCGAGGGGCTGGAAGAGGCCGAGGTGATGACCAGCTTCCTGGCGCAGTTCTACGAGGAAGTGCCGCCGCCGCGCCTGATCATGGTCGATCGCATTCTGCCCGAGGCGGAGTTGCTGGCCGAGGCCTTGCACGAAGGTGCGGGCGGCAAGGTGGAGATCACCGTGCCGCAGCGTGGCGACCGGCGCCGGCTGATGGAGCAGGCCAGCCGCAATGCGGTGGAGGCGCTCGATCGGCGGCTGGCGGAAACCGGCACCAAGGCCAAGATCCTGCGCGAACTGGCCGAATTCCTGGAACTGCCCGATGTGCCGCAGCGCATCGAGGTTTACGACAACAGCCATATCCAGGGCACCAATGCGCTGGGTGGCATGGTCGTGGCCGGGCCGGAAGGCTTTCAAAAGGGCCAGTATCGCAAGTTCAACATCAAGCGCGCCGAAACCCGGCCGGGGGATGACTTTGCCATGATGCGCGAAGTCATGGCGCGCCGCTTTGGCCGCGTGCAGGAGGAAGACCCCGATCGCCAGGGCGGCACCTGGCCCGATCTGGTGCTGATCGATGGCGGCAAGGGCCAGATGACGGCCGTGCGCGAGACGCTGGAGGAACTGGGCATCGAGGATGTGCCGCTGATTGCGGTGTCCAAGGGGCCGGATCGCAACGCCGGGCGCGAGCATTTCCACTTTCCCGATGGGCGCGAAAAGCTGCTGCCGCTCAATTCCCCGGTGCTGTTCTACTTGCAGCAACTGCGCGACGAGGCGCACCGTTTCGCCATTGGTGCGCACCGCGCCAAGCGCAGCCGGGCGATCACCGCCAGCCCGCTCGACGAGATTCCGGGAATCGGTCCGGCGCGCAAGCGTGCGCTGCTGTTGCATTTTGGCACCGCCGGCAAAGTGCGCGCCGCCTCGCTCGAAGACCTCATGCGGGCGCCTGGGGTGAGTGCTGCGGTGGCGCAAACCATCTATGATTTCTATCATCCCGGGGCGTAAACAGCTGCCCCAGCGGCATTTGTGGAAATTATCAGACAATTGTCGTGCTGGTGTTGTGCCAGCGTGAAGTACCGCAGTGGTTATTTGCGGTTTCCCTCAAATAGGGGATGACGAAAACACCCTTAATGCTCGATAACCGTGTTAGGCAACGTCTCTGCACATAGCTTGCGGCATGACAGGGATGACAAGCGTAATGTGGCAAGGATCGGCAGCCCACCAGGGGACGTGGTGGAGCAGGACCGACCGGCAGGGTGGTCCGTCGCTGCCTGGGGGGTACGATGAAGCAGGGGGTTGGGCGCGCGCCGCAGGTTGGCGCGTCGCACCGTAAGGAGTGGGGACAAGTCGTGGTGCCGGGTGTCGGTGCGGGGCGGCGGCCGGTTGGCCGGCTGGTGCTGCGCGTGGCGGCCTTGGGTGCCTTGGCGCTGGGGGCGCTGCCGCTGGGCACTGCGGCGGCCCTGGCGCAGGATGCGGCCGTTTCCGACAAGACGCTCGAACTGGAATTCTGGCGCTCGGTATCGACCAGCAGCGATCCCGAGATGTACGATGCCTATCTGCAGCAGTTTCCCAACGGTACCTTTGCCCCACTGGCCAAGGTAAAGGCCGCAGCGCTGCGGCGCGGGGCGACCAGTAGCCCGGCGGCAGCGCCGGCTACGCCGCCTGCGCCGGCGATTGCCGCGCCAGTGCCGGTTGCCGCCGCGCCGGCCGCAGTCACCCCGCCGCCCGCAGCTGCCCCAACCGCTGCGGTCGCTGCCACCGCGCAGGCCGGGCCCAACGAAACCGCCGCCGCCAGCCTGCTGGCGAGCCTGGCCGCCGCGCAGGAAACCCCCGCGGCACCGGCCGCAGCTGCCTCTGCTGCAGCCCAGGCTGCCGCCCCGGCACCGCAGGACATTACAGCCGGTCGGCCCCATCTGGAAACGGTGCCGGCGGTCGTCCTGCCCGCCCGTTTTTGCAGTGCCGAGGAACGCAACGCCTTCCACGCGCAAACCTATCGCCCTGCCGGCGAAGCGGCCGAGGCCAACAACGGCAAGGCCATCGCCTATCTGCAATCGATCCAGGCCCGCTATGACGCGATGGCCGCAGGCGATGCCGACATGCGCAACGCGCTGGCCAAGGAAGCACGCGATTACAAGTCGATAGCCGACGCTGCCTTTCAGGCGCAACAGGCGCTGGTGCGCCAGTTCGATGCGCTGATGGCGGTTCCGATCACGTCTTGCGGAGTGGCCAAATGATGCGACGCGTGCCCTTTGCCCTGGCGACCCGAGGCGTGATGCTGGTCGCCCTGTGCCATGCCCCGCTGGCCCAGGCCGCCGCGCCGCCGCCGATCTCGCCACCGGCCTCTTGCCTCGATAGCCCGACGTTCGAAGCCGCGCGGTTTCATCAGTTCCAGACGATGATGATGACCGTGTCGCTGCGCTGCAAGAGCCACGGCATGGATGTGGAAACCAGCTTTTCGCGCATGATGATCGTGCACCAGGGCGTGTTCGCGGCCGCCGACAAGGCCATCCGTGGCTATATCAGCCCGGCCCACGGCTTTGCCGACAAGCGCGCCTTTGATAGCTATGCCACGCTCGTGGCCAATCGCTATGGCGGCGGCGCCACCAACCTGCAGGCCTGCACCGCGATCGACCGGGCGATCAAGACGGTGACGGCTGACATCACCGGCGCCACGCTGCGCTTTGTGGCAACGGCCATGGTAGCCCACCCGGAAATGGAGCGCATGGCCTGCGCCCTGGTCGGCCAGCCTACCAGGACTGGCACCACGCCCGCCCCGCCGGCCGCTGCCGGCGCGGCGACCATCGCAATGGCCAGCCCGGCAGCGCCACGGCCCGGCAAGTAGCGCGGTGGCGGTTCAGGCGCGGCGGCGCACCAGGCCTTCTTGCGCGGTTTCGGCCACCAGGCGGCCATCCTGGGTAAAGATGCGGCCACGGCTGAAACCGCGCATGTTCCCGGCCCAAGGGCTGTCGCAGGCATAGAGCAGCCATTGATCGGCGCGGGCATCGGCGTGGAACCACAGCGCATGGTCAAGGCTGGCCACCTGGGCGCTGCCGGCCTTGCCGCTGATGCCATGGGGCAGCAGGCTGGTGCCCAGCAAGGTCATGTCGCTGACATAGGCGATCACCGCGCGGTGCAGCGCCGGATCATCGGGCAGGGGCGCCACGCAACGCAGCCAGGTGTGCGCCACCGGTTCGGCCGGGGTTTCGCGCAGCCAGTTGAGCGGTTCGGCCGGGCGCATCTCGATCGCGCGCGGCCGCGACAGCAGGGCGCGGCGCTGCTCTGACAGGCGATCGGCATAAATCGTCAGCAGGTCTGCCTCGCTCGGCAGGTCATCGGGGCTGGGCACCGAAGGCATCGGCAGGCCGTGCTGCAGGGCAAGGCTCTCGCCGGCCTCGCTACGGCGGTGGAACGAGGCCGTCATGGTGAAGATCGGCGCGTCGCCCTGGCTTGCCACCACGCGGCGGTTGGCAAAGTTGCCGCCATCGAGATCGCGCATCACGGTATAGCGCGTGTCGGCATCCTCGCTGCCCGGGCGCAGGAAATAGGCATGCAGCGAATGCACCGGTCGATCGGCGGCGACGGTGGCCTGCGCGGCGGCAAGCGCCTGCGCCACGATCTGCCCGCCAAACACGCGTCCCACGCCGCCGGGCTTGCGCGGCCCGGTAAAGAGATCAGCGCCGGCCTCGGGCTGAACCGTCAGCAGCCGGACAAGGCCGGCGGCCGTCGCGGCAGGGTCTTTGGAATCGGACATCAGGGTGGAAGAGAGCGGGTGCAGCATGATCGCGCGCCTATTCCAGGCGTTCCGCCAAGGTCAACGCATCGCGGCGGCTCGTCACAAATATGAAACCAGGGGCAGGTGATGAACCACCCGGGCCAGGAAACAGGCCCCGCCCAGCCTTGCGGCCAGACGGGGCCTGTCCTTCTCCTCCCCAACCTCGGGCCCATGCGGGCGGGGTTTTCCCCGCTTTTCCGCGTGTCTGCCGTGGGCCACCGGTCCAGCATGCCGGCAGCCCACGGAAGCCGGTTCAGCCTGCCGCGTGGCTGGCCAGGGCGGCCAGCAGCAGCAGGGCAACGATATTGGTGATCTTGATCATCGGGTTCACGGCCGGGCCAGCTGTGTCCTTGTAAGGATCGCCCACGGTGTCACCGGTCACCGCCGCCTTGTGCGCGTCGGAACCCTTGCCGCCGTAATGGCCATCCTCGATATACTTCTTGGCGTTGTCCCACGCCCCGCCGCCCGATGTCATCGACAGGGCCACGAACAGCCCGCCCACGATCACGCCCAGCAGCAGCGCGCCCAGCGCGGCAAAGGCATTGGCCTGCCCTGCCACCGCCATGATCACGAAATAGACCGCGATCGGCGCCAGCACCGGCAGCAGCGAGGGCAGGATCATCTCCTTGATCGCTGCGCGCGTGACCAGGTCCACCGTGCGGGCATAGTCCGGGCGGCTGGTGCCGGCCATGATGCCCGGATCGGCGGCGAACTGCTCGCGCACGTCCACCACCACGTCGCCAGCGGCGCGGCCCACGGCCGTCATCCCCATCGCGCCGAACAGATAGGGCAGCAGCGCGCCCAGCAGCAGCCCGACGATGACATAGGGGTTCTCCAGGCTGAAATCGACATTCAGATCCGGGAAGAACTCGCGCAGGTCCGTGGTATAGGCGGCAAACAGCACCAGGGCGGCAAGGCCAGCCGAACCGATGGCATAGCCCTTGGTGACCGCCTTGGTGGTATTGCCCACCGCGTCGAGCGCATCGGTGCGTTCGCGCACGGTGTCTTCCAAGCCGGCCATTTCGGCAATGCCGCCGGCATTATCGGTTACCGGGCCATAGGCGTCGAGCGCCACAACCATGCCGGCCAGCGCCAGCATTGCCGTCGCGGCATAGGCAATGCCGATCAGCCCGGCGAGCTGATAGGCGACGATGATACCCGCGCAGATCACCAGCGTGGGCAGGGCCGTCGCTTCCAGGCTGACGGCCAGGCCCTGGATCACGTTGGTGCCGTGGCCGGTGACCGATGCCTTGGCGATCGATCGCACCGGGCGATAGCCGGTGCCGGTGTAGTATTCGGTGATCCAGATGATCAGCCCGGTGATCGCCAGGCCAACCAGCGCACAATAGAACAGCGTGCGGCCGGTAAAGCCCTGGTCGCCGATCGGCGCTTCCATGCTGCCCAGCGCCGCTTGCGTGGCGAACCAGATTGCCGGGATAGAAAGCAGGGCCGTGACCAGGAAGCCCTTGTACATCGCGCCCATGATGTTGTTGCTGCGCCCCAGCTTGACGAAATAGGTGCCGATGATCGAGGTGACAATGCAGACCCCGCCGATCAGCAGGGGCAGCGACATCAGCGGCAGCAGCAGATCGCCCACGCCCTTGATCAGCAGCGCCGTCAGCACCATCGTGGCGCCCACGGTGACGACATAGGTTTCGAACAGATCGGCCGCCATGCCGGCGCAATCGCCCACGTTGTCGCCCACGTTGTCGGCAATCACCGCCGGGTTGCGCGGATCATCCTCGGGAATGCCGGCTTCCACCTTGCCGACCAGATCGGCGCCCACGTCGGCCGCCTTGGTAAAGATGCCGCCGCCCAGCCGGGCAAAGATCGACACCAGCGAGGCGCCCAGCGCCAGCGTGGTGAGCGCGGTGACGACGGTGCGATCGCCCGGGGCATAGCCCGCTACGAACACCAGATACCAGAAGAAGCCCGCGATCGCGAGCAGGGCCAGGCCCGCCACCAGCATGCCGGTGATCGCCCCGGCGCGGAACGCCAGGGTAAGGCCTTGTTGCAGGCCGCTTTGCGCGGCAGCGGCGGTGCGCACGTTGGCCCGCACCGACACGTTCATGCCGATGAAGCCAGCCACGCCCGAAAGCACGGCACCAATGACAAAGCCCAGCGCCGGCAGCGGGTGCAGCGTCATCGAAACGATGGCGGCCACGACCACGCCCACCAGGGCGATGGTGCCGTACTGGCGTTTGAGATAGGCCTGCGCCCCTTCCTGGATGGCGCCGGCAATGTCTTGCATTTTCTGGTTTCCGGCCGGGCTTCCCAGCACCTGACGGCTGGTAATGAAGCCATAAAGCACAGCCAGTAACCCCAACCCGATTGCGGTTACGACAAGGTTCACGATGGCATCCCCCTAACTTCCCGTGCCCCGGCTTGTTTGTGTGCCAGGTACACCATGTCCCCGCACTTTGGTTGGGAACCAGATGGAAGCTAAATCATTTGCCGCCGCTCGCAAGCGGTATTGTACGGTTGTTCGGTTATTCCCGGCGACTACGTTTTAGCCGCGGTGTTCATAGCCCAGCGGCCCTTGCGGGCAGGCGCCATCGAGCAGCAAGGGTACGGGGCCAGCGGTCTGCGCCTCGCCGATGCAGGTGGCCGGGCAGGGGGGCGTGGTGCCCGCTGGCAGGGTGAACAGCAGTTCGTAGTCATCACCCCATGACAGCGCCTCTTGCCGGCGGGCAGAGGGAAGGTCTGGCGGCACGGGGCAGGCGGCGCTGTCGATTGCCAGGGTCACGCCGCTGGCACGGGCCATGCGCGTCGCATCGAGCAGCAGCCCGTCCGACACGTCCATCATCGCGCCAACCAGGGGGGCCAGCGCCCGCCCTTCGGCCAGGCGCGGCACCGGGCGGGCAAAGCGCGTGGTATCGCGGCCAGTGCGCCCCTCGCGCCCGTCACGCAGCGCCTCGAACCCCAGCATGGCATCGCCCAGGCTGCCGGTGACCCACAGCCTGTCGCCCACCTGTGCGCCGCTGCGCGTGGGCACCGGGCAATGCGTGGCGCGGCCCAGCGCGGTAAGGCCATGGGCCGCCGGGCCGACCCGGCGCACGGTGTCTCCGCCCAGCAGCGGCACGGCAAACGCCGCCAGCGCCTCCGCCAGCCCGGCCAGGAACCGCTCTTCGCCGCCACCCAGGCCATAGCCCAGCAGCACGCCCAGCGGCGCCGCGCCCTTGGCCGCCAGATCGGACAGGTTGGTCGCCACCAGTTTCCACGCCACGTCCGCCGGGTCCTGGCCCGGCAGCCAGTGCACGCCTTCCACCATCATGTCGTGGGTGAGCACGAGATGCTCCCCGCCCAGCGCGATCACCGCCACGTCATCGTCCAGCCCGCGCGCGGCAGGGTCTGGCGCCAGGGCGCGCAAGGCGGTGATGAAGGCTGCTTCGTCCATGCCCGCTGCGGTAGTGGCTGAAGCGTTGTTTGCAAGTAGCTTGACCCTGGCTGGCCACGCCGCCTAATCGATCGGTTGAAGAGGACCACGGCGACATGACCAACGCAGGACCACAGACCGCGCACGACCATGCTGCGCCGCCGCCTGATGCGGCCGCTGCACCGGGCGGCGCACGCGATCTGCTGCTGGCGGCGGCCTCTGCGGTGATGCGCGAGGGCGACCTGGTCGATATCTCGCTGTCCGAACTCTCGCTGCGCTCGGGCCTCAATTCGGCGCTGGTGAAGTATTACTTCGGTAACAAGGCCGGGCTGCTCACCGCGCTGCTTGATCGCGACATGGCCGAGATCGTCCGCTCGGTCGACGCCCTGGTGGCTAAGGGCGACATGGCCCCGCAGGACAAGCTGCGCCATCACATTTCCTGCTGCATCGATACCTATTACCGCTATCCCTATCTCAACCGCCTGCTCATGCGCCTGGTGCGCGATAGCGACGATGCCGAAGCGCGGCGTATCGCCGACAAGTACCTGCGCCCGCTTAGCCGCGCCTATGACCAACTGATCGGCGAGGGGGTAAGGATCGGGGTGTTCCGCCCGGTCGATCCGCAGATGTTCTATTTCACCGTCAGCGGCGCGGCCGACCGGTTCTTTTCCGCGCGGCTGGTGCTGCGCCACTGCTTTGGCCAGGATTCGTTGACCGAACAGCTGCGCGACCGCTATCGCGAGCACACGGTTGATTTCATCATGGCAGGCATTCTTGCAGACTGAACGGGACACGCCCGAAACGGGCGCACGCTGGCGCATCGGGGTGATCGGCGGCTCGGGGATCTATGATCTTTCGGTGCTGGACGATGTGCAGGAAATCGCGGTGCAATCGCCGTTTGGCGCGCCGTCCGGGCCGGTTACGCTGGGGCGCATCGGCGGGCAGGAATTCGTGTTCCTGGCGCGCCACGGCGCCGGGCACCGGATTTCCCCCGAAGCCATCAACCACCGCGCCAACATCGACGTGATGAAGCGCTGCGGGGTGACCGACCTTGTCGCCATTTCCGCGATCGGCTCGCTGCGCGAAGAGCTGGCACCGGGCAGCTTCGTGGCGGTGAACCAGTTCATCGATCGCACCCATGGCCGCCCGCAAAGCTTTTTCGGGGAAGGGCTGGTGGCCCATGTCTCGCTCGCCGATCCGGTCTGTGCGCGCCTGTCGGGCCTTCTTGCCGATGCGGCCCAGGCCGCCGGGGCCAGCGTGCACCGGGGTGGCTGCTATCTGGCGATGCAGGGGCCGCAGTTTTCCACCCGCGCGGAAAGCCGCCTCTACCGCCAATGGGGTGCCGACGTGATCGGCATGACCGCGATGCCCGAGGCGCGCCTCGCGCGCGAGGCAGAGCTGCCCTATGCCCTGATCGGCATGGTCACCGATTACGATGCCTGGCGCGATGGCGATCATGTTGACGTTGCCCAGGTGCTGTCGGTGATGCGCGGCAATGCCGCAACGGCGAAGGCCACTGTCGTGGCGCTGGCCGGTCTTTTGCCGCAGCTGCGCACGCCCAGTCCGATCGACCGCGCGCTCGACGGCGCGATCATGACGGCGCCGGCGCAGCGCGATCCCGTGCTGGTCGCCAGGCTGGGTGCGGTGGCGGGCAGGGCGCTCAAGACATAGCCGACACGCGGCTGCGGTCTGTGATCCTGTTGCATCGCAGCGCGTATCGAAAGTTGCGCTGCGATAGCTTGTCTTGCACGATTGCAAGAGTTCATAGCGATTAAAGAGAAATATCGTTATTGCCATTGCCGCTGGTTTCCGTAGATACGAAACCATGCCCGGAACCCAGACCCGTCTTGCCGAATTCGTGCCTTATCGCATGGCCATCACCTCTGGTGCGGTGAGCCAGGCCATTGCCAACGAATATCGTATGCAATTCGGGCTCAAGATCTCGGAATGGCGGGTCATGGCGGTGCTCGGCGATGCCGGCCCGCTGACCCAGCGCGACCTGGTGCGCGCCACCCAGATGGACAAGGTTGCCGTCAACCGCGCGTGCAAGGTGCTGGAGGATCGCAACCTGCTGCAGCGCAGCCCGAATGTGGCCGATGGACGCTCCCACCATCTCGAACTTACCGCCGAAGGCCGCGCCATCCATGCCCAGATTTGGCCGCAAGCGCTTGAAATTTATGAGGAAATATTCTCCGCACTGACCCCGCGCGAAACTGAGAAGCTGCGTGCCCTGCTCGACAAGCTGCTGGGCGCGGTGCGGCGGTTCGAAGCGCGCGCCAAGTAAAGTTCAAGACAAAAACCATACCAGAATAGAACCGGGATACTATCGTCGCAGCTGAAACAGGAGAGGTGAACATGAAACTGGCATCGTTGCCGCAGGGGCGCGATGGGCGCCTGATCGTGGTGTCCGACGATCTCGCCTGGTATGCCGACGCCGATCATGTGGTGCCGACGATGCAGCGGCTGCTGGACGAATGGCACCGCCACGCCGATCTTCTCGAAAGCCTGAGCATCGAACTGGCGCACGGGGTGATCCCGCGCAAACGCTTTCACGAACGCGAGGCGGCCGCGCCCCTGCCGCGTACGTTTCACTGGACCGATTCGGCTGATGCCCTGCGCCACCAGCCTGGCGACGGGCTGATGGGCGCGCGCGATCCGCTGCGCCGGCCCGGTGCTTCGGCGGTGGGCCTGGTGGCGATGACGGCCGATGTGCCGCAAGGCGCCAGCGCGGCCGAGGCCTTGGGCCGGGTGCGTCTGGTCGGCCTGGCCCACGCGGTTGCCGTGCAGAGCGCGCCAGGGGCCACGGGGCATTTCTCGCCGGTCTTCGTCACGCCCTCGGCGCTGGCGGAAGCGTGGGTGGATGGCGCGTTGGCCGTGCCGCTCAAGGTGACGCGGGGCAGCCACACCCAGGACGTGATCCTGCCGCCCACCCTGGGCGATACCATCGCCGGTCTGGCCGCCGAACGCGCGCTCGCCGCCGGAACTCTGGTCAGCCTGTCGGCGCCGCTGCCCGGCGATCCGCTGGGGCCGGGCGAAACCCTGCGCGTCGAAGCCCGCAACAGCGCCGGGCGCAGCCTGTTTGGCGCGATCGAGCAGGCGGTGCGCGTTCCTGCTTGAGGTTTGGCGGTACAGTGTCAGGTTCAGCACCACCCCCCGAACCCCTCCTCTGAAGAGGATGGAGAGTTAAAGCACTGACAATAAAAGCCCCCTCCTCTTCAGAGGAGGGGGTTTGGGGATGGTGCGAAGCCCGGCACCAAGCCCGCAGCGCAGAGCCTTACGGCCCGGGCTTGCGGTTGATGAACTGGTCGCTGATCGCGCAGGCCGCCGGGCCCAGGATGACGATGAATAGCGTGGGCAGGATGAACAGGATCAGCGGCACGGTCATGATCGCGGGCAGGCGGGCGGCCTTTTCCTCGGCACGCATCATGCGTTCGTTGCGGAATTCGGCCGACAGCACGCGCAGGGCGGAGGCCAGCGGCGTACCATAGCGTTCGGTCTGGACCATGGTGGTGGTCACGCCCTTCACCGAATCGAGGTTCACGCGATAGGCAAGGTTTTCAAAGGCCTGGCGCCGTTCGGTAAGGAACGACAGTTCGATCGCGGTGAGTGCGAATTCATCGCCCAGTTCGGGATAGGCGCGGCCCAGTTCGCGCGCCACGCGGCCGAACGCGGCGTCCACGGTAAGGCCGGCTTCGGCGCAGATCACCAGCAGGTCCAGCGCATCGGGCAGGCCCTTGCGGATGGCATGGGTGCGCTTGGACACCAGATTGGCGATCCAGATATCGGGGGCCTTGTAGCCGAAGATGACCATGACCGCGAAACCCATGAAGCGCTTGAACGCGCCCCATTCGGGAAAGAACTGCAGCACATAGATCCACAGGATAGCGAGGCCGCCCAGCACGATCGGGCCGATCATGCGGCCAAAGATCACCGCGACGGCCCATTCCTTCTTGCGGATGCCGGCCTGGGCCAGCTTCTGCTGCACCACGGCCAGCTGGCTGTCCTGCAGCACGCGCAGCTTTTCCAGCACGCCGCGGATCGTGTCGGTGGTCTGGTTGCGGCGCACGATCGAATGGCGCTTGCGCGCGGCCGAGGTGATTATCCCGGCCTTGAGCTGTTCGCGCCGCTCGCTCAACGCCTTGACCCGCTTGGCCATGGGATCGCGCACGGTGATCGCGGCATAGATCGCCAGGATCATCGCCGCGGCCGCGATCATCAGCATGATCGAGCCGGCATGGACGACATTGATGCCAAGCAGCGTGGGTGCGGGGTTCGGTTGCATCAGCGCGTTCCTTGGCTCAGATCTCGAAGCTGACCATCTTGGCCATGATGAAGGCGCCCAGGCCCAGCCAGCACAGCCCGCCCAGGCCGGCGATGATCAGGCGCTCGTCGACGAAGAACTTGCCCATGTATACCGGGTTGATCCAGTAGATCAGGGCAAAGACGATGAACGGCAGGGCGCCGACGATATAGGCCGAGGCCTTGGATTCCGAACTCATCGCCTTGATCTTGAGCTTCATCTGCGCACGCTTGCGCAGCACGTCAGCCAGGTTGGCGAGGGTTTCGGCCAGGTTGCCGCCGGTTTCGCGCTGGATCGCCAGGGTAATGCAGAAAAAGCTGAACTCGGCCATGTCGAGGCGATCGGCCGTATCCTGCAGCGCCTCTTCCATGGTCTTGCCCACCTTGATGCGATCGGTCACCAGCTTGAATTCTTCCCCCACCGGGCCGGGCAGTTCGCTGGCGACGACGCCCAGCGTTTCGGTGATCGGCAGGCCAGAGCGCAGGCCGCGCACGAGGAGTTCCAGCGCATCGGGAAAGCGGGTGACAAAGGCGTTGGCGCGCTTGGTGATCGCGCGGTTCACCACCATGTGCGGCAGGCCCGCGCCGACCAGAACGCCGGCCGGTATCGCGAGAAGCAGCGAGCCGGACTTGAGGAAGATCAGCGCGGCGATCCCCAGCCCCAGGCCAAGCGAGGCATAAAGATACTGCGACAGGGTCCAGCCCTTGCCGGTGCGGTGCAGGCGCAGGGCCAGCGCCTCGGTGCGCGAGGCAGAGCCGGCAACGCGATAGGCGCGGGGCGTGCGCGAGGCGATCGCCTTGCGATATTGCGCCTCCACCTTGTCGACCGCGCTATCCGAATGGCGGAAGCGCACCTGTTGCAGGCGGCGTGCGCCTTCCTTGCCGGCACTCGGCCCGCTGAACGCCGCCACGGCCAGCAGCAGCGCGATACCAACCCCGCCAAAGAGCAAGATCAACTGGGGATTGAGCATCGGGGAACCTGCCTACCTGAAGGAAACCGTAAACTGCATCGCGCGGTGACGGCGTGGCACGGGGCGCAAAGCGTCAGACCTGGCCAGCTTTAGACTGGGGCGCCGGTCTTGGCCTTGCCCTTTGCCGGCAACATCTTCTTGAGATCGAACTTGCCCAGGAGCGAGGTGGACTTGGCCTTGGGCTTGTCCGCCGGGCTGGCGTCGGTATCGGCGGCAAGGCTGGAGATGGCCTGCGCCACGTCCTTGATCGCCAGCGCCGCCTTGGTCGAGCGGTTGGCGCCGATGAACGTCTGCCCCAGCTTGGCGGCATTGGCTGCGGCCTTGGCATCGAACGGCACCTGGAAACCCAGCTTGCGCTCGATCGAGGATTCGAAATCGGCGCGGCTGATTTCGCCCACGCCCTGGTGCACCTTGTTGGCCACCACATAGACATGGGCGTGGCTGGCGTTGGACTTGAGCCAGGCCAGCAGGCGGATCGCATCGCGCGCGCCGGCCAGGGTCAATTCGGTGACCAGTGCCACCGCGTTCACATCGGCCAGCAAGTGCGGGAAGTTGATCAGCATGTTGCGCGGCATGTCGATCACGGTCATCTCGAACGCCTGGCGGAATTCCTCCTGCAACTGCACGAAGGCGCTGCCATCGGTCATCAGCGGCGCGGTGATCGGCGCTTCGGCCGAAAGGATCGCCAGGTTGTCGTTGGCCCGGATCATCGCGCGTTCGATGAACAGCCCGTCGATGCGGCTGGGGCTGTCGATCGCGTCGGTCAGGCCACGGCCGGGCTCGAGATCGAGCGTGAGCGCGCCGGTGCCGAAGTGCACGTCAAGATCGAGCAGCGCGGTCGACAGCTTGAAATCGGCGCCAAACGACCAGGCCAGTGAAGTGGCGATGGTGGAGGCGCCAGCCCCGCCGCGGGTGCCGACAACCGCAGTGGTCACGTGGCGCTTGGCCGCGCTGCCATCCTGGTTCTTTGGCGCATTGAAGATCGCCTGCGCCTGGCTCAGCGCGTCGCGCACCTGGGCGACTGACAGCGGCTTGAGCAGGTAATCCTGGATGCCCGAAGCGATGAGATCGCGATAGAGCCGCACATCGTTGACCTGGCCCACGGCGATGACCACCGTGCCGGGTTCGCATACTTCGGCCAGGGCATTGATATCGTTGAGGGGATCGCCGCTTTCCGACAGATCGACCATCAGGATCGCCGGGCTGGCGGTGATCGAGAGCGATTGCACGGCATTGCGCAGGCCGCCGCGCGCGCACTTTTCCGGCGCCCAGCCCATGTCGGCCGCCACGGCGCGCGCCACGTCGAGCGCCGCATCGTCGCACAGGAATGCTGCGAACAGGTCGCGATTGCCGGATTTCCAGGGTGCGCTCATGTCAGTTGCTCGCCGCTGAAGTGGAGGTGGTGACCTTCTTGACGGTGGCGCCCCCCATGCCGGAGGGTGCATTGTCGCGGTAGGCCTGGATCGCCTTGTTCGAGGTCATCACAGTGGTGCGGCCGTCGTCAGACTGGCCGTGCACCAAGTCTTCCTTGTTGGCCACCATCGCGGCCAGGTTGGAGTTGACCGCGCAGCCATAGTTGGTCGAGGTGGCGTTGTTGCCATTGCCATCGTTGTGGGTCGACCAATCCGGGCAACCCGGCACGGCAGCGGTGGTGCGCATGATTACCAGGCGCGCGATGCCCGGCGCCACGCTGCCAGCCGTGATCGGCGCGCCTTCGGCCAGGCTCATGCCGTGGCCGGCAAGCACCGCCTGCACGGCATCGTGCGTGGCCGGATCGCGGGCGGGATCATCCAGCGCCACTTTGTCGCCATAGCCAAGATCAAGCGAGTCGAACCATCCGGCCATGCGGCGCTGCTCGCTGACCGACACGCCGCCACCGGGCAGCGTATTGATGTCCAGCGTGTAGCTGGTGCGTTCGACCACCGGCTGATGCACGCTGTTAAGCGAGCGGTTGGTCGGCTGGCCGCCGACGCAGCCGGCGAGTGCCGTGGTGAGGGCGAGGGCCAGGGCCACAGGGCCGATGCGATTGCGCGTGGTGGACATGGTCTGGTTCCTTGTCGCGTAGGCGGTCACAGGTTGAAGCCGGGCTTGGCGTCGGCCTTGGCCTGCTTGTTCTTTTCGGGCTGGGCGCTGCTGGCGTCGCCTACCTTGGGTGCCGGTCCGCCTTGCACGGTACCTTCGCGTTCGGTCGGCATCGGGCGACCTTCGCCCTTGGACGGTACGGTTTCCTGGTTGCCCAGCAACTGCTGCACGGCATCGGCGGCGCGGAAGCCATCGGTGGGCAGCTTGATATCCTTGGCGTCCACCGGGTTGACCAGATACGGGGTAACCACGATCACCAGTTCGGTCTCGCCCTTCTTGAACGAGGTGGAGCGGAACAGCGAGCCCAGGATCGGCAGGTCGCCAGCGCCCGGCAGCTTGGTGATCGTGTTCTGGGCCGAATTGCTCAGCAGCCCGGCGATCATGAAGCTTTGTCCCGATCCCAGTTCCACCGTGGTTTCGGCGCGGCGCACCTTGAGCGCAGGGATGGAAAAGCCGCTGAGCGTGATCGCGCCGTCAGTGGTGAGTTCGGAGACTTCCGGCCGCACGCGCAGCGAGATGCGGCCATTGGCCAGTACGGTGGGCGTGTAGGACAGGCTCACACCATACTTCTTGTATTCGATGCTGGTGGTGCCCAGGCCCTGCGAAAGCGGGATGGGAAATTCGCCGCCGGCCAGGAATTCGGCCGTTTCACCCGACAGCGCGGTCAGGTTCGGCTCGGCCAGGGTGTTGGACAGGCCGATCGTTTCGCCCAGATCCAGCGCGCCCAGCACATCCATGCCAAACAGCTTGCCGTTGCCGACCAGGCGGGTGCCTGTCGTGGCCGAGTTGACCACCGTGGTCGTGGCATTCATCGCCACGTTGCCGCCAGCCAGTAGTGGCCCGCCCGCGACATACTGGGTGAACGCGTTGCCCTGGCCCACGCCGAACTTGAAGCCGCTGGTGGCATCGGCCGTGGCCCAGTTCATGCCGATCGCGCGGGTCAGCGTGCGGCTGACTTCGGCAATGCGCACCTGGAGCATGACCTGCAGGGGCGTGGCCATCTTGAGGCGGCTGATCACCTGCATCTTGTCGCCCACGAAGGCCTTGACCAGGCGCTCGGCCTCGGCCGCATCTTCGGGCGCTCCCACCGTGCCGGTCAGCAGCACGGTGTTGTTCATCGTGGCGGTCTGCACCTTGGCGTCGGGCATGGCGAGGTGAAGCATCTGGTCGATGCTGTCGATGTTGGTGCCTACGCGAACGTTGGCTGACCAGATCACGTTGCCCTTGGCGTCGCTGGCATAGACGGTGGTTTCGCCCGGGCCCTTGCCGAAGACATAGAGCTGGTTGGTCGATTTCACCTGCACGTCGGCGATCTTTTCGTCGGCGACAAACACATCGGCCATGCGCGAGGGCAGGGTGATCAGTTCACCCCGGCCGAGGCCCACCGCAATCGCGCGGGCCGGGCTGGTGACGCTCTGCGCCTGGGCGGCCGGAGCGGCAGCCACGATCGCGAGGGGCGCGGCAAGCGGTGCGGCCACGATCATGGCGGTGCGCAGCGCGGAAACGAAGCGGTGGGACATGGCTTGGCCTTTGGCGCGATGCCGGAACGGAACGGGCGGGCAGATGGTGGCAGTCATGCTCATCTCACTGCGCTCCCACGCTGACGGTGACAGTGTCCTTGCCGCGCGTGATGTTGACGACCGGGCCACGCGGGCGCGGCGGCACGGCCGGGCCGGCCATGGCCGCCACCGGCGCAGGGGCGGGCGGCGCGGTAAAGCCGCCGCCACCGCCAGCGCCACCCATCGGCGGCATCGACTTGCGCTGGAAGCGCGAGACATCGCCGCCCGTGGCAAAGCTGGTGCCGCCATCGAGCGGGTGGGCCAGCGCCTGCTTGAGCAGCTTTTCCTCGTCCTGCGGGGTGGCCCCGGCCGGAACCTTGACATCGCCCGAGGCGATCGCCTGCTCCAGCTCGGCCGAATTGTCGGCGAGCGAGCGCAGCGAGAGGCTGAGCGTGCCGATGGTCTGGGCCACGGCGATCTTTTCCGCGATCTTGGGCGTCACTTCCACGGTGACGGTGCTGAACGCCTTGACCTTGGTCTTGCCCTCGATCTGTTCCTGCGTGGCGGACTGGTCGGTGGCGAGCACGCGCAGGTTGCGGATGATGGTTTCCGATGCCTTGAGCGGCTGCGGATCGTTGCCCTTGACGGTCTGAGTCAGCACCAGGTCGATATGGTCGCCGGGAAAGACGAAGCCGGCCACACCGGTGCGGGCGGAAACCGGAATGGTGACGGCGCGCATGCCAGGCCCAAGCGCGGCGGCGAGGAAGCCGCGATCGCCCGGTGCCACCAGCGAACCCTGCGTAATCGGTTCGCCGGCGGTGATCGGGTTGCGCACCACGGTGCCGAGCATCTTCTGCATGTCGGCCTCGCCTTCCACGAAATAGGCGTCCTGCACCATTTCCTTGGGCCAGGCCTTGAAGCCAATCGAATCGGCGGTGATGATCGTGCCGACGGGCAGGGCGCGCTGGGCCACCAGGACCTTGGAACCCATTTCCACCTTGGCGGCAGCGATCGCCTGGGGCGAACCCGAGCCACGAATGAGGCCAAGGCCGAACAAGGCCGATGGAATGCCCAGCACCAGCGAGGCCCCCAACAACAGTAGCTTCTTCTTGTCCATCGCCAGTTTATCCCGCCCTTACAGAATAGCGCGCAGCCATCCGACAAATTGGTTAAGTTGGCCTTAGCCCGCAGCGAGCGCGTGAATGCCCGCGCCATAAGTGGTGCCAAGAACACACAGCCCCGCCGTGGCGATCGCCACGCCATAGGGAATCTTCAGCCGGTCCTTGCGGCGCCGCATCAGGTGCCACATGCCCATCCCCACGGTGAGCAGGCCGCCCACCAGGGCCATGATCAGCAGCAGCTTGGCAAACAGCACCGGGCGCAGCCACAGCGCCAGCGCGGTGAGCAGCTTGACATCGCCGCCGCCCATCATGCGCAGGGCAAACAGCCCCGCCAGCACCACGAAAGCGGCCAGCGCCACGCCCAGTTGCAGCACGACATCGGGCCACAGGTGCAGCCCGCAGGCCCACCAATAGACCGGGGCCAGCGCCGCGATCGCGGCGTTGAGCCAGTTGTCGATCTGTCTGCGGCGCAGGTCGGTAAAGGCTGCGATCAGCAGCGCGATTGCCAACACTCCGGCCAATCCGTAAACCATGGAAATCCCCCTCGATGATGTGGGGATACCGGAAAATCACTTACCAAACGGTAACCAAGCCAAGCGGCGGGATCGGGCGTGAAACAGGGCGTCGCAAGCAATGGTTAAGCATGTCTGGAAGGGCATCGGTGGGCGCGAGATCCCCGCTGGTGCGAGCGAATCGACCTGGTCCGCCAGCGATGGCACCGCCATCCGCCGGATCGACTGGCGGCGCGGCGATGGCCCGCCGAGGGGGTCGATCCTGTTCCTGCCCGGGCGCGGGGACTTTTATGAAAAGTATTTGGAAACGTTCGATTACTGGGCGTCTAAGGGCTGGTGCGTAACCGCCGCTGACTGGCGCGGGCAGGCTGGCTCTGCCGGGCCGCAAAGCGGGCCACCGGTGGGTGACATCGCCGATTTTTCGGTCTGGGTGGATGACCTTGCCCATCTTTACCAAATCTGGCGCGCGCAAACACCGGGGCCGCATGTGGTGATCGGCCATTCGATGGGCGGCCACCTGGTGTTGCGCACCTTGGCCGAGCAGCGAATCGCCCCGGATGCCGTGGTGCTGAGCGCGCCGATGCTCGGATTCGCCACCGTTCTGCCGCGCGCGGTGCAGCGCGTCTATGCCGCGCTGATGGTTCGCCTGGGCGATCCGGCGCGCCCGGCGTGGAAAAACAGCGAGAAGCCTGGCGCCCGGGTCGCGCTGCGTGCCAACCTCCTGACGCACGATGAAACCCGCTACGCCGATGAACAATGGTGGCGGGCACAGCGGCCCTGGCTGGCGCTGGGTCCGGCCAGTTGGCGCTGGCTGAAAAAGAGCAGCGAATCGTTCGACCGGCTCGATGCGCCTGGGATGCTGGAGCGCGTAACCACCCCGGTGCTGCTGCTTGCCACGCGCCACGATGCGCTGGTGTCGTGGCCAGCTATCGCGCGCGCCGCGCAGCGCCTGCCCAAGGCCCAACTGGTGGCCTGGGGGCGTGAGGCGCGGCACGAACTGCTGCGCGAATGTGACGCCGTGCGCGATCGGGTGCTTGCCTCGATCGACGAATTCCTCGAACGGGAAGCCCCACAGCGGCAAGACACGGCCGCCATGGCGGAATAAGGCAGGCAGGGGCGCGACCATGGACGAGTTCGACATCGCGATCATCGGCGCCGGCATGGCCGGGGCCAGTCTCGCCGCCGAATGCGCGCCCCATGCCCGCGTCCTGCTGGTCGAGGCGGAGGACAGCCCAGGCTACCACACCACCGGCCGCTCCGCCGCGTTCTGGGACGAGATCTATGGCGGGCCGGCGGTGGTGCCACTCACCCTGGCCTCGGGGGATTACCTGGCACAGCACGGCTTTCTGCAGCCGCGCGGCTCGCTGGTGATCGGGCGGACAGAGGATCGCGCCGCGCTGGAAACCTTCGTGTCCGACTATGGCGCGCTCGGCGCCACGGTGGACATGATCGATCGCGCCGGCATGATCGCGCTGGTGCCTGGCCTGCGCGAGCAATGGTGCCTGGGGGCCTGGCAGCCGGGCTGCGCCGATATCGACGTGGCCGGGCTGCACCAGCACTACCTGGCCCTGGCGCGCCGCACCGGAACCGTCGTCTGCCTGCGTGCGCGTATCGATTCGCTGGTACACGAGGGGGCTGGCTGGCGTCTGGCGTGGCGCGGGGGGCAGGCGCGCGCCGGGGTGGTGGTCAACGCCGCCGGGGCCTGGGCCGACGAAGTCGCCAGGCTCGCCGGGGCGGCCCCCCTGGGCATCGCGCCGCTGCGCCGCACGATCACGCAGCTGCGTGTCGATCCACCCGTGCCGGCCACACTGCCGCTCACCTTCGGGTTGGCGGGAGACTTCTATTTCAAGCCATCGGGCGATCGGCTGTGGCTTTCGCCGCACGATGAAACGCCCGACGTGGCGCACGATGTCGCGCCCGAGGAAATCGACGTAGCGCTGGCGATCGATCGCCTGGAACAGGTGGTGGATTGGCGCATCGCCGCAGTGGAGCGGCGCTGGGCCGGGCTGCGCAGCTTTGCCCCCGATCGCGCGCCGGTCTATGGCTTTGATCCTGCCGTGCCGGGCCTGTTCTGGTTTGCCGGGCAGGGCGGCTTTGGCATCCAGACCGCGCCCGCCGCCGCGCGCCTGGCCGCGCAGCAATTGCTGGGCCAGTCGGCCGATGCGATGACCGAACGGCTCGATCCGGCGCGCTATGCACCGGGGCGTTTGTCGCCCGCTGGTCTTGCCCTGGCTTGAAGCGGGCCGGCACAGCATGGTTATGTCATGCGGTTAACGCGGCGTTTGCGCTCTATTCCTTGATGCGCTTTTCCTTCACCCGCTTGTCGTGCAGCGGGGGATGGCGTGGCGGCACCCGGCGCGCTGGGCGAACGGCCACATCCACCGTGCGCGTGGTGGTCACGGTGCGGGTTTCGCCACAAGGCTGGCAGCTCCCGGTACGCGGCAGCGGCACTGGCACCATGACCACCCCTGCCACGTAATAGCCCGGCGGCGCGATCCAGCTGCCGGTATAGACCGGCACTTGCCCGGCATAGCCCGGCGCGGAATAGGCCTGGGGTGGATGGCCCGGTGCATAATAGCCAGCGCCGGGATAGGCCGGAGCAGGCATCGCCTCGCATGGCGGCGGCCAGCCGTGCCGTTGCGGTTCGCCGCCATCGATGCCGGGCACGCTGCACGGGCCTGGCCCTGGGCCATAGGGAACCATCGCGGATGATGCTGCCGGCGTGGTGACCGATGGCGGTGGTTGGTGCCGCGCCACGGCTGGTGATGCTGCCGCTGCCATCAGGCTGGCAGCCGCCAGCACCCACCCCGCACGGCTGACCGTGAACTGGCAAACCATCGAACATCCCCCGCGATCGGCCGGCGCCAAGGCGGCCTGTGCGCGGCAGTTTACCATGAAGCGACATGCCGCCAAACCGGATGGACCGCAGCTGAGTCCCGGAATGGATCAGGCTCGCGATGGATCAGGCGGCCTTGGCTGCGTCGCTGGCGAGTTTGTCGACCCGCTCGTTTTCGGGATGGCCGTCGTGTCCCTTGACCCACACCCACTCGATCTTGTGCGGACGGGCGGCGGCCACCAGTGCGCGCCACAGGTCTTCGTTCTTGACCGGCTTGTTGTCGGCCGTTTTCCAGCCTCGTTTCTGCCAGCCAAAGATCCACTTGGTGATGCCGTCGAGCACATACTTGCTGTCGGTGTGCAGGGTCACCTGGCAGGGCTGGGTCAGCGCTTCCAGCGCGCGGATAGCGCCCATCATTTCCATGCGGTTGTTGGTCGTCTCGCGCTCGGAACCGACCAGTTCCTTTTCGTGCTCGCCCATGCGCAGCAGCGCGCCCCAGCCACCCTTGCCGGGATTGCCCTTGCAGGCGCCGTCGGTGAAGATATCGACCTGCTTCACAGTGCGAACACTCCACCATTCGCCGGATCGGCATAGAATTGCAGCCGGCGGGCAAAGGCCATCGGGTCTTTCCGCGTCACCAGGGCATCGGCCGGGGTATTGAGCCAGTCATAGGCGCGGCTCATGGCAAAGCGCATCGCCGCCCCTTGTGCCAACACGGGCAGCGCCGCCCGTTCTGCCCCAGACAGGGCGCGCACGCTGGCATAGCCTTCAAGCAGCGCCGCCGAAAGATCGGCGCGGAACGCCAGGCCCGCCGCATCGAAACACCAGGCGGCATGCGTCACCGCCAGGTCATAGGCGATCACGTCGTTGCAGGCGAAATAGAAGTCGATCAGGCCAGTGACCGTTTCCCCCTGCATCAGCACGTTGTCGGGAAAGAGATCGGCATGGATCACGCCGGTGGGCAGGTCTTGCGGCCATTGCGCGGCCAAGCGGGGCAGGTGCTGCGCCACCAGGCTGGCCAGCGCCGGATCGATGCTGGCCAGGCCCTGCGGCCCGCAGGCATCGGCGAGCCGCTGCCATTCCGCAAGGCCCATGCCATTGGCGCGTGTGGCGGGGTAATCGGCGGCGGCGCCGTGCAGCGTGGCCAGCGCCGCGCCCACTGCGCGCGCCTGGCCGGGCGTGGGTTCGTGCAGCGAAACGCCGGGCAGGAACTCGATCAGTGCCAGGGCGCGTTCCCCACGCGGTGTAGCGACCACGCGATAGAGATTGCCCGCGCCATCGTGGATGGAGCGCGGCACCGGGCAGCCTTTGGCCGCGAGATGATCGAGCAGCCCGAGGAAATAGGGCAGGTCGCTGATCTCGATGCGGAATTCGTACATCGTGAGGATGAAGCGCGTGGCCTTGTCAGGCTCTTGGGCGGTTTCGATCAGCCAATTGCTGTTGGAAACGCCTTCGGCAATGCCCTTGGCGGAAACCAGATCGCCCAGGTGATAGGGAGCGAGCAGCGCGGCCATGTCCTCCGCGCCGAGGTGGGTATAGACAGCCATGATGGGGTCTTTCAGCTCATCAACTGGCGGGGCAGCTTGAACACCATGTGTTCCTCGGTGGTGGTCACCGGTTCTTCGTGAACCTGGCGCCAGGTGCCAAGCTTGGCCACCACTTCGCGCACCAGCACTTCGGGGGCCGAAGCGCCGGCCGTCAGCCCCAGCGAGGTGACCCCTTCCAGCCAGGCCGGATCGATTTCCGACGCGCGCTGGATCAGGCGGGCCTTGGAACCCTCGCGCTCGGCCACTTCGACCAGCCGCAACGAGTTCGAGCTGTTGGGCGCGCCGATCACCAGCACCAGCTGGCAGCGCGGCGCAATGGCCTTGACCGCCGCCTGGCGGTTGGACGTGGCATAGCAGATGTCTTCGGCGCGGGGGCCGACGATGCTGGGAAAGCGCGCCTTGAGTGCGGCGATGATCTCGGCGGTATCGTCGACCGACAGGGTGGTCTGCGTCAGGAACGCCAGGCGCTGGTCGGCCGGGAAATCCAGCCGGGCCACGTCTTCCACCGTTTCGACCAGGGTCATCGCGCCTTCGGGCACCTGGCCCATCGTGCCGATCACTTCGGGATGGCCCTTGTGGCCCACGAACAGGATGTGGCGCCCGGCTTCCACCTTGCGTTCGGCCTGGCGGTGCACCTTGCTCACCAGCGGGCAGGTCGCGTCCAGCCAGTCGAGCCCGCGCTCGGTCGCGGCCATCGGCACCACCTTGGGCACGCCATGGGCGGAAAACACCACCGGCTTGCCATCGGGCACTTCGTCCAGTTCCTCCACGAAGACGGCGCCCTTGGCCTTGAGCGTATCGACCACGAAGCGGTTGTGGACGATTTCGTGGCGCACATAGACCGGCGCGCCATAGCGTTCGATCGCCCGCTCCACGATCTCGATCGCACGGTCCACCCCGGCGCAGAAGCCGCGCGGGGCGGCAATCAGAAGGTGCAACGGCGGCAGGCCCGTTTCGGGCAGGGTGGCGGCGGCGGCGGAATCCGGAAAGCTGGCGTTCATGGGCCTGTCCTTAGCAGCGCAGGGCCCACTCGTAAAACAACGCCGCGTTTAAAAGATGCAGCAAAACATCGCCGTCGCCCAGGCAGCGCCATTGCCCAAGCGCCAAGGGGTGGGTAGAGGATGCGCTGCATCCGCTGCTGTTTCAGATCGGGCGGCGCCTGTGCTGCCCCTGTTTGCGCCTTAAGGAAGTTGCCCTGATGATCGCCAAGAGCCGCCGTCTCTCGCTTGCCAAGGCCGTGATCGGCACACCGTTGCTGGCCGGGCTGCTGGCCGGTGCCCTGACGGGCTGTGCCAAGAACAAGGGCGAACTGGTGGTGGAAGATGGCGTGGGCGTGACTGCGCTGCGCACGGCCTGCCCGACGGTGGAAATCCCTGAAATGACCGGCGATGTGACCGTGTTCACCGATCCGGCGCGCACCGATTCGCAGGCGATCGATCTGGTGGCCGCGATCACCAACCTGCGTTCCACCTGCGCCGAAGCGGCCGATCCCGTGACCAGCGAGGCGACCTTCGATGTCGAGGCGCGCCGCACCGACACGCGCGGCGCGCGCCATGTCGAACTGCCCTATTTCTCGGTGGTGATGCGTGGTGGCACGGCCGTGGTGGCCAAGCGCCTTGGCACGGTGGCGATCGATTTTGCCGATGGCCAGGATCGCGCCACTGGCCATGCCAAGGCCGGTGCCAGCGTCGATCGCGCCGCCGCCAGCCTGCCCGCCGATGTGCGCGCCCGCCTGTCGCGCAAGCGCCGCGCCGGCCAGGCCGATGCGGCGATCGATCCGCTCTCGCTGCCTGAAGTGAAGAAGGCCATCGCCTCGGCCACGTTCGAGCATCTGATCGGCTTCCAGCTGACCAACGCGCAACTGGAATACAACGCGCGGCGTTGAGGCGTCTGCGGTGACGGCTTAAGGTTTCCACCACCCCCAACCCCTCCTCTGAAGAGGAGGGGAGCTTTTGGTGATGGAAATCTGCCTTTAATTTTAGCGCGAGCCCAGCCCGCGCAGCGATACGCTGAACAGGAACGAGTTACCGGCCGTGGCGTCACCGGTCGTCACGTAGTCGCGCTTCCAGGTGATCGACAGGTCAAAGCAATCATCGGTATAGGCCACGCCCAGGCGGTGGCGCAGCATCTGGAACCCGTCTGAACCATAGACCGGATCGCTGGCCTTGGTCGTCAGGTTGACCACGCCCGAGGCGAAGACCGAGAAATAGCGGGCAAAGCCCACCCGCGCTGCGGCGCGCAGTTCCTCGCGATCACGCAGGTCTTCGAACGTGATCGGGATATCGCGGTTGAGGCGCAGATAGCCGATCTCGGCATAGGTCCGGTGATCGCCGATCGTCGCATCGATTTCGTTGCGGCGCAGGACGAAGCTGTCCTTGTCCAGGCGATAGCGGTGGGTGAACTGGATGATGTCCTTGATCCGCAAGTCGGTACGCCCGACGATATCGGAAAAGCGATCGGTCAACCCGGTGCCCGGCGGCAGCAGGCTCTGCTCGTCCGACAGGCGATAGCTTTGCCCCACGGTGGAGGAAATGCGCCAGCCCGGCCGCGTCAGCTGCCAGTCAAAGCCATAGGTCACGCGCACGCCGTCTTCATAACGGTCATAGCCGTTGAAGCGGTTGAGCGAGAACAGATTGGAATCATCCAGGTCCGCGGCGCGCGAATCCTCGTTGGGGATCGAGGTGTTGCGCACGTGCGGCGTGGCCACCAGCTGCACCCGCGGGGTCAGCACCTGCGTCCCGCCGAACAGCGCGCCGACCAGCGGCCACTTCACGTCCACCGCCGCCGTGGCGATGCCGCGCGCCTGCCAGCCCGACACGCCGCGATAGATATCCACCGTGGTCAGCGCGTTGGCATCGCTGTGATACACGTCGCCGCGCATCATCGCGGTAAATGTCACTTCCTGGCCAAGCCCTGTTACCGTGCGCAGATCCCACTGCGCGCGGGCAAAGGCGCGCTGGGTATCCTGCCCGGCAGAGCGGCTGATCGCCAGGGTATTGGCTTCCAGTTCCAGGTGCCCGCCAATGCCCGGCGTGGCGATGCGATAGCGCCAGTCTAGCGCGGGCAGGGCGAGCGGGACCTGGCCCTGGTTGTCACCCACGCGCAGCGTCTGCACCGCCCAGCCGGCCAGGCTGAAATAGCTGTCGTCGCCGATGCGTTCGAGGTTGATCGACGAGCGCAGCCGGTCATCGCGGCTGATGTCGTAACGACGCAGGAACGTGCGGTCGCTGGCATAGCGGCCATAGGCGGTCAGGCTCCAGTTCTCGTCGAACTGCAGCTTGCCGTTGGCCTCGAGATAGCCGCGCCACTGGCTGGTGCCCACGCCCGAACCCGCATCGATCGCCGAATAGACCGGAATGGCCGAAGAGCGCGTGAGGTAGCCGGTGATCTGGAACGCGCCCAAGCTGGTAAGCTGGCGATAGGTGCCCGAGATCATCGGCAGCGCACCGGTATAGAGGTGGCCGGCGATCTCCAGGTCCTTGTTGTCGCCCAGGCGCCAATAGAACGTATCGGCAAATTCCACGCCGTTGGCCGCAGTGGAGCGGATATCGGGGATCAACAGGCCGGTTTCGGCGCGAAAATCGCTGGTGTGGGTCAGCCCGGGCAATGGCAGCAGCGGAATGCCAAAGACGCGCAAGGTGGCGCCGGAATAATGGACCTTCTTTGTGGTCTGATTCCACGTTACCTTGACGGCGGTAACTTCCCAGCTCGGCTTCTTGGGGCAGCCATCCTCGTTTTCCACGGCGCAGCCGGAAAAGGCGGCATCGTGCAGGGTAAGGTTGCCGTTGGCATCGCGCGTGCCCTCGCGTGCGGCCAGTCGCCCACCTTCGCGCAGCACCACCAGCAGATCCTGCATGGCGCCGGCCTTCAACTCGTCGGTCAGCTCTACCTTGTCGGTATAGAGCACGTTGCCGCCTTCATCGACCGCGCGAATGTTGCCGGTTGCCTCGATCTTGCCGGTCTTGCGATTCCACGTCACGGCATCGGCGCGCACGGTCTGCTCATCGCGGCGCAGCACGACATTGCCGGTGGCGGTGACCACGTCGGGATCGCTGGCATATTGCAGCTTGTCGGCCTCGAACCGCACCTGGTCGCTCTGGGCGGCGTCGGTTTTCGTCGCATCACCCTGCGCGGCATCGCTGCCCGTGGCCGTACCAGCAGGGGTGGCGATCATGCTGCCGGCGTTGGTGTCTTCGGCCACGGCACTGGGTGGCGTTACCGGCGCGGGCGCCTTTTCCGTCACCGGTGCCATGCCCACAGGGGCATCTTGTGCCAGGGCCGGCATGGCCCAGACACTCGCGCCAAGGCCCATGGCCCCGGTCAACAGGGCATGCCGGGCGCTGCCCAGCGACAGGCAATGGGAAAACTGGCGCCGATTTCGAGCGGAGAAGGCGGCGGAAAGCGGCGTAACGGGGGACATGCGGTTGCCTATCGCACTGGTCGGTCGTAACTGCAAACCCACAATTGCGGCGCGGTTTCCCTTCTGGGCAACGTGTTGCCGCTTTCGGACAGGAGTTTGCTGATGAACATCGTATTTGCCCCGGGCCGAACCGATCTGCCGCGCCTGGTGGGCCGGATCGTGGGCGAAGGGCCGCTGCCTGAAGGCACGCCCGCCCTGGTGGCGCAAGGCGCCGCTGCAGCCCGCTTTGCCGGCAAGGTGGGGCAGACGTTCGAAGCCTTTGTCGATGGCCCCGCAGGCCTGGCGCGCCTCGCCTTTGCCGGCGCGGGTGATCTTGCCGCCGGCGCCGCGCCGGCCGATCGCCGCGCCGCGCTGGAGCGTGCCGCCGGCGCGCTGGTGGCCAAGTATCTCACCTCGGGCGAAGAAGCCCTTGCGATCGATTTTGCCGACAGCGGCCTCTCCGCCAATGAAGCGGCTGCTGTCCTGCTGGCGGCCCGGCTGCGCGCCTGGCAGTACCTGGTCTATCGCACCCGCCTCAAGGACGAGCAGAAGCCCTCGCTCAAGACCATCGTGGCGATTTCCGCGCCTGAAGGGACCGAGGCGGTGTGGGCGGTGGAAAGCGCCGTGGCCGAAGGCGTGGAATTCACCCGCGAGCTGGTGACCGAGCCGGCCAACGTGATCTATCCCGAAAGCTTCGTCGCCCGCTGCCAGGAACGCCTGGCCGGCACCGGCGTCGAAATCGTCGTGCTTGATGAAAAGCAGATGGCTGACCTGGGCATGGGCGCGCTGCTCGGCGTGGCGCAGGGCTCGGTCAAGACGCCGCGCCTGCTCGCCATGCGCTGGAAGGGCAAGGCCGGCACCAAGCCCACCGCGTTCGTCGGCAAGGGCGTGTGCTTTGACACCGGCGGGATCAGCATCAAGCCGGCTGCCGGCATGGAAGACATGAAGTGGGACATGGGCGGCGCGGCCACCGTTGCCGGCACCATGCTCACCCTGGCGCGGCGCAATGCCGCAGCCGACGTGATCGGCGTGTGCGGCCTGGTGGAAAACATGCCCGATGGCAATGCCCAGCGCCCCGGTGACGTGGTTAAGAGCATGAATGGCCAGACCATCGAGGTGATCAACACCGATGCCGAAGGCCGCCTGGTGCTGTGCGATGCGCTCACCTGGGTGCAAAAGGAATATCAGCCCGCCACGATCGTCGATCTGGCGACGCTGACCGGCGCCATCATCATTTCGCTGGGCCACGAGCATGCCGGCATGTTTGCCAACGATGATCTCCTCGCCAGCCAGCTCGACGCGGCCGGCAAGGCGGTGGGTGACATGCTGTGGCGCATGCCGATCGGCCCGGCCTACGACAAGCTGATCGACAGCCCGATTGCCGACATGAAGAATGTTGGCCCGCGCGGTGGTGGTTCGATCACGGCGGCGCAGTTCCTGGCCCGCTTCATCGACAAGGGCGTGGCCTGGGCCCACCTCGACATCGCCGGCACGGTGTGGATCGACAAGGCCGGCGCCACCCACGACAAGGGCGCCACCGGCTTTGGCGTGCGCCTGCTCGACCGCTACGTGCGCGACGTGCTGGAAGGCTAAGAGCCATGCCCAAGATGCGGCGCAAGTCTGACCTGCCAAGCAAGACCTGCGCCGCATGTGGCCTGCCGTTCACCTGGCGCAAGAAATGGGAGCGGGACTGGGACAATGTGAAGTATTGTTCCGACCGCTGCCGGCGCGGCAAGGGTGGGGCTGGGGCGGCTTAGGCCTCCACCACCCCCCGACCCCCTCCTCTGAAGAGGAGGGGGAGAACAGCGCTTCTCTTAGCCCCCTCCTCTTCAGAGGAGGGGGTTGGGGGTGGTGCGAAGCCAAGCGCAAGCCAAGAAGGAACCCCATGCGCGTCGATTTCTACCAGCTGTCCCGCGATCCGGCCGAACTGGTCTTGCCGCTGATCGCGCGCAACACGCTGGGTGCGGGCGAGCGCCTGCTGGTGGTGTCCGAAGACAAGGGCCAGCTTGATCGCATTGGCGAGGCGCTGTGGACGCGGCTGCCCGATACCTTCCTGGCCAATGGCCAGGCCGGCGGACCGCACGATGCGCGCCAGCCCATTCTCCTGTCCACCACGGTCGCGCCGGCCAATGGGGCACAGTTCCTGGCACTGGCCGATGGTGGCTGGCGCGAGAGCGAGGCGGCCCGCGTGTTCCTGCTGTTCCCGCCCGATCGCATCGACGAGGCGCGCGCCACCTGGCGCCTTTTGGGTCAGCGCGAGGGCGTGGAGCGCAAATATTGGCGCCAGGATGGCGGGAAATGGCGTGAAGGCCCGTAAGATTGCCGGCGTGCCTTGCGGTTGCGGCCCTTTCCCGCTAGGGGCGCGCCCAACAAAACCAGCATTCTTCTTTCGCTAAGGAACGCATCATGGCGGTTACCCGCACCTTCTCGATCATCAAGCCCGACGCCACCCGCCGCAATCTGACCGGCGCGGTCACCAAGATGCTGGAAGAAGCCGGCCTGCGCGTCGTTGCTTCCAAGCGCATCCAGATGACCAAGGAACAGGCCGAAGGCTTTTACGGCGTGCACCGCGAACGCCCCTTCTTCGGTGACCTGGTCTCGTTCATGACCAGCGGCCCGGTCGTGGTGCAGGTGCTCGAAGGCGAAGACGCCGTGAAGCGCAACCGCGACATCATGGGCGCCACCAACCCGGCCAACGCCGATGCTGGCACGATCCGCAAGGAACTGGCCGAATCGATCGAAGCCAACACCGTCCATGGTTCGGACTCGGAAGAAAACGCCGCGATCGAAATCGCCTTCTTCTTCAAGCCCGAAGAAATCGTCGGCTGATCCCACCGGATCACCGCTTGAAAAGGGCCGGAAAGCATCCCGCTTTCCGGCCCTTTTTCATGGGCTTCACAACAGCGGGCTCATCATGGCTAGGGTGTTGCGCCACAGTCGCTTGATCAGGGTGGTGCGCGCCGCCATTGCCGGGGTGATCGCCAGGCACTGTTCCAGCCATTGCTGCTGCCGCGCGGCAAGGTCGCGTGCCAGGGTGGCATCGGCGAAGAGGATGTTGTTCTCGAAATTCAGCTCGAAGCTGCGGCGATCGAGATTGGCCGAGCCGATGATGCCGGCGTTGTCATCAGCCACCATGGTCTTGGCGTGCAGCAGGCCGGGAAGGAATTCGAAGATTTCCACGCCCGCTTCCAGCAGCGATGGATAATAGCTGCGGCTGGCGGCGGCCACGAACCGGCTGTCGTTGCGGCGTGGCACGATCAGCGTCACGGCAACGCCGCGCCGGGCGGCGCTGACCAGCGCGGTCAGCACTTGCTCGCCCGGCACGAAATAGGGCGTGGTGATCGTCAGGCTGCGGCGGGCGGCGTGGATCAGCGCGGCAAAGCAGGCGTTCATCGCGCCATAGGCCACGGTTGGCCCGGTGCCGATGCCCTGCGCCACCACCCCTTCGCCGCACAACGGCAGCGGGGCGGTGAGCAGGGCAGACAGATCGTCGCCGCCTTCGGCCATCCAGTCGGCCGCGAACAGGAATTGCCAGTGGCGGGCGATCGGGCCGTTCCAGCGGGTCATCACGTCAACCCATGGGGCAAAGCGTGGCTTGATGCGGAATTCGGGATCGGCGGCGTTCTGGCTGCCGCACCAGGCGATGGCGTTGTCCACGATCATCGCTTTGCGATGGTTGCGCAGGTCGACCCGGCCACGGATCATCGTCCACACCAGATTGCCCACCGGCAGCGCCTCGCGCGCATCGACGCCGGCCTGGCGCATCGCCGCCCAATGGGTCGAGCGCAGGAAGCGGCGCGACCCCAGCGCATCGGCCAGCACGCGCACCAACACGCCGCGCCGGGCCGCGCGGATCAGCGCCTGGGCCAGCGCGACGCCGCTGTCATCATCAAGCCAGATATAGAAGCACACGTGCACGCTGGCCTGCGCCGCGTCGATATCGGCGATCATGCCGGCAATCGCGGCGCGGTTATCCGGCGCGATCGTGGCGCGGTTGCCGGCGGTGGGGGCAAGGCCGTTGATCGCGGCGGCCAGGGCAAAAGGCGGCTGCCACGGGCTGGCCGCGACCATGGCCGCGCCGCCAGGATCGACCGGCGGGCGGGGCAGGGCCGCCTCGATCGCCAGGCCGTGCAGCCGGCGGCGGCGGATCAGGCGCGTATCGCCCCACAGGATATAGGCGGGAATGCCCAGGCCCGGCAGCACCATGACCGCGACCAGCCACGCGAGGCGCGCGGCCGGATCGCGGTGGGGCCGCAGGATCACCCGCAAGAGCGTGACCACTTCTGCCACGGTGGCAAGGGCCAGGAATATCCAGTGGTACGCGGTCATGCGCCGCCTACGTTCCACCCCGACGCGGGTTTGTCCAGCGCCGGCGCTGCACGATCAGGCGGTTACGCCCTGGCGGCCATACCACAGCGCCAGCATGCGCCAGATCGCCGCCACCGCGATCAGGCCCAGCAGGATGGGCAGGCGAAAGCCCGCACCTGCTTCCAGCAGTCCCGCCGCGATCAGGCAGGCGAGCGAGCAGCCCAGGTCCCAGCCACCCTCGGTGGCCATGTTGAAGCGCAAAGTGCACGACGAGGCCCGTGCCATGGCATAGAGCGGGGCAAGCATGGCGGTGGCCGCCATCGGCGTGACCAGCGCGCCCAGCGCCGTGGCGCCCACTGCGGCGAGCGGCGTGGCAAAGGCCAGCGCCTTGGCCACCAGCGCCAGGATTGCCGCGCCATAGGCCAGCGCCAGCGAATGGAGCGGCCGTCCGCCGTCGATCAGGTGGCCGATCAGCAGGCTGCCGGCCGCCGCCGCAACGCCGGCCACGGCAATCGCCCCGCCAAAGGCATCGAAGTGCTGGCCCAGCGTGACGAACAGCGCCAGATTCCAGATCACCGTGGCGCAGCCGGCGTGAAACCCTTCCGACAGGTAGAGCCGGCGGGCAAAGGCGGTGAGTTGGCGATCCAGCATCGCCTCGCGCGCGACATGCGGATTGGGCGCGCCGATCAGCGGCAGCACGGCCGCGAGCTGCACCAGCGCGATCGTGCCAAAACCGATCATCGGCCCGGCGCGGTCGACCAGCACGCCGCCCACCAGGGGGGCGACGATGCCGACCACCGCGGTGGTGGCCTGCTGGATCGAGACCTGCCGGCCGCCGCGGTCGCTATCGGCCAGCGCCGAGACAAAGCTGTGCCAGCCGGTCCAATAGAGCACGCTGCCCAGGCCCGTCACGAGGATGAACAGCGCCAGCATGCCGGCCGCTGGCACCGGCCCAACGCCGGGCACCAGCGGCAGCAGCAGGAAGCTGACCACCCGCACCAGCACGCCTGCCAGCACCACGGTGCGCAGGCCTGCTCGCCACGCCAGCGGCAGGACCAGCCCGCGCAGGGCAAAGCGCGCCAGCAGCGTGCCGGCAAAAGCGGCCAGGGCCATGCCGTTGGAAAAGCCCTGGCTGACCAGGAAGCCGGCAATGAACAGCCCGCCGCTCGATTCGACAAACGATTGCAGGCCGACGTGGATATAGACCCGGCGCATGGGATCGGCGGCCATCGGTCTCAAAACTCCAGCATGGCCGCCAGCCGGCGCGGCGCGATGGCCATCCAGCTGCGCTGCAGCCAGGCGGCGATATCGTCCCAATCCACTGCGCCGGTATCGAGGCGGATGGCGATCCAGCCATCGCCGAAATAGGCCGGGCGGTAAAACCGGTCGGGATCGTTCTCGATCAGTTGCGCCTGTTCCTCGATCCCGCTGATCTTGACCAGCAGCGCCACGCGCCCGTCGCCATGGTGATCGGCGCTGACATAGGCAAACTTCTTGCCCTTGGTCACGCCAAAGCAGGCCATGCCATGGCTGCTCACTTCATCGGCCTCGGGCAGGGCCATGGCGCGGGCACGCACTTGCGCCGTCAGCCATTCGGGGCTGGTCTCGCGCGTCACCAGGCGTTCCAGGCAGCGGGAATAGAGCTGGTGCTCGGCAAACAGCACGCGCGCGGCCAGGGCTTCGGGCGTGTCACCGGGCAGGATCGCCACCGGCGTCTGGCCCAGGATCGGCCCATTGTCCAGTTCGGGCGTAACCAGGTGCACGGTGCAGCCGCCATGGCTGTCGCCGGCCGCGATCGCGCGGTCGTGCGTGTGCAGGCCCTTGTAAAGCGGCAGCAGCGAGGGGTGGATATTGACCATGCGCCCCTCCCACCGCGCCACGAATTCGGGTGAGAGGATGCGCATGTAACCCGCCAGCGCGATATAGCGCGCGCCGGCGGCCAGCACTTGCGCTTCCATCAGCGCGTCGTGTTCGGCGCGGGGGATGCCCTTGTGCGGCAGGGCAAAGGTGGCAACGCCCTCGGCCGCAGCCAGGGCCAGGCCCTTGGCCGCCGGATCATTGGATAGCACCAGCACGATCTCGTACGGGCAATCCTGGGCGCGGCTGGCATAGAGCAGGGCGGCCATGTTGGTGCCGCTGCCCGAAATGAAGACCGCTACCTTTGCCTTGGCCACTTTGCTCATTCCTTGGCACGCTGAGTTGGCGCTGCGGCCTTCGACAAGCTCAGGCCGAACGGAGTGTGGGGTAGGGGAGAACGACATCTACCCCGTTCGGGCTGAGCTTGTCGAAGCCCCGCACAGCCCGAAGCCTCAGCCGATATGCACCGCTTCCCATGGTTCGCGCGCAGACCATGCCTCGGCGCTGCCGAACACGGTGCAGCCCTTGTCGCCTTCCACCACCGTGCCGATGGTGAACACGGTTTCGCCTGCCGCAGAAAGGTCGGCGGCCAGGCTTGCCGCCTCGCTGGCTTCCACCGCCAGCACCATGCCGATGCCGCAGTTGAACGTGCGCGCCATTTCGCCCGGCTCGATGTGGCCCTGTGCCTGCAGGAATGCCATCAGGCGCGGCTGTTCCCAGCTATCGGCGTCGATCCGCGCATGCAGCCCCTTGGGCAGAACGCGCGGCACGTTTTCGAGGAGGCCGCCGCCGGTGATGTGCGCCAGGGCATTGATCCGGCCCGAACGGATGAACGGCAGCAGCGTCTTTACATAGATGCGCGTCGGCTCGATCAGCACGTCGATCAGCAGGCGCTCATTGTCGAACAGGGCAGGGCGATCGAGCTTCCAGCCCTTGTCGGCGGCCAGGCGCCGCACCAGCGAATAGCCGTTGGAGTGCACGCCCGACGAGGCCAGGCCGAGCAGCACGTTGCCCGCGGCCACCTTGTCGCCGGTCAGCTGTTCGCCGCGCTCCACCGCGCCCACGCAGAAGCCCGCCAGGTCATAGTCGCCATCGGCATACATGCCGGGCATTTCGGCGGTTTCGCCACCGATCAGCGCGCAGCCAGCCAGCTTGCAGCCATCGGCAATGCCCGCCACGACTCGCTGCGCCACGCCGTTGTCGAGCCGGCCGGTGGCGAAGTAATCGAGGAAGAACAGCGGCTCGGCGCCCTGCACGATCAGATCGTTGACGCACATCGCGACCAGGTCGATGCCGATCGCGTCGTGGCGGTCATGGTCGATCGCCAGCTTGACCTTGGTGCCCACGCCATCGTTGCCGGCCACCAGCAGCGGGTCTTTGTATCCTGCCGCCTTGAGATCGAAAAAGCCGCCGAATCCGCCCAGTTCGGCGTCTGCGCCGGGGCGTGCGGTGGCCTTGGCGAGCGGGCCGATGGCCTTCACCAATGCGTTGCCGGCGGCGATGTTCACGCCTGCCTGTTCGTAGGAATAGCTCTGGGGCTTGGAGGTGTCGTTGGCCATGATGATCGGCGCCTAGCCGTTTCCGGCTTGGATTTCCACTTGCCTTTGGGCAAAAGCGCCCGGCACCCTTTGTCCGGAGTTCCCTTGGCCGTTCTGCGCCTGTCCCGTTCGACCCGTTTTTCCCGCTCGTGGCTGGCATTTGGCGCCGGGGCTGCGGCGCTGGCCGTGGCCGGTGTCCTGGCCGGGCCGGCGATCATGGCCCAGATCGAGGGCGATCGCGGCATCGCGCCAATCGCCAGCACTGGCGATTTCGAGGTGAGCGGGATCGAGGTCAACGTATCGGGCAGCTCTGCCGCCGATGCCCGCGCCAAGGGCTGGCAGGAAGCGGAAAAGCTTGCCTGGCAAAAGCTTTGGAAAACCAACGGGCTTGGTGGTGGCACCGCGCCCGCGCTTGATGCCGGCACGCTCGATGCGATGGTCGCGGCCGTGGTGGTGGAACAGGAACAGATCGGCCCGCACCGCTATATCGCGCGGCTGGGCGTGACGTTCGATCGCGCCCGCACCGGCGGCTATCTCGGCATGCATGGCCAGGTCGCGCGGTCGGCGCCGCTGCTGATCATTCCCGTGCTGTACGAGGGCGGCGTGGCCTCGGTCTATGAAACGCGCACGCCGTGGCAGCGCGCCTGGGCCGAATTTCACACCGGCGAAAGCGCGATCGATTACGTGCGCCCCAATGGCGGCGGCGCCGATTCGCTGCTGCTCACCGAGGGCCAGCTATCCCGGCGCAGCCGCAACTGGTGGCGCCTGGTGCTCGATGAATTTGGCGCGGCCGACGTGATCATGCCGATCGCGCGGCTCACCCGCGAATTTCCCGGCGGGCCGATCCACGGCACCTTCACCGCGCGCCATGGGCCTGACAACCGCTTCATCGGCCAGTTCGAACTGACCGCGCCGAGCGATGAACAGCTGCCGCTGATGCTGGCCGATGCGGTGCACCGCCTGGATGCGCTCTATACCGGCGCGTTGCAGCAGGACCAGCTTGCGCCCGATCCCTCGCTCAACATGGCGCCGCAGTTCGATGCCAAGCTGATCAACCAGATTCTCGATTCGCTGGGGCCGGTGCAGCAGTCTGCGCCCGGTACGGTGGCACAGCCCGGCGCCCCGGCAGCGGTCGGCGCGGCCCCGGCAGCCCCGGCCGCCACGGTCACGGTGCAGGTTGCCACGGCCGATGCCGCCGCGCTCGACGCGGGCATGGCGGCGGTGCGCGGCGTGGCTGGCGTGCAGGGGGTTGCCACCAGCAGCGTGGCGATGGGCGGCACCTCTGTCCTGCGCGTCACGTATGCCGGCGATCTCGATGCGCTGGCGGCAGCCCTGCGCGCGCAAGGGTGGAAGGTAACCAGTGGCGCTAACGCGCTATCGATTCGGAAATAGCCGTTTATCCCCACCTGCGGCACCGCGATCCACAGGGTAACCCCCAGATTCGCGCCTGTTTCGCGTGGCGGGGGGCGCTCTTGCCGTTCCCTTCCCGTTCCCGCCTCCCTATATGACCGCCATGACAAGCCAGATTGCCCTTCCGCTTTCGCCAGCTAACGGCGCCGAAAACATCGTGGTCGGCCCTTCGCTGCAGCCGGTGATCGATGGCCTGATGGCCGGCCATGACTGGCCCTATCGCAGCTGCATCCTGTCGGGCCCCGCGCGCTCGGGCAAAAGCCTGCTGGCGCGCTGGTTTGTGGCCTCGGACCTGGGTGATGCGCTCGATGGCGCTGATCGCCTGCCCGAGGACGAGGTGTTCCACGCCTGGAACCGCGCCCAGGCCAGCGGCCGCCCGCTGCTGTTGATCAACGATGCCGGACCGGGCCAGTGGCGGGTGACGCTGCCCGATCTCGGTTCGCGCCTGGGCGGATCGATGGCGCTGACGATCCCCCCGCCGGACGAGGAATTGCTGATCCAGCTGCTGGAAGAGCATGCCGCGCGGCGTGGGCTGGCGCTGGGCGATGCCGCGCTGACGTTCCTGCTGCCGCGGATCGAGCGTAGCCACGCTGCCGCCGAGACGCTGGTGGAAACAATCGACCGGCTCAGCCTTGAGCGCAAGGCGCCCGTCACCATATCGCTGGTGCGCGATGCCCTGGCGCAGGTGCAGGGAGCGGATTGACCGATCCTGTCGGGATAAGGGATAAGAGGTGATGGTTTCAGGCCTGATCGCATACCTGGATTCCATCCGCGCCCGCGACCCGGCACCGCGCTCGCGGTGGGAAATCCTGCTCTATCCCGGCCTTTTGGCCGTGGGGCTGCACCGCGTGGCGCACTGGCTGTTCGAAGGGCGGATGTTCTTTGCCGCCCGGCTGGTCAATCACCTGTCGCGCTTCCTTACCGCGATCGACATTCACCCCGGCGCCACCATCGGCCGTCATCTGTTCATCGACCATGGCTTTACCGTGATCGGTGAAACCGCGCAGATCGGTGACGACGTCACGATCTACCAATGCGTCACGCTGGGTGGCACCAACCCGGCCAATGGCATTGCCGGCAAGCGCCATCCCACCCTGGCCGATGGCGTGATCGTCGGCTCGGGCGCGCAGATCCTGGGGCCAATCACCGTGGGCCCCGGCGCGCGCGTGGGCGCCAATGCCGTGGTCACCGAAGACGTGCCCGCCGGTGTCACCATGGTCGGCATCAAGTCACGGCCCACCCACGTCTCGATGGAAACCTGGCTGCGCGATTTCGTGCCCTATGGCACGCCGTGCGATGAGCCTTGCGATGCGGCCGATGTCGCGCGCGTCGAAGCGCTGGAGGCCGAGGTTGCCGCGCTCAAGGCGCAGGTTGCCGAACTGCTTGCCGATCGCGCGGTGAAGCTCTGAGCGCGCCAGGCAAAGGACCGGGCGATCTGCCCGGCAACGTGGTGCCGCTGGTGCCCGTGGTGCCGCTGGCTGCGCGCCCGGTGCCGCAGGTGGCGTTCGATCGGCTCGAACTGCTGCGCATCCTCGATCTCTATGGCCGCATGGTGGCGGCTGGCCTGTGGCGCGACTATGCCATGGATTTCGGCCGGGAAGCGGCCAGTTTCTCGGTCTTCCGCCGCACGGCAGAGCGACCCACGGCGCGGATCGAAAAGCGTCCCGCGCTGCGTGGTCGCCAGGGCATGTGGGCGCTGTATGGTGAGGCGGGCCAGGTGCTCAAGCGCGGGCACGAACTGGCCGGCGTGCTTTCGCCGCTCGAACGCCGCCTGCTCAAGGTGGTGGAAGATTAACCGCATCGCGCGGCCAGTGCGCCTTGTTCTGGTCCTGGGACCGCTGCTGTGGTTGCCGGCCTGCACCGATGCCCCGGCCCACCGCGCCGCCAACCACCATGAAACCCCGGTGATGCGTGTCCTCTACCGCGATGGGCATGACAGCATGCTGCTGACTTTCCCGCGCGATGGCCACGCCATGCCGGCAGACGAATGCCACGCCGCCCTGCTGATCGACGGGCAAAGCGGGGCAGCCCGGCAGATATCTCCGACCGAAGCAGCGGCCCGCACCCGCACCATGCAGCTTTCCGGGGCCACGCCGGGCGTGTGCCCGACATAGCTGCATTTAGTTCGCGTCGGGTTGCGCGCCGATGGCTTCTGCCGCCAGGTCGCGGATCGGCACACGCGCGCGCATGCGCACCGCCAGCAGCGCCGTGCCGCTGACCTTGCGCTGCACCAGCAGGGTTTGCACCGGCGGCACATGCCAGGCAGAGCGGTCTTCCGCAATCGGCCGGCCGATGCGGCGCAGGTCTTCGACAAAGGCGCGATCGGAAAAATCGAGCGGGCCGGGGCGCGAAAGATGCGCCATCAGCACGGCGATCATCGCATCGATGCGCTCGCCATGCCGCTGCAGCAGGGTGGGGGAAACGAACCCTACCGCCAGGATCGCATCGCGCAGCGCCTGGGAATCTTCGGCCAGGCCCGCCGCCAGCACGGCGCGATAGGCGGCTGCGGTTTCCGCCGGCACCGGCCGCGCCGCCCCGAAATCGAGCAGCACCAGCTTGCCGGTTTCGGGTTGCCAGCGATAATTGGCAAAGTTCGGGTCGGTCTGCATGTAGCCGAACACGAACAGCTCGTGCAGCGTCAGGTTGAGCAGCGCGGTCAGCATCGCGTCGCGCTGTTCCTGCGGCGCCTGCGCCAAGGTATCGATCGCGCGCCCGGCCACATAGTCCATCGCCAGCACGCGGGTGGTGGTCAGCGCATCGACCGGGGCGGGCACCAGGAACTGCGGGTCGCCAGCGAGCAGATCGCGATAGTGGCGCATCTGCGCGGCCTCGCGCACATAGTCGGCCTCTTCGTGCAGCTGGCGCTTGGCCTCTTCCAGCAGCGGCGCGATGTCGAGCGAGCTGGGCAGGAGGTTGGACAGGCGCAGCAGCGTCGCCACGTTGTCAACATCGGCATCGATGCTGGCGGCCACGCCGGGATATTGCACCTTGATCGCCAGTTCGCGTCCATCGGGCAGGCGTGCGCGGTGCACTTGCCCGATCGAGGCGGCGGCCAGCGGGCGCGGATCGAAATGGACAAAGCGGCGGCGCCAGTCCGGCCCCCATTCTGCGTTGAGCACCTGTTGCAGCTGCGCCGGTGGCATGTGGTGCGCCGAATCGCGCAACCGCGCGAGGATCGCGGTCAATTCGGCCGGCAGCATGTCTCCGGCATCGAGCGAAAGCATCTGGCCCAGCTTCATCGCCGCGCCGCGTAGGCGCGAGAGTTGCTCGGTCACGCGCATGGCATTGGCCGGGGTCAGCACCAGGTCGCTCAATTGCGGGCGCTCTCCGCGCGCCAGACGCCGTGCGCCTTCGGCCACAACCCCGCCAGCCAGGCCCCCAGCCAGTTGGCCAAAGGCGGCCAGCCGTGACAAGCGCCCGCTTGGCACCTTGCGCCCTGCCGAATCGCTCACGCCGGTTCTTTCAGCAACAGAGGCAGCAAGGCGGGAATCTCCTGTTTCAGGGCAAAGAAACCGCGCCGGCAGTGCGGCCATACGGTGTTGTCCCAGGTGCGCAGATGTTCGGCCAGGGCCAGGCCCTCGCTTTCCACCAGCGCGCGGATGACGGGCAGGGCATCGGCCAGCGGGCCGACAGGGACGAAACCGGTCACGATCTGGCTGGTTCCGAAGTCGCGCGCGGCATCGGCCAGATCGGCTGGGCTCTCGATCCATTGCGCCGGTGCCTGCCAGTGCGCCGCCGCGCGCGCCAAGGCATCGTCGAGCGCGGTGGCGTCGGCAGCGTCGCCGGCATGGCTGCGGCAGGCGACCACGCCGCGCACTGGCAGGCGCGATAGCGCCGGTTCCTGCTCAAGCCCCGCATCTTCGGGCGTGATCCACACCAGCGTCGCTTTGCCCGAATGGGGAGCAAGCGGCGCGCGCCAGGGTGCAGCGGCGGGCGGCGGCGCTTCGGCCGGGATCGTGGCGGTGCTGGCCAATCCCTTGGGGGCAAAGCGGCCGCCGGTCATTGCGGCAATGCGTTCGGCATCGGCCAGATAGGCCTTGCCGGCGGTGTGCAGGCCCGCCACCCAGCGCCACGACAATGTGTTGGATGCCGGATCGCCATCGCACAACTGGTCGAGGAAATGCGCCGCGCCCAGTTCCCACGGCAGGCCCAGGGTAAAGATCCAGATCGAGGCGACCTGCATCCGCGCCCAGTTGTGCAGGTATCCGGTCTGCGCCAGTTCGCCCATCCAATGGTCGAACGCGTCGATGCCGGTATGGCCGGCCACGGCATCGCCATGGCGCTCAGCCAGATCAGGATCGCGGCGCAGCATCTGTCGTGCGGCATCGCGCCCGGCCAGATAGCGGGTCCAGATCGCCGGGCGCTGTTCCAGCCAGCCTTTCCAATAGGTGCGCCAGAACACCTCGCTGATGAAGCTGGCCGCCGCATCGGGGCCATGGGCCGCCACCACCGCGTCGACCACGTCCGCCTCGCTCAGCACGCGGCGGCGCAGCGCGGCCGACAAGCGCGAGACGGCGTCGTGATGGCCTGGTCCCTGGTCGAAATTGCGCCGCCTGGCATAGTCCACCCCGGCATGCGGCACGAACTGCGCCAGGCGTCCGAGTGCTGCGGCGCGTGTGACGGGGAAGATGGAGGGATCGGCCATGTCCAGCCTATCGGCGCGATTGCCGATGTGGGCGAGCCGTCCCTTAGTTCAGTACATGCGGCAGGCGTGGTCAGGCAAAGACGGCCGCCTGCGTCAGGCCAGCCTGCGCGTGGTTCACCGTGCGCACCAGGCTGCGCAGCAAGATGCACGCCGCGAGACCCGCCACGGCCACCACCGGCACCAGCACGAAACGGCCGAACTCGGTGGCTTCGATCCCGGCGCGGTTGCTCAGGTTCATGCCGATCATCGCCACCAGCCAGGCGCCCCACCATTGCGGCAGCGTGGCGGTATCCTGCCCGGTGATCTGGCCATCGTGCAGCACGCTTTCGCGCCAGATCTCGCGCATCACGTCATAGGGCTTGAACAGCCCGGCCACCGGCACGAACGTCCACAGCCAGGCCATCACGGGCCCATGCTTCAGGTTGCGGCCGGCTGCGCGCAGGTTGGCATTGGCGCGCGACAGCCACATGCTGGAAAGGATGATGGCGAGCAGCGCGGCGATCACTCCCAGGATGGCGGCCGGGGCCATGACCGAGGGGAGGGTGCGCATGCCGTCGATGGTGCTGGTGCCAACCAGGGCAATGGCCATCATCACGCCGCTTACCGGCAACAGCCAGGATAGCACCGCCGTCAGCCGGTTGAGCCGGAAAAGCCCTTGTTCCAGTGTCAATTTCGCCACGCGCATCCCCCGCCGTTTCCTTGGGGGATAAGCGGGGGCTGGCGCGGCGGCAAGCGCGATCAGGCGATCTTCTTGACCCAGCCGTGGCTGTCGGCCGCTTCGCCGCGCTGGATCGAAACGAGGCGCTGGCGCAGCTTTTGCGTCAACTGGCCCGGGCCGCCCGAACCGATGGTGAATTCGCCGTTGTGATCGGCCACCTTGCCCACCGGGGTCACCACTGCGGCCGTGCCACAGGCAAAGGTTTCCACCAGCTTGCCCGATGCGGCGTCGGCGCGCCACTGGTCGAGGCTATAGCGTTCCTCGCGCACGGTCAGGCCTTCCTCGCGCGCCAGGGCGATCAGGCTTTCGCGAGTGATGCCGGGCAGGATCGTGCCGCCCAGCGGCGGGGTGACGATCGAGCCATCGTCGAACGCGAAGAACAGGTTCATGCCGCCCAGTTCTTCGATCCACTTGTGCTCGGCCGCATCCAGGAACAGCACCTGGTCATGGCCACGGGCAAAGGCTTCGGCGGTGGGCACCAGGCTGGCGGCATAGTTGCCGCCGCACTTGGCCGCGCCCGTGCCACCAGGCGCGGCGCGGGTATAGTCGCTGACCCAGATCGACACGGCGGGCGAGCCCGACTTGAAATAGTTGCCGGCGGGGCTGGCGATCACCATGAAGCGATAGGCCTTGGCCGGGCGCACGCCCAGGAACGCTTCGGACGCGAACATGAACGGGCGCAGGTAGAGCGAGCCGCCTTCGACCGTGGGGAACCAGTCCTTGTCGGTCAGTACCAGTTGCTCAACTGCGGCGATGAACAGGTCTTCGGGGATTTCGGCCATGGCCAGGCGGCGCGCCGAGGCATTGAAGCGCGCGGCGTTGGCTTCCGGGCGGAACAGGGCGATACCGCCATCGGCCAGGCGATAGGCCTTCAAGCCTTCAAAGATTTCCTGGGCATAGTGCAGCACGGCTGCCGCCGGATCGAGCGCGATCGGGCCATAGGGCAGGATCTGCGCGTTGTGCCAGCCTTCGCTTTCCGACCAGTCGATCGAGACCATGTGATCGGAAAACTTGGTGCCAAAGCCGGGATTGGCCAGTACCTGCGCGCGCACATCGGCCGCAGCAGGTGCGGGATGGGGAACGCGGGTAAAGCGCAACGCAGGCGCGGCGGTGGTCGCCATGGCACAATCATCCTTGAAGATAGGGAATCGGTGATTCGCCCGTTGAACGATTGTTGCGTTTAAAGCAAGGAAAAAGAAATAAATGTGAAGGGCCGCCTCGGCAACCCGAAGCGGCCCTTCGCATGGTCAGCGGCCGGAAGTGCCGCTCACGAAGCCTTTATCGCTGTGCTGGAAATCAGCGATAATGCCTCGCGCTGCGGAATGCCGACCTCTCTGCTGAACCATGAGACATCGGATCACCTCCTTTCGCGCTGTTGAGCCAAAGTCGCTGCCCGGGGCGTTCCGAACAGCTGGGCCGGGAGGGTTTCAGGTCCGCTCACCAACCTTGTGATCTATGTGCGCAATCGGGGGACAAACAACAAGACTTGCATTCATTTATTTTGCCGTCAAAATCGTCGCTTCGCGCCTGCGTCGAGACGGCCAGGATAAGCGTCAAAGCCCCGGTTTTGCGGGGTTTCAGCGGCAATCCTCGATCACCCGGCCCACTTCTGCCCATGCGGGCAATACCAGGGCGGGCAGGCCGTTGACATCGACCATGAAGCGCCCCCGGCTGAACGCCATGGCATCGAGCAGGTTGTCGCGCGCGGGCAGGGTGATCGCCAGGGTCTGCGTATCGAGCGGCACCGCGCTCATCGCGCGCTGCTGGCTGGTGGTGGTGATCGTGGCGGGCACCGGCTGGCTGGCGGCGCCAGCGATGCGCAGGGTGACCTGGCCCTGGCGGCATTCCATGGCAAAGACCGCGCCCACGCCGGGCTGGCCGAACTGCGCCAGGCCATTGGCATAGCGCCAGGTACCCGGCGTTTGCGGCAGATCGCGCCAATCGGCTGGCGCACTGGCCATGGGCGGCGGGGCTGATGGTGGCGGCGCCGCGGGGGCAGGGCGCACCGGGGCAGGCGGGATCACCGCTTGCGAGGCGCAGCCGGCGGCCAGCAGCGCCAGCGTGGCGGCGCCAAGCCCGGCCCAAGGGGAATTTCGCGGCGGAGAATTGCGCCCATGCCGGGCGGCGCGGTTGATCTTCATGCCCGGCTTATGGAAGGAAGCGCGCGTGACCACAACCCGAACGCCCTCGCCCGATCCGGCACCGCGTGCCAAACCTGCGTCCAAGCAGCGCATCGACCAGTTGCTGGTCGAACGCGGCCTGGCGGAAAGCCGCGCCCGCGCCCAGGCCCTGATCCTGGCGGGCCTGGTCTATGTCGGCCAGGCCAAGGTGGCCAAGGCCGGGCAGGCCGTGCCCGCCGATGCGCAGATCGAGGTGCGCGGCCGCGATCATCCCTGGGTATCGCGCGGCGGGATCAAGCTTGCCCATGCGATCGACCATTTCGGCCTCGATCCGGCGGGCGTGGTGGCGATGGACATCGGCAGCTCCACCGGCGGCTTTACAGATGTGCTGCTGCAAAAGGGCGCAGCCCATGTCTTTGCGGTGGATTCGGGCACCAATCAGCTGGCCTGGAAGCTGCGCCAGGATCCGCGTGTCACCGTTCTGGAGCAAACCAGCGCGCGTATCCTGACGCCCGCGCATATCGACCGGCCGGCTACCTGGGTGGTGTGCGATGCCAGCTTCATTGCTCTCGCCAAGGTGCTGGAAGTGCCACTGGCGCTGGCGGCGCGGCCCACCCGCCTGGTCGCGCTGATCAAGCCGCAATTCGAAGTGGGCCGGGCCGAAGTGGGCAAGGGCGGGGTGGTGCGCGATCCCGCGCTGCATGCCCGCGTCTGCGCCGAAGTGCGCGATTGGCTCGAAAGGGGCGGATGGACGGTGGAAGGCATTGTCGAGAGCCCGATCACCGGGCCAGAGGGCAACGTAGAATTCCTTATAAATGCGTTTCGGAATGAGATTCCCTCGCCAATTGCCTAGAGCGACGACACTTGCCATACCGTTCACGGGGCCGGGCATCTTCCGGAACCATTTGCTTGAGGCAGACGTAAAACCACACCATGCGTTACCTTGCTTCACCCGCGCAGCTTCGCGCCAGCCTTATCCGCTGGTCGCTGTTCACCATTCCCCTGGTGCTGGGGCTGGGTTTCCTGTCCGGCCGCTCGGCCGGCAGCGGGCCTGACAACCCGTGGTTTGCCGCGCTGGTCAAGCCGGCGATCTTTCCGCCGCCGGTAACCTTTGGCATCGTGTGGAGCCTGCTGTACCTCGCAATGGGGCTGGCCTTGGCCATGGTCCTGGCCGCGCGTGGCGCGCCGGGGCGGCCAGTAGCCGTGGTGGCGTTCATCGTGCAACTGCTGCTCAACCTGTCGTGGAGCCCGGTGTTCTTTGCGCTGCATCGCATGGTCGTGGCGCAGGGGATCATCCTGGCGCTGATCCCGCTGGTGGCGCTCACGCTCTATCTGTTCTGGCGGGTGCGGCCTGCGGCGGGGTGGCTTTTGGCGCCCTATCTTGCCTGGGTATGCTTTGCCGCGTTTCTCAATTTCCAGTTCATCCAGGCCAATCCTGGTGCCGATGGGGCAATGGCGCCAGCACCGGCCGCCGTGCACATCGATTTCCAGCAGGGATAACTGCATTGGGCGCTTGCGGTTCGCGGGCGCCCACACCATGTAGGCGGCAAGACGTTCAACCCCAGGATGGGCCGCCATGCAGACCGAAAACCCGATGATCGCCGATTTCGTCAAGGTGCTGAACAGCGCCGCCGGTACGCTGGCCGGGCTGGGCCGCGAAGCGGGCGAAACCGCCCGGGAAAAGGCGCGTGAAGTGTTTGGCGGCTTTGACTATGTCACCCGCGAGGAATTTGCCGCGGTCAAGGAAATGGCCGCCACCGCCCGTGAAGAGGCAGAAGCGCTCAAGGCCCGCATCGCCGCGCTCGAAGCGCGCCTTGCCGGCAACTCCGGCAGCGCCGACCAGGCCTGACCGCGCAAGGCAGTGGCGCGCCCAGTGTGCCACTGCCACGCCAGCCAGGTAAGGGCTGGATCAGGACGTCAGGGTGCGCGCCAGCGTCGCGTCGCAATCCAGGTGCCAGGCCAGGCCATCGGGCGCGTAATCCAGCGTCACGTCTGCTTTGAGGCTGCGCGACGGGATATGCCGGATCAACGTGGTACCAAACCCTGAATTTTCCGGCGGAGTCACCCGTGGCCCGCCGCGTTCGCGCCATTCGACCACGAACCGGTCGGCGCGATCCTCCCAATAGAGCCACACCTGCCCACCGGGCTGTGACAGCGCGCCATATTTGAGCGCATTGGTCGCCAACTCGTGCAGCGCCATGCCGATGATCTCGGCCGTGCGCGGCGAAAGCAGCATGTCTGGCCCACAGACCTTGACCAGCGCGCGGCTGTCGCGATCGAGGATCGCCAGTTGCGCGTCGACCAGCTCGGCCATGGGAATGTGCTGCCAGCCGCGCTTCACCAGCAAGTCCTGATTGGCCGACAGGCTCGACAGGCGGTTTTCAAAGCGGCGCAGGAATTCAGGATCACCCCCGCCCGAGCGGCGCGCCAGCGCCTGGACCACCGCCAGCATGTTCTTGGACCGGTGGTTCACTTCCATGAGGAGAAGGCGGATCTGCTCTTCCTTCTCCAGCATCTCGGTCACGTCGGTGTTGGTGCCGAACCAGTTGACGATACGGCCGGTCTCGTCGCGAATGGGCTTGGCCCGCGAGAGGAACCAGCGATAGCTGCCATCGCGCCCGCGCAAGGGATAGGTATCCTCCCATTCGCGGCCGGCAGCGATATCGCCGTAGAATTTCGAGACGACGCGTTCCAGATGATCGGGATGGTGCACCGAAAGCCGGCGCTGCCCCACGCACTGGTCCTCGCTCAGCCCGGTGTAATCGTACCAGCGCTTGTTGAACCACAGCAGGGTGCCGTGCGGATCGGTGACCCAGGTCAACTGCGAGATGTTGTCGGCCAGCATCTGCAGACGGTGTTCGCGCTCGGCCAGGGCAGTAAGCGCAGCGTGGCGCCGGGTCACGTCGCGGGCGATCTTGCTGGCGCCCACCACCGCGCCATCGGCGGCCAGGATCGGCGACACGGTCAGCGAGACGTGGAACTGGCTGCCGTCCTTGCGCTGGCGGATGGTTTCGAAGCTTTGCACCTGTTCGCCCCGCGCGATTCGGGCGATGATGTCGTCTTCTTCGGCCTGGCGATCGGCCGGGATCACGCGGCGTATCGACTGGCCCACCATCTCTGCTTCGCTAAACCCGAAGATGCGGGTGGCCGCCGGGTTCCACGTGAGAACGGTGCCATCCAGCGCCTTGCTGATGATGGCATCGTTCGATGATTGCACGATGGCAGAAAGGTGGGCTTCCGCCAGCACGTTTTCGCTCCGGTCCAAAGCCCCGTTGGCGGGCACCTTAGGCGGCAACGTCAGCATGTCAAACGGCCGATGGGACAGGGAAAAAAGGGTTGATCACAGCCCCACCGCCCTGAGCGCCTGGTCGAGATCCTCGATCAGGTCGTCCGGGTCTTCCAGGCCGACGTTGAGGCGCAGCATGCCTTCGCCCACGCCCATGTCGGCGCGGCCTTCGGGGCCCACGCCGTGGTGGGTGGTGGTGGCGGGGTGGCACATCAGCGAGCGCGAATCCCCGATGTTGTTGGAGATATCGATCAGCTTGAGCGCGTCGAGCAGGCCATGGGCCTGGCTGCGGCCGCCATCCAGCACGATCGAGAAGATCGTGCCGCCCGCGCTCATCTGGCGCATCGCCAGGTCATGCTGGGGATGGCTCTTGAGGCCGGGGTAAAGGATCGTCGGCACGCGCGCTTCGACGAATTCGGCCACCTTCTGGGCATTCTGGCTCTGCCGCTGGATGCGCAGGTCCAGCGTTTCCAGGCCCTTGAGCACGACCCAGGCGTTGAACGGGGCGCAGTTGGGGCCGGTGTTGCGCTGGAACGGCAAGAGCACGTTGTCGATGAAATCCTGGCTGCCGCACACCGCGCCGGCCAGCACGCGGCCCTGGCCGTCCATCATCTTGGTGGCTGAATAGGCCACCACGTCGGCGCCGAATTCCATCGGGCGCTGCAGGGCATAGGTGGCAAAGGCATTGTCCACCACCGTGGTGATGCCGTGGGCCTTGGCCAGCGTGCAGACATAGCCCATGTCGACGATGCCCATGGTCGGGTTGGCCGGGCTTTCGAAAAAGAACACCTTGGTGTTGGGCCGGATCGCCGCTTCCCACGCGGCATTGTCAGTCGCGTCGATCAGGGTGCCTTCCACGCCAAAGCGCGGCAGCAGGCTTTCCACCAGCCAGCGGCACGAACCGAACGCGGCCTTGGCCGCCACGATATGGTCCCCGGCGGAAAGCTGGCAGAGCAGGGCCGTGGTCATCGCGGCCATGCCGCTGGCCTGGGTGCGGCAGGCCTGCGCCCCTTCCATCAGGGCAATGCGCTCTTCCAGCATCGCCACCGTGGGGTTCTGCAGGCGGGAATAGGTCATGCCCGGTTGTTCACCGGCAAAGCGCGCGGCCACGGTGGCCGCGTCGTCATAGGCATAGCCCGAGGTGAGGAACAGCGCCTCGGACGTTTCGCCCATTTCCGAACGCCAGGTGCCACCGCGCACGGCCTTGGTGGCCGGGCGCCAGGATTGGGTGATCGAGCGGTCTTGTCCGGTGGTGCGTTTCATGGCCCGCAGCCTTAGTTTGGCAGGCCCGACCATGCAAGGCGTTGCAGGGGCAGGGGCCATTGCACCGGCGGGGGCATTTAGCGTATCGCGCCCGGTCAATGACCCAGCCCATTCCGCTGCCCCCGCGCGCATCCGAACCCGATCCGATCCGCGCCGGGCTGGCGATCGTGGCCTGTTTTGCCGTGCTGGTGTTCTGGCGCCTGGGCACGCCGTCCAAGATCATGTTCGATGAAGTGCATTACCTGCCGGCAGCCCGCCATCTCATCGCCCTGTCCAGCCGGCTCAATCCCGAACACCCCCTCCTGGGCAAGGAACTGATCGCGCTGGGCATGATGACCTGGGGTGACAACCCCTTTGGCTGGCGGTTCTTCAACGCGCTTTATGGCGTGATCGGGCTTTATGCCGCGATCCGCGCGTTCTGGTGGGCCAGCCTGTCGGCGCGCGGCACCGTGCTGTTTGCCCTGTTCATGGCCACCAACTTCATCTGGTTCGTGCTGGCGCGCATTGCCATCCTGGACATGGCGATGGCCGCTTCGCTGGCGCTGGCGTTCTGGCAGTGGGCACTGGCGGCGCGGCGCGGGGCGCGCGTGCACCTGGTCTTGGCCGGCCTGTTCATGGGCCTGTCGATGGGCGGCAAGTGGACTGGCGTGCCGCTGATGGTCTTTCCCGGCCTGTGGTATGCCTGGGCCCGCTGGCAGGCGAGCGCCGACGTCACCGGTCTGCGGCGGGGCCTGGCCTGGCTGATCGGGCGCCAGGGCGGGCCAGTGCCGGGCGTGTGCTTGGCAGAGGCGGCGGTGTGGCTGGGGATCTGGCCGGTGCTGGTCTATTTCGCCACCTTCATCCCGGCGATGTTCTACCAGGTCAACCCGCTCAGCCCGTGGCACCTGGTCGAATGGCAGCAGACCATGCTGAAACTGCAGGACAGCGTGGTGAAGCCACACCGTTATATGAGCCACTGGTACCAGTGGATGTTCAACGCGCGGCCGATCTGGTTCTTCTATGAAAAGTGGGACGGCGCGCAGCGCGGTGTGCTGATGATCGGCAATCCCTACAGCATGTGGGCGGGCCTGCCCGCGCTGCTGTGGTGCGCGGCCGATGGGGTGCAGGCGCTGCTGCGGCGCGGCCTGGCCCTGCCGGGGCGGTGGTGGCCCACCGGGCGCGACCGGCTCTCCGCGCTCTCGGGCATGGCGGCGCTGCTTTATGTCGGCGCGCTGTTCTTCTGGGCGATCAATGGCAAGCCGGTGCAGTTCTATTACCACTACCAGCTCGCCGCGGTGTTCCTCGATGCCGCTCTCGCCCTGGTGCTGGCGCAGTTGTGGCGGCGCGGATTGCGCTGGCCGACCTGGGCCAGCGTGGCGCTGACGCTGGTCGGCTTCGTCTATTTCTTCCCGATCCTGGCCGCCCTGCCACTGCCCGGCGTCAAGTCGTTCCGGCTGTTCACCTGGCTGCCGGTGTGGAAGTCATGATGGGCGTTGTGTCCTGACGGCACGGGGCTTCGATGCCAGGCGCCGCGCGGCGATGAGCGCGGCCGCCACAATCGCCCCCACGCAGGCGCAGGCCATGTCCTTTTGCGAGTCCCACAGATCGCCCTGCTGCCCGTTATAGGCGTCGGCGTCCTGGCCAGCGAGGAACACGGTGAGCAGCCATTCGAAAATCTCGTAAAGACAGCTTCCGGCCATCACAAACTCCACCGCGACATAGAGCGACAGGCGCGGCCCAACGCCGCCTTGCCGCATCAGCGCCTGGCGAATGGGGTGGACCATCAGCAGGCCGAACGAAAAGTGCACCAGCCGATCATAGGAATTGCGCGGCAGGCCGAGCAGGTGGTTGGGGCTAGGCAGGCCCAGACCCTGCGCCCAGTGTTCATAGGGCACGTAGGAATAGATGTATTTGCCGCCCAGTGCATGCAGCGCGAGAAAGCCGCAAAGGCACGCCAGGGCCGATGTCGGCTGCGGGCGTCGCCACGCCCACATGAAAACGCCGCCCAGAATGGCCAGTGTCGGGCCATTCTGCAGCGGCGCATAATAAGGATAGGGCGAAGTCAGCAGGCAATAGATGGTCCAGATGCCCGTTGCCGCCACGATCGCAATCTGCAAGCGGGGCAGCACACGGGCACCGGTTTCATCAGCCATACTTGCCCCAGACGAACTTGTTCGACAGCGCGAAGTTCCACACCGATGCCAGCACGATGCCGACCAGCGCGGCCGAGATCGGGTGGAAGCCCACGCGCACAAGGGCGGTGGATACGCCGATATTGGCAAGCATGCCGAACGCGCAGGTCGCGGCAAACTTGAGCCAGCCGCGCGCCAGCGGGAAGAAGCCGCGCAGGCGCTTGTCGGCATAGGTGAGTTCGTTGTTGAGCACGAAATTGAAGGTCATCGCCGTGATCGCCGCCAGGGTCTGGCCAACGATGAACGCGGTTTCCTTGGGATAGTGGCTCAGCGCCAATTCCCGGCCGAACAGGTGTAGCACCACATAGAGCACGGCGAGGTGGACCAGTGCACCCAGCGCCCCCACCGTGCCGAACAGGGCAAAGCGGGTGGGAATGATGCGGCCAAGCCACTTGTCGTAAAGGCCGATGAGAAATTCAAACACGACGGTCCGATCCAGTTTCGATTCGCCTTCGGCCCGTGCGGCGAAGTTCAGCGGAAATTCCTTTACCCGCAAAGGCGCGTCAACCGTGGCGAGAATGTCGAGCAGGATCTTGAAGCCCACGCCCGACAGGCGATGCGCATCGGCGCGCAGGGTGGCGGCCGGCAGCATGAAGAACCCGCTCATCGGGTCAGACAACTGCACGCCCGTCACCTTGCGGGCGATGGCATTGGCCAGGCCCGATGCCTTGACCCGGTCGGGCCGGCCCCAGGCCTCGGTGCTGGCCCCTTCGGCAAAGCGCGAGGCATAGGCCACATCGCATTCGCCGCTGGTGATCGCCGCCAGCATCTGCGGCAGCAGCGCCGGATCGTGCTGGTGGTCGCTGTCCATCACCGCGACGATGGGGGCGGCGCTGGCGCACATCCCCTCGATCGCGGCAGAGGCCAGGCCCCGGCGCCCGATCCGTTCGATCACCCGGATGCGCGGATCGGTGCGGCCGATGGCCCGCGCCACATTGGCGGTGCCATCGGGGCTGTTATCATCGACGAAGATCGCTTCCCAGGCGATGCCGGCAAGCGCCTTGTCGAGCCGTTCGACCATCGAGGCAATGTTCTTGCTCTCGTTGTAGGTCGGGAGAATGACTGCCAGTTGCAACATGGGGCGCGCGCTTACAGCTTTGCGAGCACCGCGTCACCAATTTCCGCAGTCCCGGCCGTTCCGCCCAGGTCTCCGCCCAGCACGCCATCGGCCAGTACGGCTGCCACGGCCGCCTCGATCCGGTCTGCCGCCTGGGCCAGGCCCAGCGAATGGCGCAGCAGCATGGCGGCCGACAGGATCGTCGCCATCGGGTTGGCCAGCCCCTTGCCGGCGATGTCGGGCGCCGAACCGTGGATCGGCTCATACAGGCCGAACGTACCGTGCGCGGTCTGGCGTTCACCCAGCGAGGCCGAGGCGAGCAGGCCGATCGAGCCCACGCACATGCTCGCCTGGTCAGACAGGATATCGCCAAAGAGGTTGCCGGTAACCACCACGTCGAACTTGCCGGGCGCGCGCACCAGCTGCATCGCGGCATTGTCGACATACATGTGTTCGAGTTCGACCTGCGGATAGTCCTTGGCCACGTCCACGATCACGTCGCGCCACAGCTGCGAGGTTTCCAGCACGTTGGCCTTGTCCACCGAGCACAGGCGCTTGCCCCGGCCCATCGCGGCGCGGAACGCGACGTGGGCGATGCGGCGCACTTCGCTTTCGCTGTACGACATGATGTCATAGCCTTCGCGCTCGCCCTTGGCGTTCTGGCGAAAGCCCTTTTCGCCAAAATAGACGTCGCCGTTCAATTCCCGCACGATCAGCAGGTCGATCGCACCGGCCACTTCCGGGCGCAGCGCTGAATGGCTTTCCAGGCCGGCAAAGACCTTGGCCGGGCGCAGGTTGGCAAACAGGGTCAGTTCCTTGCGCAGGCCCAGGATCGCCTGTTCGGGGCGCAGGTGGCGTTCCAGCGCATCGCAATCGGGATCGCCCACGGCGCCAAACAGGATGGCGTCGGACGCGCGCGCCAGGTCGAGCGTTTCGGCCGGCAGCGGGTGGCCCTTGGCCTTGTAGGCGCAGCCGCCCACCAGCGCTTCGTCCATCGCGATGCCAAGGTCGAGGGCCTCGATCACGCGGACCGCTTCACGCGTCACTTCGGGGCCGATGCCGTCACCGGGCAAAACCGCAATTTTCATGGTATGGGCCTTTTCAATCCGATCCGATGCGCTTCAGCCTGTCGAGCAGAATCGCGCGGGCCGCCATAACATCGCGCCGCCGTTCGGCAAGCAGTTGGCTTGCGATCGCCGGCCCCTGGGCATCGAGCAGGGCGAGCAGCCCGGGCCAACCGCCCGTGGCGGCGCGCGTCGGGGCCAGGCCATGGCCCGCCTCGCGCAGCAGCAGCGCTTCATAGCCGGCCAGCGCCCGCGCCCAGCCGCGCGCCGACGGCGCCAGGCAGATGGCATCGAGCAGCGCGGCCAATGCGCCGTGGATCGCGGGCAGGGGCAGGCCTTCGGGCAGGGCGGCGGCGGTCAGCGCGCAGGCCCAGGCGATGCCCGCGCTGGCCAGCGGTTCGCCCAGCCAGGGGCCACGGCTGGTGACCAGTTCCACCCGCGCGTTTGGCAGGCGGCTTTCGCTGCGCCGCACCAGGTCTGCCGCCACAAGGTTGCCCGGGATCAGCACGGGCCGCAGCGTGCGGCCGCGCGCGCCGGCAACATAGGCCGCAACCAGGCCCGTCTCGCTGCCCAGCAGGCGCACCACCGCGCCGGTTTCGCCATGCGCCAGCACTGCGCAGACGATCTGCGGCACTGGCCCGGCATCGGGAAGCGAAGGCGGCGTTGCGTCATCCATCACCTGCCTGCCTGTGCCGCGTGGCGTCGCCCAGGGCAAGCGTCCTGCCGGGAAAGTCCATTTCGGGCATTGGAACAAAGGCGCAAGTGCGTTAGGTTGCCAAGGATGAAGCAGCTATTCCAGCATGCCGCGATCACGCAGGGAATGACCGTCCGGGTGGCGGTCAATTTTCTGCCGGAGCAATCGCGCGTGGCGGCCGGCAAGTGGTTCTGGGTCTATCATATCCGCATCGAGAACGATTCGGCCGAGCCGGCCCAGTTGATCACCCGGCATTGGCGCATCACCGATGGGCGCGGCCATGTCAGCTTTGTCGATGGCGAAGGCGTGGTGGGCGAACAGCCCCGCCTGCTGCCGGGGCAGGCGCATGACTATGTCTCGGGCTGCCCGCTCGGCACGCCCACCGGCAGCATGGAGGGGCACTATACCATGCGCCGTGACGATGGCAGCGTGTTCGACGTGGCCATTCCGTTCTTTCCGCTGGCCGCCCCGGCCACGGCCAACTGACCGCCAAGCGAAGGGCGATACCACCAATGAAGCGGACCCATCTCCCGCTCAACGGGCTGCGCGTGCTCGACGCGGCCGCACGCCACCTGTCGTTCACCCGCGCGGCCGACGAGTTGGCGGTGACGCCCGCCGCCGTGGGCCAGCAGATCCGCGCGCTGGAAGACCTGCTCGGCGTCGTGCTGTTTCGCCGCACATCCAAGGGGCTGGAACTGACCGACGAGGCTGCGGCCGGCCTCGATGCCATCCGCGAGGGCTTCCTGCGCTTTGAAGAAGGCGTGCAGGCGATGCAGGCGGGGCAATCCAGCCACGTCTATACCATTGCCTGCCCGCGTGATTTCTTTGCCGCCTGGTTCAGCCAGCGGCTGGCCGCGTTTCGTGCCGAAAACCCGGCATTGCGCTTTTCGCTGGTCGGCGGCGATGGCGATATCGATTTTACCGAGGCCAATCTCGATCTGGCCGTGCGCTGGGCCGAAGGGCCGGGCGAACTCGAAGGCATTCCGCTCGGCGCGCCGCAAACCGTGATCGTCGCCGCGCCCGGCTTTGCCGACGTGAGCGGCGAAAACGGCGATGGCGCCTGGATCGGCTGGCCCGGTGATCCGGTGCCAGCGGGTGAGGGGCGCGAAGTGGCGTTTTCCGTGGGCGACGCCGGCACTGCGATCAGCGCCGCTGCGGCGGGCCTGGGCAAGGCGCGCGTGCCGCTGCTCCTGGCCGAATATGCGCTCTCGACCGGCCGCGTCGTCGCCCTGGGTGAGGTGGAGAACAGCCGGCGCGGCTATTGGCTGGTCGCTCCCTTGCCGCAGTGGCGCCAAAAAAAGGTCAAGGCCCTGGTTGCGGCCTTGGCGGAGGCCTGAATCCGCGCGATCCCGGCGTGACAGCGTTGGCAGACAACCTGCTGTAAAAAACCGTTGAAACGGCCACGCATACCACCTGTTAACCGCCTGGGTCCTATGCCCGCGAGATGGAACCCCTTAGTGGAAACCCTCAGGCGGAACAGGTTGGGATGGTCGCTGCCATCGCGGCCGAATCCTTGCCGCTGCGTCCGCGCCTGCGCGCCCGCAGCCGGGTGATAGGGGCGCTGCTGGGCGCGATCATGGATGGGGCCCACCGGCGCGCGTACCGCGGCGAGGCGATGGTCGCGGCCTATACGCACAATCTCTCCCGCCGCCTGCCGCTGCTGTCGTTGCTGGCGTTGCTGGCGGTCGGGCTGGTGATCATGCGGGTGGCCGGCACCGTGCCGTGGCCGGTGCTGGTGCCGGGCGTTGTCATGATGGTGTTCGTGGCAGAGCGCGGCTGGCACTGGCTGCCTGTGCAAGTGGAGCGCCGGCCTCTGGCGCTGCGGCGCAAGGATCTCGATGCGCTGCCAACCAGCGTGGGCCTTTCGGTGCTGTTTGCGGTGCTGTGGGCGCTCTATCTCTATTGTGTCGGCGGCGAGGCGCAGCGCGCATTGCTCTGCGTGTTGCTCTCGGTAATTTCCGTGGCAGGGGTGCTCGGGCTGGCGCATGCGCCGGCGGCGGCGCTGCGGCTGGTCTTTGCCTCCACCGTGCCGGCTTGCACCGTCTATCTCGTGGTGGATGGCGCGCACCTGTGGCCGGTGGTCCTGCTGCTGGTCATGGCCAATCTCACCGTGCTGGCCATGACATTCGGCTTCCATGCCGATTTCGTGCGGCTGGAACTGTCACGCCAGCAATTGGCGCGGCGCGAACGCCTGGCGGCGCGGCTGGCGGAAAGGAATTTCGAACAGGCCTCGCGCGATGCCCTGACCGGGGCCCTCAACCGCCGGGCAATCCTGGCGCGGTTGGATCAGGATGTGGCCCGGCATGAAGTGGCCCGGCATGAATTGGCAGCCCCGTGGCTGGCCCTGCTCGATCTCGACGGGTTCAAGCACGTCAACGACACCTATGGCCATGCCGCCGGTGATGATGTGCTGCGCGCGGTGGCCACGCGCATCGGTGCGATTTCCGGCGTCCTCGCGCATGGGCGCCTGGGCGGCGACGAATTCGCGATCCTGTTCGATGGCCGGCTCGACGCCACCGGCGTTACCGCTGCCGCGCAAGACCTGGCGCAGTCGGTGCGCGCGCCGGTGCTCCACAACGGGGTCAGCCTGCGCCTGCACGCTTCCACCGGCCTTCATCGCGTGCGCGGGCCCAGCGTGGGCGCCTGCCTGGAACGCGCCGACGCCGCGCTCTACAAGGCCAAGAAGCGGGGCGAGGGCGCCATCGTGCTATTTGGCCCGGACGACGAAACCGCCCTGCAGCAGCGCAGCGCGATGACTCGCCAGTTCAACGATTGCCTGTTGGATGATCGGCTGCGCCTGCTCTACCAGCCCTATTATGATGTGGACAGCCTGGCGGTCGTCGGGTTCGAGGCCTTTGCCCGCTGGTCGCCCGATGGGCAGACCTGGCTGGCACCGGGCGAGTTCATCGATCTGGCCGCGGCGACCGGCCGCACCGGCGAACTGACCCAGGCGGTGATGGGCCGGACGCTGGCGGAATGCGATGCCTGGCGCCAGGGGCTGACGGTGGCGATCAACCTGACCCCGCGCGATGTAACGCGCGAGGGCGCGGTCGACTCCCTTGCCCGGCTGGTGCGCGATGCCGGTGCCGATCCGGCGCGCTTCATGCTGGAAGTGACCGAAGCGGCGCTGATCGCCGATCCGCGCCGCGCCCACGCCCAGCTCGAGGCGTTCCGGGCGGCGGGTTTCCGCCTCGCGCTCGATGATTTCGGGGCGGGCTGGTCAAGCCTGTCGCAATTGCGCGATCTGCCGCTCGACATGGTCAAGATCGATCGCGGGCTGGCCGCCGCGCTGTCCAGCGATCCGGGCGCGCGGGCGATCGTGGGCACGATCGTCTCGTTTGCCTGGCAGTTGGGCATCGAGTGCATGATCGAAGGCGTGGAGGATGAAGCGCAGGTCGCCACGGCCCGCGCGCTCGGCATCCGCCTGATGCAGGGTTATCACTTTGCCCGGCCGGAACGTGCCGACGTGGCCCTGGCTGCGATGGGCCGCGCCGTCGCCTAAGCGCCGGTCAGTGCACGTCTACCAGCACCCGCTCCCCGCCCGGCGGAATCAGGCGGCGGAACAGGCGGCCGCGCTCGGAATAGAGCACGAGGCACAGCGATAGCAGCCCGCAGGTGACGAATGCCAGCGACAAGGGCCGCGCCGTGCCGTCATAGACCTGGCCGATGGCGATGCCGATCAGCGAGCCGATCAGCGTGCGCATGAACATCTGCATCGAACTGGCCGCGCCTGCGGTGCGGGCAAAGGGCTGCAGCGCGATCGAGCTGAAATTGGCGCCGATAAAGCCCATGGCGCAAATGTTGGCGGCCATCACCGGCATGAAGCGCAGCAGCGTCTGGTGCGGGCTGAAGGCGAAATGCACCTGCAACAGGCTGAGGCAGATGCATGCCAGCAGCGCCGTCTGCGACACGCGCCGCGCGCCAAAGCGTTCGACGATGCGGGCGTTGAAGAAATTGGAGAACGACAGGGACAGGGCCGTGGCGCCAAAGATCAGCGGAAAATAGTGCCCCGCGCCAAAGTGTTCGGCCACCAGCTGCTGCGAGCAGTTGATGTATCCGAACATCGCCCCGAAAACGAGCGCTGCCCCCAGGACGTAGCCGGCCGAAGACCGCTCGATCGCCGAATGGGCCATGTTGCGCGCGATGGTCATCGGCATGATCGGCTGGCGGTTGGCCGGGTCGAGCGTTTCGGGCAGGCGCATGAACACCCACACGCCCATGATCGTTGCCAGCACCGCCAGCACCCCGAAGATCCAGCGCCAGCCGGCAAACAGCAGCACGAATTGCCCCACACTGGGCGCCAGCATCGGCACGACCATGAACACGGTGGAGACGGTCGAGAGGGTGCGTGCCATCTGGTCTCCGGCAAAGCGATCGCGCACGATCGCGGCCGGCAGCACCGCCACGCCGGCACTCGACACCGCATGCAGCGCGCGCAGCACCAGCAGGGTATCGAAATCAGGCGCCATGGCGCAGCCCAGGGCCAGCGCGACATAGAGCACGATCGTGACCAGCAGCACCGGGCGCCGGCCATGGCGATCGGCCAGCGCGCCAGGCACCAGCGCGCCCACGCCGGCCGAAACCAGGAATATCCCCACCACCAGCTGGCGGCGATTGGGATCGCTGACGCCCAGGTCTGCGGCGATCTGCCCGAGCCCAGGCAGCATGGCATCGATGGCCAGCGCCTGAAGCGCCATGAGCAGCGCCATCATGGCAATGAATTCGCGCCCACCCAGCGCCTTGATCGGGCGCCGTCGGGCTGGATAGTCAGGTTGCATAACGATCCTATGGCAGGCAGGGCGCGGCAATCCAAGGTTTTGTTGCAGCCCTTGACCGTTGTTTGTGGCATGACGGACGCCGCATTCATGCCGATGTCCGAATCCCCGCCTTCGCCCCCTTTTCCCGTGCCCGATGCCGATGAGGCGCCGGGCCTGCGCAAGATCATCCATGTCGACATGGATGCCTTCTATGCCAGCGTGGAGCAGCGCGACGCGCCCGAGCTGCGCGGCAAGCCTGTGGCCGTGGGTGGCAATGCCGCGCGCGGGGTGGTGGCTGCGGCCAGCTATGAGGCGCGCAAGTTCGGCGTGCGTTCGGCCATGCCCTCGGCGCGGGCGGTGCAACTGTGCCCTGATCTGATCTTCCGCCGGCCGCGCTTCGATGTCTATCGCACGGTGTCGCAACAGATCCGCGCGATCTTTCTGGATTACACCCCCGATGTGGAGCCGCTGTCGCTCGACGAGGCCTATCTCGATGTCACGCGTGACTTGCGCGGGATCGGATCGGCGACGCGCATCGCCGAACTGATCCGGCAGCGCATCCGCGCGCAGACCGGGCTGACCGCCAGCGCCGGGGTGTCCTACAACAAGTTCCTGGCCAAGCTGGCGAGTGACCAGAACAAGCCCGATGGCCTGTGCGTGATCCGCCCGGGTGAGGGGGCGGCCTTCGTCGCCGGCCTGCCGGTAGCGCGCTTTCATGGGGTGGGGCCGCGCGGCGCGGAAAAGATGGCGGCGCTGGGCATTGCCACCGGGGCAGACCTGCGCGCGCAAAGCCTGGCCACCTTGCGCCAGCATTTTGGTGCCCAGGCCGATTATCTCTATCGCGCCGCGCGGGGAATCGATCTGCGCGTGGTAACCGCCGATCGTCCGCGCAAGTCTGTGGGGGCAGAGCGCACGTTTGATCGAGACCTGTCGTCGGGCCCAGTCCTGCGCGAAACGCTGGAAACGATCATCGACCTGGCGTGGGATCGCGTGGCGCGGGCCGACGTGACTGGTCGCACTGTGACGCTCAAGCTCAAGTTCAAGGATTTTACGGCGATGAGCCGCGCCCGTTCGCTGGCAACCCCGGTGGCGAGCCGCGATGCCCTAGCCGATGTGGCACGCGGCCTGCTCGACCAGGTCTTGCCGCTGCCACAGCCGGTGCGGCTGATGGGGGTAACGCTCTCGGCACTGGACGAGCCGGGCCAGCCAGCCGCTGTCGCCGCGCCGCCGGGGCAGGCGCAGCTCCCTTTTTGACGCCTATTGCTGCTGCTGGCGCGCGTAATCCTGCCACAAGGCGATCATCTCGCGCGTGGCGGGGCTGGTGGTCTCGGGCAAAGCCGCGACGGGAAAGAATGCGGCGTCGAGCAGTTCGCGTCCATCGGCGCGCGGGCTGCCCAGCGCGGTTCCCGCCACCAGCGCGATCTGGTTGAGCCAGCCGCCGCGATCGCGCAGGTGATCGGTAAAATGCACCGCATCGTGCAGCGTGCAGCCGGTTTCCTCGGCCAGTTCGCGCGCGGCGGTTGCCACCGGGCTTTCCCCGCGCGCCAGGCCTCCGCCGGGCAGCATCCAGGCATGGCTGTGGTGATAGCTGTGCCGCACCAGCAGCACGCGGCCTTGCGCATCGCGCGCCACGACCATGCAGCCGGGCACCGGCACGCGGCGCCAGCGCCACCAGGCCACGCGCAGCCGATGGGCCAGCCGCAGCAGGGCGCGGTGCCAGGAAGATGGAAACCAGGCGGGCATGCCCTTGGCCTAGCGGCTAGAGCCACCGAAATCGAGCCTTTCGCGCATCCTGCGCGCGGGCCTGTGGCTTACCCTGGCTGCGGCAATGGGTGGGGCAGACAATGGGCAAGCAGGCGCAGGGCATGGCGGGATCGGCATCGTTGGCGGGGCAGGCCTTGTGGCGCTGGCCAGACTGGCGCTGGCGCATGGCCTCACCGCGCTTTGGCAAATCCCCGCTGGCCGCGCTCCTTGCCGAAGTAGCGCTCTTGGGCAGTGTGGCGGCGCTGCTTGCCATGCTCGGCTGGGTACTTTTGGCGCCGCTCGCGCCGGCGACAGTGGGCGATAGCGTGGGCCTGGTGGTGCTTGATGCCCCGGCACGCGCCGCGCTTTTTGCCCAATTCGATCCATTTGCGCGCGATGTGCCAGATGGCGGGGGCGCTGGCGGTGAGGGGGGCGCGGCGCTGCCGTTCACTCTGCTCGGCACGCGATCCACAGCCGATGGGCAGGGCGGCGGCGCGATTCTGGCCGACGCCGACGGGGTGCAGCGCGCGGTGCCGCAGGGGGCGGACATCGCGCCTGGCGTGCGGCTGGTGCAGGTGGCGTTCGATCATGTGGTGCTGCAGCGCGCCGGGGGCACGCTGGTGCTGCGCCTCGCCGCGCAGGATGGCCGACCGGCTGACAGCACCGGCGGCAAGCCACCGGCGCCCCGCTTCCGCCTTGCCGATGCCGAGCACGGCGCGCCAGGATTGATCGTGTCTGGCGCAGTGGGCGAGGCGCAGTTCCTGGGCCTTTTGCCGGGAGACCGGATCGTGGCGCTGCGTGGCAAGCCCGTGCGCGACGCGCGCGATGCCCGGCAGATCGAAGCCATGCTGGCGGCCGGTCAGGCCGTTGCGGTAACGGTGCACCGCGCCGGGCACGATCTGGCGCTCTCGCTTGGCCCGGCCGGCGGGGGACAATGATGGGGCGGCTTTTGAAGTGTGAGGGCTTGGCCAGGCTTGCCGCACTGGCGCTCGCGCTGGCTTGGCCGCTGGCAGCACAGGCGCAGTTTCGCCTCAACGTGCGCGAGGCGGATATGCGCGCCTTCATCGCCGATGCCGCCGAGGTGACTGGCCGCACGTTCATCGTCGACGCGCGGGTTGCCGGCAAAGTCAGCGTGGCGAGCGAGCGGACCTTGAGCGCCAGCGAATATTTCGAGGTGTTTTTGGCCACGCTGCGTGCCAACGGCCTCGTCGCCGTCCCCACCGGCAACGGCGCCTTTCGCATCCAGCCGGTGGAGGGCGCAGCCAGCCAGCCCACCGCCGCACCCGCCGGGCGCGGCATGGCGGCGCGCAACCAGATGGTCACCGAAATCGTGCGCCTGCGCGCTGCCGATGCGGTCCAGGCACTCGACACGCTGCGCCCGCTGGTCAGCAAGGATGGCGCGCTCACGGCCAACAAGGCGGCCAATTCGCTGGTCGTGGTCGATTATGCCGACAACCTCGCTCGCATTCGCGCCTTGGTACGCCAGATCGACCAGGACCGGGCCACCGTGCTGACGCTCGATCTGGCCCATGCCGGCGCGCGTGAGGTGGCAAGCGCCCTGGCCCAACTGGTGGCTGCGGGCGAAGGCGGGCGCAGCGCGGCGAGCGTCGTGGCCGTGGACAGCGCCAATGCCGTGGTGCTGCGCGGTGACCCCGCTACCCTGGCGCGGCTGGCCGATGTGGCGCGGCGGCTGGATGCGCGCGCCGGGCAGGGCGGGGCGATCCGCGTGATCTGGCTCGACCATGCCGATGCCGCGCTGCTCGTGCCCGTGCTCGAACGGCTGGTGGGCGGCAGCGGCGGAGAGGCCAGCGCCGGATCGGCCGCGCCGGTGTCGCTGGGCAATATGGGTAGCGCTGGGGCCAGCGCCGCTGCGGGCAGCGCCAGTGCGCCGGGCCAGGAGGCGAGCGTGCCGGCCAATCCCTCCGGCGGTACCACCGGCGGCCTGGGCAATGGCCCCATCCGCCTCGATGGCGGGCGCGGCACGGCGACGATCACCCGCTATCCCGGTGCCAATGCCGTGATCATTGCCGCCCCGGCCGATGAACAGCGCCGCCTGGCCGATCTGGTCCATGCCCTCGATCTGCCGCAGCAGCAGGTGCTGGTCGAGGCGATCATCGTCGAAGTGTCTGACGATGTGGCGCAAAAACTGGGTGTGCAACTGCTTGTCGGCGGCAAGGATGCGCCCTTTGCCGTCACCAGCTTTTCCAACGGCGCGGCCAATATCCTCGATCTAGCCGGCGGCCTCTATGCCGATCGGCTGGATCAGACGACCACGGTGATCAATGGCGCCACTGTCACCACCAGCACCTCTGGCGCCACGGCTGATCTCTTGCGCCAGAATGCCGCGCAGGCTGCGCTTGCCGCGCGCGGCGGCATTGCCGGCTGGGCGACCAGCCTGGGCGGATCGGGCTTTTTCGGCACCCTGATCGATGCCGTGCGGGCCGACAGCAAGTCCAACGTGCTGTCCACCCCGCATATCGTCACCAACAACAACGTCCCGGCCTCCATTCTGTTTGGCAAGGAAATCCCGGTGGCGACGGGAGAGGCGCTGTCCAATTCGCTGACCGGCGCATTCCGTACGATCCAGCGCCAGAACGTGGGGATAGAGCTGGACGTGACGCCGCAGATCAACGCCGGCAATGCCGTGCGGCTCGATCTGCGGCAGCAGGTCAGTTCGGTGGCGGGGCCGGTCTCGTCCACCAACAGCGAACTGGTGGTCAACAAGCGGGAGATCCGAACCACCGTCACTATTGGCGATGGCGAGATCATCGCGCTGGGCGGCCTGCTCGACGATGCCGAGCGGCGCACGCTGGAAAAGGTGCCGCTGCTGGGCGATGTGCCGCTGCTGGGCGAACTGTTCCGCTCTCGCAGCAAAAGCCATGTGAAAACCAACCTGATGGTGTTCATTCGCCCCACCATCCTGCGCGACGGGGCAGGCCGGACGGCGCTGACGGCGCGGCGTATGGATGCCGTGCGCGGCGCGCAGGTGGCCTATGCCCCGGGGCAGGAACCGTCGATCGATGAACTGGTCCGCGATTACCTGGGAACGGCACGGCCAGCAGCAAGCGGGGCCAGCGACACGGTGATCCGTCCGCCCGGTCCGGCGGTAGCCCAAACCGGGGTGCAGCCGTGATGCCGGTGGAGGACACCGCCACCTGGCGCCCCGATTACGCTGCGGCCCGCACCATGGGCCTGCTGGTGGAGGGGCGCGAGCCAGGCGGGCTGGCCGTGGTCTTGCGCGAAGGAGCCAGCGCGCTGACGCTGCTCGACGTGCGGCGGCTGGGCGGGCCGATCGCCAGCTGGCGCCGCGTGCCGCCCCCCGCGTTCGAGGCGCTGCTGGCGCAGGTCTATGCCGATGGTGCCATGGCCGCCGCCGATGCGCTGGCACGCGATGATACAGCACCCGCCGCGCTCGATCTGCCCAGCGCGGAAGATCTGTTGGGCAGCACCGATGATGCCCCGGTGATCCGCCTGATCAATGGCCTTTTGGCCGAAGGGCTGCGCCAGGGGGCGTCGGATATCCATCTGGAACCCTATGAGCAGGCGCTGGTCGTGCGCCTCCGCCGTGATGGGCAACTCGCCGAAATGCTGCGCCTGCCCGCGCATGTCGCGCCGCTTCTCGCCAGCCGCATCAAGGTCATGGCGCGGCTCGACATCGCCGAACGGCGCCTGCCGCAGGACGGGCGCATGGCGCTCGATCTCGCCGGTAGGCTGGTTGACGTGCGCGTGTCCACGCTGCCCTCGCGCGCGGGAGAGCGGGTCGTGCTGCGCCTGCTCGACAAGGCGCGCGCCGGCATCGATCTGGCGGCGCTCGGGCTGGATACGGCGGCCGATGCCGTGCTGCGCCGGGCGTTGACCCAGCCCAATGGCATCGTGCTGGTCACCGGGCCAACCGGTTCGGGCAAGACCACCACGCTCTATGCCGCGCTTGGCCTGCTGCGCGATGACGCGCGCAATATCCTCACGGTCGAAGACCCGGTGGAATATGCCGTCGATGGCGTGGGGCAAACCCAGGTCAATTCGCGCCTGGGCCTCACCTTCGCGGCCGGGTTGCGCGCGATCTTGCGGCAAGACCCTGACGTGGTGATGGTGGGCGAAATTCGCGACGCCGAAACCGCGCAGATTGCCGTGCAGGCTGCGCTGACCGGGCATCTCGTGCTGGCAACGGTGCATACCAACGATGCGGTTGGCGCCGTTACCCGGCTGCGCGACATGGGGGTGGAGCCGTTCCTGCTGGCCGCCACGCTGCGCGCCGTGCTGGCGCAGCGGCTGGTGCGGCGGCTGTGCCCGCAATGCCGCGCCCCGGCACCGGTCGCACCGCACCTGGCTGCGGCGCTGGGCCTGCCCGTGGATACGATGGTCAGCGATGCCTCGGGCTGCGCGGCTTGTGGCGACAGCGGGCACCAAGGCCGCGTCGGCGTGTTCGAGGCGCTGTGGGCCGATGATGGCCTGCGCCGCCTGATCCACGACGACGCGGGCGAAGATGCGCTGCGGGCCCATGCCTTTACCACCAGCCCGCGCCTGGCCGATGCGGCGCGGGCCTTGGTCCTGGCCGGCACGATCGGCACGGCAGAGGCCGCGCGCATCCTGCGGCAGGACCAGGGATGAGCCGCACGGCGTTCACCTATCGCGCGCTCGATCGCCATGGGCGTGAGCGGCAGGGCCGCCTGGCCGCGCCCGATCCTGCTGCCGCGCGGCAGAACCTGGCGGCGCGCGGCTGGCATGTGCTGCGCGTCGATCCTGCACAACCGCGCGACGTGCGGCCGGTTGCCCGGCTGCGGCTGGGCCTGGCCCGGCGCGCGCTGCTCACCCGGCAACTGGCCGCGCTCGTCGCCGTCAGCCCGGTGGAAGAAGCGCTGCGCACCATGCTGCGCCAGGCCGGCACCACGCGGGAAGGCGCGGTGATCGGCGCAGTCCACGCCGGAGTGTGCGAGGGGCTGGGCCTGGCCGAGGCGATGGGCCGCGCGCCGCGCGCGTTCCCCCCGGTCTATCGCGCGATGATCGGCGCGGGGGAAAGCGCCGGGCGCCTGCCGCAGATCGCCGCCCGCCTGGCGGATCTGGCCGAGCGGCAGGTGCAGGTGCGCGCGCGCCTGGCGGGTGCGCTGGCCTATCCCCTGGCGTTGGCAGCGGTGGCCGTGGCGGTGGTTACCGGCCTGATGGTAGCCGTGGTGCCGCGCGTGGTGGAGCAGTTCGACGCGGCCAGCCGGCAACTGCCATGGCTGACGCGCGCGGTCATCGCGGTGTCGGGCTTTCTCGCCACCTGGGGCTGGGCCATGCTGCTGGCGATCGTGCTGGGCGGGCTGGCGTTTGTCCGCGCGCTGGCATGGCTGCCGTTTCGCGCGCGGGTGGATCATGCGCTGTTGCGCCTGCCCGTGCTCGGGCCGCTGTGGCGCGATGCTCAGGCCGCTGCCTTGGCGCGCACGCTGGCGACGATGATCGCGGCGCGCCTGCCGCTGCTCGAAGGCTTGCGCCTGTCTGCGCGTACGGCGGCCAATCACAGCCACGCCCGTGCCCTGGCACAGGTGGCGCAAGGCGTGCGCGAGGGCGGTTCGCTCGCCGCAGGGCTCAGCCAGGCCGGGCTGTTTCCGCCGCTGCTCATAGCCATGGCTGCTAGTGGCGAGGCATCGGGCCAGCTTGGCCCCCTGCTGGAAAGCGCGGCCGAAGCGCTGGATCGCGCGTTCGAGGCTACGGCCGCCACCGCGCTCGCTCTGCTGGAGCCAGCGATCATTGTGGTGATGGGCGCGATCGTGGCGCTGATCATCCTCGCGATCCTGCTGCCGATCCTGCAATTGCAAACCCTTGTTGGAAATTGATCCATGGCTGTCGTGCATGCTCACCCCCGTCGCCCCGCGCCCAACGGGTTCAGCCTGGTGGAATTGATGGTGGTGATCTTCATCCTGGGCCTGCTGACTACGGTCGTGCTGATCAACGTGATGCCCAGCCAGGATCGCGCCATGGCGGTGAAGGCGCAAAGCGATATCGCCACGCTGGAGCAGGCGCTGGAGATGTTCCGGCTGGACCAGGGCAGCTATCCCAGCCAGGCGCAGGGGCTGGCTGCGCTGCGTGAGGCGCCGCCCGATCTTGCCGTGCCGGAAACCTGGCGCAAGGGGGGCTATATCCAGCGCTTGCCCAATGACCCCTGGGGCCGGCCCTATCTCTATCGTGTGCCTGGCCGCGATGGCGCGCCGTTTGCGCTTATGTCGCTGGGTGCCGATGGGCAGCCCGGCGGCAGTGGCGCCAATGCCGATATCGTGGCGCAGGGGCAGGGCGGCTGAGGTGCCGGATCACGGCCTGATCCTGTTGCTGGCCGAAACCGGCGGGCCGCCGGTTGCCACATGGTGCGTGGTCGGTGGGCGTATCGATGCCTTGCCGCCTGGGCAAGACCTGGCGGGCTGGCGCGGCCGCATCACCGCGCTGGTGCCCGCCGCGCAGGCACCCGTGCTGGCTCTGGCGGCGCAGGAAACCGCTACCGCTGACCAGGCCTTGGCCGTGGCGCGGTTGGCGGCGCAGGATCATGCCCTAGCACCCGGCAGCACGGTGGTGGCGGGCCGGGACGATGGGCAGATCGTGGCCACGCTGGTTGCGCCGCAGGCCCTTGCCGCCTGGCAGGCGCAGGTTGTGGCGTTGACTGGCCGCGATGCCGATGCATTGCTGCCAGCCGGATTGCTGCTGCCGCCGCCGCCAGCGGGCACCGTCCACCGTGCCAGCCTGGGGCGCGGAATGGTGCTGGCGCGTACCGACCAGGCGGCGTTTGTTGCCGAAGCGCCGCTGTGGCAGGCGCTCGTGCCCGATGGCGCCCAGGTGGTGGATTGGGCAGAGGGTGACCTTGGCCCGCGCCTGCTGCAAGCACATGCAGCGCCCTGGCTCGACATGCAGGGTGGCGCGGCGGGGCACGCCCCCTGCCCGGTACGCCGGCTGGCGCGCCTGGCAGTGCTCGTCAGCGTGCTGGCGCTGGCCGTGCCCGTGGCGCAGATCGTGCGCTGGCGCGTGGAGGCGGCGCGGATCGCGGCGGCCAGTGTGGCACAAGTGCGTGCGCGCTTTCCCGCCGTCACCGATCTGGCCAGCGCAGAACAGGCGGTCAATGCGGCGCGCCTGCGGGCGCAGGCCGGAGCCGATGGCTGGGCGCCGCCCACTGCTGCGTTGTGGCAGGCGCTCCGGGCAGCGCCGGGGGTGCGCCTCGCCGGCCTGCAGCACACGGCGCAGGGTAGCTTGCGGTTCACCCTCGCGGCGCGGGAGATCGCGCCGGTCGATGCGGTGCTGCTGGCCTTGCAGCGCGATGGCTGGCGCCTGGCCCAGCCACCGGCACCGGTGCGCGATGGCGCCGGCATTGTCGCCACTATCACGATGCGGGCACCATGATGGCGCGGGTGCAGGCGTGGCTCGCCACACTGACCGCGCGCGAACGCGGCATGGTCAGCCTGGCGGTTGGCCTGGCCATGGCTCTCGCCCTGGCGCAGGGCGTGCTGGTACCGCTGGCCCAGGCCTGGCAGACGGCCCGCGCGCAGCATCAGGCAGCCGCGCAACGTAGCGCGCACCTGCTGCGCCGGCTTGCCGATCTGGACGACGGCGCAGGCGCGCCAACCAAGATCGATCCTGGCCGCCTGGTGGCATTGGTGGGGCAGGGTGGGGTCAGCCTCGCCCCGGCAGTGGCGCAGGGGGCATCGGTGCGGCTGGTCGGTCAGGGATCGAGCAGTGCGGTGCTCGCCTGGCTGGAATCCCTGCGCGGGCAGGGCCTGATCGTGCAGCAGGTCACGCTTGCGCCATTGCCCGAAGGCGGCGTGAGCGTGGACGTACGCGTGATAGTAGCGCCCTAGGCGGCGCGGTCTTCCTTGCTGCGGGTATAGCCCACTTGCGGCACGTCGAGGTGGAAGGGGTGCAGCGGCTTGCCGAGGTTGCGTTCCATCGCCGGCACGATGCGGTTGCGGGCCTGCGCGGCGATGGCCTTGCGGCCAGGGCAATCGCGCGGGTCGAACGGATCGAGGAAGTGGATGTCGAGCCGGAAAGAACCGCGCCGCGCCAGGATGCGCAAGGCATTGGCGATGCCGCCCTCGGTGCCGATCCAGCCGATCCATTCCGCCACGGCGCCGTAATCGAGCACGACCGGCTGCACCAGCACGCCCGGTGGCGGCGGCTCCAGCACGCGCAGCATCGATGTCTTGAACGGCAGCAGCGACTGACCGTCGGTGGTGGTGCCTTCGGGAAAGACGGTGATGGCCCAGTTGTCGGCCAATGCCTCGCGCAGGCGGTTGATCTGGTCGGCCACGCCCAGCCGATCTTCGCGGCTGACGAAGACCGTGCGGTTGAGCCGGGACAGCCAGCCCACCACCGGCGCCTGGCCGATTTCAGACTTGGACACAAAGGCCGTGCCGCTGGCGCCGCCAAGGGCCAGAATATCCACCCACGACAGGTGGTTGCTGATGTAGAACACGTCGCGGCGCAGCGGCGTGCCGTGAACCCGCACGCGCGCGCCACACAGGCGTGCCGCCAGATAAAGGAACACGCGCGGCAGCGGCGAGCCATAGTGCACCGTGCGCCACACATAGTGCAGCGGCACGCAGATCAGCAGCGCGAGCAGAATGCCCACCGCGCGCCAGAACACGCGGAACTTGCCCAGCAGGCTGATCGGGGCATCGCGCTCTGGGCCGACGCTGCGCTGGCGGACCATGGTGCTGCTCAGCTTTCCCGGCCGAGCTTGACGCCGTAGAGTTCCATGCGGTGATCGACCAGGCGATAGCCCAGCTTTTCCGCAATCTGGCGCTGCAACTGTTCGAGTTCGGGATCGACGAATTCGATCACTCGCCCGGTTTCCACGTCGATCAGGTGATCATGGTGCGCCTCGGGCGTGGCTTCATAGCGGGCGCGGCCATCGCCGAAATCGTGGCGATCGAGGATGCCGGCCTCCTCGAACAGGCGCACGGTGCGATAGACCGTGGCGATCGAGATGCGCGGGTCGCGCGCGGCGGCGCGTTCGTGCAACTTTTCCACGTCGGGGTGGTCGCTGCTTTCCGACAGCACTTGCGCAATCACGCGGCGCTGGTCGGTAATCCGCAGGCCGCGTTCGGCGCAAAGGGCTTCGAGATCGATCACTCGGTGCACGCTGTTCTCGTCATTCTGGAAAGGTCAGTGCCCAATATAGGCGAATTGGCGTGGCTTGTTAACCGGCCAGACGCGGCGAAACCCCACGGGGAGGCTACGGCGCTGTGGATGACCGGGCCAAGGCCCACGGCATCACGCCGATCGGGCATGCAAAGGCCCGGCAAGCATAGCGCCTGCCGGGCCGAATATGCAGGTGCGGCGCGCCGGGATTGCTCCCTGTGCGCCAGCGCGCCTGATCAGGCCGATGCGGCAGCCTTGCCGCGACCGCGCTTGGCGGGGGCAGCGGCGGGCTTGCGGCCCAGGCCGATCTTCTTGGCCAGTTCACGGCGCTTTTCGGCATAGGCCGGGGCGACCATCGGATAGTCGGCCGGCAGGTTCCAGCGTGCGCGATACTGTTCGGGCGTCATGTTGTAGCGGGTGGCAAGATGGCGCTTGAGCATCTTGAGCTTCTTGCCGTCTTCCAGGCAAACGATGTGGTCATTCTTGACCGAAGCGCGGATCGATACTGCCGGTTCGGGCGCGGGTTCAGCGACCGGTTCAGACGGCTTGAGCCCGGCGAGCGCCGAATAGACATTGGAAATGAGCACCGGAAGATCACCCACCGCAACGCTGTTGTTGCTCACGTGGGCGGCCACGATGTCCGACGTCAGCGTGATCAGGGTTTCACGCATATCGTTTTCGATATCACTCATTGCGATCCGGCTTTCGTTCTATGTTGCTGTGCGACACGTTTTTAGACGACATCCCGCTTTGTCGGGAGCGTCGGTTGTCTATACGCTTTTATATTCGATAAACAACCGCGGGAAGATGCGGTATTCGATAAAATGACCGAAATTTCATAAACAGCTGATTTGCCGGAATTTCAAATCACAGTTTAAGTTCCTGGCTAATTGCCGCAATCCTTTCGCCAGTGGTGCTGCGATAGTAACCGGGCCTAATTCCAATGGGTTGGAATCCGTGTTTGCGGTAGAGGTTCCCGGCAGGATTGCCTTCGCGCATCTCCAGAAACAACCGGCCCATGCCAAAACTGCGCGCCTGGGCGATGAATCGTGCCAGCAGCGAGTCGCCCAGACCCTGCCGCCGATATTGCGGTGCAACAGCGAAGAGCAGCAGTTCTTCTTCGTCGAATATACTGCGCGACAAGAAGAACCCGGCAGTCGAGGCGAGGTCTTGGGGATGCTCGCCGCCATCGGCACCGATCAGGCCATAGCGGGTGCGCCCGATCAGCAGCGCGTCGCCCACCTGGCGGCGGTTCCAGGCTTCGCCATAGTCGGGCGGAAAGGCCGTGGTCATCACGGCCATGATGCGGTCGAGATCCTCGATCTGATCCATCACGCCGGCAAGGCGCCGCCCGGCAGCCGGGCGTCCGGCGCGCGGCCATAGGCAGGCGCGGCGCCATCGGTAAGGGCTGATGAATCGAGCAGATGGGCGCTGCGGGCATCGGGCCACAGCGGGCAGACCTGCACGGGGGCGTGCCCATCTGGCCGCGCGGCGGCGCAGGCAGCGGCCTGGCTGCCGGCCACCAGCGGCGCGGTCAGTCGCGCCAGCGCCAGGTCGGGTGACAGCGAGGCAAGCGGCGCGGTGGGCCGGCCGGCCGCATCGAACGGGCGGAAGAACCATTCCCCGTGGCCGCCGGTCATCACCACGTCGACCGGTTGCGGCGCCGGCCCGCCCTGCTGCGCGCGCGCCATGGCTGCCACCAGTTCCAGGCTCTGATAGCCCAGCACATGGGCATTCCAGGCAAGCGCCAGGGCACGCGCCGCGGCCAGCCCCACGCGAATGCCGGTAAAGCTACCTGGCCCGCTGTCGACCAGGATCGTGGCGGCGCGCCCCTTGTCGGGCAGCGCGGCAATCATCGGCACCAGCCGTTCGGCATGGCCACGGCCGAGCATCAGGCATTCGCCCGCGATCAGCGCGTCGTCTTCGTAGAGGGCGACCGAACAGCTTTCCGTGGCGCTATCGATCACCAGGCGGCGGCGGGAAAAAGGGGCAGCCTGGGGCACGACGAGTCCCGTTCCGATCAGGCCGCGCGCACTTCGGTCACTTCGGGCACATAGTGCTTGAGCAGGCTTTCGATGCCGTGCTTGAGCGTGGCGGTCGACGAAGGACATCCCGAGCAGGCGCCCTGCATCTTGAGATAGACCACGCCTTCGCGAAAGCCCCTGTAGATAATGTCGCCGCCATCGTTGGCCACGGCTGGGCGCACGCGGGTTTCGATCAGGTCCTTGATCTGGTCGACGATATCGGCGTCGGCCGGATCATCGCCGAAATCCTCATCCTCGTCGGGCACCATGATCCCTGCCGCGCTGCCAGCGGCAAAGAGCGGCGCCTGCGACACGAAATGATCGAGCAGGATCGCCAGCACCTGCGGCTTGGCATCAGCCCACTGCGCGCCCGGCGCAATGGTCACCGCCACGAATTCCTGGCCGAACAGAACCTCGGTCACGTCGCCAAGCGAAAACAGCGCCTGCGCCAGCGGCGAGACCTCTGCCTCTTCGGGCGAGGTGAACGACCGCGTGCCGCTGGTCATGACCCGTTCGCCCGGCAGGAACTTGAGCGTGGCCGGATTCGGCGTGGTTTCGGTTTCGATGAACATGATTGTTGCATTTAGGACTGGGGGGGCAGGGGTCAAGGGGCGAGAAGGGCCGGCAGGCCGTGATCGGCCATGTATTTCGCTGGAATGGGCCTGCCTGGCTGCTATGAACCGGGCCATGATGACTGCTCCTTCGCGCGCTGCGCGCTTCGCCATGCTTGTTTCGTCTGCCGTGCTCGCCGCCTCGGCCCTGGCCGCGCCGGTTGTTGCCGCCCCGGTCAAGCGGGCGGCACCGGCCGCTCGCCCGGCTGCCGCCGCTGCGGCGCTGTCCACCGCCATCCTGCCGGTGCCGCTGATGCCGGTGGTGCCGGCCGGCCAGCGCCAGTGCAGCGCCAAGACCGCTTCGGGCCTGGGCACGCTGACGCTCAAGCCGTCGGCCGATGCCGCCCATCCGGCCAAGGGTGACTATGTGCTGGTCAACTATATCGGCTACCTTGCCGCCGATGGCCGCGTGTTCGACCAGAACACCGCCGCTGCCTTTCCGGTCGAAGGGGTGATCCCCGGCTTTTCCGAAGGCCTGCAACTGATGGCCAAGGGCAGCACCTGGCGGTTCTGCGTGCCGGCCACGCTGGGCTATGGCGCGCAAGGGGCGGGCGAGACCATCCCGGCCAATGCCGATCTCGTATTCCAGGTGGAACTGGTCGATTACAAGACCGCCGCCGACGTCGAAAAGATGCGCGCCGCTGCCGCCGCTGCAGGCCAGCCGGGCGCCGATGGGCAGCCTGCCACGCCGGCCCCCGCCACCACGCCCAAGCCGTAATGGCGTAATTAAGCGATATGAACGTGGTGAAGGGCCGGTCTATTCACTGGCCCTTCACAAACCCCCTCCCTATAGATGGGAAATGCGATCGAACACCTGGCGCTCGCGGCGCTTCGCTTTTCTCGTTCTTTCCCTGCTCGCCACCACGGCGCCCGCCGGCATTCCGGCAGCGGCGCAGGCCAGAGCCGCCCCGGCGGCGACGGCCGTGGACAACACGGCGCAGAACTGGCTCTACGTCGGCAGCGACGTGCCGCAGGACAAGGAATGGATCTTTGGCCGCCTGCCCAATGGCTTGCGCTATGCCGTGCGCCACAATGGCGTGCCGCCCGATCAGGTTTCGGTGCGCGTGCTGGTCGATGCCGGATCGTTTTATGAAACCGATGCCCAGCAGGGCTTTGCCCACCTGATCGAACACCTCACGTTCCGCGATTCCAAGTATCTCAAGTCGGGTGAGGCGATCCCCACCTGGCAGCGCCTGGGCGCCACGTTCGGCAGCGATACCAATGCCGAAACCAGCGGCACCCAAACCGTTTACAAGCTCGACCTGCCCGATGCCACGCCGGCCAAGCTGGATGAAACCTTCAAGCTGCTGTCGGGCATGATCGCCGCACCGATCTTCACGCCGCAGGGGGTGAAAACCGAAGTGCCGATCGTGCTGGCCGAAATGCGCGAGCGCTCCGGCCCGCAGACCCGCGTGATGGACGCCACGCGCGAGTTGTTCTTTGCCGGCCAGCCGGCCGCCACGCGCTCGCCGATCGGCAAGGTCGAAACGCTGCAGGCGGCCACGCCCGAGAGCATCAAGGCCTTCCACGACAAGTGGTATCGCCCCGACAACACGATTATCGTGGTGGCCGGTGATGCCGATCCCCAGGCGATGCTGGCGCAGATCACCAAGTGGTTCGGCCCGTGGACCGGCAATGGCCCCAAGCCCGCACCGGTCGATTTCGGCAAGCCGGTGGCGCCCAAGGGGGCCAATCCCGCCAATCCCGTCGATGGTGCCCGCGTGCTGGTCGAACCCAGCGTGCCGATGCAGTTCAACTATGCCGTGGTGCGGCCGTGGAAGCGCCATGCCGATACCATCGCCTATAACCAGGGGCTGATGATCGACCGCTTGGCCATGGCGCTGATCAACCGCCGCCTGGCCGTCCGCGCGCGCGCCGGTGGCAGTTTCCTGTCGGCCTCGATCGATCAGCAGAACTATGCCCGTTCGGCCGATACCACGCTGGTTTCGGTCACGCCGCTGGGTGATGACTGGAAGGCCGCCGTGGCCGATGTGCGTTCGGTGATCGACGATGCGCTGGCCTCGCCGCCCTCGCAGGCCGATATCGATCGCGAGGTGGCCGAGTTCGACCTGTCGTTCAAGGTGCCGGTGGAAACCCAGCGTACCCAGGCCGGATCGGACCTGGCCGACGATATCACCCAGGCGGTCGATATCCGCGAGACGGTGGCCAACCCCGAGACGGTCTATACCATCTTCAAGAAGTCAGTGCCGCTGTTCACCCCGCAGGCCGTGCTGGCGCATACCCGCGCGCTGTTCAAGGGCACGGTCGTGCGCGGCATGCTGACCACGCCGCGCGATATCGGCGCGACGGCGGCCGATGTGCGCGCCGCGCTGATTGCCAAGCCGGTGCCAACCGGCAGCGTCCGCCTGCCGACCGACAAGCTGACCTTTGCCCAGTTGCCGCCGATCGGCACGCCGGGCACCGTCGCCCAGGCGCAGCCCACCGGCGTGCTCGGGATCGAGCGGCTGACCCTGTCGAACGGGGTCAAGGCGCTGCTCTGGGCCAATGATGCCGAACCGGGGCGGATCATCATCCGCATCCGCTTTGGCGGTGGCCTGGCCGCGATCGCGCCCAAGGATGCGGTCTATGCTTCACTTGGTGACATGGCGCTGATGGAAACCGGCTTTGGCAAGGTGGACCGCAACGCGCTGGACGAGCTGGCCACGGGCCGCAAGTTCAACCTCAACTTCAAGCTCGACGATACCGTGTTCGAGTTTTCGGCCGATACCCGCCCGTCCGATCTCAAGGACCAGCTCTACCTCTTCGCCGCCAAGCTGGCCGCGCCGCGCTGGGATACCAACCCGATCCTGCGCGCGGTGGCAGCGGCCAAGCTGCAATATGCCGCCAGTGGCTCTTCGCCCCAGGCAGTGTTGCAGCGGGACATGGGCTGGCTGCTCAAGGACAAGGACCCGCGCTACAAGGTGCCCGATCCGGCCGCGCTCGACACTGTGACGCCTGCCGATTTCCGCCGCGTGTGGGAACCCCTGCTGGCGCAGGGCCCGATCGAGGTGGACATGTTCGGCGATTTCACGCGGCAGCAGGCGCTCGATGCGCTCAACGCCACGTTCGGTGCGCTGCCGGCCCGCACTGCGGCCAACCCGCCGCCGCTCGATCCGCATTTGCCCGCGCACAATGAAACCCCGGTGGTGCTGACCCACACGGGCGATCCGAATACGGCAGCAGCCATGGTGGCCTGGCCCACCGGCGGCGGGCGCACCGGCGTGCACGAATCGCGCCAGCTCGAAATCCTGGCGCAGATCGTCAACAACCGCCTGTTCGACGAGATGCGCGAAAAGATCGGCGCGTCCTATGCCCCGCAGGTTGAATCGGTCTGGCCGATGGATCTGCCCTCGGGCGGTTATCTCGGCGCGACAGTGCAACTGCGGCCGCAGGATCTCCCCGCGTTCTTTACCGCGACGGACAAGATCGCCGCCGATCTGGTGGCCGCGCCGCCCACGCCCGATGAAATCGAGCGCGTGACCGAGCCGCTCAAGCAGCTGATCACCCGCGCCAGCACCGGCAACGCCTTCTATATGTCGCTGCTGGAAGGCGGAGCGCAGGAGCCGGGCAAGTTCGACGATATCCGCTCGATCCTGGTCGATTACAGCAAGACCACGCCCCAGGCGATGCAGGCGCTCGCCGCCCGCTATCTCCAGCACGATCGCTCGTGGCGCGTCGAAGTGGTCCCCGAAGCTAAGAAATAACGTGCAGGATCCTCCCTCCGCAAAGCGGGGGGAGGTGGCGGCCGCAGGCCGCCGGAGGGGGTGTTTTTCTTCCCCCCACGCAACAAAATGTCGATCACACTATGCGAAAGGCTTTCTTTGCAATCCTGCGCGCGTGCGCCTATGTCCGCCGGTCTTGAAAGGAATGAGGACAGTGGCACAGAACTGGAATGCAAAGAGCTGGCGGGATCAAGAGGCGCGGCATCTGCCGGTCTATCCCGACGCGGACAAGCTGAACGCGGTGGAAGGCACCCTTGGCAGCTTTCCGCCGCTGGTCTTTGCCGGCGAGGCACGCGCGCTCAAGGCCGATCTGGCCCAGGTGGCGGCGGGCAAGGGTTTTCTGCTCCAGGGCGGGGACTGCGCCGAAAGCTTTGCCGAATTTCATCCCAACAACATCCGCGACACGTTCCGGGTGCTGTTGCAGATGGCCGTGGTCCTCACCTTTGCCAGCAAGCAGCCGGTGGTGAAGGTTGGCCGCATGGCCGGCCAGTTCGCCAAGCCGCGCTCGTCGCCGGTGGAACGCCAGGGTGATGTGGAACTGCCCAGCTATCTGGGTGACAACATCAACGGCATCGATTTCACGCCCGAACAGCGTATCCCCGATCCCGACCGCATGCTGCGCGCCTATAGCCAGGCGGCCGCAACGCTCAACCTGCTGCGCGCCTTTGCCGGCGGCGGCTATGCCAACCTGCGCCAGGTGCACGGCTGGACGCTCGACCATATCGCCAAGAGCCCCTGGGCCACCAAGTTTGGCGAAATGGCCGACAAGATCGGCGAAGCGCTGGACTTCATGGAAGCGTGCGGCGTCAACCCGTCGAACGTCCCGCAGCTGCAGGGCACCAGCTTCTATACCAGCCACGAAGCGCTGCTGCTGCAGTATGAAGAGGCGATGACGCGGCAGGATTCGCTGACCGGTGACTGGTACGATACCAGCGCGCACATGCTGTGGATCGGCGATCGCACCCGCTTCGAAGGTTCGGCCCATGTCGAATTCCTGCGCGGCGTGGGCAATCCGATCGGCATGAAGTGCGGCCCCAGCCTGACGCCCGACGCGCTGCTGCGCATGCTCGACACGCTCAACCCCGCGCGCGAAGCCGGCCGTATCACCCTGATCAGCCGCTATGGCCACGACAAGGTGGAAGCCGGCCTGCCCGCGCTGGTGCGCGCGGTGAAGCGCGAAGGGCACCCGGTGGTGTGGAGCTGCGACCCGATGCACGGCAACGTGATCAAGGCCGACAACGGCTACAAGACGCGGCCGTTCGACCGTATCCTGGCCGAAGTGAAGGGCTTCTTCGCCGTGCACCGCGCGGAAGGCACGCATGCGGGCGGCATCCATATCGAGATGACCGGCCGCGACGTGACCGAATGCACCGGCGGCGCCGTGGCGATCACCCAGGAAAGCCTGGCGGACCGCTACCACACCCACTGCGACCCGCGCCTCAACGCCGCGCAGTCGATCGAACTGGCGTTCCTCCTGGCCGAAATGCTCAACTTGGAACACGCCGACAAGAAAGCCGAAGCGGCCTGAGACTAGCAAAAAGCCCCCTCCTCTTCAGAGGAGGGGGTTGGGGGTGGTGCAAAGCCGCGCGCTAAATCCCGAACAAGCGGGACCCCGGATCAAGTCCGGGGTGACGAACCATGTAACGTCAGTTTAACGTCACCCCGGACTTGATCCGGGGTCCGGCTTTCCTTCGAAATCGGCCGCAACGTGCGTTGACGCTCCGCATGTGTCTGCGCGACGATCCGCCCATGGATCGCGAAACCTATGGCGGCTGGGTCTATATGATGGCCGATCGCTATCGCGGCACGCTCTACATTGGCGTGACAGCGGACCTCGCAAAACGGATCGATCAGCATCGCAAGGGCGCCGGATCAGACTTCTGCGCGCGCTACGGTTTGCATCGGCTGGTTTGGGCCGAGCGCGGAGAGCCGATCGACGCCTGCATCGCCCATGAAAAGCGGTTGAAGCGCTGGCGCCGGGACTGGAAGTTTGCGCTGGTTGAAACGGCCAATCCAGGGTGGGACGATCTGTTTCGGTTTCTGGTGTGACTGTTTCCCAAGGAAAAGCGGGACCCCGGGTCAAGCCCGGGGTGACGTTGTAAATTGATGCTATCGCGTTCGTCACCCCGGACTTGATCCGGGGTCCCGCTTGCTGATGAGCACACATTTCCGGGCACAACCGCACGTCGCCACTTCCCCCCGCGCACGCCATCGCGCACAGTGGCGGGCATGAGCCAGCCCAACGCCCAAAAGCCCATGGACCCGCTTGCCCAACGCGCGCTGTTTGCCAGGGCGGTGGACCTGCTCGGCGGGATCAAGGCCGCTGGCCAGGCGATCGGGGAAAGCGAACTGGGCATGGCCGCGCTGCTTTCGGGCGCGGAGCCATTGCATCCGCGCGTGCTGGAGCGGGCGAGCAAGGCCTTGATCGCCCATGCGGACGCCTGCCGCGCGATGGAGCGGCGCATTTCGCCGGCCTTTACTGCCAACCTGACCAACGCGCAGATCGGCAGGGGCTGAAACCCACCGCAGTCTGCGCCCAAGGCGGCCTGGCGGATATAGTATAACGCTGATCGGCGCGGGTTGGTCGTTCGTCGAACGGTTGGGAACCTTTGCTTGACACCATCGCGCCCGCGCGCGTTCGATGCGGCCGCCAAACCGGTTTCGCCTGTAAAGGAATTCACCCTTGCGCTCCGCCCTGTCGCTTGCCGCTGCCGTATCCCTGCTTGCTCTTAACCCCGCGCTGGCCCTGGCCAAGCCTGATGACGCCGCCAAGGCGGACAAGGCTGACAAGGACGCCAGGTCTGATGCGGCGCGCAACGATCCCGATGGCGTGCCCGATCCCGATAACGCCACCACCACGCGCTTCTTCAAGCCGCGCAAGGTGCTCTCGTCCGGCATGGTGACCGTGGGCGGTCAGAAGATCGACTACACCGCCGAAGCGGGCACCGTGGTGGTGCACCAGGCCGATTGGGACGATACCGATTGGCGCGAGACCGCCGCAGCCGGCAAGACCAAGGACGATGCCAAGGACGCGCCGGCCGAAGCCTCGATGTTCTACACCGCCTATTTCAAGAAGGGCGCGCCCTCGGCCGATCGGCCGATCACGTTCCTGTTCAATGGCGGCCCCGGTTCGGCCACGGTCTGGCTGCACATGGGCGCATTCGGCCCGCGCCGGGTGATCACTGCCAACGACAGCCACACTCCGCCCGCGCCTTATAACCTGGTGGACAACGCCTATAGCCTGCTCGACGCATCGGACCTGGTGTTCATCGATGCACCGGGCGCTGGCTGGTCGCGCATTGCCGGCAAGAACAAGGAAAAGGCGTTCTGGGGCGTGGACCAGGATGTCCATGCCTTCCGCGAATTCATCAAGGCGTTCCTGTCTGACCATGGCCGCTGGAATTCGCCCAAGTTCCTGCTGGGCGAAAGCTATGGCACGCCACGCGCCTCGGCCCTGGTCAACGCGCTGCAATCAGACGATTCGGTCGATTTCAACGGGGTTGTCCTGCTTTCGGCGATCCTCAACTTCGATCTTTCGGCTGATGGCCCGGAACACAACCCGGGCGTGGACAGCGCCTATGTGGTGAGCCTGCCCACCGTGGCGGCGACGGCGTGGTATCATAACCGCCTGCCCGGCACGCGCCCGGCCGACCTGGAAACCTTCCTGCGCGAGGTGGAGCACTTTGCCACCACCGACTATGCCATGGCCCTGATGCAGGGCAGCACACTGCCCGATGCCCAGCGCCAGGACATGGCCAAGCGCCTGGCTGGCTATACCGGCATTCCGGCCGAATACTGGCTGCGCTCCAACCTGCGGCTCAACGTGGGCCAGGTGATGCAGCACTTGCAGGAAGAGCAGGGCCTGACGACCGGCCGCCTCGATTCGCGCTTTTCGGGCCCGACGCTCGATCCCACGGCCAAGGAAGCCGGCTATGACCCGCAGAGCGCGGCGATCAGCTCGGCCTATATCTCGGCGTTCAACGCCTATGCGCGGGACAGCCTGCACTATGCCACGCAGGCGACCTACAAGCCGTTTGCCGGGCTGACCGAATGGGACATGACCCACCGCCTGCCCGATGGCAGCCGGTCGGAAAGCGGCCCGCTCAACGTGATGCCAGACCTGGCCAACGCGATGAAGCAGAACCCGCAGCTCAAGGTGCTGCTGGCCGGCGGCTATTACGATCTCGCCACGCCCTATTTCGAAGGGCTGTTCGAAACACGCCACCTGCCCATGCCGCAATCGCTGCAGGGCAACATCAGCTTTGCCTATTACCCGTCGGGCCACATGGTCTATGCCAACGAAGCCTCGCTCAAGGGCTTCCACGATGCCACGGCGGCCTTCATCGCCCGCAACAGCGGCAAGCACTGATCCCGTTCAATAGAACGCGGTCACGTTGAACGAACCATAGGTGGTGGATTGCCCCGGCTGCGCATTGGGCGCGGTCTGCATGAAGCCACCTTTGGCCAGATAGACCCCATCGAATTCCAGGCGCAGCCGGCGGGGCACCGCCCAATAGCGCAGCCGGGAATCGAACTGGTGCCCGGCAAAGGTGCCGCTGGTGCCCGCCGCATCGCGCACGCCCGAACTGCCAAACATATCGTGCGCATTGGCCAGCCACATCGGGTGCCACGTCAGCAGATAGTCAAACCGCTTGGACGGCGCGCCTTCCAGCCGCAGTCCGGGGGCGATGATATTGGCGCGGTAGGGCACGTTATAGAGCCCGGCCGGGGCGAAATCGTTGCGTCGCGTGGCATAGAGCGGATCATAGCGGGTGATCGTGCCGCCGGGCGTATCGCCGGTGGCATAGTCCAGCTCTGCCGTCAGATGCGTTTTGGCCTTGTCGGCAAAGGTATAGCCCACGCGTACGTGCAGGTTGCCGGCGCTGACGGGCAGCAGCGGCGCATTGGGCGCCATGACCGTGGCTTCCTCGCCCCACTGGTAATTGCCTTCCAGTTCGTAATCCAGGTGCGCCGGCGCGGGCTCTGCCGCCAGGCGCAGGCTGGAGGTGTTGAGCGAGCGGTCGCGCGTCGGGGTATCGGGCCGGTCGCGTTCGCCAAGGTGCAGCAGTCCGGCCTCTACCAACGTGACCGGCGCGCCCTTGGCCGAGATCACCTTGCCGACAAAGCCGCCCCACAGCATCAGGTCAAAGCCTTCATGGTCCCAGGCAAAGCGGTGGACATGCATGCCGCGCCGGTCCAGCGGCAGGCGCTGGTCGGGCAGGGTGAAGACGAGTGACGCACGCCATCCGCTGGGCCATTGGGCCTCGGCATGAAGGCCGGTATAGCTGTTGATGGTGTTGCGATAATCGTCGGCCGCGATCAGGCGGCGCGATCCGATGTTGAGCGTTTCGCGCCCCAGCCTGACGTTGAGCTTGCTGCCCTTGCCGAGGTGGCCGGGCAGGTCCAGCCCGACATAGCCTTGCACCAGTTCAATGGCATTTACCTCTCCGGTGGTGATCGGCGTGCCGGGATTGTCGTTGAACACGCGCGCGTCCCACAATTCGCCCACCACCTGCCACGGGCCCTTGGTCCACGCTGCCTTGATCGTGGCGCGGGTGTTGATCAGCTGGTCGGTGCGGTTGGCGTTGGGCCGCGCCTGGCCATCGATCACTTCATAACGCAGGCGAATCTGGCCAGAGATGGCCAGGCCATCGGCCGGCGGTGCCTCTCCCGCCAAGGCCGGCGGGGCGGCTGCCAGGGCCGTGGCGGCAAGCAGCGCAGCGCCCGGCAGGCGGGCGCGGTGGCAAAGGGCGGGCATCGGCGGTTTCCCTCGTGGCATGGCGATGCCACCGGGATTAGCGCCGCGCCCGCCAAGCCGGCGTGAAAGCGGCCTTAAGCGGAACTACGCGCCGTCGAACAGCACCACAGCGCGGGCGCCATCGCCACGGCGCAGCGCGGCAAAGCCATCGTTGACCTGATCAAGCGTGATCCGCGCGGTCAGCATGGTGTCGAGCTTGAGCTGCCCACCGAGGTAGAAATCGACCAGGCGCGGCAGGTCGATCGGAAAGCGGTTCATGCCCATCAGCCCGCCTTGCAGCGTCTTGCCCGACAGCAGGTCCATCGCCGAAAGGCCGACCTTGTGATCAAGCGGCATCATGCCCAGGATCGTGGCCGTGCCACCCCGGCGCAAGACCTGCACCGCCAGATCGGCCGAAGCCGGGCGGCCCACGGCCTCGATCGCATGCTCCACGCCGCCGCGCGTCAGTTCCATGATCGTGCCGGCGGCATCGTCGGCACTGGGGTCGATCGTGTCGGTCGCGCCCATTTCCTGCGCCAGCGCGCGCTTTTCGGGTGAAGGATCGGCGGCGATGATGCGGCCGGCCCCGGCAATGCGCGCGGCGTTCACCGCCGCCAGACCCACGCCGCCGCAGCCGATCACCGCCACGCTGTCACCCGGCGTTGGCTTGCAGGCATTGAACACCGCACCAGCCCCGGTGGTGACCGCGCAGCCCAACAGCGCGGCGCGATCGAGCGGCATGTCGGGCCGGATGGCGACGCAGGCGTTTTCGTGCACCAGCATCATTTCGGCCAGCGCCGACAGGTTGAGCATCTGCTGCACCGGTGTGCCGTCTGGCCGGGCGAGGCGCGGCGCCGCGCCGCGCGGGCGGCGGGTGCCGCTGCCCAGGCACAGCGCCATGCGGCCCGACAGGCAGAATTCGCAGGTGCCGCAAAAGGCCGAAAGGCAGGTGACCACGCGATCACCCTTCTTCACCCGCCGCACTTCCTCGCCCACGGCCTCGACAATGCCGGCGGCCTCGTGCCCCGGCACGGCGGGCAGCGCGTGGGGATAGGCGCCGTCGATGAAGTGCAGGTCGGAATGGCACAGGCCGCAAGCCACCGTGCGGATCAGCACCTCATGCGGGCCGGGCCGGTCAACCACCAGATCGGCCAGGGTCAGCGGCTGGCCCGCTTGTTCGAGAACGGCAGCTTTCATCGGTGGTCCTCTTCGTGGCGCCGGCGGATCGCGTCGCGGCTGCGCTGGTCCATTCGCGCAAATGCGCGGCCGGTCAACGCCCGGTAAGGGTGATCATCCAGAAATCGGGTCGCGTGCCGATGCGCAAGGGAAAGCTGCCCGATCCCACGCCGCTGCCGATCAGCACGATCTGGTCCTGCCAGCGCACGATGCCACAGCGAAATCGCGCGTCGTAATAGCGATTGCCGGTGATGGGGTTGCCGGCGATGCTGATGCCGGGCAGGTGAATCTGGCCGCAATGGGTGTGGCCGGCCAGGATCAGCGGCACGCCGGGGATTACGCGCGGCACATGCTCCACCACGATCACCGGCTTGCCCGCGGCGCGCGCCGCCGGCAGCAGCGGCGCGGCGATCAGCCGGGCACGGGGCGTATCGGCCAGGCCCAGCAGCGTGATCGGCCCCACGCCCTGGCTCTGGTTGTTGAGCACGGTGATCCCGGCGCGGCGCAGCAGCGCGGTAACCGCGTGCGGATCAGTCCATTCGTCATGATTGCCCAGCACGGCATAGACGCCCAGCGGGGCATGCAGGCGCGCCAGTGCCTCGGGCAGCAAATCCAGATGCACTGCCGGATCGTTGCGCCGGTCCCCGTTGACGAAATCGCCAGCCAGCAGGATGGCATCGGCGTGCTGCGCCATGATCTGGTCCACCACCCGGTCCAGCCGGGCGGCGCTCATCCCGTGGCTGCCGACATGGATATCGGAAACCAGCGCCACATCGATCTTGCGGCCGGCCATGGCCGGAGTATCGAACACGATCACCGCGCGGCGCACCAGCGGCGGCCAGGTTTCCACCCAATAGCCCCAGCCCAGCAGCGCCAGCCCGGCCAGAATCAGGGCAAGGAGCGTCCAGGCCCACCACATCCGGCGCTGGCTTGGCGGCGATGGCTCGATCTCCACGGCCGCCACGCGATCAGTGCCGGGTCAATTCGCGGACAAAGCCGATCAGACCGGTCTGGCGCGCGCGCTTGAGGCGTTCGGCCGCCAGGATCTGGCAGATCTGGGTATAGCAGGCATCGATATCGTCGTTGACCACGACATAGTCATAGCCGTCCCAGTGGCTGATTTCGGCCTGGGCGCGGGCCATGCGCGCGGCGATCACTTCGGCGCTGTCGGTGCCGCGCCCGGTCAGGCGGCGGCGCAGTTCCTCGATGCTTGGCGGCAGGATGAACACGCGCACCACGTCGGCCTCGGCCTTTTGATAAAGCTGCTGCGTGCCCTGCCAGTCAATGTCGAACAGGGTGTCGCCGCCTTCCTTGAGGCGGGCGCGGATATGGGCCTTGGGCGTGCCATAGCAATGGCCGAACACTTCGGCCCATTCATAGAATTCGTTGGCTTCGACCATGGCATCGAACGTGGCGCGGTCGACGAAGTGGTAATCCTTGCCATCCACTTCGCCGGGGCGGATCGGGCGCGTGGTGGCCGAAACCGATGCCTCGATCTGCGAATCGTGCGCCAGCAGGCGCTTGGCGATCGTCGTCTTGCCCGCGCCCGAGGGCGAAGACAGGATCAGCATGAGGCCGCGACGATGCAGCGCATCGGCACGGGAAACGGGCAGGGTGGGGGGCAATGCGCTGTCGGCCATGGTCGCAGATGGACCATGGCCGCCCTGCCGGTCAAGCCGCAGTTTGTGGCACCGGGAAGGTTTGCCAGGCTCTGCCGCAAAGGGGCAGGCGCTGCGGGATCAGCGCGGCTTGGCTTTCACCGCGGCGCGGGCGCGGCGGGTCTTGCGGCGATCATAGAGCGCCTTGGCGACCAGGCCGCCGCCAACCACGATCGCGCCGGGCACCGAACGCGTGGCGACGCGGGCAATCGCGGTGCCAACCAGGCTACCCACCAGCGAGGGGCCGCGGATCAGCCCGCCGGGCGTGCGCACCGGCAATGCCTTGCCCAGCACGCGGCCAGCCAGGCCCTTGCCGGCAACGCCGCGGGCCAGCAGGGCGCTGCCCGCGCTCATCGCGATATCGGTGAGGATCAGGGTGGTCAGCGGGCTGTTGAGCGGCTGATCGTCCTTGGTAGGCGCAGCCTTGGCCGGTTCTGCCTTGGCCGGCACGGCCTGGGTGCCGTCCTCGTTGATATCCTGTTCCGACTTCGCCGCTTTGCCCTTGGAAACCATGTGCGGGTGCCCCGTGTACCTTGATGGCCTGCGGCAAACGCGATCGGACTGGGCCGGGATCAGGTCTGGCGCAGGCGGTTACTTCTTGCGGCCGAAATCGACCGTGACGACATTCGAGCCGTCGTCGCTGCGTTCAACGGCGGGCTTGTCGGAAGTTTCCCCGGGGTTTGCGGAAGAATCGTTTTCCGCGTCCTCGTGGATGTCATCGTCCATCTCGTCGGCCGCCTGGAACTGCAGGCCGAAATCCACCGCGGGATCGACAAAGGCCGTGATCGCGCGGAACGGGATGACCAGCGTTGACGGCACCTGGTTGAAGCTCAACCCGACAGAGAAGGTATCTTCCTCCACCTTCAGGTCCCAGAACTTGTTCTGGAGCACGATGGTCATCTCGTCGGGAAAGCGTTCTTTCAGCCGGTTGGGGATGGAAACCCCCGGCGCCCCGGTGCGGAACGTGATGTAGAAATGGTGCTGGCCGGGAAGCATCCCGCCGGATGCCTCCACCTGGCCCAGGACGCGGCCTACCACGGCGCGCAGGGCTTCCTGCACGATTTCGTCATAGGGGATCAGGCTGTCGGGCGTTTCGCTCATATGCAGCACAACTGGCGCTGGCACGGGCGCGGGTCAAGAGGGAGTGATTGATTCTCGCATATCCGGGCGTATAGGCATGGCCCATGCGCACCGGATCGATCACCCGCACCACCGCCGAAACCGATATCAAGGTCAGCGTCAACCTCGATGGCACCGGGGTCTATGACGTGAACACCGGGATCGGCTTTCTCGATCACATGATAGAGCAGTTCTCGCGTCATTCGCTGATCGATGTGACGCTGTTCGTGAAGGGCGATCTTCACGTGGACGAGCATCACACCGTGGAAGACAGCGCGATCGCGCTGGGCCAGGCGATCGGCCAGGCGCTGGGCGACAAGAAGGGCATCACTCGCTACGGTTCGACCTATGCCCCGATGGACGAGGCGCTGGCCCGTGTCGCGCTCGACATTTCCGGCCGCCCGATCCTGGTGTGGAAGGCCGCGTTCAGCCAGCCGCGCCTGGGCACGATGGACACCGAGATGTTTGAGCACTGGTTCCAGTCGATCTCGCAGGCCGCCGGCATCACGCTGCACATCGAGTGCCTCTATGGCACCAACAACCACCACATCATCGAAGGCATCTACAAGGGCTTTGCCCGCGCCATGGCCCAGGCCATCGCCATCGATCCGCGCAAGGCCGATGCCGTGCCCTCGACCAAGGGCATGCTCGGTGGCTGAACAGCTGGCCCTGATCGACTATGGCGCTGGCAACCTGCGCTCTGTCGCCAATGCGCTGAAAGTGGCTGGCGCCGACAATGTCATCGTCACCGCCGATCCCGATGTGGTGCGCCGCGCCGATCGCATCGTCCTGCCTGGTGTGGGCGCCTATCGCGCCTGTGCCACGGCGCTGCGCGGCGTTGTCGGCATGATCGACGCGCTGGAAGAGCGCGTGCTGGCCGATGCCGTGCCGTTCCTGGGTATTTGCGTGGGCATGCAATTGCTCGCCTCGCGCGGGGTGGAGCATGGCGTGACCGAGGGGCTCGACTGGATCGCGGGCGAGGTGCGCCTGATCGAGCGGACCGATCCGGCGATCAAGGTGCCGCACATGGGCTGGAACGATGTGTCGCCCATGCACCACGGCGATGGCGCCAGGCTGATCCGGGGTGGGGAAGCCTATTTTCTGCACTCGTATCACTTCGCGGCCGACGACGGCGCAGATGTTGCGGCGATGACTGACCATGGCGGCGGCCTGGTGGCGGCCGTGGCGCGCGACAATATCCTGGGCGTGCAGTTCCACCCGGAAAAGAGCCAGGCTTATGGCCTTGGCCTGTTGTCGCGCTTCCTCGGCTGGCAGCCCTAAGCCGAAAAGCCTGAGCCACCCAGCCTGAGCCGCACAGCCCCGCCAAAGGGGCAGGGCGCGGAACCAGCCGCGCCGCGAGGCTTTCCCTTTCCTGACACCGGCAGGAAAAGGACGCATCATGGCAACAGGTTACGCGGCAACCGGCGGGGCAGCGGGGCATACCGCGCAAACCCCGTTGACCGGACGGCGCATCGCCATCACTGGCGGCACCACCGGCATTGGGCGCGCCACGGCACTTTTGCTGGCCGGTGAAGGCGCGCAAATCTTTACCTGCGGACGCGATCCTGAGCACCTGGGCGATTGCCTTGCCGCCGTGCGCAATGCTGGCGGCACGATCGACGGCCTGGCGCTGGATCTGGCGCATGAAGGCGCGGTCGATCGCTTTTTCGGCGCCGCCGAGCAGGCAATGGGCGGGATCGACGTCGCGGTCATCAACGCGGCGGTGCCGGCCTCAGGACTGACCGAGATGGACGAGGCGGCGCTGCGCTATGCCATCGCGGCCGATTTCACCGCCTATCTCGTCTCGGCCTGGCGGGCAGCCGCAGCCTTGTCGGGCAAGGATGGCGACATCGTGCTGGTCGGCTCGATGAGCGCGCACGTCCTTGGTGGCCATTCCACCGTCTATGCCGGGATGAAAGCCGGCATCGCCGGTTTTGCCGAGGCGCTGCGCCGCGAAATGGGCGGCAAGGGCGTGCGTGTCGGCCTGGTCGAGCCGGGCCTGGTCGGCACCGATTTCCAATATCCCGATATCCCCGCAGACAAGCAGCGCGCGATGATCGCCGACGAGAAGATGCTGCGCGCCGAAGATATCGCCGTGGGCATCCACTATTTCCTCACCCAGCCGCGCCGCACCGTCGTGCAGCAGCTGGTCATTGTTCCCAGGGTCAACGAAGAATGAAATTTCCCCACGACCGACTGGTCATCACCCCCCACGTCATCGATCTGTCGCGCTCGCCGCTGGCGGGCCATTTCGATGCGGAAACCTTTGTGCTGGGGGCATTCAACCCCGGCATGACCACGCTGCCCAATGGCAACGTCCTCCTCATGGTGCGCGTGGCCGAGGCGCTGCGCGAGCCGATCCGCGATGGCAAGGTGCACGCGATCCGCTGGGATGGCGACGGCCGGCTTGTCGGCGGGCAGCCGTTCGGGCGCTTCGTGCTTGATGCCTGGCCGCTGGAACTGGCCGATACCCGCGATCCGCGCAAGTTCATGGTGCCCGGCGGCGGCTGGAAAGTCATGGCGCTTACTTCGTTATCATGGCTGCTGCCGGTGGAAATGACGCCTGATGCCATGGAAATTGTGGCGATCCATTATGACAATGCGATCGCGCCGGCGGGGCCTTGGGCCTGCTATGGCGTGGAAGACGCCCGCATTTCCCGCGTGGCCGACGGGCAATACCTGATGACCACCTGCTCGGTCAGCCCGGAGCGCCATTCCACCACGCTTTACAGCTCTGCCAATGGCCTCGACTGGACGTTCGAGGGTATGGTGCTCGATCACCAGAACAAGGACATGCTGATTTTCGAAGGCCTGGTCGATGGGGCCTATTGGGCCCAGACGCGGCCCCTGGGCGATCTGTGGTTTGCCTATCCGCCGGGCAGCCCGTTCCGCGCCGGCCCGTCGATCAACCTGGCGACATCGCCCGATGGCCGGCACTGGAAGCCCCATCTTTCGCCGCACATCCGCCCGCGCGTCGATCGCCCGGCCACGGCCCGGATGGGGGGCGGCGCGCCGCCGATCCTGACGGAGGTGGCGGGCCAGCGTGGCTGGCTCAGCCTGTGGCACGGGGTGGAGCCCAAGGAAATCGTCGGCATCTACCGCACGTTCTGGAGCTTGCTCGACGAAGCCGATCCCACCCGCATCCTGGCCGAAGGAGAGGTGCCGCTGCTGGAACCCGAGCCGGCGCTGACCCAACCGCTCGAAGACCTGCTCTATCTGCGCGATGTGGTCTTCACCACCGGGGTGATCGACCAGGGCGATCGCTTCATCATCGCCTCGGGCGAGGCGGATCTGGCATGCCGCATCACCCATGTGCCCAAGGATGCGTTGGGGTAGGGTAACACAGGGGCTTCGACAGGCTCAGCCCGAACGAACTTCACGGAAATTCGGTCTTGCCCCCGTTCGCCCTGAGCTTGTCGAAGGGCACCAAGCGTGAGCCACGCAAAACCCGTTGGACATGGCCGCGTGCGATGCTAGGCGCGCGGCCATGATCGTATTTCCCGCCATCGACCTCAAGGGAGGTCAGGTCGTCCGCCTTGCAGAAGGCGATATGGATCGTGCCACCGTCTATGGCGATGATCCCGCGCATCAGGCCGGGCTGTTTGCCCAGGCGGGTTCGCAATACCTGCACGTGGTCGATCTCGATGGCGCATTCGCGGGCGAGGCGCGCAATGCCCGCGCGGTGGAAAGCATTCTCAAGGCCTTTCCCGGCCATGTTCAGCTGGGTGGCGGCATCCGCAATGCCCGCGCGGTCGACGGCTGGTTCGATCTGGGCGTCTCGCGCGTGGTGATCGGCACCGCCGCGCTGAAAGACCCGCAGTTCGTCAAGGACATGGCCAAGGCCTATCCCGGCGGCATCGTCGTGGCGGTGGACGCGCGCGACGGCATGGTCGCCACGGCTGGCTGGGCCGATGTGTCCGACGTGTCGATCGCCGACATGGCCCGCCGGTTCGAGGATGCCGGCGTCGCCTCGCTCCTGTTCACCGACGTGGGCCGCGATGGCCTGCTCAAGGGTTGCAACATCGAGGCGACGGTCAACCTGGCGCGCGCCACGCGGCTGCCGGTGATCGCCAGCGGCGGCGTGAAAGGCATTGATGACATCGCCATGCTCAAGGTGCATGAAGCCGATGGCATCGAAGGCGTGATCACCGGCCGCGCGCTCTATGACGGGCGGCTCGATCTGGCCGCCGCGATCCAGATCGCGGAACGCTAAAGACTTGCACCAACGAAAGGCGCCTGTGTCATGACCGTCCGCGTCCGTGTCATTCCCTGCCTCGATGTGGCCGAAGGCCGCGTGGTCAAGGGCGTCAACTTCGTCGACCTGCGCGATGCCGGCGATCCGGTGGAGCAGGCCCGCGCCTATGACGCGGCCGGGGCTGACGAGCTGTGCTTCCTCGATATTTCCGCGACGCACGAAGGGCGCGGCACGCTGCTCGATGTGGTCGCCCGCACGGCCGAGGTGTGCTTCATGCCCTTGACCGTGGGCGGCGGCGTGCGTGCGGTGGAGGATGCCCGCGCGCTGTTGCTGGCTGGCGCCGACAAGGTCGCGGTCAATAGCGCGGCAGTGGCCCGGCCCGAACTGGTGCGCGAGATTGCCGAGAAATTCGGCGCGCAATGCGTGGTCGGCTCGGTCGATGCGCGGCGCGTGGGCCCAGGCAAGTGGGAAATCTTCACCCATGGTGGGCGCAAGGGCACGGGCATTGATGCCCTGGTCCATGCCGAGCGGTTGGCCAGCTTGGGGGCGGGCGAACTGCTTGTCACCTCAATGGACGGCGATGGCACCAAGGCCGGCTATGACCTGGAATTGACCCGCGCGATTGCCGATGCCGTACCGGTTCCGGTCATTGCCAGCGGCGGGGTGGGCACGCTCGATCACCTGGTCGATGGCGTGACCAAGGGCCATGCCAGCGCGGTCCTGGCCGCCTCGATCTTCCACTTCGGCACCTATTCCATCGCCCAGGCCCACGCCGCGTTGCGCGCAGCCGGATTGCCCGCGCGAGGCTGAGAACCTCTGCCCCTCCGTCAGGCGGGGAGAATCTGATCCCCCCCATGGCATGGGGAGGGGGACCAGCCGCAGGCTGGTGGAGGGGCGGGGCAAGAGGCTTGACCCTCGGCCCGCGCCGTTCCATGCCGCGTGCCATGGACCAGAGCACGCTTGCCCGCCTCGAGGCGACCATCGCCGCCCGCCGCAGCGCCGATCCCGATGCCAGCTATGTTGCGCGCCTCCATGCCAAGGGGCTGGGCAAGATCGCGCAGAAAGTGGGCGAAGAAGGCGTGGAAACGGTGATCGCCGCGCTTTCGGGCAGCGCCGATGAACTGGTGGGCGAGGCAGCCGACCTCTTGTTCCACCTCATGGTTCTGCTTGGTGCGCGCGACGTGCCGCTGGCCCGTGTGCTGGCCGAACTTGACCGCCGCGAAGGCCTGTCGGGCCTCGCCGAAAAGGCCGCGCGTCCGCGCGATTGAGGGTCGCTTCGCTGCTGTGAACTTTTCACCAGCGTGAAGGCCTTGATTCCCAGCCCCTTATCGAAAGCACTGTCCCATGCCGATCGATGCCACGCTGCCCTATGATGATCAGAACGTCTTTGCGAAGATCCTGCGCGGGGAAATCCCGTCAAAGAAGGTCTATGAAGACGATTTTGCCCTGGCATTCCATGATATTGCGCCCCAGGCGCCGGTGCATGTGCTGGTCATTCCCAAGGGTCCTTATGTCAGCTGGGACGATTTTTCCGCCCATGCCCCGGCCGATCTGATCGCCGGCTTCGTGCGCGCGGTGGGCAAGGTGGCGCGCGATCTCGGTTTGGTCGAGCCAGGCTATCGCCTGCTGGGCAATGTCGGCGGGCACGGCGGGCAGGAAGTGCCGCATCTGCACGTGCATCTGTTCGGTGGCGCGCCGCTTGGCCCGATGCTGGCGCGTTAATCCTTTCGCACCGCAGCAAGATAGGGTAACACAATCGTGTCATTCCGTCGCAAGGCAGGCACGTTTCGCCTATGATCGGCCCGGAAATTCCCTCTGGTTGCCTTAACGGCACGGTCCATCGCCTGGGCGTGCGGGTCTATTACGAAGACACCGACCTTTCCGGCGTTGTCTATCATGCCAATTACTTGCGCTGGTTCGAACGCGCGCGATCCGATCTGTTGCGCCTGATCGGCATTGATCAGCGCGCCGCCCACGAAGCGGGCGAGGGCGCCTTTGCCGTGGCCGACATGGCCCTGCGCTATGCTAGCCCGGCCCGCCTGGACGATGGCATCGTGGTCGAATCGCGCCTTTCTGCACTGCAAGGTGCCAGCTGCACGCTGCTTCAGCAGGCGTTCAGGCACCAGAGCCTTTTGTGCGCCGCGCGGGTTCGCGTCGCCTTTGTCACGCCAGGCGGACGACCACGCCGTCTGCCGCCGTCCTGGCGCGATGCCTTTGCCGCCCTGATCGATCCAGCAATGGACCTTGAGAAAGCCTTCCCATGACTTTGGCCCTTCTAGCCGCCGCAGCAAGCGTGACTGCCGGCGCTCCTACCCGGCTTAATCCTGTTGCCCTGTTCCTGCATGCCGATATCGTCGTGCAGATCGTGATGAGCGCGCTGGTTCTCGCCAGCGTGTGGGTGTGGATGATCATCGTGTCATTCAGCCTGCGCATGGCCGGCGCGTCGCGTCGCTCCACCCGCTACGAGCAGGGTTTCTGGGAAGCGCGCGATATCGATGCCTACCACAAGGAAAACGGCAAGGGCGACGTGCCCGCCGCCCGCGTGGTGACCGCCGCGCTGGCCGAATGGCGCCGCTCCACCGCCGGCAAGAACGTCGACCGCGAAGGCACGCGCCAGCGCCTGCAAGTGGCCATGGACAGCGCCGTGGCCGCCGAGACCGACCGCCTGTCGGGTCGCTTGAACTTCCTTGCCACGGTGGGTTCGGTCGCGCCGTTCGTCGGCCTGTTCGGCACGGTGTGGGGCATCATGGACAGCTTCTTCAACATCGGGGCGCAGGCCAATTCCTCGCTCGCAGTGGTGGCGCCGGGCATTTCCGAGGCGCTGTTTGCCACGGCGATCGGCCTGGTGGCGGCGATCCCCTCGGTCATCGCCTACAACCGCTTCAGCAACACGGTGAACCGCTTTGAAGCGCGCCTGTTCCGCTTTGCCGACCGGTTCCACGCCACCTTGAGCCGCGAACTGGAGCAGTAAGCCATGGCCATGAACCTGGGCCAGAGCAGCGGCGGAGGCGGGGGGCGGCGGCGCCGGTCGCGGGGGGCCCCGATGGCCGAAATCAACGTGACCCCGCTGGTCGACGTGATGCTGGTCTTGCTGATCATCTTCATGGTCACCGCGCCGATGCTGACCGCCGGCGTGCCGATCGACCTGCCTGACAGCAAGGCCGAGGCGCTGCAGGAAAAGAAGAACGAAATTACGGTGAGCATGGACGGCCAGGGCCGCCTGTTCCTGGATGACCAGGAACTGGCCCCTGGTGAACTGGCCGATCGGCTGGCCGCCGTGCAGCGCCCCAATGGCGAGGCGCCGCTGGTGACGCTGCGGGCCGACAAGGCGCTCGATTATGGCCGCGTGATCGCGGTGATGGGCGAATTGAACGCGGCGGGTTTCAAGCAGATTTCGCTGGTCAGCAATGGCGTGGGTGGTGGCGGTGAACCGGCCGCTCCGGCGCCCGCAGCTCCAGCCGCCGCCGCACCGGCGCAGGGCCAGCCCTGACGCCCATGGCCACACGCGATCCTCTTGACCAATCTCCCGCTGGTTTGCGCCGGGAAGAAAAGCTGGCGCTGGGCGTGGCGGTGGTGGCCCACGCGGCGCTGATTGCCGCGCTGACGCTCTCACCGCCGGGCAAGTCGATCAAGCCGCCGCCCCAGCGCATGGTGGTGACGATCGCCGACGACGTGGCCGACAAGGCCACCTCGCCCGAGCCTAACGCCCAGACCGCGCCCGACGTGGCGCCCGCGCTGGGCGAGCAGCAGCAAGCCGCCGAGCCGGAAACGGCGCCGCCCGCGCCGGTGGAAAAGGTCCAGCCTGCCCCTCCGCCGCCCGCGCCGGTGGAACGGCCGCAGCCCAGGCCCGAGCCGCCTCGGCCTGCGCCGCCCAAGCCCCAACCCAAACCGCAGCCGGTGGTGCGGCATGAGCCCCGCCCGGAACCGCGCCCGCAACCCCGGCCAGAGCCGCGCCCGCAGGCCCGGCCCGCGCCGCCCAAGCCTGCGCCCGCGCGTCCGGCCCCAGCACGGCCAGCGCCGGTGCATACGCCGGCAAAGCCCGCGCCGCGCCAGGCCGAGCACGCCCCCGGCCGCGACAAGCCTGCGCCCACCCCGCCGCGCAAGGCGCCCCAGGGTGGCGACCGCATCGGCAAGGATTTCCTCGCCGGGCTGCCCAGCAACAGCAATCCCGGCGCCTCGCACAATCCCCCCGCGCAAACCGCCGGGCCGGATGTGCGCGCGTCACTGGGCATGGCGCTGTCGCGGCAGATCAAGCCGCACTGGCAAGGGCCGTCTGGCGTCGAGGTGGACAAGCTCGTCACCGTGGTGGCCTGGAACCTCAACCCTGACGGGTCGTTGGCTGGAAAGCCGGTGATCGTATCGCAAAGCGGGATTACCGACGCCAATCGTGCCCAGGCCCATCGCCATGCCGAACTGGCGATCCGTGCGGTGGAACTGGCCGCGCCGTTCAATTTGCCGCCGCAGTACTACAACAGCTGGAAGCGCGTTTCCGCGTTTCGCTTTGACTGGAAGCTGTCACAATGAAGCGTATTTCATCCGCTCTTCTTGGTGTCTTGCTGGCTGGCCTGGGTGCCGGCTCCGCTATCGCCCAGCAACAAACCCTGCCAGCCTCAAACGCGCCGCAGGCAGCGCCCACCACCGCCGCGCTCGATGATGGCGGCTTGACCGGCTCTGTCACTGGCGAGGGCGCCTGGCAGGATCTGGGCGTGGCCATTCCCGCGTTCCCCACCGACAACGCCGTGCCAACGGCGGCCGATGGTGGCAACACGGCCGCGCTGGGCAAGAACCTGGCGCGGGTAGTTTATAATGACCTCAAGAATAATGGCCTGTTCAAGCCGACCGGCCCCGATGCGCTGCCGGGCATCGGCTATCAGGAAGTGGCCGCCCCCAATTTCAGCGGCTGGCGTGCGCGCTCTGCCGAAATGCTGGTGCAGGGCTTTGTGCGCGCCGCCGCCGATGGCCGGCTGACGGTAGGCTGCTATCTCTATGACGTGGGGCTGGGCAGCGAACTGGCGCGCCAGGGCTATGTCGTCCAGCCCGGCGATTGGCGCCGCGCCGCGCACAAGTGCGCCGACATGGTCTATTCGCGCCTGTCGGGCGAGAGCCCGTTCTTTGACAGCAAGATCGCCTATATCGCCGAAACCGGGCCCAAGGATCACCGGCGCAAGCAGTTGGCGATCATGGATTCCGATGGTGCCAACCACCGCTTCATCACCAATGGCCAGGCCACCGCGCTGACGCCGCGCTACTCGCCCGATTACCAGCAGATTGCCTATCTGTCGTATCTCAACGGCAATCCGCGCATCTATGTCTATGATATCGGATCGGGCACGCAGCATCTCGTGCTGCAAAGCCGCAACCCCACGTTCGCGCCGCGCTGGTCGCCCGATGGCAAGTCTTTGCTGTTCTCCATGGCGATTGGCGGCAACACCGATATCTATCGCATCCCCGCAACCGGCGGTGAACCGGTGCGGCTGACCAATGCGCCGGGCATCAACGTGGGTGGTTCCTACAGCCCCGATGGCAAGCGCATCGTGTTTGAAAGCGATCGTTCGGGCAGCCAGCAGGTCTATGTGATGAACGCCGATGGCACCGACCAGAAGCGCATCAGCTTCTTCGGCGGCCGCGCGGCCACGCCGGAATGGAGCCCGCGTGGCGACCAGATCGCGTTTACCTGCATCTGCGGCAACCTGCGCGTGGCCGTGATGAACCCGAGCGGTGGCGACATGCGCTTCCTGACCAACAGCTGGCAGGATGAAGCGCCCACCTGGTCTCCCAATGGCCGCATCGTGCAGTTCTTCCGCACGGAAAAGAACACGGGCCATACCTCCATTTGGCAGGTCGATCTGACCGGCCTCAACGAACGCAAGCTCAATACCCCGGTCGATGCTTCTGACCCGGCTTGGGGTCCTGTCTTGCCGTAACCGGTGCAGCCTGGTGGCTGCACCATTTCTCAGCCCCCCGACGTTTTGTGCAGTGCAAAACTTTCTCATCCGCCCTGAGGAGAATATGATGAAACGCACGCTTCTTACCGTAACGCTTTTGGCTGGCAGCATTTCGCTGGCCGCCTGTTCGTCGAACTCGGCGAAGAATCGCACGGCCGCCGAACTGCCGCCGCCACCGGCTTCGTCGACCACCACCACCCCGCCGCCGCCGCCGAGCGGCCCGGCTGCTGGCAGCCAGGCCGATTTCGTGGCCTCGGTGCAGTCTGACACGATCCACTTCGACACCGACCGTTACAACGTCGATGCGCAGAGCCAGACGATCCTGCAGAGCCAGGCGCAGTGGCTGGCCCGCTATCCGATGAAGCGTGTCACCATCGAAGGGCACTGCGACGAACGCGGTACCCGTGATTACAACATCGCCCTGGGCGAACGCCGCGCCAATGCGGCCAAGAACTACCTGGTCAGCCTGGGCGTGGATGCCAGCCGCATCAGCACGGTCAGCTATGGCAAGGAACGCCCGATCGCCCTCGGCTCTGACGAAGCCGCCTGGGCACAGAACCGCCGCGCGGTGACTGTCACCGTACAGTAAGGGACAGCTTGCGCCGGGGGGCCGCCGGTGGTTAAGAGCGAATCCGTCTTAGAGGGGGCGCCTTGTGCGGCAATGGCCGTGCATGGCGCCCCATCCGCGTCAGGAGAAAGTGGCAAGGCCGATGGCACGGCAAGGGCGATCAAGCGACTGGGGTTTTCCCCGCTGGCGCGGCTATGGCAGCGCGCGCGAGGCCGTGAACGTGCGCCTGTGCGATCGCGCCGGCTGCAACGAGCCTGGCAATTGCCCGGCGCCGAAATCGCCCAACAGCCCTGACCGCTGGTATTTCTGCGAAAAGCACGCCGCCGAATACAATGCCGGCTGGGACTATTTCGCGGGGCTCGACAAGGAAGAAGCCGCTGCGCGCGAGCAGGCAGAGCGCCGCACCAACGAAGGCTATAGCGATTCGTCGTGGAAAGCCTGGGCCGGCCCTGGCGATGGCAGCCGCAGCCGCGACGAACTGCGCGCCCTGGAAGCCTTGGGCCTCGATCCCGATGCCGCGTTCGAAGACGTGCGCAAGGCCTGGCGCACCCGCGCCAAGGAAGTGCACCCCGATGTGCGCCCGGACGACGCGAAAGCTGCCGAGGAATTCCAGAAGCTGCAACTCGCCTACGAAGTGCTGCGCGCCGCCGAAGAGCGCCGCACGTGGAAGGGCTCGGGAATCTAGGTGGCGGTAAATTAGCGGGACCCCGGATCAAGTCCGGGGTGACGACAAGTAATTAGATCAGTGATATTTTTCGTCACCCCGGGCTCGACCCGGGGTCCCGCTTCAGCGCGGCAACGACCTGCGGTGGGACATGCGCGCCCGCCAGGGTGACGAGATCGACCGTGCCGGCATGATCGGCCAGCGGGCGGAACACCAACCCTTCGAGGTTGAGCCGCGCGAGGCTTGCCGGGGCCAGGATAACGCCTTGACCCGCGGCAGCCAGGCTTGCGGCGGTGATGAAATCGGCGGTGCGGCGGATCAGCGGGGCGGGCAGGCGTGCCGCCTTGGCCAGTGCCGTCACGGTTTGCGCCAGGCCCACTTCTTCATGGAATTGCGGGGTGAGAAAGGTTTGTCCGGCCAGGTCGGCCGCGTGCAGTGGGGCAGTGCTGGCAAGCGGGCTTGCTGCGCTCATCGCCACCAACAGCCCTTCGCGATGGCGCGCGAGTTCCTGGCAATCGGCCGGCCAGGCGGGGCGCGGGCGCACGATGGCCAGGTCGATCCGCCCATCGGCCAGGGCCTTGAGCTGATCGGGGGTTTCCATCAGCGTGGGCATCACCTCAATGCCCGGCAGCGCCTGGGCCAGGGTGGTGATCAGCCGCGGCAGGACACCGGCCATGGCCGCGGAAAAGACATAGCCGACGGTGAGTGGCCCGGCTTCTCCCCGCGCCAGGGCCATGCCGATGCGGCCGGTGCGCGCCAGGGTTTCGAGGGCGGCGCGCGCCTGCGGCAGGAACAGCGCCCCGGCGCGGGTGGGGACCACGGCGGTGCGGCTGCCGCGTTCGATCAGCCGGGTGCCGAGCGCGTGCTCCAGCCGTTGCAATCGCTTGCTGGCCACCGACTGGGCAATGCCGAGCGTATCGGCGGCGCGCTGGAAATGGCCGTGATCCGCCACGGCCACGAACACGGCAAGGGCCTCAGGATCGAGCATCAGCGTTCATTCCTAAACGCGATCAAAAACCGCATCAAGGGCTGTTGATGCGATCGGCCGGCCCTGTCAACCTTGCGCGCAAGGAGAGTGCGCATGGCCAAGGTTCGTTTCGATTGGGAAGATGCCCTGGGGCTGGACAGCCAGCTGACCACAGATGAGCGGATGGTGCGCGATGCCGCGCGCGCCTTTGCCCAGGACCGGCTGCAGCCGCGTGTGATCGATGCCTTTGCCGCTGAAACCACCGATCCAGAGATCTTTGCCGAAATGGGCGCGCAGGGCCTGTTGGGCGTGACGCTGCCCGAACGGTTTGGCGGGGCGGGGGCCTCGTATGTCGCCTACGGCCTGGCCGCGCGCGAAGTGGAGCGGGTCGATTCCGGCTATCGTTCGATGATGAGCGTGCAGTCGAGCCTGGTGATCCACCCGATCCATGCCTATGGCTCTGACGCGCAACGGGAAAAGTATCTGCCTCGGCTGGCCAGCGGCGCGGCCATCGGCTGTTTTGGCCTGACCGAGCCCGATGCCGGATCAGACCCGGCCGGCATGCGCACCCGCGCGCAGAAGGTCGATGGTGGCTATCTGCTGAGCGGCACCAAGACGTGGATTTCAAACGCGCCGATTGCCGACGTCTTTGTGATCTGGGCCAAGAGCGATGCCCACGGCGGCGCCATTCGCGGTTTCGTGCTGGAAAAGGGCATGCCCGGCCTTTCCGCGCCCAAGATCGGCGGCAAGCTGTCGCTGCGCGCCTCGGTCACCGGGCAAGTGGTGATGGACCAGGTCTTGGTGCCCGAAGAGGCGTTGCTGCCGGGGGTGGAGGGGCTGAAAGGCCCGTTCGGCTGCCTCAACCGCGCGCGCTATGGCATTGCCTGGGGGGCGATGGGCGCGGCCGAGTTCTGCTTTGCCGCCGCGCGGCAATATGGGCTGGACCGGCACCAGTTCGGCCGCCCGCTGGCCGCGACGCAGCTTTACCAGAAGAAGCTGGCCGACATGCTCACCGAAATCACCCTGGGTGTTCAGGCCGTGCTGCGGCTTGGCCGCATGCTGGATGAAGACGGCGCTGCGCCCGAGGTGATCTCCATCCTCAAGCGCAACAATGTGGGCAAGGCGCTCGACATTGCCCGCATGGCGCGCGACATGCACGGCGGCAACGGCATTTCCGGGGAATACCAGGTGATCCGCCACATGGTGAACCTGGAAACCGTGAACACCTATGAAGGCACGCACGATGTGCATGCGCTGATCCTGGGCCGGGCGATTACCGGAATCGCGGCGTTTTGACCGGCGCGGCCGCTGCGGCGCCGCCGCTCGCTGGCCTGCGCGTGATCGAATTTGCGCGCGTGCTGGCCGGGCCCTGGGCGGGGCAAATCCTGGCAGACCTGGGGGCAGAGGTGATCAAGGTGGAAAGCGCGGGCGGCGATGATACCCGCGCCTGGGGGCCGCCGTTCATCGCCAATCCCGATGGCAGCCAGGATGCGGCCTATTTCCACGCCACCAACCGCGGCAAGCGTTCGCTGGTGCTGGACCTTGCCACCGCGGCGGGGCAGGCGCAGGCCCGCGCGCTGGTGGCCGATGCTGATGTGGTGATCGAGAATTTCAAGCTGGGCGGCATGGCGCGGTTCGGGCTGGACTATCCCAGCCTGGCCGCGCACAATCCGGGGCTGGTCTATTGCGCGATCACCGGGTTTGGCCAGGACGGGCCCTATGCCGCGCGCGCCGGCTATGATTTCATCGTCCAGGGCATGAGCGGGATCATGGACCTGACCGGCGCGCCCGATGGCCCGCCGCAAAAGATCGGCGTGGCGTTTGCCGATATCATGACCGGCCTTTATGCCGTGATCGCCATCCAGGCCGCGCTGGCAGAGCGCGCGCGATCCGGGCGCGGGCAGATGATCGACATGGCGCTGATGGACGTGATGACCGGGGTTCTGGCCAACCAGGCGATGAATTATCTGGCCTCGGGCGTGGCGCCGGTGCGCATGGGCAATGCCCATCCCAACATCGTGCCCTATGCGGTCTTTCCGGCCGCCGATGGCTGGCTGATCCTGGCGGTGGGCAACGATGGGCAGTTTGCCCGCCTTTGCGCGGTGCTGGGCATAGCCATGCAGCCGGGCTGGGGCAGCAACCCTGGCCGGCTGGCCGATCGACCTGCGCTCATCGCCGCGATCGAGGCGGCGACAGTCACGTGGGCGCGCGATGATCTGCTGGCCGCCCTGGAGCGTGAAGGCGTGCCGGCCGGGCCGATCAACACCGTGGCGCAGGCCTTTGCCGATCCGCAGGTGCGCCATCGCGGGCTGGAACTGGCCATGCCGCGGGGCGAGGGCGATGTGGTGCCCGGCGTTGCCCTGCCGATCCGGTTTTCCCGCTCTGCATTGGCCACCCCGCACCCGTCACCGCAGTTGGGCGAGATGAACCGCAACCATCTGCCGGGCGGTGCGCCCGTGCGGCAAAGCGCCGGGCCAAGTGATTGACAGCTGGTGCTATTACCACCGATTCTGCGGCGCACAGGGATAGCGCGGGGGCGCAAGAGCATGGGGTTGCGATGACGCGATATGGAATGGGTGCTGCGCTGGCTTTGGCGCTGCTGGCATGCCCGGCACTGGCACAGGCCAAGGGGCTGGGGGTCGAGGCCACCGGCGGCAAGGCCGATGGGCAATGGGGCGCCGAAGTGGGCGCGAGCTACAGCATGGGCTTTGGCCCGTTTACCGTGCGGCCGGTTGTAGGGGCATTCATTCCCACGCAAGACGGCGCCAGCACCTCGATCTATGCCAAGGGTGAGGCAACGTTCACGATTCCGGCCGTGGCCGAACTGGGGCTGGGCGCGCGCCTGGCGCATGAAAAGGTGCGGGCCTATGCCCTGGCGGCCTTTCCGATCCTGCCCAAGTTCAAGCTGACCCTGCAGGGTGGCGAGCACTATGGCGCGGCGGGCCTGCGGTTTTCATTCTGAAGCGCTGCCCTGGCTCTGGCTTTGATCCTGGCCAAGGCCCGGTTCGAAGACCGACCAGCCGGTGTGCTGCACCAGCCGCTCCAGCGCCAGGGTGCCGGCCAGCGAATTGCCGCGCGCGTTGAGCCCGGGGGACCAGACGGCAATGCTGGCCACCCCCGGCGCGATCGCCAGGATGCCGCCGCCCACGCCGGATTTTCCGGGCAGGCCGGTGCGGAAGGCGAATTCGCCCGATCCGTCATAGTGCCCGCAGGTGAGCATCAGGGCGTTGATGCGCCGTGCGCGCTGGGGTGAAACCACGCTGCGCCCGGTATCGGGATTGCGGCCCCGCGCCATGAGATAGCGCCCGGCCATGGCCAACTGGCGGCAATTCATTGCCAGGGCGCACTGGTGGAAATAGAGGCCCAGCACCTTTTCCACCGGGTGGTGGATGTTGCCGAACGCGCGCATGTAGTTAGCCAGGGCCATGTTGCGATAGCCGGTTTCCTGCTCGCCGCGCGCCACCTCTTCATCCACCACGATGCTGTCATCCCCGGCGAGCGCGCGCACGAAGCGCAGCATCTCGCCGATTGCCTCACGCGGTTCATAGCGGCCGAGCAGGATATCGCTGACCACGATGGCCCCGGCGTTGATGAATGGGTTGCGCGGGATGCCGTGCTCGCTTTCGAGCTGGACGATCGAGTTGAACGCGCTGCCCGAAGGCTCGCGCCCCACCCGCTGCCACAGCGCATCGCCCACCGCGCCCAGCGCCATGGTCAGGGCAAAGACCTTGGAAATGCTCTGGATCGAAAAGGCTTCCTGCGCGTCGCCGGCCATGTGGCAGGTGCCATCGGCCATGACCACGGCGATGCCAAAGCGATCGGCCGGAACCGTCGCCAGCGCCGGGATATAGTCGGCCACCGTGCCCTTTTCGGGGTGGTTGCGCATTTCGGCGGCAATCTCGTGCACGATGGCGCCCAGGTCGGGCATGGCAATCTCCCTTTGGCAGCCTCCCTTTCACACCAGGCGGGGCCAGGGCAAGTGCGGGATAGCCAGCGCCCTGCTTAAGGGTTTATGGGGGCGTCGCCATGGACCCGATCACTGTTGCCGCGCTCTATCAGTTTGCCCCCTTTGCCGATCCGGCCGCGCTGCGCGCGCCGCTGCTGCAACTGTGCGATGAGCAGGGCGTCAAAGGCACGCTGCTGCTGGCGGGCGAGGGGATCAACGGCACGATCGCCGGCAGCGCGGCGGGGATCGCCGCCGTGGTGGCGCATGTGCGCAGCCTGCCGCATTGTGCCGGGCTCGACGTGAAGTATTCCACCGCCGCGACGATGCCGTTTGCCCGCATGAAAGTGCGCCTCAAGCGCGAGATCGTGACCATGGGCGTCGATGGGATCGATCCTTTGGCCAGCGTTGGCACCTATATCGATCCGCACGACTGGAACGCGCTGATCAGCGATCCCGACACCATCGTGATCGACACGCGCAACGATTACGAAGTCGCGGTGGGCACTTTTGCCGCGGCAATCGACCCGCAAACGCGCAGTTTTCGCGAGTTTCCCGCCTGGTTCCGCCAACAGCGCGATGCCTTGCTGGGGCAGGGGCGCCAGCCGCGCGTGGCGATGTTCTGCACCGGCGGCATCCGCTGCGAGAAATCGACTGCCTTTCTCAAGGGCGAGGGGGTGGATGCGGTCTATCACCTGAAGGGCGGCATCCTCAATTACCTGGAACAGGTGCCCGAGACAGAAAGCCTGTGGCAGGGCGAATGCTTCGTGTTCGACGAGCGCGTGGCGATCGGCCATGGTCTCAAGCCGGGCAGCCATGTGCTGTGCGGGCCGTGCGGCCGGCCGGTGGATGCGGCGGGCCAGCAATCGCCACTTTATCGTGCGGGCGTGTCGTGCCCGGCCTGCCATGGCGAAGGCAGCGGCGACGCCGACGCCTGAGTGTGGCTGCGCCCCTTGCCGAGCCGTGCCGCCAGGCGATAGCATCGCATGATACCGCAACAGGGTTGAGGATCTTTCCAGTTGAACGACATTCCGGGCATGCCGCAGGGCGACGATGAAGGCCGTGGCACCGGCAACCGCTATCGCGCGCCGGCGCTGGAAAAAGGGCTCGACGTGATCGAGTTGCTGGTCAATTCCGGCCGGGCGATGACCATGACCGAAATCTGCCAGCGCCTGGGCCGCTCGCAGGGGGAAATGTTCCGCATGGTGCAGGTGCTGCAGGCGCGCGGCTTTGTCGAACAGGACGGCGCCAACGACGGCTATTACCTGACCGACCTGTTGTTCACCATGGCGATGCGCCAGCCGCCCACGCAGAACCTGGTGGAAGTGGCGCTGCCGCGCATGCGCCAACTGGCGATGGACGTCGGCCAGTCGTGCCATCTGGTGTTCCACACGCGGGGTGAGATCGTGGTGGTGGCGCGCATGGAATCGAACGAGCAGATCGGCTTTTCGGTGCGCATCGGCCACCGCCTGGCGCTGCACCGGTCGGTATCGGGCGTGGTGCTGTTCGGCCACCAGCCGGCCGATATACAGCAGGCCTGGCTGGCACAGCTTTCCCCTGCAACCGATCGCGGCGAGATTGCCGCGTTCGTCAAGGCCGCCAAGGCCGCCGCCGCGCAAGGGCACGCGCAGGCGCAAAGCACGTTCGTGAACGGCATCAGCGATATTTCCGCCCCGATCATGCGCGGCGATCGCGCGGCGGCGGCGCTGACCGTGCCGTTCATTCATCACGGCAATCTGCAAAAGACCATGGACGAGGCGACTGGCCACCTGGTGGAAACCGCGCGGCAGATATCCGAGCTGCTGTCCACCGCCGACAGCCGGGTGTGAGCGCAAGGCGGGCGGTAAACATCGCCCTTGCAAATATGAAAGCTATTTTTGTATGTGAGAGGAGCGAGCTGGCCACCATGGCGCGGCGGTAGGAGTTTGGGCGGGATGCTGGGATTTGGCGGCGCAGCGCTGGGCAATCTCTATCGCGCCATCCCCGATGATCAGGCGCAGGCGACGCTGGCCGCCGCATGGGACGGCGGCATCCGCCTGTTCGACACCGCGCCCTATTATGGCCTGGGGCTTTCCGAACAGCGGCTGGGCGCGTTTCTGCGCGGCAAGCCACGCGCCGACTATGTGATTTCCACCAAGGTCGGCCGCCTGCTGGAATACGATGCCTCGCTGGAAGGCGCGGCCGAACGCCATGGCTTTGCCGACCCGCTGCCCTACCGCGTGCGGTTCGATTATTCCTATGACGGGGTGATGCGCGCCTTTGAAAGCAGCCTTGATCGGCTGGGGCTGGACCGCATCGATATCCTGCTGGTGCACGATATCGGCGAAGTGACGCATGGCGAAGACGCCGCCCGCCATTTTCGCGATCTGGCCGAGGGCGGCTATCGCGCGCTGGCGCAGCTGCGCGAGGCAGGCGTCGTGGGTGCGATCGGGCTGGGCGTGAACGAGTGGGACGTGTGCCTGGCGGCCATGGCCATCGGGCGCTGGGACCGTTTCCTGCTGGCCGGCCGCTATACCCTGCTGGAGCAGGAGGCGCTGCATACCTTCCTGCCGCAATGCCTGGATCATGGCGCCAAAGTGCTGCTGGGCGGGATATTCAACAGCGGCATCCTGGCCAGCGGCACGCGTGGCCCTGGCCCGTTCCATTACAACTATGCCCCCGCGCCGGCCGCCGTGGTGGACCGCGTGGCGCAGATCGAGGCGGTCTGTGAGGCCCACGGGGTGAGCCTGGCCGCTGCCGCGCTGGCCTTTCCCCAGGCGCACCCGGCGGTGGCCGCCGTGCTGCCGGGCCTGGCCAGCGTCGCCGAGGTGCACAGCGCCCTGGCCCTGGCGGCAACGCCGATCCCGCCGGCGCTGTGGGCCGATCTGGTGGCGCAAGGGCTGCTCGATCCCGCAGCACCAGTGCCCGTTGCCGAACGCGGGCAGGGCGCCCTGGCATGATCCTGGATGGCCACCAGCATTTCTGGGCACTGGCCAATCCATTCACGGATTGGCCCACGGCCGATCTCGCGCCGATCCATCGCGATTTTTTGCCGGCTGATTTTCCCGCAGACGCAGCGGTCTGGGGCACGGTGCTGGTGCAAGCCGCGCCCGATCCGGCCGAAACCGCGTGGCTCCTGCGCCTGGCGCAGGATCATCCGCTGGTGCGCGGCGTGGTCGGCTGGGCCGATCTCTCCGCGCCCGATGCGGCCGCCCAGATTGCCGCTTTGGCGCAGGAGCCACTGCTCAAGGGGTTGCGCCCGATGTTGCAGGGGCTCGACGATCCGCGCTGGATCTTGCGCGCCGACGTGGCCGATGGCCTCGATGCCATGGCCCGGCATGGGCTGTGCCTCGATGCGCTGGTGCGGGCGCCGCAACTGCCGGTGATCGCCCAGCTGGCCGCGCGCCATCCCGCCTTGCGCATCGCGCTCGATCATGCGGGCAAGCCCGATATTGCCAGCCATGGCTATGCTGCCTGGGCCAATGAACTGGCCGCGCTGTCTGGCCATGGCAATGTCTGGTGCAAGCTGTCTGGCCTGTGGACCGAAGCCGGCGGCCAAACCGACGATGCAACGATCGCGCCCTATGTCGATCACATCCTGGCCTGCTTTGGCCCGGATCGCGTGATCTGGGGCAGCGATTGGCCGGTGCTGCATCTGGCCGGGGACTATCACGACTGGCTGGCGCAGTGCCGCCGGCTGCTTTCGGGTTTCAATGAAACGGAACAGGCGCAGGTTTTCCTGCACAACGGGGTTGGGTTTTATGGTCTCGCCACAAGCTGATCTGGCGCAGGAAGCGTTCCTGCTGCTGGACCCGGCAGACAATGTGCTGGTGTGTATTCGCGATGCCGCGCTGGGCGAGATCGTGACGATCGATGGCGTGGCGGTGCCGCTGCCCCAGGCCGTGCCGCTGGGCCACAAGATTGCCCGCCATGACCTGGCCGTCGGCGACAAGGTGCTGCGCTATGGCGCGCCGATCGGCAGCATGAAGGCAGCGACCCCACGCGGCGGCCACGTTCATTCCCACAACCTGGCGAGCGATTACATTCCCGCCCATGGCCGCGATGCCAGCACGAAAGGCAGCAAGTGATGCAGCATCACCCCATCCAGGGTTTCCTGCGCGCCGATGGGCGCAAGGGCGTGCGCAATGTGGTGCTCGTCGCCTATCTGGTGGAATGCGCCCACCATGTGGCGCGGCGCATCGTCAGCGCGATCGACGATCCCGATGTGCAACTGGCCGGCTTTCCCGGCTGCTATCCCAACAGCTATGCCGCGCAGATGATGGCGGCGATTGCCACCCACCCCAATGTGGGCGGCGTGCTGGTGATTTCGCTGGGCTGCGAAGGCTTTGACCGCCAGACCCTGGCCGCGCAGGTTGCGGCCAGCGGCCGGCCGGTGGAAACCCTGGTGATCCAGCAGGCCGGCGGCACCCGCGCCACGATCGATGCCGGCCGAGAAGCGGTCGCCCGCCTGCGCGCCGCGGCCGAGCAGGCCCCGCGCGTGCCCATGGCCGTGTCGGAACTGGTGGTCGGCACGATCTGCGGTGGATCTGACGGCACCAGCGGCATCACTGCCAATCCGGCCGTGGGGCGCTGTTTCGATATGCTGGTGGCCGAGGGTGCCACCTGCATCTTCGAGGAAACCGGCGAGCTGATCGGGTGCGAGCAGGTCATGGCCGCGCGCGCGGTGACGCCGGAACTGGGTGACGAGATCGAGGCCTGCGTGGCCAAGGCCGCCCGCTATTATGCCACGCTCGGCTATGGCAGCTTTGCCCCCGGCAATGCCGATGGCGGGCTGACCACCCAGGAGGAAAAGTCGCTCGGCGCCTATTCCAAGTCGGGCGCCTCGCCCATTTCCGGGCTGATCCGCCCGGGCGAGCGGACCGGCGGGCCGGGGCTTTACCTCATGGACGTGGTGCCCGATGGGGAGGTGCGTTTTGGCTTTCCCAACATTTCCGACAACGCCGAAATCGTCGAGATGATCGCCTCGGGCTGCCACCTGATCCTGTTCACCACCGGGCGCGGTTCGGTGGTGGGATCGGCGGTTTCCCCGGTGATCAAGGTTTGCGCCAATCCCGAAACCTATGCCCGCCTGGCCGAAGACATGGACGTGGATGCCGGGCGCATCCTGCATGGCAAGGCCACGCTGGACGAGGTGGGCACCGAGATCTTCGATCAGGTGGTGGCCGTCGCTGCCGGGGCGCAGACCCGATCAGAAGCGCTGGGCCACCAGGAATTCATTCTCACCTACAAGCAATTCGAGCCGAGCGGTCCGGGATGCCTGCCGCTGGCCCACCGTGCAGGAGCCCTGACATGACGCATCACCCGTTCGACCTTACCGGCAAGCGCGCGATCGTGACTGGCGCAGGCCAGGGGATCGGCCGCGCCAGTGCCGAAGCCTTTCGCGATGCCGGGGCCGATGTGTTGGCACTCGATCGCAATCCTGCCGCGCTCGAAGAGCTGCCCGGCTGTCGCACCGCTGTGCTCGACGTGACCGATGCCGCCGCCATCACCGCGCTTGCCGCGCAAGAGGATGGTTTTGACATCGTGTTCAACTGCGCCGGCGTGGTGCACGGCGGCACGATCCTGGACTGCAGCGACGATGACTGGGCCTTTGCCTTTGATCTCAACGTCACGGCGATGTTCCGCCTGATCCGTGCGCTGCTGCCTGGCATGATCGCGCGGGGCGGCGGGTCGATCATCAACATGGCCTCTGTCGCCGGATCGGTGATCGGCGTGCCCAATCGCTTTGCCTATGGCGCCAGCAAGGCGGCGGTGGTCGGGCTGACCAAGGCCGTGGCGGCCGATTTCGTGCAGCAGGGCATCCGCTGCAACGCGATCTGCCCCGGCACTGTGCACTCTCCTTCGCTGGAACAGCGCCTGGCCGCCACCGGCGATTTCGATGCGGCCATGGCTGCGTTCAAGGCGCGCCAGCCAATGGGCCGTATTGGCGATCCGGCGGAAATCGCGGCGCTGGCGCTCTACCTCGCCAGCGATGCCGCCGCTTTTACCACCGGCCAGTGCCACATCATCGATGGCGGCTGGGCCAACAGCTGATCGCCCGCAGCGACGCTGCCGCCCCCTGCAAACCAGAACATAATCCAACGAGAGGTTACCATGGCCCCGATCACCATCGGCTTGAGCGACCAGGAACAAAGCGGCCCTGCCGACCGTGCATCCGCGGACACCCAGCGCGCCCTGCCGTTGGTGGCACGCGGCGCGCGGGTGGCCTTTGCCGTGGTCTGCTCGATGTTTTTCCTCTGGGCCCTGGCTAACAATTTCAACGATATCCTGATCAAGCAGTTTCAAAAGGCGCTCGATCTCACGCGGATGCAGTCGGGCCTGGTGCAGACCGCGTTCTATTGCGGCTATTTCACCTTTGCCCTGCCGGCGGGGTGGGTGATGAACCGCGTGGGCTATCGCAACGGGCTGTTGATCGGGCTGGTGCTCTATGCCGTGGGCGCGCTGCTGTTCTGGCCGGCCGCGCATGTCCAGGCGTTCGGCTTTTTCCTGGGGGCGCTCTACATCATTGCGGCGGGCCTGGCTTTCCTGGAAACGGCGGCCAATCCGCTGATCACGGTGATGGGGCCGGCCAGCACGGCGGCACGGCGGCTCAACCTCGCGCAAAGTTTCAACGGGCTGGGGGCCTTCGTGGCGCCGTTCGTGGGCGGGGCGCTGATCTTTTCCGGGGTGGAGCGCACGCCGGCGCAGCTGGCGGCAATGGCCCCGGCGCAAGTGGCGGCCTATCGCACGCAGGAAGCGCTGGCGGTGCAACTGCCCTATCTTGGCCTTGGCCTGCTGGTGCTGTTCCTGGCGCTGGTCGTGCGGCTGACGCGGTTTCCCGCCGTGGACGAGCCGGCGCAGGGGGAGGGCGGCAGCCTTGCCGCCGCGCCCTTGCTGCGCAGGGCGGTGATCGCGCAGTTCTTCTATGTCGGCGCGCAGGTTTCGATCTGGAGCTATTTCATCAACTTTGCCCAGGATGCCACGCGCATCGGTGAAATGCGCGCGGCGCATCTGCTGGGCTATAGCCTGATGGCGTTCATGGCCGGGCGCTTTGCCGGCACCGCGCTGATGAAGCGGGTGCCACCGGTGCGGCTGCTCACGCTGTTTGCGGTGATCGCGGCCGGGCTGTGTGCCGTTGCCATCATGGCGAGCGGGTGGACGGCGGTGATCGCGCTGGGGCTGTCGAGCTTCTTCATGTCGATCATGTTCCCGACGATCTTTGCCTTGGGCGTCTCGGGCCTGGGCAGCAAGACCAAGCTCGGTTCCTCGCTGCTGATCATGGCGATCATTGGCGGGGCGGTGTTCCCGCCGCTGGTCGGGCTGATTGGCGATCATCTCCATTCGCTCAAGACCGGCATGGTCGTGCCACTGGCCAGCTTCCTGGTGGTGGCATGGTTTGGCACGCAGGCGGCCCGCGCCGTGGCACAGGAAAGAGGCTGACATGCGCGAGGTTTTCCTGCTCGACCTGGCAGACGCGGGTGTGGCTGCCGCCTATGATGCCTGGCACCAGCCGGGCCGCGTGCCGGCTGGCGTGCTTGCCGACATTGTCGGATCGGGCGTGCGCGTGATGGAAATCTATCGCGTGGCCGATCGCCTGGTGATGATTACCGAAACCACCGGCGATGCCCCCGCCGCAGATCGCGTAGCCAGCGCTGACTCACATGCGTGGGAGCGCACTATGGACCCACTGCAAAAGCCGCTGGACGCCGCCCCGCCAGGGGTGAAATGGTTGGCGGCCCATCGCATTTTCAATCTGGCCGATCATTTAGACACAAAGGACCAAGCATGAAGCTGCTGCGTTTTGGAAACCCCGGGGCAGAACGCCCCGGCCTGCTCGATGCCCAGGGAGTGGTGCGTGACCTGTCCGGCGTAGTCGCCGACATTGCCGGCGATACGCTCTCGCCCGCCGTGCTCGACCAGTTGCGCGCGATCGATCCCGCTACGCTGCCGGCGGTGGAGCAGCCTGGCCGCCTGGGGCCGTGCGTGGCCGGCGTGGGCAAGTTCGTGTGCATCGGCCTCAACTATTCCGACCATGCCGCCGAAACTGGCGCTACCGTGCCGCCCGAGCCGGTCGCGTTCATGAAGGCGACCAGCGCGATCTGCGGGCCGAACGATCCGGTTATCAAGCCGCGCGGCAGCACCAAGCTCGATTGGGAAGTGGAACTGGCGTTCGTGGTGGGCAGCCATGTCAGCTATGCCGACGAGGACACCGCACGCGCCGCGATCGCCGGCTATTTCGTGTGCCACGACGTGTCGGAGCGGGCATTTCAGATCGAGCGCCACGGCCAGTGGATGAAGGGCAAGGGCTGCGACAGCTTTGGCCCGATCGGCCCCTGGCTGGTGACCGCCGATGAAGTGGGCGATCCTGGCGAACTGGCGATGTGGCTGGAAGTCAACGGCAAGCGCTACCAGGACGGTTCCACCCGCACCATGGTCTACAAGCCGGCCTTCCTGCTCAGCTACATGTCGCAGTTCATGAGCTTCCAGCCCGGCGATATCATCACCACCGGCACGCCCGCCGGCGTGGGCCTGGGCCTCAACCCGCAGGTGTTCCTCGACGTGGGCGATGTGGTGGAACTGGGCATCGAAAAGCTCGGCACCCAGCGCCAGGTGGTTGTCGCCGCGCCCTGAACCGGGCTGGCGCTTCAATTATGCGCAGCATGCAAGCCGCGCCGGGCCTTTGCGCCTGGCGCGGCTTTTGCGTGGCGGTACGGCCCAATATGTAACCTATGATGCCAGTTGTCTCGAAAGGGTCGGTACTCTAGTCTGGCCGAATAATACGAGCGCGTGGTTTCGAGGCGAACATGATGTCCTTCGTGCAGAGAGTTGGTCGATTGCGCGAAGATCTGCGCGCGCCACTCTATTTGCAGCTTCAGCAATTGGTGCGCCAGGCGATCGAGACCAAGGTCTTGACCCAGGATGACATGATCCCGGCCGAACGGGATCTGGCTCTCGAATATGGCGTGTCGCGCATTACCGTGCGCAAGGCGATCGATGGCCTGGCGCAGGAAGGCTTGGTGGTGCGTCGGCGTGGTTCGGGCACCTATGTGGCTGCGCGCGTGGAAAAGAGCTTTTCCAAGCTCTCGTCATTTTCCGAAGACATGCTGGCGCGGGGCCGCAAGCCGAGCAGCGAATGGCTGTCGCGCTCGGCGGGGCTGGTCACGCCCGAGGAATCGCTTTCATTGGGACTGTCGCCGGGGCGGCAGGTCTATCGCTTCCAACGCCTGCGCTTTGCCGATGACGTGCCGATGGCGTTCGAAACCTCGACCATTGCCGCCGATTGCCTGGCGGGGATCGATGCCGTCAAGGATTCGCTCTATGCCGCGCTGGAAGCCGAGGGCAACCGCCCGGTGCGCGCGCTGCAACGGCTGCGGGCCATGCCGTTCCCCGGGGAGCAGGCGCGGCGCCTGGGGGTGGAAACCGGCCACGCTGGCCTGCTGATCGAGCGGCGCGGGTTCCTGGGCGATGGACGCGCGGTGGAATATACCCAGTCCTATTACCGGGGCGATGCCTATGACGTGGTCGCGGAATTGAACGCCGGCTGATCGGCGCCCAGCACATCTTGCAGAAAAAAGGCCCGCTTCCCTTTCAGGAAGCGGGCCATACCACGCAAGGGTTGTGGCTTTCAGGGTCTTAGAAGCGCCCGGTCACGCTGGCGGAGAACACGCGGCCGTTCTTGTAGACCGACGTGGGCGCCTTGGGATCGGAGCTGTACTGGTAATAGGTTTCGTCCAGCAGGTTGGAGGCGGTCGCCGTCACCTGCACGTGATCGTTGATGGTATACGAGATCTGCGCATCGAGCTGGCGATAGGCGTCGGTATAGTCCTGCGACTGCTGGCGGCCGAAGCGGTAGAAGTACTTCGAGCGACGGTTGTAGCTGACCCGCGCCTGGAACGGCCCGTTTTCATAGTAGGGCGAGATCTGGATCGTGTTGCGCGACAGGAACGGCAGGCCGGTGGACGCCTGCGTGTCTGCATCGGCAAACGTGTAGGCGGCCTGGATGCCGAAGCCCCAGATCAGGTTGGTATTGCCCGAGAGCGAGAAACCGGTGACGGTTGCCTTGCCGCCGTTGACCGGGCGCGAGATCGCATAGGTGCGGGTCTGGCCGGTGATCGGGTTGGTCAGCGTGGTGTCGAGGGTTTCGTTGCCAACGTAGTTGCTGATATCGCGGTAGAACACTTCGCCCGAGAGGAAGCTGGACGGGGCGAAGTACCACTCGGCCGAAAGACCGAAGTTGGTCGCGAGATAGGGCTTGAGGTCGGGGTTGCCGCCGCCGCCGCTCAGCGTGCTGTCATCGAGCGAGAGATAGCCGGCAAGGTCGGAGTAGCGCGGACGCGCCATGACCTTGGCGACCGCACCGCGCAGCACCACGCTCTGCCCGGCATTGTAGATCACGTTGAGGGCAGGCAGGAAGCGGTTGTCGGTCTTGTTGTACTGCACCAGGTTCACGGTCGAACCGCTCTGGGCGTAGAAGTTGGATTCCACGCTGGTGCTGACGAAACGGCCACCGATGTTGCCGCGCAGCTTGCCGCTTTCGAAGTTGGCCTGGATATAGGCTGCCTTGATGCGCTCGTTGACCAGCCAGTAATCGCCCTTGGACAGGCCGCGATCGTCGGTGAAGTTGCCATACTTCTTCAGCGTGGCGATGATCCCGTCCTTGTCCATGCCGACATAGGGCGCCCCGTTGCCCGAGGTGCCCAGGCCATTGTAAAGGCCCGAGTTCAGCACGTTGTAGTCAAGATCGGCCAGCGTGTAGTTCTGGTTGGTGAAGATCGCGTTGCTGTAGGTGGTATTGCTGTTCTGGTGCGAGCTGTAGCGGCCACCGAACAGCAGCTTGTTGAACGGGCCGACGTTGATGTCGCGCACGAAGTTGGCTTCGCCGTACCATTCCTTGTCGACCGTGAAGCCTGACTGGGTGGGAATGCCGCCGATCTGCCGGCCGAAGAACTTGCGGCCATCGGTGGCCGTGACGTTTTCGCCGCCCAGCGCAGTGTAGTTGCTCAGCCACTTGGTGGGATCGGTGGCCGGGCGGTCCCAGTTGACGATCGTGTTGCGGCCATTGGCGCCCGAGGTGAAGCCCTGCTGGGTGCGGAAATCGAGCAGGTATTCGGGATCCTTGCCGCCCGAGGCGCGGGTGTAGCCGACATTGCCGGTGATCGCCCAGCCTTCCGGCTTCCAGTCATAGGCCAGCGAGTAGGTGTCGTTTTTGATGCGGGTGCGGCGATAGAGCGTATCGAGCTGGCCGGTGGCGCCGGTCTGGCCAGCCGGAATGCCCGAGAACGTCGCTTCGGTGACCAGGCCGTTGCCATACTTGGCCGAAATCAGGCGCGAGCCTTCATACCCGTAGGTATACATCGAATTCGACACGTTGTCGTAGTTGCCGCGAATGACCAGGCCCGTGGCGGTCAGCACGAGGTTGTCGGCCGGCTTGAGCTGGATCGCGCCGTTGAAGCCCAGGCGTTCGCGATCCTGCTTGAAGAATTCGCGCGCCAGGAACGAGGCAAAGCGGGCGTCGGAGAAATCGGCGCGTTCGGTGGCCGACAGGGCCGAGATCGGCTTGCCGTTGACCGTGGCGGTGGCGGGCGCGTTATCGAGCAGGGCCTGACCGGTACGATACCAGTACACGGCCACGCCGGCGCGGCTGAGCTGCTCCTTGTCGTAGTTCACCGCTGCCAGGATGCCGATGGTTTCGTCATCGTTCTTCCAGCTGTACAGGCCGCCGCCGCGGAAGCTGCCACGCTTGGCGCGGTCGTTGTATTCATAGCCGCCGTTGAAGCGGATGGTGTTGGCAGCCAGATCGAGTGGCTTGCGCGTGACGACATCGACGGTGGCGCCGATGGCGCCTTCCTGCAGGCGCGCCTCGGGAGTCTTGTAGACGACGGCCTGGCTGATGATCGCCGGCGAAAGCAGCGAGTAGTTGAAGCTGCGGCTCGAACGGTCGGACGGGTTGCCGCCCCAGTCGGCCGAGGCGACCGAGTGGCCGTCGATCGTCAGGCGGTTGAGCGCGGGCTCCACCCCAGCGATGGACAGCTGCTCGCCTTCGCCGAACTGACGGTCGACCGTGATGCCCGGCAGACGCGAGAGCGATTCCGCCACGTTGCTATCCGGGAATTTGCCCACGTCTTCGGCGCTGATCACGTCGACGATCGAGTTGGCGTTGCGCTTGATCTCGATGGCGTTGCGCAAGCTGGCGCGGATGCCGGTGACAACGATGCCCGAACCATCGCCCGAACTGCTGGAAGCGGTTTCGCCCGGTCCTTCCGCAGCGGTCTGCGCCTGCGCCGCAATCGGCATGGCGACCATCGCGGTTGTGGCGATCAAAAGGAAGCGCCGCACGTTCATTCCCATTCCCCCAGTTTTTCAGCGCACCGCGCTGATCCCTCGCCGAAGCCCGGTTCGGCCACGTAACTTTTCCCGTCTGGGGATGAGGCCCATTTTGTTACCAAACCCCCATTTGGTTATGCATATGTTATATGTCACACTTCGAGAATCCAGGAAAAAATTGGAAATGTCTTCAATATGTTTCATATTCTCTCTATGAGAATGAAATTTATATATAAAAATTGTTGCCCAAAATGATGGACGGCGCTGTCATTCCGGCGGGTGAAACGCGCAAACGCCGATGGCACCGCGAATCAGCGCGGGGCGGCGCTGGCGGTGTGAATAAGAACCAGTTGTTGATTGGTACTGTTTTGCGCGGCGTGGCGCGGGGCGATGGCGCCGGTGCGCCTCACGCAAGAATGCTCGCCGCTACCGCCCCTGGCGTGGGGCGGTATGGCTTGGCGATGTCAGATGATGGAAATGGTCGGGGAGACAGGATTCGAACCTGCGACCCTCTGCTCCCAAAGCAGATGCGCTACCAGGCTGCGCTACTCCCCGACACGAGCATGCCCTTAGGTTTGCAGGGCGTTGCGTGCAAGCGCGAAGTTGCAGCCGGGGATTATGCTGCCACGCTGAAGCGGGTGGCGTAGCGCTGGCTGATCTGTTCCACCGGCAGGACGACGCAGACATCGACAGTGTTGAACGCGTGATCGATGAACGCGCCATCGCCAAAGCGCGCGCCGCAACGCAGATAGCCCTTGATCAGCGGGGGCAGCGCCAGCATCGCGCGGCGCTCGTCATAGCTGCCGCGCGGCAGGCGTTCGAGCGGCACGGCGCAGCGGGCATTGGGCCGCACCTGCGGGCGCTGTTCTGCCGGGGCCAGGCAGGTGTGGGCCAGCAACGAGAGCGCGGCGGCATGGGCATCGGGATCGATGCCGGAAAACGAGGCGCAGCCGAACATCAGGCCGATGTCATGGGCGGCGATGTAATCGGCGATGCCACGCCAGAGCAGGGAAATCGTGGCGCTGGTGCGGAAGGTCGGCAGCACGCAGGACCGGCCCAGTTCCAGCAGTTCGCCGCCGACCCTGCCTTCACCGGCCATCAACGGGGCAAGATCGAATTCGCCGGCGCTGTAAAACCCGTCCGCCGCCCGCGCCACGCTTTCGCGCAGCAGGCGATAGGTGCCCACGACCTGGCCATCGGGCACAGTGGTGCCGGGCTGGTCTTCATCGATCACCAGCAGATGATCGCACAGCGCATCATAGGGATCAGCGTCAAGCTGGCTGAGCAAGCCGTGGGCCTGGGCGCCCATTTCATCGAAAAAGACCTGCCAGCGCAGCTTCTGCACTGCCACGAGATCGGCGCCGTCGCGCGCCAACCGCACGGCCAGACGCCGCTGCCGCTTGTCCATTCCGATCACTTCGCCCATCGAACGCGCCCTCCGTTCGGAACGCGATAGCGCACGGGCATGACGCCGGTTTTGCAGAATGATGATGATCGTGGGTCACTTGTGGCACGCGTGTCGCGCGCCTGTCGTAATTACAGCGCCGCAATTTGGGCGCCGCCATGCTCGCGGGGTGGTGGTAGGCCCGGCAGGATTTGAACCCGCGACCTAGCCGTTATGAGCGGCCAGCTCTAACCACTGAGCTACGGGCCCCCGTTGCGCCCCATGCCGTTAAAGCGCTGCCGCGCACTTGGCAAGAAAGCGTATGCGGCGCAGCGCGATGGCGGTTTCAGATCAGGGCGGCCTGCATGATGTCAGACACACTGGCAGGCTTGATGCCGCAGCAGGCCAGATGCGTGAACACCACGCGCCACCAGTCATAGAGCTGGTCAAGCTGGCGGGCATCGCGCACATAAGGTGTGTGCCCGGGGCGCAGCGACGGGCTGTGGAACGAAAACACCAGGATCGGTAGGCCATCGGCCAGCGTCAGGTCGATGCAGCGGATGGCTTCGGCCGCGGTGACGCCTTCGGGCGTGAACGGCACGCGGTTCATCAATCCGGCGCGGGCCATCGCCCCGCGCAGGCGCGGCACGCGCCACAGGCGGGGAAACAGCCAGGGCCCCTGGCGCCGCAGCGCACCCGAAAACACTGTGGTCAGCGGCAATTCCATCAGCCCGCCCTGGCGATCGACCCACCAGGGATGCAGCGGCAGCGCGGTGAAATCGGGGCCGCCCTGGCTGGAGTAATCGAAATGGCTGCGCACCGAGGTATCGATCGCGATGCCGGATTCGGCGAGGATCTGCGCCGTGGCCGACCCCACGCCATAGCGCCCGGCGCGATAGATGCGGGGCGCTTGGCCAAACGCGGCCGAGATCGTGTCGCGCAGCTTGACCAGCTTGGCGCGTTCCAGCGCCGGCGGCAGATTGCCGGCAAAGCTATTGAATACGTTCAGCTGTTCCTGGTGTGGCGGATTGACCCAGGGATGCAGCTGCACCCCGATTTCGGCGCGGCCATGGCGAACCGCATCGCCCAGCGCCATGCCCACGGCCGGATCGCTGGCGATGGGATAGTCGATCAAATAGATCGGGGCGACACCGAACCCCTCGCAAAACTGCTGGAACTTGGCGAGGCGCGGCACATGGCTCAGGCCGTGGCCGGTACGCTCGAACGGCTTGGCCCAGTCGAATTCCTCTTCGGTGTCGACGGTAACGACGAAACGCTGCCCGAATTCGGGGGCAAAGTGCACGCGGGCATCGGACGGGGGCGGGCGGGTGATCCGCGCCGGTGCGCCCTGGCGCTCGCCTTCGCCCCCAAGCCGCGATGGCACCGTGGTCAGCCCGCCTGCGCCGGGGTGGCGCTATCGCCGCCGACGAGAGCGTGCGGCGAGACAGCAGCGGGCAACTGTGCGAGCAGCCGCGCCCCTTCGCGGCGCAAGCCGCCGCCCATGGCACGCAATTCCGCCGCCGCCAGGCGCAGGGCAAAGCCATTGCCCATCATGCCGCCAGGGCCCAGGCCGCCGGCCTGCTGGCCACCGCCCTGGCTGCGGGCGCCATCGGCGGCAAACAGCGTGGCATCATCGCGCATGGCGAGCGTTGCCGGCAATGGCAGGTCGAGGCGCACGGCTGCTGGCGCGCTGTCGCCGGCAACGGGCGCGGCGAGTGCGATGGCCAGGCGCTCCCCCGGTGCTGCCGTGCTGGCGATTACGGCGAGCAGGCGCCATATCGCATGTTCGAGCTCGGCCGCAGGGGCTGCAACCCGTACCGGTTCTGCCGGGGGCTGCCAGCGCAGGCGCACTTCGCGTGGGCCGATCACCGGATCGAGCTGGGCCAACTGCCGGCTGACCAGCGCGGCCAGATCGATGCCGCTGTCGGGCGCGGGCATCTCGGCAGCGCCGGTTTCCAGCCGGGCCAGCCGCTCCAGGTCTTCAAACCCGGCCAGCATGCGGGCGGCATCGGCCGCGATGCTGGCGGCCAGGCTGCGGTATTGGTGCGGCGTGGCGCCAAACACCTGCTGCTGGATCATTTCGGCAAAGCCCTGGATCGCATTGATCGGGGTGCGCAACTCGTGCAGCGTCTGGCGCAGGCGATCGGCGCCTTGGGCCACCGGCGCCTCAGCAGCAGCCGGGGCGCTGGCCATGGTCGCGGCCGGGCGGCGCAGGCAGGCGCGATAGCCGGCAAAGGCGCCGCCAGCGCGGGTGAACACCGGCACGGCATCGCATTGCCAGGCCCCCGCCACGGCCGGCGCGCCATCGAGCATGAGCAGGCCGGCGGTGATCGGCAGCCGTGCGGCAAAGGCACGGGTGCTGCGCGCATCGACCCGCGCCGGCGCATGCGGCTGCGCGGTAAAGGGGCGGTGGCCCACCAGCATCGGCGCCCAATCGGCATCGGCGGCAACCACCGTGCCCAGCGCATCGATCGCGATGGCGATGCTTTCCGGATGCAGCGCGGCGGCAGGCGGTTCATCGGCAAAAGGCAGGCGCGGGTGCGGATCAGCCGCAGTGGCCAGGGCAGGAGCGCCGGGGCTGGCGGCACCGGTGGGGCGCGCCTCGCGGTCGCGGCGGAATGCCTCGATCCGCCGCACGATCGCGCCGATGCCCTCGCTCGCGCTGGCAGAAAGCAACGGGGCGGGCGATTCGGGCAGAACGGCCTCTATCGGCTCTGCTGGCGGCGCCTGCGCCACGATCGGATCGACCTTAGCCATCTGATCAACCGGCGCGGAGAGCGCAAAGTCATCAATACCCAGCCGCGCGAGCAAGGCTTCCACCGCCGGGCCCAGGTCACGGCGGTGGCGCAGGAAGCCGCGCGCGTGGATCGGCAGGCGTGGCACGAGCGCGAGCCAGTCTGCCTCGGCAAGCCGGGCGGCGCGGATCGCGGCCAGCGCCAGGCGCGGCGCCTGCGCGGCAAAGTGGCTGACCAGGCGGGGATGGCCGAGCGGCGTGCCGGCGAGCAGCGCGGCAGCGCCTTCGTGCCCGCCCGGCGCCGTGGCGATTTCGTGGAACAGCGCATCGAGCCGGGCAAGGGCGGCATCGTGCGGCGCTGCCCAGGCGTCGGGCGCCACGCGGCCAAGCAGATCGGCAAGCTGCCGGAACTGCACCCGCATGCCCGCCGGCCCGGCGGCGCGGGTGCGCAGCACGGTTTCCAGCCGATCGTCCACCACCAGGGCGGCGCCAGCCGTTGCGGCATGCGCAGGCGTCAGGGAAGGATCAAGATCGGCAGGCATCGCTCTGGCGCCAAGGCATCCTGTTGTGCGGTCTTCTGCCATGGGGCAATGCCTGGCGAGAGGCAAGCCGGTTACGGACCGTTTCGGAACTCATCCTTGTGCCTTTATCGGTCAGGTTTTTAAGAAAGTGTGGCGAACCCGCTCGCCATGCGGTGAATGGTGATCCGTTCATCGTGGAGCGGGTTTTTCCACACTATGCACTGGCTTTGGTGATGGTGCGTTGCATTGCAGGACAATTGCGATATGAGCTAATAATATTAGCTTCACTGCCAGCGGTGACGCACAATCTTGCGGGTCGAGCGGCTAAAGAACACGAACATGGCGACATTGGACGGAATTGACAGGCGGCTGCTGGCCGAGCTTCAGGATGAGGGCCGCGTAACCAACGTGGAACTGGCCCAGCGCGTGGGCCTCACGGCGCCGCCCTGCCTGCGCCGCGTGCGCGCGCTGGAAGAGGCCGGCGTCATCCGCGGCTATCACGCCGATCTCGATCCGGCCAAGCTGGGTTTCGCGATCACGGTCTTTGCGCTCGTCAGCCTGAAAAGCCAGGCCGAGGAATCGCTGCGCCAGTTCGAAGAGCATATGCGCACGCTGCCCGAAGTGCGCGAATGCCACATGCTCAATGGCGAGATCGACTTCATCCTCAAGATCGTCAGCCGCGATCTGCAAAGCTTCCAGGAATTCCTGACCAGCAAGCTGACGCCCGCGCCCAATGTGGCCAGCGTCAAGACCTCGCTTACCATTCGCACCGCCAAGCAGGTGCCCGGGGTGCCGTTTACCGAGTAAATCGGGCCTATGCTCCCCATCTTGTTTAGATGCGGGGGGCGGCGGGGGGTGGACGCCTTTTGCATGGTTTCACACCACCCCCGGCCCCTCCTCTGAAGAGGAGGGGAGGAAGTATACGGGCGCCCTTTAGGGCAAGGAACCGCGCGTGGCGATTACTGCGCGGCCTTGGCCTGCTTGTGGTGGCGGATCACTTCCTCGATGATGAAGCGCAGGAACTTTTCGGAAAATTCCGGATCGAGCCGTGCGTCCTCGGCCAGCTTGCGCAGGCGCATGATCTGGCGCTCTTCGCGGCCGGGATCGCTGGCTGGCAAGGCTTTTTCGGCCTTGTAGGCACCCACGGCCTGGGTGATGCGAAAGCGTTCGGCCAGGATGTGGATCATCGCGGCATCGATGTTGTCGATGCTCTGGCGATAGCCGGCCAGAACCGGATCGGTGCCTTCGGCGGATGCGCTCATGTGCTTTCGGGCCTTTGTCAGTGGGGTATGCAAAAGTGTCGCTCTGCCGCTACCGTGCAACTTGCGACTTGCCAAGCCGTGCACCACGCGCCAAGCGGGCAGCAATGACTGCTACCCTCCATACGCTCCCCCGCAAGGCCGAACCCTCGCTGGCGCCGCTGATGGCGCTGGTGGCCGACGGCATGAACAGCGTCAACGCCGTGATTCTGGATCGCATGCAATCGCGTATCCCGTTGATCCCGGCGCTGGCCGGCCACCTCATCGCCGGCGGTGGCAAGCGCATGCGCCCCATGCTCACGCTCGCCGGGGCGGCCCTGCTGGGCTATGGCGGCAGCCGCCATTTCAAGCTGGCCGCAGCGGTGGAGTTCATCCACACTGCTACCCTGCTGCATGATGACGTGGTCGATGGATCGGACATGCGCCGCGGCAAGAAGGCCGCCAACATCATCTATGGCAATCCGGCCACGGTACTGGTGGGCGATTTCCTGTTCTCGCGCAGCTTTGAACTGATGGTCGAGGATGGCTCGATCAAGGTGCTGCGCATCCTGTCGGGCGCATCGGCCGTGATTGCCGAGGGCGAGGTCGACCAGCTGGTGGCGCAGCGCCAGGTGGAAACCAGCGAAGAACGCTATCTCTCGATCATCAACGCCAAGACCGCGGCCCTGTTCGCCGCTGCCTGCCGCATTGCCGCCGTGGTGGCTGAGCGGGACGAGGCAGACGAACTGGCGCTCGACGCCTATGGCCGCAACCTGGGCATTGCGTTCCAGCTGGCGGACGACGCGATCGACTATGATTCCGACGCTTCGGAAATGGGCAAGGACCAGGGCGACGATTTCCGCGAGGGCAAGATGACGCTGCCGGTGATCCTGGCCTATGCGCGCGGCAATGAGGAAGAGCGCGGGTTCTGGCGCGATGCCATCGCCGGCAATCGCAACAGCGACGCTGATCTGGCCCATGCCATCACCTTGATTCGCAAGCATGATGCGGTGAATGCCACGCGCGAGCGGGCGCGCCATTATGCCCAGCGCGCGATCGATGCCATTGCCGGCTTCCCCGCCAGCGCGGCCAAGGCGGCGATGGGCGAAGCGGCCGAATTTGCGGTGGCGCGGCGGTATTGATCAGGGCGTGACGAAGCCTGGTGCTGCGCCGCTTCAGCGGAATGCGTGCACCAGCCCGTCGATCACTGAAGATCCGGCCAGCGGGCCGATCAGCATCATCACCAGGTTGATCGCCACCAGCACCACCACGATGCGCTGCCGGCGCGGGGTGAGCCTGGGCGCCGGTTCGGGCTGTCGGTTGGGTGGGGCTGGCGGCCACGGATCTTTCAGGTCAAGAAACATGGGTCCTCTCGGGGCAGGCCGTGCCGCGATCGGGCACCGTTGCCCATTGTGGTATCATGAATCTGACCGCGTCGCACCGGCCCTCATGGGAAGTTTGGCCCGATTCGGCGCTACCGGCTTGTTTCCCAACGCATAAAGGCATGACCATGACTGCAGCAGCGTTTCGCCCGGTTCTCTATCTCAAGCGTTCGTGCCCGTTCTGCCTCAAGGCGGTCGCCTTCCTGACCGAGGCCGGGCAGCTCGACAGCGTGGAACTGCGTGCATTCTGGCCCGGTGACGAGGACGAAGCGCCGATCCGTGCGGCTCTGGCGCCGCATCTCGACAAGGTGACCTTTCCCACGCTGGAAGTGGAGCCGGGCCGCTTCATCGCCGATTCCGATGCCATCGTCGCGCTCTATGCGCAAAAGGCCGGGCTCGATCCCGCGACAGCGCCGTTCTACCAATATGTCATGGCCGGGCCGTTCCGCCGCCTGCGCGAGGCTTTTGCCGAGCAGCAGGAACTGGAAAAGCTGCGCGCGCAAGGGTGATGTAGCGGGGCCTTGGTGGCACGCTGTGCCGGCCCTCGCCAAGGCCGGGCCAAGGCGATAAGGGCAGGCGGGTGACCGACCTGCCCATCCACGCCGTCTTGCCCGATCTGCTGGCTGCCCTGGCCGCCAGCCCCAATGCCGTGCTCATCGCGCCCCCGGGCGCGGGCAAGACGACCACGGTGGCCACGGCGTTGCTGGGCGAGGCGTGGTGCACCGGCACGGTGATCCTGCTCTCTCCCCGCCGCGTGGCGGCGCGCGCGGCGGCCGAGCGCATGGCCGACCTGCTGGGCGAGGCACCAGGCGAGACAGTCGGCTATCTCACCCGGCTCGACAGCAAGCGATCGGCGCGCACCCGCGTGCTGGTGATGACCGAGGCGATCTTTGTCGCCACGATCCTGGCCGATCCCGAACTGACCGGCGTTTCGGCCGTGCTGTTTGACGAAGCGCACGAGCGGCATCTCGATTCCGACCTCGGCCTGGCGCTCGCGCTGGAAGCGCAAGGCGTGCTGCGCGACGATCTGCGCGTGGTGGTGATGTCGGCCACGCTCGACGGCACGCGCTTTGCCGGGCTGATGGGTGCCGGTTCAACGCATGGCGCGGCGGTGATCGAAAGCGCCGGCAAGGCCCATCCCTTGCGCGTTCGCTGGCTGGGCAGCAGTCCGCAGTTACGCACCGAGCAGGCGGTGGCCAATGCCATTGCCCTGGCCTGGGGCGAAGAGACAGGCGACATTCTGGCGTTCCTGCCCGGCGTGCGCGACATCGATCGCACGGCCGAAATCCTCGCACAGCGCCTGCCCCACGCGCTGGTGCTGCCGCTCCACGGGCAGGTCGATCCGGCAGGTCAGCGCGCCGCGATCCGCCGCGATCGCGAGGGCCGGCGCCGGATCGTGCTGGCGACGGCGATTGCCGAAACCTCGTTGACGCTTGATGGCGTGGCAGTGGTGGTCGATGCGGGACTTTCGCGCCGGGCAGAGTTCGACAAGGTGGCAGGGGTGACCCGCCTGGTCACCACCCGCGCCAGCCAGGCCGCCGCCGCGCAGCGCGCCGGGCGTGCCGCGCGCCAGGGGCCGGGCGTGGCCTATCGCCTGTGGGAAGAAGCCGCCCACGCCGGGCGTGCGCCGTTCGATCCGCCCGAAATCCTCAATGCCGATCTGGCCCCCCTGGCGCTGACTCTGGCGCAATGGGGCGCGGGCGATCCGGCGGCGATGGCCTGGATCGATCCGCCGCCGGCTGCGGCGATGGCCGCCGCGCAGGCCAGCCTCGCCGCCTTGGGCGCGCTGGATGGGGAAGGGCGCATCACTGCCCACGGCCGCGCCATGGCCAGCCTGCCGATGGAGCCGGCGCTGGCGCACATGCTGCTGTTTGCCGCCCGCCATGGCGCGGCGCAGGATGCGGCACGGCTGGCGCTGCTTTTGCAGGAACGCGGCCTTGGCGGCTGCGGCGATGATCTCGCCCGCCGGTTCGATCGCTGGCAGGGCGATCGCGGGGCGCGGGCCGATGCTTCGCGCAAGCTGGCCGCGCGCTGGGCCAATATGGCGGAACGGGCGGCGCGGGGGGGCTTCGACAAGCGCAGCCCGAACGGGGGGGAGGGCATGTCCCAAGGTTCCGTTCGCCCTGAGCCCGTCGAAGGGCGCCAGCGCAACGCCGCAAGGCCGCCGCTAGCCGTGCTGCTCGCCGAAGGCTTTCCCGATCGCATCGCCCGCGCGCGCGGCGCCAGCGGAGAGGAATGGCTTTCGGCCGGTGGGCGCGGCTATCGCCTTGATCCCGCCTCTCCGCTGGCCACGGCGCGCTGGCTGGTGATCGGCGATGCGCAGGGAGAGGCCAAGGGCGCCCGCATCATGAGCGCGCTGGCGCTTGACGAGGACGACGTCACCACCTGGCTGGCCCACCGCATGGACCAGCGCCACACCCTGACATGGAACGCCGGCGAGGGCCGGGTGGAAGCCCGGCTGGAGCGGCGGCTGGGCGCGATCGTGCTGGCGCGCGTGCCCGATCCGTCGCCACAGCCGGCAGCGGTTACGGCGCTGCTGCTTGATGTGGTGCGACGCGAAGGGCTGGCGGCGCTGCCGCTGGGCGCTGCGGCGCAAGCGCTGCTGACCCGCGCCCGCTATGCCGGGCTGGCCGCGCTCGACGAAGCGACCCTGCTCGCCGATCTGGAGGAATGGCTGGCCCCCTTGCTGGCCGGGCGGCGCGATCTGGCCATCGCGGCAGGCAAGCTGCACGAGGCGCTGGAAAACCGGCTGGACTGGAACGAGCGGCAGACGCTCGACCGGCTGGCGCCGCCGCACTATCGCTCTCCGGCGGGGACTAGCCATGCCATCGACTATGCCCACGAAGGCGGCCCGGCGGTGGAACTGCGGGTGCAGGCATTGTTCGGCCTCGATCGCCATCCCACGATCGGCCAGCCGCCGCGCCCGTTGCTGCTCTCGCTCACCTCGCCCGCCGGCCGGCCGATCCAGACCACGGCCGATCTGCCCGCGTTCTGGCGCGGATCGTGGCGCGATGTGGTGAAGGACATGAAGGGCCGCTATCCCCGCCATCGCTGGCCCGAACAGCCGTGGACCGAAGATCCCAGCCTCAAGACCCGCAACGCGTTCGAGGCGACGCGAAAGAGCTGAGCAAAATCAGCTTTCCTGCGCCTGTGGCTCGGTAATGATCCGTTCGCGCGCAGCGCGCAGGTCGCCGCCTTCGATCTGGATCTTGAGCCGCTCCTTGTCGCGCGCGCGGTACATGTCTTCGGCGCGGGTGATGATTTCCTCGCTAACCCCGGTTTCGGCCAAGGCCAGGCGCGCCATCTTCACCGCGGATTCCATCACCTCGCGGATCACCCACTTGGCCGGCGAGCCGCGCAGCCGCACCACCGCGCGCCGATCGAACGCGCGCACGAAGATGGCTGCCTGGGGAAAGGCCTGCTGCACCGCTTCCAGCGCGGCGGCATCCATCTGGTCGCCATCCATGCAGAACAGGATCAGCGCGGCCTCGTCCGCACCAGCCTGGCGCAGCAGGTCGAGCCGGGTGCCATCACCGAAATAGACCTTGGCCCCGAAATTGCTGGCCACGTCGATCATTTCCACGTCGGTATCGATCAGCGTAACCGTCAGGCCGCTGGCATTGAGCATCTGCGCCACGGTCTGGCCAAAGCGGCCATAGCCCACGATCAGCGCATTGGCGGCGTCGCCGGTGGGCCCTTGGCGTTCGCCCTTCACCGCGCGCGGATCGTTGCGCAAGGGCTTGGTCAACGCCATCAGGAACGGCGTGGTGGCCATCGACAGGGTCACGATCGCGCCAAACAGGCTGGCCGCCTCGGGCGCGATCAGCTGGGCATGCTGCGCCTGGGCAAACAGCACAAAGCCAAATTCGCCGCCTTGGCTCAGCAGCAGGCCCAGCGCCAGTGCGCCGCGCCACGGCATGCGGAAGGCAAGGCCGATGCCCATGATCATCGCTGCCTTCACCGCCACCAGCGCCAGCGCCATGGCAATCACGAACAGCGGCCGCTCGGCAATGGCATGAAGATCGAGCATCATGCCCACGGCCAGGAAGAACAGCCCGAGCAGGATGGAGCGGAACGGCTCGACATCGGCTTCCAGTTCGTGGCGATAGGGGCTGTCGGCCAGCATGACCCCGGCGATGAACGCGCCGAGCGCGGTCGACAGGCCCAGCGCCTCCATCACCGCGGCTGAGGCCATGACCGTGAACAGCGCGGCGACCACGAACATCTCGCGCTCGCCCAGGTTGCCGATCAGGCGGAACAGCGGCCGGATCAGATAGCGCCCGGCCAGGATCAGCCCGGCGATCGCCAGCACGGTATAAAGCCCCAGTTGCCAGCCCGGCGGGCCATTGGCATCGGCCGGATTGCGGCTGAGCGCAGAGATCAGCGTGATCATGGGGATGATCGAAAGGTCCTGGAACAGCAGGATGGCAAAGGTCCGCTCGCCAAACGGCGTGCGCAACCGGCCCGAGGCCTGGAGCATCGGCAGGACCTGCGCGGTGGACGAGAGCGCCAGCGGCAGGCCCAGCGCGATGGCGGCCGTCAGGCTGAAATCGGTGCCGAAGTTGATCACTGCCGTGATCGCCGCGCCGCACAGGACCACCTGCAACAGCCCCAGGCCGAGGATATCGCGCTTCATCCGCCACAGCCGCGACGGGTTCAGCTCCAGCCCGACCAGGAACAGCAGCAGCGTGATGCCGAGTTCGGCAATGCCCAGCTTCTGCTCGGCCTCGCCCACCAGGCCCAGCACCTGCGGCCCGACCACGGCACCCGCCAGCAGGTAGCCCAGCGTGGCCCCCAGGCCCAGCCGGCGGAACACCAGCACGAAGACCATGGCAAAGCCAAGCAGCAGAAAACCATCGTGAAGCATCGAGGGGGGCTGGTTCATGCCTCCTGCCTCGCCTTCCCTGCCGCCCGCGTCAACCCATCGTGGGCAAGCCGCGGCAACAAGGCGGCCGGGAACGGCGGCGCGTTGCGGGCGATCACTCCACGCGGTGGAACGTGGTGGTTTCAAGGCCGGGAATGGCATTGCCGGGCCAGATGATCGTTTCAGTCATCGATCGCTGGTCTTTGGCGACCGCATAGACGCGCGTAGAAACCGGGGCGCCGTTCTTGCCCAGGGTCATCACCAGCGTGTTGGGCGCAGGCTGGCGCAGCGATACCGTGTCGATGAAATCCATCGTTCCCGTCACCGGCGCGGGCACGCCATCGAGCGCCGCCGTCGATTCCGCCTTGTGGGCGGTGCCATCAGGACCGATCATGTCGACCATGGTTGTCCAGCGGCCGTCGGCGGCCTTGGCGAAGGCAATGGTGACCTTCTGCGGCCGCTCCTCGGCGGGAATCCGCGTCACATCGAGCGACCAGCGGCCGAGCAGCGGCATGGCCTTGGCGGGCGTCGCCTGCGCCGTTGGAGCGGGTAGGGCGGCCCCGGTGCGGGGCGGCAGCACCTGTCCGGTGGAAACCAGCAGGCCTGCGGCGGCAAGCGAAAGTGCGGTAAGCATGGCAAGCAATCCTTTCGACCATCGGCGCCCGACGATGCGGGGCGCCCCTGCCGTATCGGGCGCCTTGCCCGGGCCGGTAAGCTCAGGATTTCTGTCCCAACTTTTTTGGGCCGCCAGCATGCGCGCCAACTCGCGGCTGCTGCCCACCCCGGTCTTGCGCCGCGCATCGCGCAGCCGCTCGTTGATCGAGGCTTCCGACCGGCCCAGTTGCAGCGCGATGGATTTGACCGTGTGCCCCGCCGTCAACAGGCGCAGGATCTCGCGTTCCTTGTCATTCAAAGCCGCAAGCGAGACGGGTGCAGGTTCCGGGGCTGCCATGCCCCTTGCTCACCACAGGTGCCCCACAGCGTCCATCCCAAATTTCTTGGGTGACGATGGCATGCGTGACGCGGTGGATGTCGTGGGTGCAAAAATGGTGCCGGCTAGAGGAATCGAACCCCTGACCCCCTGGTTACAAAGCAGGTGCTCTACCAACTGAGCTAAGCCGGCATCGGTGCGTGGGTTTCGCGCATAGCCTCAAGTGGCCCCGAACGTCCAGCCCTCGGTGCGGGCAATTTCGGGGGTGAGGGCTGCGGGGTGCCACAGGGCGGGCGTGTGCGCCACGGTGCGCAGCCACGCGGCGGTGATCAGGGCGTCGCTCTGGTGATCGTCGATCGCGCCGGCGTGCCCAAAGGGGGCACTGCCCAGCGTGGCGAGGGCGTGGTCAAGGCTGGCGCCGTCGCGGATCTTGGAGCGGCTGGCAGGGCGGCCGGCCGCCATGGCGGCGATGGTGGTATAGATTTCGCAGACCACGCTGCCGCGCGCGGGCAGGGGATCGATCGGCCAGACGCTGATCTGCCCATCCAGGCGGTGCAGCACGCGCATGCCCGAGAGGCTGGACTTGCCCACTTGCGCCGCGCCCACCAGGTTGAAGTTGCTGTATGGCTTGCAGCCCATCGCCTCTTGCGCGCGCTCGGTCACGCGCAGGCGGCCGCGGCCGGCCGGAAAGCGATCGCCGCAGCGGCCGCCGTGGCGGCGGAAATGGTGCGACGGCTCTGTGGCATCGACGAAGCGGTTGACGCCCAGATGCGGCTCATCCGCGCATAGCGTATCGACCATGGCCCACAGTGCGCGCGCGTCGGCCGGGCTGGCGTCCCAGCCGGGAAAGAACGCGCCGCAATCGGCAAAGGGCAGCGACTGGCCCAGGTCCATGCCCACCAGGCTATCGGACGGCAGGTGGTGCAGCAGCCAGTCGAGCACCTCTTGCCGCGACCAGCGATGGCCGGGGCGCACCAGCACTGGGGCTGCGTCACCCGTTGTGCAGTGGGCGAGAGCGATGCCCTTGTGGCGCTCTCCCGCCGCGCCTGACCAGTCGACCGCCACGAAATGGGCAAAGCGGCTCATTCGTCCTCGATCGGCGTTTCGCCTCGCCGCTCGCGCCGCTTGCGGTCCCACCAGTCCAGCCGCTTGACGATCTCGCGCTCGAACCCGCGCTCGACCGGGCGATAGAAAGCCTGCGCGGCCATCTCTTCGGGCCAATAATCGGCGCCGGAAAAGCCATCGGCGGCATCGTGGTCATAGGCATAGCCCTTGCCATAGCCGATGTCCTTCATCAGCTTGGTCGGGGCGTTGAGGATATGCGCCGGCGGGCTGAGCGATCCGGTCTCGCGCGCGGCTTTCCATGCCGCCTTCATCGCGCCATAGGCGGCGTTGGATTTGGGCGCGGTGGCGCAATAGAGGCAGGCCTGGACGATCGCCAGTTCCCCCTCGGGCGAGCCGAGGAAAGTGTAGGCATCCTTGGCGGCCAGGCACTGGGTCAGCGCCTGGGGATCAGCCAGGCCAATGTCTTCGCTGGCAAAGCGGACCAGGCGGCGCAGCACGTACATCGGGTCTTCGCCCGCGACCAGCATGCGCGCCATCCAATAGAGCGCTGCCTGCGGATCGGACCCGCGCAACGATTTGTGCAGGGCGGAAATGAGGTTGTAGTGCCCGTCGCGGTCCTTGTCGTACACCGCCATGCGCCGCATCAGGAAGGCAGACAGGCCTTCGGGATCGAGCGGCGCGGGCAGATCGACATCGAGCAGCGTTTCGACCTGGTTGAGCAGGAAGCGCCCATCGCCATCGGCCGAGGCGACCAGCGCCTCGCGCGCGGGGGGCGTCAGCGGCAGGGCAAGCCCGGTTTCCTCTTCCGCGCGGCGCAGCAGCTCTTCCAGCGCGGCAGCATCGAGGCGGTGCAGGATCAGCACCTGCGCGCGGCTGAGCAGCGCGGCGTTGAGCGCAAAGCTGGGGTTCTCGGTGGTGGCACCGACCAGGGTGATCGTGCCGTTTTCCACCACCGGCAGGAAGCCATCCTGCTGCGCGCGGTTGAAGCGGTGAATCTCGTCAACAAACAGCAGCGTGCGCCGCCCGGCCAGCGCCATGGCTTCGGCCTCGGCAAACAGCTTTTTCAGATCGGCCACGCCCGAAAAGATCGCGCTGATCGCGATGAAGCGCATGCCCACGGCATCGGCCAGCAGGCGCGCGATCGAGGTCTTGCCGGTGCCCGGCGGCCCCCACAGGATCATCGACGAGAGCTTGCCGGCAGCAACCATGCGGCCGATCGCGCCTTCCGCGCCGGTGAGGTGGCCCTGGCCGATCACCTGGTCGAGCGCGCGCGGGCGTAGCCTGTCGGCCAGCGGGCCGTGGTCAAGCGGCTGGGATCGCGGGGTTTCCTGGGGTGGCGGGGCAAACAGATCGGCCATGCGGCACCGAGATAGGGCCTGCGCGCGAAAATTTCTCGAAAAATTTTAACCGGGGTCTTGCGCAGATGCTATTAAGATATATCTTAGCTGCATCGTGATGAAAGGAATAACGATGCGATTTGATAGTGAACGCCCCGGACGGGGCAAATTCGGTGGCTGGCGCGGAAGCGCTGGCGAAGGCCATGGTGGCCACTGTGGCGGCGGCCGGTTCGGCGAGCGCCTGGCGCGCAAGTTTGCCGGCCGTTTTGACGATGAAGGTGGTCCTTTCGGTGGAGGCCCCTTTGATGGTGGCCCCTTCGGCGGCGGCCCGTTTGGTGGCGGTCGGGGCGGGCGCGGCGGCGGCGGGCCGTTCGGCCGTGGCCGGGGTGGCCGTGGGCGCATGTTCGCCGCTGGCGAATTGCGCCTCTTGCTGCTGAGCCTGGTGGCCGAGCAGGACCGCCACGGCTATGAACTGATCAAGGCCGTGGAAGACCTCACCGGCGGGCAATATGCCCCGAGCCCGGGCGTGGTCTATCCCACCCTGGCCCTGCTGGTGGACGAAGGCCTGATTGCCGAAGCAGCGGGTGAAGGCACGCGCAAGGCGTTTACCGCGACCGAGGCCGGCCGCGCCGAACTGGCGGGCAAGACCGAGGAACTCAAGGTCATCGTCGATCGGCTGACCAGCTTGGCCCAGGCCGGCGCCCGCGAGGCCAGCCCGCCGGTGCGCCGCGCCTTTGCCAACCTGGCGTTGGCGTTGCGGCAACGCGTGGCGGGCGGTTCGTTCGACAACGACACGGCGCTCGCGGTGGCCGATATCCTGGATGAGGCCGCGCGTAAGATCGAGCGGCTGTGACGACACCACGCCGGAGTGGCCAACAGGCCGCTCCGGCGCCTTGGTGGGGGACACGATTGGAATTGCCAGACAGTTTGCGTCGCTTTAAGTCCGGGGCAGACTTGAAAGTACGTGATCCTGCCAGTGATGCCTGTAACCGATGAACCCATTGCCCGGTTGCACGCGGCCGAGATCGCGGCGTTTCCTTCCAATGAACTGATCACCACGCAATGGCTCCAGGCCAAGTGGCTCTGGCTGGTCGCGATGCTGCTGGCCGCATTGCCGCTGGCCCTGCCGCCCGTGGTGCCGCTGACCGACCTGGCGGGCCATCTCGGGCACTATGCGGTGCAGGTCGATCACGGTCGCTCGGCCGACCTCAGCCGATGGTACAGCTTTCACTGGAACCTTATCCCCAATCTTGGGGTCGATCTCGTCATGGAAGTGCTGGCGCCGTGGCTGGGCCTTGAGCCCGCCTTGCGGGCGGTGGCCGTCGCCATTCCGGTGTTGCAGGTTCTGGGGATTTTCTGCCTGGCGCGCAGCCTGCATGGCCGGATCACGCCGCTCGTGCTGTTTGCGCTGCCTTTGGCCTATAGCTATCCATTGCAGTTCGGCTTCCTCAACTTTGCCTTGGGCCAGGCGCTTGCAACCCTCGCCCTGGCGCTGTGGATTGCCATGGGGCGGCGCGGCTGGATTGCGGCGCGCTGGGCGCTGTTCATCCCGGTTTCCGCATTGCTGTGGACGTGCCACTTGGTGGCCTGGGTTTTGCTGTGTGTGTTTGCCGGCATGGATGAACTTGCCCGGCGCTGGCAGCCCGATGCATCGCGCAAGGGCAGGTGGCGCGCGCTGTGCCGGGCTGGCTGGGATGCTGGGCTGGCGGCCAGTTGCCTGGCTGCGCCGCTGATCTTGCGGATCGTCTGGCCGCTGCCACCCAGCGGACATGGGCCGACCGAGGATTTCTTCAACCCCGCGCTCAAGCTCACCTACCCGTTGATGCCGCTGCGCGATCGCTGGCTCGTGTGGGACGTGGCGGGCGCCATGTTGCTGTTGGGACTGGTGTGGTGGGGGCTGCGCCGCACAGGTGGGGACCGCGCCAGGCGTGTGGGCACCATGGGTTTGTGGTGGGGGTGCGCCGTTCTGGCCCTGGCCTATGTCCTGCTGCCCGCCACGTTGATCGGTGCCAGCCTGGTCGACATGCGGCTTGTACCCATTATGCTGATGGTGGCGCTGGTTGCGGCTTCGCCACGCTACCCGGATTCCGGCTGGCTGCGCTGGGCAAGTCTGGCATGGCTGGGGGCGGGATTTGCCGTTGCCCGCCTGCTGGGCAATGTCCTTAGTCTATGGCTGGCCGGGCAAACCATGGCGTCAGACCTGGTGGCGCTTGATGCGGTGCCGCGCGGCAGCCGCGTTGCGTCGCTGGTGCTGGAAAGCTGCAACGTATCGATCCTGCCATGGCAGCGGGAGCGGCGCACGCATCTGGGTGGCTATGCCATCGCGCGGCGCCATGCCTTTTCCAACGAGCAATGGATGGTGCCCGGCGGCCATCTGCTCCAGGTAAAGGCGCCATTGGCTGGGGCATTTGCCACCGACGATTCCGAATTCGCCAAGCCCGATGACTGCGCCAAGCCCAACACGATCAGCCGGCGCCTGGCGCAGCTGCCGCGCGCGGCGTTCGATTACATCTGGATCATCGATACGGCTGCCGTGCGTCCGGTGGCCGGCGCGATGCCGGTGCGGCGCACGCCCGGCAGCGTGCTCTATCGCATCGTGCGCTGAACGCGCGATGCTCTATGGCATTGTGCGCTGAACGCGCACTGGCGGCTATTTGCGTGTGCGCTTCTGCCGTACCAGGCGAACATAGGTATCGGCCACGGCCTGGTTGATGCGGTCCCAGCTGAATTCCTGGGCGCGCAGTTCGCCCGCCGCGCCATGCTGCGCACGCAGTTGCGGATTTTCCACGTAGGCGCGCAGCGCTTCGGCAAACTGGTGCACTGCGCCCGGCGTGATCAGGCGGCCGGAGACATGATCGTCGACGAGGCTCTGGCTGCCGGTGGCGGCTGAAGCCACCACGGGCAGGGCGCAGGCCATTGCCTCGAGCGTGACATTGCCGAACGTCTCGGTGACGGAAGGGAAAAACAGCACGTCCATGCTGGCCACGCCCCGGCCGAGATCGGCGCCAGACATGAACCCGGCGAATACCGCGTCGGGCAGGCGGGTTTCCAGCCATTCGCGCGCCGGACCTTCGCCGATCACCAGCACGCGGAACTTGGCGCCGCGTCGCTTCAATTCGTCGATCGCGTCGGAAAAGACGTCGAGCCCCTTTTCCATCACCAGGCGGCTGAAAATGCCGATCACCACATCGTCATCGGCCAGGCCCAGCGATCGGCGCCATTCCATGCTGCGCCGCTCGGGCGTGAAGATGTCGCGATCGACCCCACGTGACCAGATGCCGATATCATAGTTCATGCGCTGCTCGCGCAGCACCTGGGCCATGGATTCCGACGGGGCAACCAGCGCATCGCAGCGGCGATAGAACCGGCGAAGCATGGCCTCGATCACCGGTTCCAGCCAGGCCATGTTGTAATAGCGGAAATAGGTTTCGAACCGGGTGTGCACCGAGGCCAGCACCGGCAGGCTGTGCCGGCGCGCCCAGGTGACCACGCGGTGGGCGGCAACATCGGGCGACGAGACATGGACGACATGCGGATCAAACGCCGCCAGATCGCGCCGCACCCGGCCCGACAGCGCGATCGGCACGCGATATTCGGCGCGGCCCGGCACGGCCAGGGCAGGAATGCCGATCAGCGTGCCGGTGGGCTCGAACGCCGGATGTTCCACCTTGGGCGAATAGACCCGCACTTGTGCACCCTGGCGCATAAGATGCCCGACCAGGCGATTGAGTGCCTGGTTGGCGCCATCGCGGACATAGTTGTAGTTGCCGCTGAACAGCGCGATGCGCAGCCCGTCGAGCCGACCAGTGGCCGTCATGGTACGAAGATCAAGTGCCTGAGGATCAGGTGTGGTCTGGTTCACGGGGTGGGAACTCGTCATGGCGGCGCCATAGCGGGCGCGGGGCGGGATGGCGAGAGGCCGGCGCGACAAATGCCAAGGCGCCAAATGGCAACGCGCCCGCCGGACTGGTCCGACGGGCGCGCCTGTCAGGGTTTCACGCTATGCTGGCGGCGGGTTTACCAGCCGCGATGCCAGCGCGGATAACCGCCATAACCGTAATAGGCCGGGCCGCTGCGATAGACTTCGCGATAGACATAGGTCCGCGGGGGCGGCGGCGGCGGGGCATAATAGCCGCCATAATAGGCCGGGCCTTCATAGTAATAGCTCGGCGGCGGGGGCGGCGGGGCATAGCCTTCTTCCACCACATAGCCGCGGTGCGGATGGTCCGACGCGATCGCAGCACCCACGGCCAGGCCCAGGATACCGGCGCCAATCGCCAGACCGGCGCCACCGCCACCACGATGCCAGCCATGGGCCTCTGCCGGGGCGGCAGTGGCCATCACGGTGGCGCCCAGGGCGCCGGCCAGCAGAACCTTGCTCAAAAGCTTCATGGCTCGTCTCCAACCCGCTGCCTTGTCCAAAAGAGCCTCATGCTCGCAGCGGGGTTCGTTGCAGCAACCTTATGCAACACGCGCTGAACCGGCGATGAAACCTTTGTTCAGGCAATGACAGACATGAAAAAAGGCGCCCCGTTGCCGGAGCGCCCCTTTTCGCTGATCAAGCCTGGCCCGCAAAGGGCCGCAAAATCAGGCGTTTTCCTTCTTGCGGCTGGCCTTCTTGCGCTCGTTGGGATCAAGGATCGCCTTGCGCAGACGCACCGTCTGGGGGGTCACTTCGACCATTTCATCGTCGTCGATATAAGCGATGGCCTGCTCCAGCGTCATGATGCGCGGGGGGGTGAGGCGAATCGCGTCGTCCTTGCCGGTCGAACGGAAGTTCGTCAGCTGCTTGGACTTCATCGGGTTGACTTCGAGATCGTCGGGCTTGGCGTTTTCGCCAATGATCATGCCTTCATAGACCTTGTCCTGCGGGCGCACGAACAGCACGCCGCGGTCTTCCAGGCTGTTGAGGGCATAGGCCACCGCTTCGCCGGTCGCGTTCGAGATCAGCACGCCGTTCTGGCGGCCTTCGATCGCGCCCTTGTGCGGGCCATACTTTTCGAACAGGCGGTTCATGATCCCGGTGCCGCGCGTGTCGGACAGGAATTCGCCGTGGTAGCCGATCAGCCCGCGCGACGGAGCCGAGAAAGTGATGCGGGTCTTGCCGGCGCCCGAGGGACGCATGTCGGTCAGCTCGGCCTTGCGGCGCTGCATCTTTTCGACGACCGTGCCGGAGAATTCGTCGTCCACGTCGATCAGCACGGTTTCATACGGCTCGGTGCGGCCGTTTTCGTCGGTGCCGAACAGCACGCGCGGGCGGCTGATGCCCAGTTCAAAGCCTTCGCGGCGCATCGTTTCGATCAGCACGCCCAGCTGCAGTTCGCCGCGGCCGGCCACTTCGAAGCTGTCCTTGTCGGCGCTTTCGGTGACGCGGATGGCCACGTTGGTTTCCGCTTCGCGCATCAGGCGGTCGCGGATCATGCGGCTCGTCACCTTGTCGCCTTCGCGGCCGGCAAACGGGCTGTCGTTCACCGAAAAGCGCATCGCCAGCGTCGGCGGATCGATCGGCTGGGCGGCAATCGGGGTCGAGACCGAAGGATCGGCCACGGTGTTGGCCACGGTCGCCTTTTCGAGGCCGGCGAGCGCGATGATGTCGCCAGCGCGGGCTTCTTCCACCGGCACGCGTTCCAGGCCGCGGAACGACAGAATCTTAGAGGCGCGGCCCACTTCCAGCACCTTGCCATCGCGATCGATCGCGTGGATCGGCTGGTTGAGCTTGATCGTGCCCGACTGCACGCGGCCGGTCAGCACGCGGCCCATGAAGTTGTCACGATCGAGCAGGGTGGCCAGGAAGCTGAACGGACCATCGACGTCGAGCGACGGGGCCGGCACGTGGCTGACGATCTTTTCGAACAGCGGCAGCAGGTTGCCTTCGCGCACGGTTTCGTCGTTGCCGGCATAGCCGTTGCGGCCCGAAGCATAGAGCACGGGGAATTCAAGCTGTTCGTCGTTGGCATCGAGGCTGACGAAGAGATCGAACACTTCGTCGAGCACTTCCTGCGGGCGGCCATCGGGGCGGTCGATCTTGTTGACCACCACGATCGGCTTGAGGCCAAGGGCCAGCGCCTTGCCGGTGACGAACTTGGTCTGCGGCATCGCGCCTTCCGAGCTGTCGACCAGCAGGATCACGCCATCGACCATCGAGAGGATGCGTTCCACTTCGCCGCCGAAGTCGGCGTGGCCGGGGGTGTCGACGATGTTGATTCGCGTCGTCTCGTTGGTGGCCGGATTGGTCCACTCCACCGAGGTGCACTTGGCCAGAATGGTGATCCCACGTTCCTTTTCCAGGTCGTTGGAATCCATCGCGCGTTCTTCCACGCGCTGGTTGTCGCGGAACGTGCCGGATTGGCGGAACAGCTGGTCAACCAGCGTGGTCTTGCCGTGGTCGACGTGGGCGATGATCGCAATATTGCGCAAGGGCAGTGACATGAAAGGCTTTCTTCGACAGACCGTAACGTGCGGCCGGGATACTGGAGCTTGCAGCAGGCGCTGTGTCGGGAAGATCCCGTCATCTCGGTTCTGGCCGCACTTGGGCGCGCGCTTACTCGTTATTGTGCGTTGCCACAAGGGCGACTGGCAAAAGAGCCTGCCGCGATGATGTGGCGCAGGCGCAACAGTACCGCCAAAACGCCGCCAAATCCGGCCGAAATGCCCGGAAATGACACGGATTGCGGTTTATGGCCGAATGTAACCGCGCTAGCAGAAAGGCGCGGCGTGGCCGGCCAACACGGGGGGTGTTGCCAGCCACGCGGTCAACAGGGCGCGCATACCACAAGACATGCAGGGTCGGGGCGAACACAGCGATGATGCACGGCGGCGCCGGCTTGCGGTAAACCGCAAGCTGCTGATTACGGCCGCTTGGCTGCCGCTTGGCCTAGCCATCGCGCCCACCGCCCATGCTGCCGGCGATGGCCCGGCCGAGGTGGCCGCAAGCGGCGAGGGGGCAGATGGCACTATCGTCGTCACCGCGACCAAGCGTGCGGCCAGCCTGGAAGACGTGCCGGTGGCGGTCAGCGTGGCCAGCGGCGAGGCCATCGCGCGGGCACAGATCCGCGATCTGAAAGACCTGACCAGCCTGGTGCCCTCGCTGTCGATGCAGCAGTTGCAGAGCCCGGCCAACGTCAACATCTACATCCGTGGCTTTGGCAACGGCGCCAACAACAGCGGAATCGAACCCTCGGTCGGGGTATTCGTCGATGGCGTCTATCGCTCGCGCACGGCAGCGCAGATTGCCGATCTGCCCGATGTGGAGCAGGTGGAAGTCTTGCGCGGCCCGCAATCCACGCTGTTCGGCAAAAACGCGTCGGCCGGGGTCATCTCGATCATTACGCGCCTGCCGCAGTTCACGCCCGGCGCGGATTTCGAGGCGAGCTATGGCAACTATAACGCCCAGGTGTTCAAGGGTTTGGTCACTGGTCCCTTGACCGATACCCTGGCGGTGAGCGTGGCGGCCGGGCGCAACCGGCGCGACGGCTTTATCGTCGATCCCGATAGCGGCCAGCGCAGCAACGGCCGCAACCGCTGGTTCGTGCGCGGCCAGGCGCTGTGGCAGCCCGGCGATGATCTGTCGCTGCGGGTGATCGGCGATTACGGCCTGATCGACGAGGTGTGCTGCGCGCCGGTCAATGTCCAGTCCTCTGCCGCGACCCAGGCGGTCTTGGCGATCGGCGGCAAGGTCAATGCGCCCGATGCGATCTATGCCGATCAGGCCTGGTGGAATTTCGATTCGACCAACCGCATCGCCAACTACGGCTTTTCCGGTCAGCTCGACTATAAGGCCAGCCGGTTCAAGCTGACGGCGATTTCGGCGTGGCGGCGGCTGACCTCGGCCACCAACCAGGATTCCGATTTCACCAGCGGTCAGATGCTGGCGCGCAATGCCCAAGACCTGACGCTGTCGACCTTTACCGAGGAACTGCGCCTGGCGACCGACCTGCCCGGGCCGTTCAACGCGCTCGCCGGGGTCTATTACTTCAACGAGGCGCTGGACCAGCGCAATGCCATCGCCTTTGGCCGGGACATGCGCGCCTATGCCAACCTGCTGGTGCAGGGGGCGAGTGCCGGAGCATTGAGCGTGCCGTTGCTGGAGCAGGTGCTGGGCGGCCTGGACGGCGATCCCGCCCGCTATGCCGGCCGCTTCTTTGCCAGCGGGCAGGGTTCCAACGAACGCTATCGCCTGCGTAACGAGGCGTTCTCGGCATTTTTCCAAGGCGATCTCAAGCTCGGTGGCGCGCTCACGCTGACGGCGGGTGCTGCCTTTACCAGCGATACCAAGCGCTATGCGATCGTCGGCGAAACCACCGACGCTTTTGCCGGCGTGGACCTTGACGGTCGCGCCTATGCCCCGTTCCGGCAGCAACTGCTGGCCGCCGCCGGTTTTCGCGCGCGTGGCGTCAACCCGCAGAGCCCGGCGGCGATCGCGGCCTTTGCCCAGGCCGATCCCCAGGGCTATGCCGCCGTGTTGGGGCGCGCTGCGGCCAATGCCAACAACCCGGCGGCCAATCCGCTTGGCGCCCTGCGCCGGCTGCAGCTTTTCCCGCCCTATGTTGACGTGCCCAATGCGGTGGAACCGGGCCGCACGCATGACCAGCGGCTGACCTGGACAGCACGTGCAACAGTCATGCTCAACCGGCGCGTGCACGCCTATGCCAGCGTCGCCACCGGGTTCAAGGCCAGCTCGATCAACCTGTCGCGCGACAGCCGCCCGTTTCCGGCCGACCAGGCCGCGTTGGAGGCCGCCGGCCTGGCCCAGGTCAACCAGACCTATGCCACCCGCTTTGCCGGGCCAGAGCGTACCACCGTCTATGAGCTGGGCCTCAAGGCGCAGTGGGGGCTGGCCACGGCCAATATCGCGGTGTTCGACCAGACCATCAGCGGCTTTCAGTCCAACGTCTTTACCGGCATTGGTTTCGCACTGGTCAACGCCGGCAAGGAGCGCGTGCGCGGGGTGGAAGTGGAAACCGTGCTGCGCCCGGCGCCAGGCCTGACGCTTTCGGGCAGCGCCACCTGGCTCGATCCGCTGTACCATGATTTCACGATGTCGGCGGTGGGCGATCTGTCCGGACGGCGGCCGGCCGGCATTCCCGCCCTGTCGTTCACCCTGGCGGGGCAATACGAGCACCGCCTGGGCCGCACCGCGCGCCTGTTCTTGCGGGCGGATTTCCATCATGAAAGCCCGGTGATCACGGAAGAGGGGCTGCCCGGTTTCCTTGATCTGGGCACGGCCGCCGCGATCGCCGCGTCGGCGCAATACAAGCGGCGCATCGACGAAGTGAATGCCGCGCTGGGCCTGGCCCCCCGCGCCCGCACCGAATTTACGCTGTGGGCGCGCAACCTGACCAACAACCGCACACTGACCAAGGTTTTCGATTCGGTGGCCCAGCCTCTGGCAATTTCGGGTTACACCAACCAGCCGCGCACCTATGGTGCATCGGTGCGTTATCGCTTCTAACCCGGACGCGAAGCGCAAGACTTGCAAGGGGGCTGCCTGGCGGCCCCCTTTTTCTTGTCATGTCGATATTTTTCTGGCTGTTTGCCCATGGCGACCAACCGGCATCGGCCGGTGAGCGATGGGGGTGTTCGTGTACTGGCTGATCCTGCCCTACAGGCGCATGTTCGAGTTTCGCGGGCGCTCGCGACGGCGGGAGTTCTTCTCGCTGGTGCTGTCGGGGATCGCAGTGTTCCTGCTTTTCTTCAGCGTGTTCATGCCGGTGCATCTTTGGGACAAAGCCGCTGCACCGGAAACAAACCGCTGGGATATCGTTGCCATCTCCGGGATGGCGATCCTGGTGCTGGTCTGGGCGTGGGCGCATATGGCGGTGTGTATTCGCCGCTTTCATGACCAGGACCGCACGGGGTGGCTCTACCTGATCAGCTTCGTGCCTTACGTTGGCGGGCTGATCGTGTTCGTGATGATGTTCCTGCCCGGCACGCCCGGGCCCAACCGCTATGGTGCCGATCCCAAGAACCGCGATCTGACCGACGTGTTTGGCTGAAACCGCCAGGAGAACTGCGCATGAATTGGATGCTGTTGCCCTATCGCCGCTATTTCCAGTTCGCTGGCCGATCGCGCCGCAAGGAATACTGGATGTTCACGCTGTTTGGCCTGCTGGTGAACCTGGCGCTGACCATCGTTTTCGGCCGCACCACCTATACCACAATGGGCTGGTATACCGGGGTCAGCACCCAGCTCAACGGCGTGGGTGATGCCTTGTCTGGGCTGTTCGCGCTGTTCAACTTCATCCCCAGCCTGGCGGTGTCGGTGCGGCGCCTGCACGATATCGATCGTTCGGGCTGGTGGTTTCTGTTGATCTTCCTGCCGATCCTGGGCTGGTTCGCGCTGCTGGTGTTCATGTGCCTGGACGGCACGCGCGGCTCCAACCGCTATGGCTCTGACCCCAAGAACCCCTACGAAGCCGACGTTTTCCAGTGATTACAATTCCCTGAGCGCCTGGGCGGGCCGCGTGCGCAACACGCCGAGCGACCCGCCCAGCGCCATGGCCATCACCACCGCGAGCGCGCCGCCGAGCACGGCCAGGATGGTGCCCCAGCCGGGCAGCCAGGCAAAATCGAACAGCTGCGTCACCACCGCCCAGGCGCCTGCGGTGCCGAGCCCCAGCGCGACACCGGCCAGCAGCACGGCCAGCAAAGCCTGTTCGGCCAAGACCAGCACCAGCAACTGGCCCGATCCGGCGCCCAGCACGCGGAGTACCACTGCGTCATAGTGCCGTTGCGCCCGCGCGGCAGCGATGGCGCCGGCCAGCACCGCCATCCCAGCCAGGATCGCCACGCTGGCGGCGGCAAAGATCGCCACGGCCATCTGCCCCAACAGGCTGCGCGCCTGCGCCAGCACCGGCCCCACCTCGATCACCGAGCTGGACGGCAGGGCGCGCACCAGGCCTGACAGGATCGCGCGCGACACGGCCGGATTGCCCTGCGCCTTGCCCAGTTCGATCGTGGCGGCAAGATTATAGGGGGCATCGGCCAAGGCATTGGGGCTGAACACCAGGACATAGTTGAAGCCATAGCTGTCCCAGTCGATCCGCCGGAACGAGGCGACGCGCGCGCTGCGTTCCACCCCCAGCAGCGACACCGTGATCCTGTCCCCCAGCTTGAGGTGGATGGCCTGCGCCAGCTTTTCATCCACTGATACCAGCGGTTCGCCGCGATAGCCGGCCGGCCACCAACGCCCGGCGGTCAGGACGTTGCCCTCGGGCAGGGCATCGGCAAAGGTCAGCCCGCGATCACCGCGCAGCGCCCAGGCATCATCGGGAATGCGCACCAGATCGGCAACGCGGATCATGTGATCGGCCGGGCCGAACGCCACGATCGTGCCGCGCATCGCCGGCACGGTGCGGATGCGCGCAGCAGGCGCCGCGCCGCGCACCACGCGTTCGAACGCGGGCAGGCCGGCGGGCGGCACGTCGAGCACGAAATAGTCGGGCGCGCGTTGCGGCACGCGCGCGGAAATATTGGCGTCAAGGCTGGTCTGCACCCCGGCGAGCAGCACGAACGCCGCCATGCCAAAGCCCAGCGCGGTGACCAGTGCCCCGGTCTGCGCGCCGGGGCGGTGCAGGTTGGCCAGAGCCATCCGCGCGATCGGGTGGCGCGGACGCGGCAGGCGGGCGGCGAGCCACACCAATGCCCAGCCCAGCGCCGCCAGCAGGGCCAACACGCCGCCCGCCGCCGCCAGGAAACCGGCGGCCAGCCAGGGCTGCTCTGCCCCAGCCACCGCAATGGCGGCAATCGTGGCGAGGCCAATGCCCATGGCGAGCGCGCGGCTACGCCAGCCGTCGCGCGGGGGCACCAGGCGGCCGCGCATCAGCGCCATGGCCGGCACGGCACGGGCGCGCAGCAGCGGCGGCGCGGCAAAGGTGGCGGCAATCAGCGCGCCCTGCAGCGCGGCCAGGGCGAGCGCACCGGGCGCCAGTACCAGGCCGGCGGGGATCGGCAAAAGATCTTTCAGCGCCAGGCCGATCAGCGGGGTGGCCGCCACCCCCAGCGCCAGGCCAAGGCCGATTGCCAGCAGCGTGGCCAGACCCAGTTGCAGAAGATAGATCCGTGCAATGTCAGCCCCGGTGGCGCCCAGGATCTTGAGCGTGGCGATCGCCCCGCGCCGCGCCTCAAGGTAGGAGGCCACGCCATTGCCAATGCCGATGCCGGCAATCAGCAAGGCGGCCAGCGCTACCAGCGCCAGGAATTGCCCCATGCGTGAAACAAAGCGATCGAGCCCGGGCGAGGCCTTGTCACGCGTACGCAGTTCCAGCCCGGCATTGGGGAACTGGTGGGTCAGCGCGTCAGCCACGGCCTGCGGCTGGGCAGTAGGGGGAAGGCGCAGACGGTATTTCCAGCGCACCATGGCGCCGGGCTGAACCAGGCCGGTGGCGTCGAGCCCGGCGCGGCTGATGATTACCGTGGGGCCCAGGCCAAAACCTTCGCCCAGGCGATCGGGCTCGTCCGCGATCACCCCGCCGATGCGGAATGTGGCGCTGCCGATCTTCAAGGGCTGGCCAGTGGACACGCCCAGCCGCTGCGCCACGCCCGGCGCGATCCACGCGGTTGTGGCGTCGGGCGCGCCCACCGCGCGGCCATCGGCCAGGGTGAAACGGCCATAGAGCGGCCAGGCGCCGTCCACTGCCTTGAGTTCGATCGGCACGGCGGTGCCATCGGCGCCGGGCACGGTGGCCATGGCCCGCATGCGTGCCCCGATCGAGAGCGTGCCGGCGCGGGTAAAGGCCGCCTGTTCCGGGGCAAAGGCCTGGCGCCCGGCCAGTTCCACCTCCACATCGCCGCCCAGCATCGCCTGGCCGCGTTGATCGAGTTCGCCGCGCACGGCATCGGTCAGCGTGCCGATCGCGGCCAGTGCCGCCACGCCCAGCACCAGGCAGACGACCAGCAGGCGCAAGCCCTGGAATTTCCAGTCCAATCCCCGCCGCGCCAGTGTCCAGGCGGTGCCCCAGCCCAGGCCTCGCTTTTGGGTGTCGCCGGCCAGCGCCGTGGCGGTCATCGGGTCTCGTCCGCCACGATGCGCCCATCGGCCAGGCGCAGGATGCGGCCACAGCGCTGGGCCAGCGCTTCATCGTGCGTGACCATCAGCAAGGTTGCCCCGGCCTGGCGCGCGCGATCGAACAGCAGATCGGCCACGGCGGTGCCGGTCGCGGTATCGAGGTTGCCGGTCGGTTCATCGGCAAACAGCAGCGCCGGGCGCGGGGCCAGCGCGCGGGCAATGGCCACGCGTTGCTGCTCGCCACCCGAAAGCTGGCCGGGATAGTGATCGAGCCGATGGGCCAGGCCCACGGCGGCCAGTTCCGCTTCGGCCCGCTGCATGGCATCGGCCATACCGGCCAGTTCCATCGGCGTGGCGACATTCTCGCGCGCGGTCATCGTCGGCAGCAGGTGAAACGCCTGGAGCACGATGCCGATGCGCCCCCGCCGCGCGGTGGCAAGGCCATCTTCATCGAGCGTGGAAAAATCCGCGCCTGCGATAAGCAGCGTGCCGCCGCTCGCCCGTTCAAGCCCGGCCAGCACCGCCAGCAGCGATGACTTGCCCGAGCCGGACGGCCCCAGCAGGGCCACCGTTTCCCCGGCCATCACCGCAAGGTCCAGACCCTTGAGAATATCGACACGGGCGGCGTCGCGGCCAAGGGAAAGGGTGAGTGCGCGGGCGGAAATGAGCGGGGCAGGGCTGGTCACCGCGCGGGAGTGGCATAGACCGCAAGCATCTTGCAACCGGCCATTCCACCAACGACATGGGGGCAGCACCTGTCTTTATGGGAAACCCGATGCGCGCGCCTGTTTATGCTGTTCCGGTTCTTGCTGCCCTGGCTGCGCTGTCGCTTGCCGGCTGTTCGCGCGACAAGGCGCCCGATGCGCTGGAAACGCGGGGCGCGACCACGGCTGCAGGTGCGCCAGTCGCCGCCGCTGTGCCGGCAGACGCGCCGGTGATCCTGGCATTTGGAGACAGCCTCTATGCCGGATACCAGCTGGACCAGGGGCAAAGCTATCCGGCGCGGTTGCAGGCGGCGCTCAATGCCGCGGGGGTCAAGGCGCGGGTGATCAATGCCGGCGTTTCGGGCGATACCACGGCGGCGGCGCGGCAGCGGCTGGCCTTCACGCTGGATAACCAGCCGCGCAAGCCGGCGCTGGTGATGGTCGGCCTGGGCGGCAACGACATGCTGCGCGGCCTGCCGCCGGCACAGACCCGCGCCAACCTCGATGCGATCCTCGCGGAACTCAAGCGGCGCGGCATTCCCGTGATGCTCACCGGCATGCTCGCCGCGCCCAACATGGGGGCGGATTACGTGGCCGCGTTCAACCCGATTTGGCCGGCCCTGGCGAAAAAGTATGATGCCGCGCTGGTGCCGTTCTTCCTGCAACCGATCATTGCCCGGCCGGCGCTGCAATTGCCCGATCACATGCACCCCAATGCGCAAGGAGTGGATGCGATCGTTGCCGCCACCCAGCCAGCCGTGGCCCAGGCCCTGGCCAAGGCACTGAACGGCTAGGCATTCAGGCCCGCACTGCCGCTCCATCGTGCACGTGCCACATCGCCGCTTCACCGGCGATTTCGGCAAAGGGCGCCGCTTCGGTGCCAGTCATCCACACTTGCGCGCCCGAGGCAGCGAGCCGTTCATAGAGCGCGGCGCGGCGCAGCGGATCGAGATGGGCGGCGATTTCATCGAGCAGCAGCAGGCGCGGGCGCGGGCCGGCGGTGAGTTCGGCATGGGCCAGCACGATGGCGATCAGCATCGCCTTCTGCTCTCCGGTGGAACAATCGGCGGCCGGGGCATCCTTGGTGGCCAGGCGCACGGCAAGATCATCGCGGTGCGGGCCAATCAGCGTGCGCCCGGCCGCGCGATCGCGGCGGCGGCCTTGGCGCAAGGCGCTGCGCAGGGCCTCTTCATCGGCCGGGGTTTCGCTGGCATAGGCCAGCGACGGCCGGGCAAAAGGCTGTTCGGGAACGGTTTCCAGCACGGCGCCCAGATCGGCCACCAGGTCGGCGCGCGCCGCGACGATCGCTGCGCCGGTCTGCGCGAGTTGCGTTTCCAGCGCGTCGAGCCAGGCGGGATCGGGTTCGCGGTCGTCTGCCAGCAGGCGGTTGCGTTCGCGCAAGCCGTTTTCATAGCGGGCGCTGGCCTGGGCATGGCCGGGCAGGCGGGCCAGCACCAGCCGATCGAGGAAACGCCGGCGGTTGCCGGCACTTTCGGCAAACAGCCGGTCCATCGCCGGGGTTAGCCAGGTGAGCGAGAGCCATTCCGCCAACCGCGCCGCCGGTGCCTGCGCGCCGTTGACCTTGACCAGGCGGCGGCCGGGCGCGGCGGGCTGGGTGTGGGTGCCGAGCACAAGTTCGCCCTCTTCCATCTCGGCCGCTACGGCAAAGCTGCCATCACCATGGCGCGCGGCCATTTCGGCCGGCTGGGCACGGCGCAGGCCCCGGCCCGGCGCCAGCAGTGACAGCGCTTCGAGCACATTGGTCTTGCCCGCGCCGTTTTCCCCCACCAGCACGTTGAAGCGCGCCATGCCATCAAGCCGGGTGGCCGCATGGTTGCGAAAATCGCGCAGGGTCAGGCGGGTTAGCGCCATGGGTTTTGTGGGGGGCGCTTGGCTTCCACCACCCCCCGACCCCCTCCTCTGAAGAGGAGGGGGAGAGTGACAGGAAAAGCCCCCTCCTCTTTAGAGGAGGGGGTTGGGGGTGGTGCGAAACCTGAAACAACACCTGCAGACATCACCCCTGTCCACGCTCCAGCAGACCGTGCTTTTTCAGGCAGTGGCGCAACTGGTCATAGGTCACGCCCAGCGCCTTGGCGGTCTGCCGCTGGTTATAGCGGTTGCGACCCAGGTGATGCTCCAGAATGGCGCGCTCGTGGGAGTCGACTGCGGCACGCAGATCCTGGATCGTATCGAAATCCGCGGCACTGGTCGCATGTTGCATCACCGTAGTGCAGGCATCGGTGGTTGCCGGGGCCATCAAGGCGGCGGGCTTCCACGGGCTTTCGAACGGATCGAATTGCACATGGGCGATCGGCCGGTCAGGATCGTCCCAGCGATAGACCGCGCGTTCCACCACGTTGCGCAATTCGCGCACGTTGCCGGGCCAGGCGTGGGTTTCCAGCTGCTGCTGGGCATGGGGGGCAAACCCCGGCCAGGCATCCCATTGCAGTTCGGCCGCCATGCGCCGGCCGAAATACTCGGCCAGCACGGCCACGTCACCCTCGCGCACGCGCAGCGGGGGCAGGGTGATCACCTCGAAGCTGAGGCGATCGAGCAGGTCTGGGCGAAAGCGGCCTTGCGCCGCCATCCTGGGCAGATCCTCGTTGGTGGCAGCGACGATGCGCACGTCCACGCGGATCGGCCGGCTGGCGCCGATGCGCGTCACCTCGCCATATTCCACCGCGCGCAGCAGGCGTTCCTGCGCGCCCATCGACAGCGTGCCCAACTCGTCCAGGAACAGCGTGCCTTTGTCCGCCTCTTCAAAGCGGCCGACGCGCGCGCGGGTCGCGCCGGTAAAGGCGCCGGCCTCGTGCCCGAAGAGTTCGGCCTCGATCAGGGTTTCGGGCAGGGCGGCGCAGTTCATCGTCACGAGCGGTTCCTGCCAGCGCGTGGACAGGCGGTGCAGGCGTTCGGCGATCAGTTCCTTGCCAGTGCCGCGTTCACCGATCACCAGCACCGGGCGGCGCATCGGCGCGGCGCGGCTGGCCCGCTCGACCGCGTCGAGAAAGGCGCTGGATTGGCCGATGAACTGAACTTCGCGATCCATGGCCCAACATTTGGCATATTTTCCCAAGTGCGGGCAAGATGCGCCATTCTACGGGGCGGAGAATTTTCGCAAAACGGCGAAAATCAGGCACTTTTCAAATTTGGCACGGGCCTTGCTGAACACAGGACAACCGCTTTGGAGTAACCCCGATGACCACCGCCCCGTTCTTCTCCACCCGTCTTGGCCGCGCCGCCCTGGTCAGCATTGCCGCGATGCTGGCGATGAATGCAGTGGTCCTGGCCAACCACATGCCGGAACTGCCCGGCCTGGGCCACAGCGTCCACGCCGCGTCGGCTGGCCACACCGGCATCACCCGCTCGGTCGCGGCCATCACCGGGGGCCTGGCATGAATTCCATTCTCGAACCCGTGCCGGCAGGCCCGCAGTCTTCCGGCGGTTCCTCGCGCTTTGACGATGCGCTGCGGGCCGCGCGGATGCGGCCCTCGTCGGGGACCGGCCAAAGTGATACGAACGCCGCAAGGCCCTTTTTCAACGGAGCAAACCTGATGGGCATCTTTTCGCGCACGCGCGATATCATTGCCGCCAATTTCAACGATCTGTTGGACAAGGCCGACGATCCGGCCAAGATGATCCGCATGATCATCCTGGAAATGGAAGAGACGCTGGTTGAGGTGCGTGCCTCTGCCGCGCGGACCATTGCCGACCAGAAGGAAATGCTGCGCCACGTGGCCAAGCTTGACCGCCTGCAGGCCGATTGGGCCGACAAGGCGCAGCTCGCCCTGTCGAAGGACCGCGAGGATCTGGCCCGTGCTGCCCTGATGGAGCGCAAGAAGGCGGCCGACATGGCCGACCAGCTGCGCAGCGAAGTGGCGGTGCTCGACGATTCGATGCGCGCCTATGAGCAGGACATCGAAAAGCTGCAGACCCGCCTGCGCGAGGCCCGCAGCCGCCAGACTGCCATCGCCGCCCGCCTGGAGAGCGCGGAAAACCGCGTGCGCCTGCGCGCCCTGATGACCAGCGAGCGCGTGGACGAAGCGCTGTCGCGGTTCGACCAGCTCGAACGCCGCGTCGATTATGCCGAAGGCCGCGCCGATGCGCTGAGCATCGCCGAAAGCGGGACGCCCAGCCTGGCCGATGAGATTGCCGCCCTCGCCGGGCAGGACAAGATCGACGAGGAACTGGCCGCGATGAAGCGCGCCATGGGCAAGGAGGGCTGATCACCATGGGCGATATGGACCTGACGCCGTTCTTTGCCCTGGTAACGCTGTTCGTCGCGCTGCCATGGATCGTGCTGCACTACATGACCAAGTGGAAGACCGCCGCAACCCTGACCAGCGGCGATGAGCAACTGCTGGAAGAGCTTTATCGCGTCGCGCGCCGCCTGGAAGAGCGGATGGACACGGTGGAGCGCCTGGTTGCCAGCGAAAACCCGCAATTCCGCCCGGCCAGCCTGGCGGCCGAGCGCACCAACCACCAGGCCGACCTGTCTGAACTCGATCGGCTGATGACGCAAACCAAGGGGACCGTGAAATGAGCGCTGCCCGTACCCGTTTCTATCGCGACAAGGTCAACGGCAAGTTCATGGGCGTGTGCGCCGGGATTGCCGACTACACCGGGGTTGATGTGCTGTGGGTGCGGCTGGCGCTGATCGTCGGCACCTGCTGCGGGCTCGGCTTCTTGCCGATCATCTATCTCGCGCTGGGCTTCCTGGCTGAAAAGAAGCCGGCCTCGCTCTATGCCGATCGGCAGGAGCAGAAGTTCTGGCAGGGCGTGCGCCAATCGCCGGCCCGTTCGGCCCGCGAAGTGCGCGCCTCGTTGCGCGACATCGATCGCCGCTTGGCCGAAGTCGAACACTTCTATGTCTCGAGCAATCCGCGCCTCGCCCAGGAAATCGAAAGCCTGCGCTAAGCCACCATTCCATCCCATCCCGGCACTTCGAAGGGGACTGCTGCCATGGATCACGGAACACTTGCCCTGCTTATCCCGCTTGCCCCGTTCATGATCGCAGGCCTTGCGATCTGGACCCGGCACAGCCGGCGGATGGCGGAAATCCAGGCCAACGCCACGGCCGAAAAGGCCGCCCAATATGCCGTCCAGAACCAGGCGCTGGAAGATCGCGTGCGCGTATTGGAACGCATTGTCACCGATGGTGGCTATGACGTGGCGCTGCAGATCGAGGCCCTGCGCGATGTCAACCGCATCGAAGGCAGCCAGCACGACGGCGCCGCCCGCGCCCCGGTTTCGGGCAAGCTGCAATGACTGCCGCCGGTGCCATCGTCCTGCTGGCATTTGCCACCCTGGCCACTTTGCTGGTCGGCCTGGCAATGGCGGCGCAGGCCTGGTCGCGCCGGATGGATCAGCGCGAGCGGGAAATCATCGCCACCACCCGCGCCACGGCTGAGCAGGCCGCGCAATATGCCGCCCAGACCGCCCGGCTGGAGCAGCGCGTGCGCGTGCTGGAAGGCATGATGCAGGGGCGCGAGGCTTCGGCCATGCCCCAGTTCAACTGACCGCGTTTACCCGCCCTTTCTTTTCCCCCCGCCCGATTTACCCGGTCCAGCCAAGGATTTCCTACCCGTGAGCTTTGGAGCCACTCTTGTTGCCATCGTCGCGATCCTGGCCTGGGCCAGCCTGCGCCATCGCCGCCACAGCGCCCAACAGGATACCTATCCCATCGCCGATGCGGCGGAAAATGCCGCCCTCGCGCGCGAAGTGGCTGCGCTGCGCAGCCGGGTTGAGGTGCTGGAGCGCATCCTGACCGACCAGCGTGGATCGACCGACCTTGCCCGTGAAATCGAATCCCTGCGCGATCGTTGAGGGTTGAGGTGGGCTGGTTCCCGCATTAGGCGGCGTGGACAAATTCCGCAGTGCCACGGCTGGAAGCAAAAACCGCCAGTTCAAGGAGGCGAGGAAGCGGAATATCGGGAATATTGCGCGACGAGCCGACGCGGAAATGGCGGTTTTTGGTCCAGCCCCGGAGGGGTTGCCCTGCAAGAGGCCCTGGCAGCGTTGCTCCGCCTTGAAAGAGGCCCACTCTTCCTGCGGCCTCGCGCCTCGCCAGGGCCTCTTGCAGGGCAACCGTGGCATTGCGGAATTTGTCCACGCCGCCTAAGGCCCAGCCTATGCGCACCCTTGCCGACATTCTCGAAGAGTACGAGTTCAGCGATGGCGATGAACGCTATCGCTTGCTGATCGACCTTGGGCGAGAGCTTGAGCCGATGCCCGATGCGCTGAAAACCGATGCCACGCTGGTGCGTGGCTGCTCGGCAGCGGTATGGGTCTATCCCACTGAGGGGGAGGGCGGCGCCCTGCATTTCCTGGCCGATAGCAACGCAGCGATCACCAAGGGCATCATTGCCCTGGTCCTGGCCGCCGTGCAGGACCGGCCCGCTGCTGAGGTGGCAGGCATGGACATTGCCGAGGCGCTGGCGCCGTTCAATCTCAAGAACCAGCTTTCATCCAACCGCACGCAGGGCCTGCCCAACATGATTGCGCTGGTGCGCGAACACGCCGCGCGCCTGGCTGCGGCGGGCTGACGGCGGGCATGGTCCGCCGCCATCTCTGGACGGCTGCGGGCCTGTTCTTTGTCGGGCTGGGCACGGTGGGCGCGTTCCTGCCACTGCTGCCCACGGTGCCGTTCCTGCTGCTGGCGGTGTTCTGCTTTGCGCGCGGCAACCCCGCGTGGGAGCAGCGCCTGCTCGATCATCCCAAGTGGGGGCCGCCCTTGCGCGAATGGCGCACCCGGCGCGCCATCCCCCGCCGTGCCAAGAAGGCGGCACTGGCGACCATGGCGCTGAGCGTGGGGGTAACCGCGTTCACTGCCGGCTGGCCCTGGGTGCTGATCCCGGCGGCGGTCATGGCCTTGAGCGGCACCTGGATCTGGACCCGCGCGGAATAGGACGTCGCATGCAGCTTGCCGCCATCCATCGCTATCCGGTCAAGTCCCTGGGGGGAGAAGCGATGGAGCGCGCCACGATCACCGCGCAGGGCGTGGCGGGTGATCGGCGCTGGATGGTCGTCAATCCGCAAGGTCGCTTTCTCACCCGCCGCGAACTGCCGGCGATGGCCCTGCTGCGCGCCGTGCCGCATGCCGATGGCGGCGTGACACTGCACCATGCGGCTGCGCCATCGGTAAAGGTGGCGGTGCCGACCACGGCCGAGCGCCGCGCGGTCAAGGTGTGGGGAGACAGCCTGGCCGCCACCCCCGCTGGCGCCGAGGCCGACGCCTGGCTTTCAGCGCGGCTGGGCCAGCCGGTTCACCTGGTGCACATGGGCGATGACGTGATCCGTCCGGTCGATCCGCGCTATGGCCAGCCGGGTGATGCCGTGGGCTTTGCCGATGGCTTTCCGCTGCTCGTCACCACGCAGGAATCGCTCGACGCGCTCAATGCGCAGTTGCCCGCGCCGATCACCATGGCGCGCTTCCGCCCCAACCTGGTGATCACCGGCGCGCCTGCGGCCTTTGCCGAAGAGGGCTGGAACAGCTTGCGCATCGGCGCGCTCACGCTGCGGCTGGTCAAGCCCTGCACGCGCTGCGTGATTACCACGCAAGACCCGCAGACGGGGGAAAGCCATGACCGCGAGCCGCTGGCCACGCTGCGTCGCATGGGGCGGCTGTGGCAGCGCCAGCCGGTGTTTGGCATGAATGCCATTCCCGATGGCGCGGCCGATCTGGCCGTGGGGGATGGGGTGGAGCTGGGCTGAACGCCCCTCCGTCAGGCCTGCGGCCTGCCACCTCCCCGCCATGCGGGGAGGATCTTTTACTCGACCGCTTCGCGCAGCACGGCGATGCCGGCGGCGCGCTGTTCGCGCAATTCGCGCTTGAGCACCACGGGATCGCGCGCGACGACAAAGCCGAAGCTGACTCCGCCTTCCTTGCCGATCGTGGCATGGTGCAGCTTGTGCGCCTGGACCAGTCGCTTGGCATAGCCACGCTTGGGCACCCAGCGGAACCAGCGCTGGTGCACCAGGCCATCGTGGATGAAGGTATAGATCAGGCCATAGACCAGCACGCCCATGCCGATCCAGGTGCCCGGCCACCAGGCATGCGCGCCCAGCACCACGGGGCTGCCAACCGCGAACATCGAAATCGAAATGGCCGCGCCGACCACGGCATAGAGATCGTTCTTTTCCAGGAAACCATCGTGCGGTTCGTGGTGATCACGGTGCCACGCCCAGCCAAAGCCGTGCATGATGTATTTGTGGCTGGACCAGGCGACCAGTTCCATGGTGGCAGCAGCGCCCAGCACGATCATGATGGCAAGCAGGATATCCATGGCCAGCGCCCATAGCGCAATGCGCGCGCGGCGGCGATGCGTTTTATCGGGCAGGGCTGGGGGCGTTGGGCGAGTTATCAAGCGCACCCCGCCATCCTTGCTGAAACCCGAACGCGCGGATCGCGTTTGGTTCAGGATCACTTTGCCACACCATGATCATCAAACGGCGCCGGCGCTCAATCGCCAGGCGTCGCTGACAAGCAAGGAGTAAAGCCCATGAAAAAGCTCATTCTCGCCGCGCTGATTCCGGCCACGGTGGGCCTGGCTGCCCCGGCCTTGGCACAGCCTGCGCCGCCGCCGCCCGGTGGCTGGCACCACGGCCCTGGCCCGGCGATGGGCGGCTGGATGACGCCGCGCCGTGACGCTGCGATCCGCCAGGATATCGGCCAGCTGCGCTTTGCCATCGACCGCGCTGTGCGCAACCGCACCATCTCTCCGCGCGAAGCAGCGCCGTTGCGCCGCCAGGCCATGGTCGTGCAGCGCCAGTACAAGATGTATGCCCGCGATGGCCTGAGCCGCGACGAAGTGCGCTGGTTGGCCAGCCGGGTGAACCAGATCCGCCAGCAGCTGCGCATGGAACGCGCAGACTGGGATCGCGATCGCTGGTGATCGGTGCCAGTCAGGCTCGCCCTGGCATCGCCTGAACCCCGGTTTGAGGCGTGCCAAGGCAGCGCCGGGACAGAAAATGACGCATGCCCCCGCGTGTTCTTGCCGTTTGGTGCTTGAAATGCGCGGGGGCGATGCTTAACCGCACTGCATGACCAGCACCGGCAAGACGCTCTACGAAAAGATCTGGGATGCCCACGTCGTGGAAAACCGCGAGGATGGCACCAGCCTGATCTATATCGACCGCCATCTCGTTCACGAAGTGACGAGCCCGCAGGCGTTCGAGGCGCTTCGCATGGCCGGGCGCAAGGTGCGCCGCCCCGATCTGACGTTGGCGGTGCCCGATCACAACCTGCCCACCACCGCGCGCCGCGATGCGGCTGGCCATCGCATTCCCATCGCCGATCCCGAAAGCGCGCAGCAACTTGCCGCGCTGGAGCGCAATGCGCCCGAGTTTGGCATCCGCTATATCGGCGATGCCGACGCGGCGCAGGGCATCGTCCATGTCGTTGGGCCAGAGCAGGGTTTTTCCCTGCCCGGCGCCACGATCGTGTGCGGTGACAGCCACACCGCCTGCCACGGTGGCCTGGGGGCCTTGGCCTTCGGCATCGGCACGTCGGAAGTGGAGCATGTGCTCGCCACGCAGACCCTGCTGCTCAAGCGCAGCAAGACCATGGAAGTGCGTGTCGAGGGTACGCTCACGCCGGGCGTTTCGGCCAAGGACGTGGTGCTGCACATCACCGGCGTGCTCGGTGCGGCAGGTGGCACGGGCTACGTCATCGAATATACCGGCCAGGTTATCCGTGACCTGTCGATCGAGGGCCGCCTGACGGTTTCGAACATGGCGATCGAGCATGGCGCCCGCGCCGGCCTGATCGCGCCTGATGACAAGACCTTCGCCTATGTGAAGGGCCGCCCCTATGCGCCCAAGGGCGCCGATTGGGACAAGGCCGTGGCCTGGTGGAAGAGCCTGGCGACCGATGCCGGCGCGCAGTATGACAAGATCGTGGTGATCGATGCGGCCGATATCGCGCCGTCGGTCACCTGGGGCACCAGCCCCGAAGACGTGCTGCCGATCACCGCCACGGTGCCCGCGCCGGAAAGCTTTGCCGATCCGTCGAAGCAGGATGCTGCGCGCAAGTCTTTGGAATACATGGGCCTGGCGCCGGGCACGGCGCTCAACACGGTGGAAATCCAGAACGTGTTCATCGGCAGCTGCACCAACAGCCGGATCGAAGACCTGCGCGCCGCCGCCGCGATCCTCAAGGGCCGCAAGAAGGCCGACACCGTGCGCTGGGCGATCGTCGTGCCCGGTTCGGGCCTGGTCAAGGCCATGGCCGAAGACGAAGGGCTGGACGTGATCTTCAAGGACGCGGGCCTTGAATGGCGCGAGCCGGGCTGCTCGGCGTGCCTGGGCATGAACCCCGACAAGGTGCCGGCTGGCGAGCGCTGCGCCTCTACCTCGAACCGCAATTTCGTCGGTCGCCAGGGCCCCGGCGCGCGCACCCATCTGGTCAGCCCGGCCATGGCCGCTGCGGCAGCGGTGACCGGCCGGTTGACTGACGTGCGCGAGCTGGTGTGACCGCACCGGTTTGAACGACTCGCGCAAATCCGCCTTTGCCCCGGTAGTCGATGCGCAGACCCGCGTGCTGGTCTGCGGCAGCCTGCCGGGAGAGGCGTCGCTGGCCGCTGGCCGGTATTACGCGCATCCCAAGAACCAGTTCTGGCGGCTGGTGGGTGGGGTGATCGGGCGCGATCTGGTCACGCTCGATTATCCCGAGCGGCTGGATGTGCTGCGCAGCACGGGCATCGGCCTGTGGGACACCGTCGCCAGCGCCACGCGCCGGGGCAGCCTCGATACCGCGATCAAGGCGGCGCAACTGGCACCCCTGGCACAACTGGCCGCCCGCCTGCCGGCCTTGCGCGCGATCGGCTTCAACGGGGCGACCGCGGCGCGCCATGGCCGCGCGCAAATGGCCGATCTTGCTGAAATTTCATTCATTCAACTGCCGTCAAGCAGCCCGGCCTATTGTGCGGTGACACTCGCGCAAAAGCAGCTGGAATGGAATTCTCTGCGGAAATTCCTCGATTGAGCGTTGCATTGTGCGGCAAGCGGGCCAATTCTTGCAGCCCATAAGAAGGAGGAAGGCGTGTCCAAGAAGGAAAACTGGGCCGGAACGGCTGTCCTGGCAGGAGCGGCGGCCGTCGGGTCTGCTGCACTGGCGGCGGCGCTGCTCTATACCAACCGCCGCAAGGAACGCGCCCAGAAGGTGGCCGACAAGACCCCGCTGGGCGATGCCCCCGAAACCGATTGAGGCCCCAAGACCGAACGACAGCAGGCGGGGCTGATCGTTTCCTGCCTGCACAGGCTATTTCCGCCGTTGCGCAGGGCGCGGCGGCGGCTATAGCGGGGGCATGGAACCGGTAAACCACATCGAAGGCCGCGCCATTCCGTTCGGCCGCAAGAACATCGACACCGACGTGATCATCCCGGCCAAGTGGCTCAAGACGATCAGTCGCGAGGGGCTCGGCCGTGGCGCGTTCGAAACGCTGCGCGCAGACCCTGACAACCTGTTCGACAGCGAAACGTTCAAAGGCGCGCCGATCCTCATCGCGGGCGACAACTTTGGCTGTGGTTCCAGCCGTGAACATGCCGCTTGGGCCCTGCTCGACCTGGGCATCAAGGCGGTCATCGCGCCGTCGTTTTCCGATATCTTTTCGGGCAACGCGTTCAAGAACGGCATCCTCACCGTGGTGATGCCGCAGGAACAGGTCGATCGCCTGCTCGAAGTGGCGCAGACCGATCCGATCGCGATCGATCTTGAGGCGCAGTCCGTGACCACGCCGTTCCAGGACCGCTTCACGTTCGAGATCGACGCGTTTCGCAAGCACTGCCTGATCAACGGGCTGGATGAAGTGGGCCTGACCTTGGCGCGCAGCGACGCGATCGGCGCATTCGAAGGCCAGGTGGCCGAGGCGCGGCCGTTCCTGGCACAGGGCACCGGCGTTCCGGCCTGATCGAGGCCGTCAGCCGACCGGCTCTGTCACCGGCGCCACGTCCACCGATACGGCCACGGTCTGCCCGCCGCCGCCGTGGAACACGCCGTCCATCGGCGCGACATCGGCATAGTCGCGGCCCATCGCGGTAAACACGTGGTCGGTTGAGGCCAGCATCGCGTTGGTGGGATCAAACCCCACCCAGCCCAGCGCGTCCCCACACCACAGCGCGGCCCAGGCGTGGGTGGCATCCGCGCCCACCAGGCGCGGCTGGCCCGGTGGGGGCAGGGTGCGCAGATAGCCACTGACATAGGCCGCGGGCAGCCCGTGGCCCCGCGCCGCCACGATCATCACATGGGCAAAATCCTGGCACACCCCATGGCGCGCGCGGAACGCGTCGAGCGGCGGGGTTTCGGCCGTGGTGGCGCTGCCATCATAGGTGAATTCATCGTGGATGGCGTGCATCAGGGCCAGCCCCGCATCCATCACGCTGCGCGCGCCGGCCAGGATCGGGCCGGCCCAGCCCACGATCTCGGGCGAAAGCGGGGTCATCGACGAGGGATAGATGTAGCTTGCCGGGCCCAGCGCGGAAAGATCGCGATGGGCGGCCGCCCGCGCGCCGATTTCGGCCACGCTGGGTGTCTTGGCCAACGCCAGTTCGGGATCGGGGGCGCGCACTTCCACGCGGAAGCTGCTTTCCACTTCCAGCGCATCGAGCGGCTCGCGAATGAACAGGCGGCTGCGGTTGACCAGGAACGGCCCGGCTTCTTCCTCCATCGACCACGGCACGGGCGCTACCGCCAGGCGGAAATCGCTGACGGATTGCGTGGGCCAGGGCGCGGGGCGCAGGCGCAGGTTGAACCGGGCGAGCCGCACTGGGGCGGCATAATCCACGCGGGTCTTGTGGCGGATATCGTAGATCATGCGAGCAAGCTGCTGCTGGCGCCACCGCCAGCCTTTTCGAACTGCAGGAAGTAGCGGGTGGAGATGGTGTCGGACAGCGTCAGCAGGCGCTGTTCCGCCTCGGCCAGCCGCGCCAGGTTCCACGCTTCCACCGGCAGGCTCGACAGCGGCGCCAGGATCGCACGCGCTTCCAGAAGCGGGGCTTCGGGCAGGTTGTCTTCGCGCAGCGCGGGCAGCGCCTCGATATGGCTGACCAGGGCCTGCGCCTGAAACGCCAGGGAGCGCGGGTTGGTGGGATCGAGCAGCAGCAGATCTAGCACCGGCGCCGTGCTCGGCGCGGCCAGATAGCGCGCGCGATAGGTGATCTGGCTGTCTGACAGATCGAGCAGCACGCCCAAGGCCTCTGGCGTTTCTATCCGGGCTGACAGCGCGCGCAGCGTCTGGCACAGCGCCACAGCGCGTTCCAGGCGGCGGCCCATGTCGAGGAAATGGCGCGAGGGGCCAAGCGTGAAGTTTTCCGCCAGCAGGCCCGACAGCGCCGAAAGCCGCTCGATCAACTCGCGCGCGGTGCGCAGCAACGCGCCGGCGCGATGGCCGTCCACCGGCGGCAGGGGGCGGCTGGCAATGCGCCAGAAATCGGTGGTGAAGCGATCGCGCAGGGTGAGGGCCGTGGCACGGATCGCGGCAAACAACGCGCCGACAGAGCCGTTCATCGCCGTGTCTGACAGCGCCGCGGCGCAGGCCTGGGGCATCGGCAAATCGGCCTCTTCGCGCGAGAGGGCGCCCCAGGTTACCATCAGATCAACCAGCCGCGCGATCACCTCGGGGCTGTGGCCGGCGGCGGCATCCACCTCGATCGAATTGCCCAGCACCGCGCGGATGATCCGCACTGTCGCTTCTGCGCGCTCGACATAGCGGCCGAACCAGAACAGGTTGTCGGCCGCCTGGCTTGCCAGGATACCACCGCCGCGCCGCACCGGGGGCGGCGCGCCCAGCGCCGAGGGCGTGGCGTTGACGGCAGCGGCATCGGCCTTGGTATCCACCACGCAGACATCGGCGGAAATATCGCCTTCGCCCATCATCGTGTTGACCATTTCGCCCGAGGAGGAGAGCCGGGCAAAGCCGCCGGGCATCACTGTCCACTCGCCCGCCGCATTGCGCGCCACGAACGCGCGGACGGTAAAGGCGCGCGGCACGAATGCCTCGCCGATTAGCGCCGGCGTGGTCGACAGGGTGACGATTTCCTGGCCGCAATAGTCCACCGGCCGGCGTGCCATGGCCGCCAGCAGGGCGCCGCGCTGCGCCTTGTCGAGGCTGCGCCCGGCTACGGCGCGGCCATGGGGCAGGCCTTCCACCCCGGCGCCGAACGCGGGGGTGATCATCAACTGGTCGAGGCGCGCGGCCACGTCCTGCGCCTCGCGCGGCTGGCCGCACCACCAGGTGGCGACATTGGGCAGGATCGGCGCTTCACCCAGCAGCACCGAGAACAGGCGCGGCATGAACGCGGCAAAGGCCGGTGCTTCCAGCACTTCGGCGCCGGGCCAATTGGCCAGCGTCAACCCGCCGCGGTCCAGCGCCTCGAACAGGTCGGGCACGCCGATCTCGGATCGCGCATCAAAGCGCAGCGGATCGAGCGCATTGGTATCGATCCAGCGCCACACCGCATCCACCCGCTTGGGCCCGGCAATGGTGCGCACATAGACGCGATCATCGCTGACCGTCAGGTCGCGCCCTTCCACCAGCGGAAAGCCGAGGTAGCGCGCCAGGTGTGCCTGTTCGGGATAGGACTGGTTGAAGCGGCCGGGGGTGAGCAGGGCGATGCGCGGGTTTTCGCGCTGGCATTCGCGGGCAATGCCGCCGCGCAGATCGGAAAAGAACTGCGCCAGGCGGCGCGCGCGCATGTCGGTCAACAATCCGCCGGTGACGCGCGAGAGCGCCAGGCGGTTTTCCAGGGCATAGCCGATGCCGTTGGCCAGCCGCAGCCGATCGCCCAGCACGCGCCACTGCCCGCGCGGCCCGCGCGCCAGATCGACCGCATAGACGTGGATATGCGGCCCGCTGCGCGGCGCCACACCCACCATCGAACGTGCAAAATAGCGGCTGCCGGCAATCAGTGCAGCGGGCAGATGGCCATCGGCCACCAAGCGCCCTTCGCCATAGATATCATCGACCACTGCTTCGAGCAGGCGCGCACGCTGCACCAGGCCGCGCTCTACCTCGGCCCATTCCTGCGCGCCGACGATCAGTGGCATGGGCGACAGCGGCCAGTCGCGCTCGTCATCCTCACCCGTCAGGCGGAACGACATGCCCAGGTCCAGGATCTGGCGCCCGACCAGTTCCTGCACGGCTACGCCAGCCTCTTCGCGCAGCGCCAGCAGGCTTTGCGCCGCGCGTTGCCAGGTCTGGGCCACATCGGGCGCGGCATCGCGATAGAGATCGCCCGCCCCCACATCCACCGGATAGGCGGCCAGGCCCGGCGCCGCGGCCGGATCAGGTTTGGCCGCCATGGTCTGGGCTGCCATCGGGTTCAGGCCAGCCCGGCGGGGCGGCGCAGATCGAGCGTCATGGGAAACTCCCCGGGCATTTCCGCCGGCGGCACGGGCAGGTGGCCAGGCGAATGGCCATGATCCTGGAACCGCGCCTTGCGCCGCGCCTGGGCTTCATAGCCGTTGACCGGTACCGAATCGTAATTGCGCCCGCCCGGATGGGCCACATGATAGACGCAGCCGCCCAGCGAGCGCTGGTTCCAGCTATCGAAGATATCGAAGGTTAGCGGGGCATGGGGCGGCAGCATCGGATGCAGGCAGTTGGCCGGCAGCCAGGCCTTGTAGCGCACGCCGCCCACGGCCTCTCCCGGCGTGCCGGTAAAGTTCAGCGGCACGCGGCGGCCATTGCAGGTGATGACATGGCGCCCTGGCACCAGGCCGCTGGCGCGCACCTGCAACCGCTCGGTCGAACTGTCGACATAGCGCACAGTGCCGCCGATCGCGCCGGTTTCACCCAGCACGTTCCATGGCTCCAGCGCGTGGCTCACTTCCAGGTGCACGCCCCCGCCTTCCACTTCGCCGTGCACGGGAAAGCGGAACTGGCGCTGCGCCTCGAACCACACGGGATCGAAATCATAGCCCGCGCCGCGCAGATCAGCCAGCACATCGAGGAAATCGGCCCAGACGAAGTGGGGCAGCATGAACTTGTCATGCAACTGCGTGCCCCAGCGCACCAGCGGGCCATCAATGGGTTGGCGCCAGAACCACGCGCATAGCGCGCGCAGCAGCAGTTGCTGGGCCAGCGACATGCGCGCGTCTGGCGGCATCTCGAACCCGCGAAATTCCACCAGGCCCAGCCGCCCGGTGGGGCCATCGGGCGAAAACAGCTTGTCGATGCAGATTTCGGTGCGGTGGGTGTTGCCGGTCACATCGACCAGCAGGTTGCGGAACAGGCGATCGACCACCCAGGCCAGCGGTTGCGGCTGATCGGGGCCGGGCACCTGGGCCAGCGCGATTTCCAGTTCATAGAGCCCGTCGTGCCGCGCCTCGTCGATGCGCGGCGCCTGGCAGGTGGGGCCGATGAACATGCCCGAAAACAGATAGCTGAGGCTGGGATGCCGCTGCCAATAGATCACGAAAGACTTGAGCAGGTCGGGCCGGCGGATGAATGGGCTGTCGAGCAGGGTGGGGCCACCCAGCACGATGTGATTGCCCCCGCCGGTGCCGATGGCGCGCCCGTCAACCATGAACTTGTCGGCGGTCAGCCCCACCTCGCGTGCGCATTGGTAAAGTGTTTCGGTGATCTCCACCGATTCGGCCCATGACGCGGCGGGCTGGATATTCACCTCGATCACGCCGGGATCGGGCGTGACCTTGAGCACCATCAGGCGCGGGTCGGGCGGCGGCGGATAGCCTTCGATGCGCACCGGCAGGCGCGTTTCCTCGGCCACCGCCTCGACGCTGGCGATCAGGTCGAGATAGTCTTCCAGCGTTTCGACCGGCGGGATGAACACGCACAGGTGATCGCCCTTGGGCTCTACCGAGATCGCCGTGCGCACCGCGCCTTCGATGGCGATGGTCTGTTCCACGCGGGTCTGCCGGCCCGGGCTGGCGCTGTGCAGGTCATGGCCCTGGGCGCGCGCCTCGCGGCTGCGGTCCTCGTGCGACATGGTGTCTGGCGTTGCCGCATCGCGCGTTTGCACCGCCCGTTCGATCGCCTGGGCCCGAAAATCGGCCAGGGGTTCGCGCGGCTCGGCCGTGTCGCGCGGGTGGATATAGGGATAAGCGGCCGGCGGCACGTGCGGCAGCGAATTGAGCGGCAGGCGATAGCCCAGCGCGCTGTCGCCGGGCACGGCAAACAGGGCGCCGCGGCGCAGCTTCCACTTTTCCGAATACCACTGCCGCAGCCCATGGGCACGGCGGGCCTGCCACGGTTGCTGGCGCTGGATTGGCAGAACATGGCCCACCGGCTTGGTCAAGCCGCGCTGGAACGTGCGGACAAAGCGCTGGCGCACTTCGGGATCGTCCAGCTTGGGATCGGTGGGCTCGGTATTTTCGGGCAGTTCGGCCTCGCGCACGATCCATTCGAGCGCGTCTTCATAAACCGGGGCGACGTTTTCCGGCGCCACGCCAAGCACAGTCGCGGTTTCGCGCAGGAACAGCGCGGCGTCATCGGCGTCAACTGTGGCGATGGCATCGGGCGTCGGCCGGTCGGGTGCGATCAGGTTCTCATCGCGCCAGATCGGCACGCCATCCTTGCGCCAATAGATCGAATAGCCCCAGCGCGGCAGGCTTTCCCCCGGATACCACTTGCCCTGGCCATGGTGCAGCAGCGATCCCGGCGCGAAATGGCCACGCAGCTTGCGGATCAGCTGGTCGGCATACCAGGCCTTGGTCGGCCCCACCGCGCTGCTGTTCCATTCCGGCGCCTCGAAATCGCCGTCGGCCACGAAGGTTGGCTCACCACCGATGGTCAGGCGCACGTCTTGCGCGGCGAGATCGGCATCGACCTGTTGGCCGAGCGCGTCGAGCGCGTCCCAGCGCGCCTCGGTGAACGGCTTGGTTATGCGCACCGCCTCGGCCAGGCGGGAAACCTCCATCTCGAAATGGAAATCGGAATGGACCGGCTCCAGCACCACGCCCTCGATCGGGGCGGCGGTGCGATAATGCGGCGTGGCGCACAGCGGAATGTGCCCTTCGCCAGCAAAAAGCCCCCAGGTGGCATCCAGCCCGATCCAGCCCGCACCGGGCAGATAGACTTCGGTCCAGGCATGCAGATCGCACACGTCCTGTGGCACGCCGGCCGGGCCATCCACCGCCGCGACATCAGGCGTCAGCTGGATCGAATAGCCCGAGACAAAGCGCGCGGCAAAGCCCAGGCGGCGCAGCAGCTGCACCAGCAGCCAGGCGGAATCGCGGCACGATCCAGTGCCCACGTCCAGGGTTTCTTCCGGCGCCTGCACCCCCGGTTCCATGCGGATGACATAGCCGATGCGCTGGTTTACCGCCTGGTTGATCGCCACCAGGAAGTCGATGGTGCGGCCCTCGTACCCGGTGAACTGGGTGAGGATTTCCTCGAACAGCGGGCCCTGCGTCTCGGTTTCGCGGTAGGCGGCCAGATCTGCCTGCAATTCCTCTGCATAGGCAAAGGGATAGGTTTCGGCATAGTCTTCAACAAAGAAGTCGAACGGATTGATCACGACCAGATCGGCCAAAAGATCGACGGCAATCTCGAAATGATCGATCGGATCGGGAAAAACGATCCGGGCCAGCCAGTTGCCGTAGGGGTCTTGCTGCCAGTTGATGAAGTGATTGGCCGGGCTGATCTTCAAGGAGTAATTGGGCACTGCGGTGCGGCTATGCGCCGCCGGCCGCAATCGGATCACCTGCGGCCCCAATCGAACCGGCTTGGCATAGGAATAGCGCGTGAGGTGATGGAGGCCCGCCTTGATCATGGCTGTGGAGGTTGCCCCAATTCATGCTGCGCTGCAACGCACAATCGAACGGCGCGCGTAGCCTCGCACCACCCCCAGCCCCTCCTCTTCAGAGGAGGGGGGCGAGGGGTGGTGGAAGCTGCTCACCGAGGTCAGCCTTCTTGCCCCCACCATAGGCCGGGATCGCCAATTTCCAGCGGATCGCCGCAGCGCGCAGGGCAAAGCCGGCCAGCGCCGATACCGCCCAGACCCAGCCCTTGGGCAGGTGCAGCGCCTGCCCCGCCGAACACAGCGCGGCGGCCAGCGCGGCGGCGGTGACATAGAGCTCGGGGCGCATGATGATCGACGGGCGCCCGGCCACGCAATCGCGGATCACGCCGCCCACGCAGCCGGTGATCACCCCCATCATGAAGGCCGGCACCGGCGGAATGCCATAGGCCAGCGCCTTGGTCGTGCCCAAGACGGCATAGGCGCCCAGGCCCACCGCATCGGCCCATTCCAGCGCGGCGCCGCGCCACCAGCGGTGCGGGGTGAGCCAGCACAGCACTGCCATGCCCAGGCATACCAGCGCGACCCAGCGATCATGCACCCAGAACACCGGCGCACCGATCAGCAGATCGCGCACCGAACCGCCGCCCACCCCGGTGATCACCGCGAAAAAGCACATGGTCACCAGGGTCTGCCGCATGCGCGCGGCCACCAGTGCGCCCGACAGCGCAAACACGGCGATGCCGGCCAGATCGGCCAGGCCAATCACGGCGGGCAGAGCGGGCGCCACCGCATGGGGCAGCGAGGTGGGCAGGGGAGGAACCAGGGGCATGGCACTACCCTTGCCTTGGCGATCAGTGCATGTCGAGGCTGACCGTGGCGGTTCCGGTGCCTTCGACCGGCAGATACAGCCCCTGGCCGGCTGCCTTGAGCTGGCCAGTGCGCACATCCTCGATCCGCGCGCGGATGATGAAATCGCCGGTGCGCTTTTCGGTCAGCGCGCGGTCGATCTTGCCCATCAGCTTGGCATAGTCGTTCTCGAAATTCTGGGCGAGCGCTGCCGCGATCGTTTCGGAAAGGCCCGGCGCATTGGCGAGGCCCAGCAGGACATCGGTGCCGGTGCTGTCGGTCACGCCGGAAACCGCCAGATCGGCAAAGCCGACCTTGCGCGAATTGGGCGCGTTGACCGGGGTGCCGGTCAGCCACACGGTGCCATGCGCCGTGTGGGGCGCAGCATCGACGGCAAACTGCACGCCCACCGCCACCTTGCCGCCGCGCGTGCCATAGCACGTCACTTTGCCAAAGCGGGCGGTGATCGGGCCGAGGCCCGGCACATCGAACGGTCGGGCCGATCGCTTGACCAGCGCGCGGGCGATCACCGGCTCCAGTTCGCGGTAATCGGCAATCACCGGAATGACGAACAGCATCCGCCCCGGCGTGGTTTCCAGCTTGCGCACGGGCGGCAGCGGCGTGACGGCCGGATCGGGCGGCCGGTTGCCGACAAAGGTTTCGGTCTGCGCATGCATGCCCAGGCGCAGCACCAGGCGCCGCCCTTCCACAGCATAGCCGCCATAGCGCAAGTCATGCGGCGTGACCCGCATCCACACCGGGGGATTGGCGTGGTTGAGTTCCAGCGAGGTGAACGCGCTGGCCCAGGCCTTGCCAATCTCGCGGTCGAGATGCAGCTTGTCCAATTCCTGTGGTAGCGTGCGCTCCAGCCGCGCGACCACGTCCTTGAGCTTGGCATCAGCCTTGTCGGTAAAGGTGATACGCTGGCCCAGGAAATCGATGCCGGGGGCTTTGGTCCAGTCATAGTGGATATCGAGCGTGGCGCGCGGTTTCCAGTCGTTGGCCAGCGACAGCCGCACATGGGCGTGCACCACGGCATCGCCAGTGGCGGTTTCCTGCTTGAACACGCCGGCAATATCCTTGGCGCGCAGCGTGGCATGCAGCGGCAGCGTGACCACCAGATCCTGGCCCTGGCCCGCCAGCGTGATCGGCCCGCGCACCACATCGCCCACGATGCGGCATTCCACGCGCGGTGTCTTGAGCTTGACCCCCAGCACCTTGACTCGCTGCGAGGCCAGGCAATCCTGCCCGGGCTTGTCGATCGACCACAACTGGCGCGGCACCTCGCGTTCGAGCGCGGCGCTCAGTTCGTCCAGCCGGGCGACGATCGGCACGGCGATAGTCGAGGCCTGGGGCGGCACGGCGATGGCATCGTTGGCGCGCGGCGGCGCCTCTGTCACCGGGCTGTGGTGGCAGCCGGCCAGCAGGATCGATGCGGTCAGCGCCGCTGCGCTGCCGACCTTACGCGAGAGTGTCATGTGCTGTTGCCCCGTTTGGGCGCACTACGCACCAAGACCGGGCAAAGTTCCCGGCGCCATGATGGCGCCCGTTCGCCCATGAAAAAGGCCGCGCCCGGTTGCCCCGGCGCGGCCTTGTTTCATCGGTTGTGCCAAAAGGCGATCAGATGTGGATCGGCTTTTCGCGGATACCCATTGCCGCTTCCTTGAGCGCTTCCGAATGGGTCGGGTGCGCGTGGCAGGTATAGGCGATGTCTTCCGAGGTAGCGCCAAATTCCAGCGCCAGCGCGGCTTCGGCGATCATCGTGCCGGCCACCGAGGCAATCGCCCACACGCCCAGCACGCGGTCGGTCTGCGCATCGGCAATGACCTTCACGAAGCCATCGGGCTCGTGGTTGGTCTTGGCGCGGCTGTTGGCCAGCATGGGGAACTTGCTGACCTTGATCTTCGACTGGTCGCCGCCGGCCTTTTCCAGCGCGGCTTCCTGGGTCAGGCCCACGCCGGCAAATTCGGGGAAGGTATAGACCACGCCGGGGATCACGTCGTGGTTGACGATCCCCGTCAGGCCCGCGATGTTTTCGGCCACGGCAATGCCTTCGTCCTCGGCCTTGTGCGCCAGCATCGGGCCGGGGATCACGTCACCGATGGCCCACACGCCGTCCACCTTGGTGCGGAAATCGTGGTCGGTTTCGATCTGGCCGCGACCGTTCAGTTCCAGGCCGATCTTGTCGAGCCCGAGGCCATCGGTGTTAGGCTTGCGGCCGATGGCCACCAGCACGCAATCGGCTTCGATCGTTTCGGCAGCGCCGCCGGCCGAAGGCTCGACCGTGAGCGTCGCCTTGCTGCCTTCCACGGCCACGCCGGTGACCTTGGTCGAGAGCTTGAGCGCCATGCCCTGCTTCTTGAAGATCTTGGCGGCTTCCTTGCGCACGTCGCCGTCCATGCCGGGCAGCAGCTGGTCAAGGTATTCCACCACAGTGACCTTGGCACCCAGGCGGCGCCAGACCGAACCCAGTTCCAGGCCGATCACGCCGCCACCGATCACCACCAGGTGTTCGGGCACGCGGTCGAGCGCGAGGGCACCGGTCGAATCGACCACCACGCCGGCGTCATTGTCCACGGTCACGCCCGGCAGCGGGGTGACCGACGAACCGGTGGCGATGACGATGTGCTTGGCCGAAATCTTTTGCCCGGCCACGGTGACGCTGTGCGCGTCTTCGAACGTGGCATAGCCCTTGAGCCAGGTGATCTTGTTCTTCTTGAACAGGAATTCGATGCCGCCGGTCAGGCCCTTGACCGAGTCGAGCTTCTGCGCCTGCATGGCAGAGAGGTCCAGTTCCACCGGGCCGGTCTTGATGCCATAGTTGGCAAAGGTGCCGTTGACGGCTTCGTCGTACTTTTCCGAACCGTGCAGCAGCGCCTTCGACGGGATGCAGCCCACGTTGAGGCAGGTGCCGCCCAGCGTTTCGCGCCCTTCGGCGCACGCAGTCTTGAGGCCCAGATGGGCCGCGCGGATCGCCGCGACATAGCCGCCCGGGCCAGCGCCGATCACCAGGACATCATAATCATATTCAGCCATTGCGGCCTCCTGTTCGCGCGTTCCCGAAAACGGTGGCGGGACTGGCGCGACTTATCACACAAGTTCGCGTGGATGCACGCTGGCGCGCCCGGCGGTGGTCACCGGGCGCGCCGTGCAGTGCCGATCAGAGATCGATCAGCAGGCGGGTGGGATCTTCGATCGCTTCCTTGATGGTCTTGAGGGCGGTAACCGCCTCGCGACCGTCGATGATGCGGTGGTCATACGACAGGGCGATGTACATCATCGGGCGGATCACGATCTCGCCGTTGCGGACCACGGGGCGGTCCTCGATGCGGTGCAGGCCCAGCACGGCCGACTGCGGCGGGTTGATGATCGGGGTGGACATCAGGCCACCAAACACGCCGCCGTTGGAAATCGTGAAGGTGCCGCCCTTCATGTCTTCCATGGTCAGCGCGCCTTCGCGGGCCTTCTTGCCGAAATCGCCGATCGCCTTTTCGATGCCGGCGAACGAGAGCTTGTCAGCGTCGCGCACCACCGGAACGACCAGGCCGTTCGGCGCCGAGACGGCCACCGAGATATCGACATAGTCGTGATAGACGATTTCATCGCCCTGGATCTGGGCGTTGACGGCCGGAATGTCCTTGAGCGCCAGGCACGAAGCCTTGGCGAAGAAAGACATGAAGCCCAGCTTCACGCCGTGCTTCTTCTCGAACACGTCCTTGTACTTCTCGCGCGCGGCCATCACCGCCGACATGTCCACGTCGTTGAACGTGGTGAGCAGGGCAGCGTTTTCCTGCGCGCTCTTGAGGCGCTTGGCGATGGTCTGGCGCAGGCGCGTCATCTTGACGCGTTCCTCGTTGCGGCCGGGAGCAGCAACGGCCGCAGGCACGGCAGCCGTGGCGGCCGGCGCCGGCGAGGCTGCCTTGGCCTGGGCTGCGGCGAGCACGTCTTCCTTGGTCAGGCGGCCGTCCTTGCCGGTGCCCTTGACGGTGGAAGGATCGATGCCGTGCTCCAGCACCGCGCGGCGCACCGCCGGCGACAGCGCGGCAGCGCCGGCATCGTCACCAGCAGGGGCCGAAGCAGGGACAGCCGCAGCAGCAGCCGGGGCCGGCGCGGCGGCCGGAGCCACTGTGTCGGACGCGGGCGGCACGGGCTTTTCCTCGCGCGGGGCAACCGGCACGTTGCCGGCTGCGGCAACGCCGTCTTCCACGGTGCCGAGCAGCGCGCCAACCGTGACGGTTTCGCCTTCGGCAACCAGGATCTGGCCCAGCACGCCGGCAACGGGCGAGGGCACTTCGACGGCAACCTTGTCGGTTTCGAGGCTGACGATGGGCTCGTCCAGAGCCACCGCTTCGCCGGGCTTCTTCAGCCACTGGCCGACCGTCGCTTCGCTGACGCTTTCACCGAGCGTCGGAACCTTGACTTCGATGGACATGACTTGGTGTTCCTTGGGGAGAATTCAGGTGGACGAAACGGCCGGTCAGGCCTTCTTCTTGCGGCGGATTTCCTCGCGCACCGACAGCGCCAGCGCATCGGCCACCAGGGCGGCCTGCTCGGCATTGTGGCGCTTGGCCAGGCCCGTGGCGGGCGAGGCCGAGGCGGAACGGCCGGCATAGCGGGGGCGCGTGACCTTGCCCTTGGCAGCCTTGAGCGATTCCTCGATCAGCGGCTCGGCAAAGAACCACGAACCGTTGTTCTTGGGCTCTTCCTGGCACCACACCACGTCTTCCAGATTGGTCATGCGCGACAGGCGCAGAGCCAGCGGCTCACCCGGGAAGGGATAGAGCTGCTCGATCCGGATGATCTGGGTATCGGTGATGCCGGCCGCATCGCGTGCCTCGATCAGGTCATAGGCGACCTTGCCCGAGCACAGCACCACGCGGCGGGTGTCGCGGTCTTCCGGTGCCGACGGATCGGACAGGATGCGCTTGAACTGCGCTTCACCCAGGAAATCGGTCGCGGTCGACTTGGCCAGCGGGTGGCGCAGCAGCGACTTGGGCGTCATGATGATCAGCGGCTTGCGGAACGAGCGGTGCATCTGCCGGCGCAGCACGTGGAAGTAGTTGGCCGGGCTGGTGATGTTGCAGACCTGCAGGTTGTCTTCCGCGCAGAGCTGGAGATAGCGCTCAAGGCGGGCCGAGGAGTGTTCCGGACCCTGGCCTTCATAGCCGTGCGGCAGCAGCATGACGAGACCGTTGGCGCGCAGCCACTTGGCTTCCGATGCGGCGACGTACTGGTCGATCACGATCTGGGCGCCGTTGGCAAAGTCACCGAACTGCGCTTCCCACAGCACAAGCGTCTTGGGATCGGCGCTGGCATAGCCGTATTCGAAGCCGAGCACGCCATATTCCGACAGCGGGCTGTCGAGCACTTCGAAGCGGCCGTGGGGCAGCGTCGCGAGCGGCACGTACTTGTGCTCGTCGGTCTGGTCGACCCACACCGCGTGGCGCTGGCTGAACGTGCCGCGGCCGCAATCCTGGCCCGAGAGGCGCACGTTGTAGCCTTCGGTGACCAGGCTGCCATAGGCCAGCGCTTCGGCCGTGGCCCAGTCGAACCCGTTGCCGGTGTTGAACATCTCGCGCTTGGCATCGAGCACGCGGCCCAGCGTCTTGTGGACGGTCAGGCTTTCGGGAACCGAGGTCAGCGTGCGGCCCAGGCTGTCGAACAGCTTCTGTTCGATGCCGGTGGCCACGTTGCGGCGCGCCGTCACCGGGTCGGCCGGCTTGTTGAGGCCTGCCCATCGTCCGCCGAACCAGTCGGCCTCGTTGGCCTTGTAGCTCTTGGCGGCTTCGAACTCGTTTTCGAGCGTGGCGGTGAAGTGGTCTTCCACGTCACCCTTCCAGCCCTTGTCGATCACGCCCTCGGCGGCCAGACGCTCGGCATAGAGCGTCGAGACGGCCGGATGCTTCTTGATCTTGGCGTACATCAGCGGCTGCGTGAACGAGGGCTCGTCGCCTTCGTTGTGGCCGAAGCGGCGGTAGCACCACATGTCGATCACGATGTCGCGGCCGAACTGCTGGCGATAGTCGATCGCCAGCTTGCACGCGAAGGTCACCGCTTCGGGATCATCGCCGTTGACGTGGATGATCGGCGCCTGGACGCCCTTGGCCACGTCAGAGGGGTAGGGCGAGCCGCGCGAGAACTGCGGGCTGGTGGTGAAGCCGATCTGGTTGTTGATGATGAAGTGGATGCAACCGCCGGTGTTGTAGCCCTGCACGCCGGAAAAGCCGAAGCATTCCCAGACGATGCCCTGGCCGGCAAAGGCGGCGTCGCCATGGATCAGCACCGGCAGCACCTGCTTGTGCTTGCCCGGGCCCACGTCATCGCGGAACTGCTGCTGGGCCAGCGTCTTGCCCAGCACGATGGGGTCCACCGTTTCCAGGTGCGACGGGTTGGGCAGCAGGCTCATGTGCACCTTGGTGCCGTCGAACTCGCGGTCGGTGCTGGTGCCCAGGTGATACTTCACGTCGCCCGAACCGCCCACGTCTTCGGGGTTGGCGCTGCCGCCCGAGAATTCGTGGAAGATCACGCGATAGGGCTTGGCCATCACGTTGGCGAGGATGTTCAGGCGGCCGCGGTGGGCCATGCCATAGATGATTTCCTTCACCCCGCGCTGGCCGCCGTACTTGATCACCGCTTCGAGCGCGGGGATCATCGACTCGCCGCCGTCCAGGCCAAAGCGCTTGGTGCCGACATACTTCTTGCCGAGGAACTTCTCGTACTGCTCGCCGCGCACCACGGCCGACAGAATCGCCTTCTTGCCCTCGGGCGTGAAGTCGATCGACTTGTCGCCGCCTTCGATGCGGTCCTGCAGGAACTTGCGCTCCTCCACGTCGGAGATGTGCATGTATTCCAGGCCGACCTTGCCGCAATAGTTCTTGCGCAGGATCTCGACCACTTCGCGCACGGTGCCCCATTGCAGGCCCAGCGTTCCGCCCAGATAGATCTTGCGATCCATGTCCTTGGGCAGGAAGCCATGGTATTCGGGGCTGAGGTCGGCCGGCAGGTACTGCTTGGACAGGCCCAGCGGATCAAGGTCTGCCGCCAGGTGGCCGCGCACGCGATAGGTGCGCACCAGCAGCATCACGCGCAGGCTGTCGTTGGCCGCCTGTTCCAGCGCGGCTTCGTCCAGCGCGGCGCCGGCCTTCTTGGCGGCCTTGGCGACCTCGACCTTGATGGTCATGGGATCGAGCGCACGGGTCAGATCATCGCCGGCGAGCGCGTCGGTAATCGGCCAGCGCTTGGACTGCCAGGACGGACCCTGCTGCGGCGCATCCTGTGAAGGATCAACTTCGTACTCGTGCACGTCCTGTGCCATGGTCAATTCACTCCTGTGCCCCCGGGGAGGGGAGGGGCTTCGGAAAAAGGTTGTGGGCAGAGTGCATACCGGCGCAGCCTGCCTGTGACTGTCATCGCTTTCCCGCCGCCATGGCCGGACCGGCCGCCCTGCGCATGCCTTGCGCGCAATGGGCCAGGTATCCTTAATGGCGTCTGGTCAGCGCCCTTCGCAAAGGGTCTTATCGCTTTTGCCGGCCTGAAAAACAGCCCGGTAGAAGGTGCCGCGGCCGCCCGGGAAAGGACGGCCGCGAACCATGCTGCCATCAGGCGAGCGAGGGATCGATGCCCTTGCACGCCACCAGCAGTTCCTTGACCGCGTCGACCGAGACCTGGAGGTTGGCCTTGGCGGTTTCATCGAGGTTGATCTCGATGACCTTTTCCACGCCGCCGGCGCCGATCACCACCGGCACGCCGACATAGAGGCCGTCAACGCCATAGGCGCCGTCGACATGGGCGGCGCAGGGCAGGATGCGCTTCTGGTCGTTGAGATAGGCTTCGGCCATGGCGATGCCCGAGGCGGCCGGGGCATAGAACGCCGAACCGGTCTTGAGCAGGCCGACGATTTCGCCGCCGCCCGAACGGGTGCGGGCGACGATCGCGTCGATCTTTTCCTGGGTGGAAGCGCCCATCTTGATCAGGTCGGTGACGGGAATGCCGGCGACGGTGGAATATTCCACGACCGGAACCATGGTGTCGCCATGGCCGCCCAGCACGAACGAGTTCACGTCACGCACCGAAACGCCGAATTCCCAGGCGAGGAACGTGCTGAAGCGTGCCGAGTCGAGCACGCCAGCCATGCCGACCACCTTGTTGGCGGGCAGGCCGGAGAATTCGCGCAGCGCCCAGACCATCGCGTCGAGCGGGTTAGTGATGCAGATCACGAAGGCGTCGGGCGCGTTGTCGCGGATGCCTTCGCCGACCGACTTCATCACCTTGAGGTTGATGCCGAGCAGGTCATCGCGGCTCATGCCGGGCTTGCGCGCCACGCCAGCCGTCACGATGATGACGTCCGCGCCAGCGATGTCCTTGTAATCGTTGGTGCCGATGATCTTGGCGTCAAAGCCTTCGACCGGGCCGCACTGCGAGAGATCGAGGGCCTTGCCCTGCGGAACGCCTTCCACCACGTCGAACAGGACGATGTCGCCCAGTTCCTTCTGCGCGGCCAGATGCGCCAGAGTGCCACCGATGTTACCCGCGCCAATGAGCGCGATCTTCTTGCGTGCCATGTGCTTTACGGTCCTTTCCCGGAGTCGTCGCGGGACAAGCGTTCAAGCGTTGCCGACTCAAGCCCCCGGATGGAGGTCCCCCCGCGCCCGCGAGACGGGAAGGGTTGCCGGCAAGTGGAGGGGCACGTAGGCCTGCCCGAGAGGGATTGCAACCGCAAAAAACCCCGCATCTGCGGGTTTCTTTGATATCAGTTCGCAATAGCGTTAAGTGGTAAATCTACCGTTCATACGAATGCGACAGGCAAGCCCTTTGCCGCGTTTCAGAACGGTGCGGCCGCCGGGTTTTTTCAGGCGTGCCGGCGATGGGCGCAGCCATGACCGGCTCGGCACGATGGTGCGACGAACCGGGCAGCGTTTGACGAAGCCTTTTCGGCTTGCTGCGTGAAATTCATCCGAGCCCGGCAAGTTCCCGGCGCAGGGCAATGGCCTTGCGGCGATCGAGCGTGTGGCACACCTGCGCCCACCAATCCGCCTGTTCCGCGTCCCCGGCCATCGCCGCGCGGGTGGCGGCGCGGGCAGCTTGCCCGGCAGCGGCATGGCCATGACTGGCAAACAGGCGCAGCGCTTCGGCCAGCAGGGCGTCCTCGGCCAGTCGATCAGCGAGGCGCCCGGCCATGGCGCGTACCGGCGAGGGATAGTCCTGGGCTGCCTGGAGCGACCAGGCCGGATTGTCGTTGGCAGGGCGCGGCACGCGGCCGGCGGGCCGGCGGAGACAGGGCGAGATCATGCCATAGCGAGGGGCGAAACGCAGCATGCGCGGGTGGTCTCCGTTCTTCATCGCGACACCGAAAGTTCGGCTTTTTTCGTGTTCAAAGCCGATTTCGGGGTAAACTTCCTGGCGGCTCTGCCGTCCTTCTACGGGGCGTTGCGCTAACAGGGCGTGAGATGAGACGGTAAACGGGACATTGATGTTCCCGCCGACGCGGCCAAGCGTGCCGATGCAGCGCCTGGCCGGGTTCAATCAGCCTTTAGCCATGCGGCTGGGCAATCCATTTTCCGGCGTTTTCATAGGTTTCCCGCGCTTCCGGGCGAAGCTGCGGGCTGGGGGCGCCGGGCAGCGGCGTGGCCGGTGGCGGCGCGGCGCTGGCCGAGATCGGCCGCTGCGGCGCCTGGCTGGGGCTGTCCATGATGCTCACCGTGGCGCCCAGGGCCGAAGCACCGGTGTGTTCGAGCGCGCTGATGCGGCCTTCCTCGAACGCCTTTTCCAGCGTCACGGGATCGGCCACGTCGGCCGCGGCCGGCACCCAGCTGCGCGGATGGGGCGCGGCGAGCGGTTCGCCGCCGTGATAGCTGGCGTTGAAGGCGGCGGGCTGCCCGGCCGATCCGGCCCAGCGATAGAAGCGATGCGCGCCGATCGTGCCGATGAAGGCCAGCTTGTCTGACCATAGCGGATGGACCGCGCTGGTATGGTAATGCGTGGCCAGGCCCACCGGGGCAAACACGTTGCCCGCCAGGGCATCGGCTGCCACGCGCCGGGCGCGGTCCCAGAACTGTTGCACCGGACGGCGCGCCATCGCGCCGTCGCAGGCAAAGCTGAACTGGCAGCCGGGGCGTTCCGATCCTTGGAACACCACGCCGCAAACCGTCTTGGGAAAGGCCGGGTGCGCCACGCGGTTGAGCACGACCTGCGCCACCGCGCGCTGCCCGGCATCCGGTTCGGACGCGGCTTCGTAATAGATCGCGGTGGTCAGGCATTGCAGTGCGCGCCAGCGGTCTTCGCCGCTGCCGGTGGCAAACAGCGGGCGTGCTGCCGGATTGGCAGACCAGGGCGTGGTGGTGGTGCCATCATCGGCGTCGCTGCGGATGGCGCCCACTTGCCTGTCCCAGGCGCGGGCGGCGTCCTGCGGGGCAAGCAGGCCGCTGTCTTGCGCCGACACATAATAGAACGCCGAGCCGGGAAAGCTTTCGCCCGCCCGCTCGAAAGGTTGCAGCCCGCCGTTGCGATCCTGCGCTGCGGCGGCATCGCTGCCGGGCGAACCCCAGCCGATCGCGCCGAGCACCAGGCCCAGCGCGCCGATCGCGGCAATACCGGCGGCCCGCTCGGCCAGGCGCGAGGGCGCGCGATGCTGGTGGCGCCACGAGGTCATGTCGCGGCGGCGGATGCGTGCGGCAAAATCGCGGGGGCGCACCGGCGGCAGCGTAAGCGCCGCGATCAGCGCGCCATCGGCCTGCCGCTGCCCGGCCAGGGCGACGCGCTCTTCCGGCCCCGGCGGCGGCATCAGCGCCTTGGGCGGAAGGGTGGGCGTGGCGCCGGTGAAGGGAATCGGGTCTGGCATAGGGCGTGAAACAGGGCAGGCTTGGTCTGCGCCATGGTGCGTTACGCGTTGCACTGCAACCATGCACGGCAGGAATCGTCCTCGTCCCGATAAGGCACAGGCTGCTACGGGTTGGTTAATCACGGCTGCGGGCTTGCCCCTTGGTGCAGGTGTCGCTATCCGCCCCGCCTGACGCCACCGGTGCCCGCAACCATGCGGGCTAAGAGGGAAGCCGGAACCAGCCGGCGCTGCCCCCGCAACTGTTTCCGGACGAGCGCCGCGCCCTTGCGCGCCACTGGCCCCTTGGCGGGCTGGGAAGGCCGGCGTGTCGCGTTGACTTCGGATGAGCCAGGAAACCTGCCGGTGTGTGGTCGTTCCGCGGCCGGGCGGGGTGTACCGGGCGCAAGCGTGACGAGTCTTCCGCCAGGGCCCGGCGGACCCTCGCGCCATGGACGGCAAGACTGTCCATGGGCCGGGAGGAAAAGAACCGTGAAGACATCGCTTGTTGCACTGGCCACCGCCGTGATGCTGGCCACCCCTGCCTATGCCGATGAAGCCCCCGCCAGCGATGGCGCGCAGATCACTGTATTGGCCACCGGCAACGACCTGTCGCTCGACCAGACCGGCCAGGCCATCACCGTGTTGCCGTTGCAGACGATCGAGGCGGTGCAGGGCGTTGACCTGACCCGCGTGCTCGATCGCGTGCCGGGCCTGACCTGGTCGCGCACCGGGGGTCTGGGTGCGCAAACCGCCGTGCGCCTGCGCGGCGGGGAAGGGCAGCACACCCTGGTGCTGGTCGATGGCGTGCGCGTGGAAGATCCCTCGGCGCCATCGGGCGGGTTTGACTTCGGCACGCTGACGAGCGGCGGGATCGAGCGGATCGAAGTGCTGCGCGGCTCCAACTCGGTGGTCTGGGGCAGCTCTGCCATTGGCGGGGTGATCGCGGTTACCACGCGCGAGATCGACGGCGTCGAAGCCTCGGCCGAGGCCGGCTCGCGCCGCAGCTATGATGCCGATGCTGTCGCCGGCGTGAAGCGCGACCGCTATGCCTTCTCGATCGATGGTGGCTATGCCACCACCGATGGAGTTTCGGCCGCTGCCAGCGGGACCGAGCGCGATGGCTATGACCAGTGGCGCGTGGGCGGCAAGGCGCGGGTCAACCTCACCGAAACGCTGTCGCTGGTCGCCAATGCCCGCTATGCCGATGGCAAGACCCAGATCGATGGCTATCCCGCGCCCGATTATGTCTTTGCCGATACCCCGGAATACACCACCACGCGGCAGTTCTTCGGCCGCGCCGGGCTGCACTATGCCGGCGGTCCGCTGACGCTCGATGCCGGCTATGCCCTGTCCGACACGCGCCGCCGCTATTACACCGGCGGGGCCGACAACGCGTTCGAATATGGCTACAACGGCCGCAGCGAGCGGGTGGAATTGAACGGCCGCTATAGCCTGCCTGCTGATTTCGCGATCGATTTCGGGGCGGATCGCGAATGGACCCGGTTCGACAGCACCTATGACACGCGCCAGAACGCGCATCTGACCAGCGGCCATGCCATGCTCGGCTGGTACACCGCCAAGGCGAGCCTGGCCGCCGGCGTGCGCTATGACGAACAGAGCCAGTTCGGCAGCAATGTCAGCCTGGGGGCCAACGGCACGGTGGAAGTGGTGCGCGGGCTGCGCCTCAATGCCAGCTATGGCGAAGGCTTCCGCGCGCCCACGCTCTATCAGCTGCTCTCGCCCGATTACGGCAATGCCGCGCTCGCTCCCGAACGCAGCCGCAGCTATGACCTGGGCGTGGTCTATGCCAGCCAGGATGGCGGCTTCCATGCCGGCGTCACGCTGTTCCGCCGCGATACCCGCAACCTCATCGCCTATGTCTCGTGCTTCATGGCGCAAACCGCGCTGTGCCAGGGCCATACCTATGGCGTCTATGACAACGTCGGCAAGGCGCGCGCGCAAGGCGTCGAGCTCGATGTGGGCGCCGCGCTCAGCAGCCAGGTCAAGGGCACGATCGCCTATGCCTATACCGAGGCGACCGACCGCACGCCTGGCGCCGCCACGTTCGGCAACGACCTGGCGCGCCGCCCGCGCCACGCGCTGACCACCTCGCTCGATTGGACCACGCCCTGGGCCGGCCTGGCCCTGGCCGCAGACCTGCGCTTCCAGTCGGAAAGTTTTGACAACGCGGCCAATTCGATCAAGTTGGCGGGCGGTAGCGTCACCACCGTGCGCGCCAGTTTGCCGATCCTTCATCAGGCCGAACTTTTCGGCCGGGTGGAAAACGTGTTCGATCGGCCGCTGGTGACGGCAGCGGGCTATGGCGCGCTGGGTCGTTCCGTGTTCGGTGGCGTTCGCCTGCGGTACTGATGGCGTTGCGCCGGTTGGAGGAATGGCTTTGCCGTGAGCGGCCGCATCGTGCCTGACTTTGCCTTGCTCTGCCGGCGCATGGGGCGCGGTGCCGTGGTGCTGGCGCTGATGCTGGGCGGGTGCGCGCAGGTGGCTCCCGCCGATCCGCAGGCCACCGATCGTCTGCCCCGGATCGTGTCGCTCAACCCTTGCAGCGATGCGATCCTGGCAGAAGTGGCCGATCCCGCGCAGATCCTGGCGCTGTCTTCCTACAGCCGCGATCCGGCACAAACCTCGATGGACGTGGCGCAGGCCATGCGCTTTGCCACCACCGATGGCGCGGTAGAAAGCGTGCTGGCGCTGCATCCCGATCTGGTGGTGACCAGCACTTATGCCGATCCGGCCACGCTGGCGGCGTTGCGCGGGCTGGGCCTGCGCGTGGAAACGGTGGGCATTGCCGAATCGCTCGATGCCGCGCGCGCCCAGGTGCGCAGCCTGGCCGGCTGGGCCGGGCAGCCGGCGCGCGGCGCCGCGCTGATCGCGCGGATCGACCGCGCAGTCGCCGCCGCGGCGCCGCCGCCGGGCACGGCGCCGATCACGGCCGTGCTGTGGGAACCGGGCGGCCTGGTGCCGGGCCAGAATACCCTGGCATCAGACCTGATGATGCGTGCCGGCTTTGCCAATTTCAGTGCGCAACGCGGCCTGGGCCAATCCGAACGCCTGTCGCTGGAGCGCATGCTGGCCGATCCGCCGCGCGTGATCATGGCCGTGGGCACCCCGCGCGGCACCCTGGCCGATCAGGCCGCGCCGCAGGAAGACCGCCTGCTGTTCCATCCCGCGCTGGCGGCGCTGCGCCACACCGCGCGCGTGCCGATTTCCCCCAACCTGATCTATTGCGGCGGCCCAACCATTCCCCGGTTCCTGAACCGCATGGTGGCGGTGCGCCAAGAGCTGGAAGCGATGCCATGAACCGTGCTGCCTTGCCCCTGGTGCTGGGTGGCTTGCTGCTCGTGCTGTTTCCGCTGTGCCTGCTGGCCGGGCAGGTGTGGATCAATCCGTTCGATCCGGCCGGTGCCAATGCCACGGTGATCCTGGCGCAACTGCGCCTGCCGCGCGCGGTGCTGGCGGTGATCGTCGGGGCCGGACTGGGCGCGGCGGGTGCGGCGATGCAGGGCTATCTGCGCAATCCCCTGGCCGATCCCGGCCTGTTCGGGGTGGCGCCGCTCGCCGCGCTAGGTGCGGTGCTGTCGCTGTTTACCGGCTTTGCGGTGCAGCCTTTCGCGCTGCCGGCGATGGCCCTGGCGGGCGCCGCTGGGGGCATGGTGCTGCTGGCACTGATCGCGTCGGGACCGCGCACGGGCCTGGCCGGGGGCGTGGCGCTGTTCACGCTGGCCGGCATGATGCTGTCCAGCCTGGCTGGCGCATTGACCAGCCTGGCGATCAGCCTGGCGCCCAATCCCTTTGCCCTGACCGAGATTGTCACCTGGCTGATGGGCGCGCTGACCGATCGCAGCTGGCACGATGTGGCGCTGGCCGCGCCGCTCACCGCGCTGGGGCTGGTGCTGCTGTGGCGTGCCGGGCCGGCGCTCGATGCCTTGACCCTGGGCGAGCTGGCGGCCCGCTCGATGGGCCTCGATCCGGCGGCCTTGCGCGGATTGATGGTGGTAGGCGTGGGCCTGGTGGTGGGGGCCGGGGTTTCGGCGGCCGGGGTCATCGGCTTTGTCGGGCTGATGGTGCCGCATATCGTGCGCCCGTTCACCGATCGCCGCCCATCCAGCCTGCTGCTGCCCAGCGCGTTGGCGGGGGCGCTGTTGCTGCTGCTCGCCGATACGCTGTGCCGCTGCCTGCCGCTGGCGGGGGGTGAGCTGCGCCTGGGCATCGCGCTCAGCCTGCTGGGCGCGCCGTTCTTCCTGCATCTTCTGCTGCGCCTGCGGCGCGGCCTGGCTTGAGAGGCACCGGGGCCATGGATCTTGTTACCGATGCCGTCACCATGGTGGGCCGCCTGCGCGATGTGCGCGTGGGGCTGTCGCCAGGACGCCTGACCGCGATTTGCGGGCCGAACGGAGCAGGCAAGTCCACGCTGCTTTCGGCGCTTGCTGGCCTGGAAGAGCCCGATGGCGGGCACGTGTCTTTGGGGCAGCATCGCCTGGCCGAACTGACGGCGCGCGAACGCGCCATTGCCATCGGCTATCTGCCGCAAGCGGGCGAGGTGGCGTGGAACGTGACGGTGGAAACGCTGGTGCGGCTCGGCCGCCTGCCGCACCGCACACCGCTGCGGATCGACGCGGCCGCAACCATGGCAGCCTTGCAGGCGCTTGACCTTACCGGCCTTGCCGGGCGCGAGGTGGGCACGCTGTCGGGCGGGGAGCGGGCACGCGCGCTGCTGGCGCGGGTCCTGGCCGGGCAGCCGCGCTGGATTCTGGCGGACGAGCCGCTGGCTGCGCTCGACCTGGCGCACCAGCAGGCGCTGCTCGCCCATTTTCGCCGTCTGGCGGGGCAAGGCGTGGGCGTGGTGGTCGTGCTGCACGATCTGGCCCTGGCGATGAACCATGCCGATCACGTCATCGTGCTCGACCGTGGCACCGTGGCCGCCAATGGCGCGCCGCACCTGGCGCTGGCCGAAGGCGTGCTAGCCGGGGTCTGGGGCGTCAAGGCACGCTGGGTGGGCGATGGGCGCACCCGCGCGCTTGCGATCGGCTGATCGGCTCCCCACATCAGGGGTCAATCGCCCTTGCCCACCGAGCCATCTTGCGCAGTTCTTGCTGCGCTGCGACAGGCTTGCGTGAATCGAACAAATCTGGAACATTGCCCTTCATGTCGACCGCCCCCACACGTGCGCCCGGTGCCGCTCGCTCCGCGCTGACCACCCTTTCCGTGCGCGGCGCGCGCGAGCACAACCTGAAGGGGATCGATGTCGATCTGCCGCGTGACAGCCTGGTGGTGATCACCGGCCTGTCCGGTTCGGGCAAGTCCAGCCTGGCGTTCGACACGATCTATGCCGAAGGGCAGCGGCGCTATGTCGAATCGCTGTCGGCCTATGCGCGCCAGTTCCTGGAAATGATGCAGAAGCCCGATGTGGAGCACATCGACGGCCTCTCGCCGGCCATTTCGATCGAGCAGAAGACCACCAGCCGCAACCCCCGCTCCACCGTGGCGACGGTCACCGAAATCTATGACTATATGCGCCTGCTCTGGGCGCGGATCGGCGTGCCCTATTCGCCGGCCACCGGCCTGCCGATCAGCGCGCAGACCGTCAGCCAGATGGTCGATCGCGTGATGGCCCTGCCCGAGGGCACGCGCGCCTATCTGCTGGCGCCGGTGGTGCGCGGCCGCAAGGGCGAATACCGCAAGGAACTCGCCGAGTGGCAGAAGGCGGGCTACACCCGCGTGCGCATCGATGGTGAGCTTTACGCGATCGAAGACGCCCCCGCGCTCGACAAGAAGTACAAGCACGATATCGAGGTGGTGGTCGACCGCATTGCGGTGAAGGACGGCATCCAGACGCGCCTGGCCGACAGTTTCGAGCAGGCGCTCAAGCTGGCCGATGGCCTGGTCTTTATCGACCTGGCCGATACGACCGTGGCCGAATTGAATGGTGAGGCGCCGCCGGAAAAGGCCAAGAAGGGCACTGCTAAAGGCCAGCTCAAGGGCGCCGGCCTGCCCGACAACCGCATTGTCCTGTCGGAAAAGTTTGCCTGCCCGGTTTCGGGCTTCACGCTCGATGCGCTCGAACCTCGGCTGTTCTCGTTCAACGCGCCGCAGGGGGCGTGCCCGGCCTGCGACGGGCTGGGCGAAAAGCTGCTGTTCGACCCGCAACTGGTCGTGCCCAACGAGCATTTGAGCCTCAAGCAGGGCGCGATTGTGCCCTGGGCCAAGTCCAACCCGCCCAGCCCCTATTACATGCAGGTGCTGGCCAGCCTGGCCGATCACTTCGGCTTCAACCTCGATACCCCGTGGGACAAGCTGCCCGGCGAGGTGAAGATCGTGATCCTGCATGGCACCGCGGGCAAGGCCGTGCCGCTGACCTTCATCGACGGCAAGAAGAGCTATACCGTTTCCAAGGCGTTCGAAGGCGTGATCGGCAATCTCAATCGCCGCATGCTACAAACCGAAAGCGCCTGGATGCGCGAAGAACTGGGCAAGTTCCAGACCGCGCAGCCCTGCGAAACCTGCAACGGCGCGCGGTTGAAGCCCGAGGCGTTGAGCGTGAAAGTGGCCGGCAACGACATTTCTGCCAGCACGCGCCTGTCGGTCAGCGATGCACTGGACTGGTTCGCCACGCTCGACGCGAAGCTGACCAGCCAGCAGAGCCAGATTGCCAAGGCGATCCTCAAGGAAATCAACGAGCGTCTTGGCTTCCTCAACAATGTCGGGCTCGATTACCTCAACCTCGATCGCACCTCGGGCACGCTGTCGGGCGGGGAATCGCAGCGCATTCGCCTGGCCAGCCAGATCGGTTCGGGCCTGTCGGGCGTGCTCTACGTGCTCGATGAACCGTCGATCGGCCTGCACCAGCGCGACAACGACCGCCTGCTCGAAACCTTGAAGCGGCTGCGCGACCTGGGCAACACGGTGATCGTGGTAGAGCATGACGAGGACGCGATCCGCGCGGCGGACTATGTCGTCGATCTCGGCCCCGGCGCGGGCGTCCACGGCGGCGAGATCGTCGCCCAGGGCACGCTCGAGGATATCCTCGCCAATCCCGACAGCCTGACCGGGCAATACCTGACCGGCGCGCGCCGGATCGAGGTGCCCAAGAAGCGCCGCAAGGGCAATGGCTTGTCCCTGGTGGTGGAAGGCGCGCGGGCCAACAACCTCAAGAACGTGACGGCCAAGATTCCGCTCGGCACGTTCTGCTGCGTCACCGGCGTGTCCGGCTCGGGCAAGTCCAGCCTCACCATCGACACGCTGCAGGCCGGTGCTGCCCGTGTGCTCAATGGCGCGCGCGTGGTGGCCGGCGCCCATGACGCGATCAAGGGCCTGGAGCATTGCGACAAGGTGATCGAGATCGACCAGTCGCCGATCGGCCGCACCCCGCGCTCCAATCCGGCGACCTATACCGGTTCGTTCACCCTGATCCGTGACTGGTTTGCCGGTCTGCCCGAGGCGCAGGCGCGCGGCTACAAGGCCGGGCGGTTCAGCTTCAACGTCAAGGGCGGACGCTGCGAGGCGTGCCAGGGCGATGGCCTGATCAAGATCGAGATGCATTTCCTGCCCGATGTTTACGTGACGTGCGAGGAATGCGGCGGCAAGCGCTATAACCGCGAGACGCTGGAAGTGAAGTTCAAGGGCCACTCGATCGCCGACGTGCTCGACATGACGATCGAAGACGCGGTGGAGTTCTTCAAGGCCGTGCCCCCGATCCGCGATCGCATGGCCATGCTGGGCGAAGTGGGCCTGGGCTATGTCAAGGTGGGGCAGCAGGCCACCACGCTATCGGGCGGCGAAGCGCAGCGCGTGAAGCTGGCCAAGGAACTGGCCCGCCGCTCCACCGGCAAGACGCTCTACATCCTCGATGAGCCCACCACGGGCCTGCATTTCGAAGACGTGCGCAAGCTGCTGGAAGTGCTGCACCGCCTGGTGGAGCAGGGCAACAGCGTGGTGGTGATCGAACACAATCTGGATGTGATCAAGACCGCCGACTGGATCATCGACATGGGCCCCGAAGGCGGCGTGCGCGGCGGCGAAGTGGTGGCCGTGGGCACGCCGGAACAGGTCGCCAAGAACAAGGCGAGCTTTACCGGCCACTATCTGGCGCCGTTGCTGAAGCGGTGAGCGCCAAGCCCCTCGCCGCCGTGCGGGGAGGGGCTACGCGGCAGGTCGCCCGATCACGCGCCCAGCCAGGCGGCTGCAAGCTCGCCCCGGTGCCCCTCTGGCGCCAGCGCGGCGCGCAACGCTTCGAGCATGGGCGGCAGTGCCTGGGTAAAGGCGTAGGGCGGGTTGACGATGAACAGCCCGGCGCCGTTGTAGATGCCGGGCTGGTCGGCATCATAGAGCCAGTGCTCGATGGTCAGCAGTTTCGGGATGCGCAGCTTGCGCAATTGGTCCTTCCAGCGGACATGGGCGGCGCGGTCCTTGAGCGGGTACCAGATCACCGTCACGCCATGGGCCCATTTGCGCTGGGCCGCGGCAAGCGTCGTGACGATCCGCGCGCGTTCGTCGGTCTGTTCATAGGGCGGATCGACCACCACCAGCCCACGCGCCGTGCGTGGCGGCACCATCGCCAGCCATAGCTCATAGGCATCGCGCTGATGCACGGCCGCGGGCGTATCGCGCATTGCGCCGCGCAGGGCATAGGCATCGTCGGGGTGTTTTTCGTTCAGGATCAGCAGATCCTGCGGCCGCAGTAGCTGCGCCAGAAACCGTGGCGAACCGGGATAGAGCTGTGGCTCCGCGCCATCGTTCACGGCTTGCACGGCGGCGCGATAGTCGTCCAGCAGGGGGTTCTGGTCGGCAAAGGCCCGCATCACACCCTGCGTCGCTTCGCCGGTGCGCTGGGCCGCGTCGCCGCGCAGGTCGTAAATCCCGCAGCCGGCATGGGTGTCGATCAGGGTCAGCGCGCCGTCTTTTTGCTGCAAGGCCCGCACCAGCGCGATCAGCAGGGCATGCTTGACGACATCGGCGCTGTTGCCCGCATGGAAGGAATGGCGGTAATTCATGCTGCTTCAAAATCCTGACGGTCTGCCGAGATGCGGGCACGCGGGCTGGCACGCCCTGGCCGCACCGCTGCGACAGCGCCCTTAGCCTGCGACGTCACTCTTCACCAGACCAGCCGTGTCAGTCGCGCAGCGCCGCGTCCCGGCGCACGAACCACAGCGCCAGGACCGCGAGCGCGACCAGCACGCCGCATAGCAGCCACGCGGCATTGACGGCGGGAACGAGCGCGGCCTTTTCCACCAGGGGCCGCACCATCTCGGTGGTGAAATCGTCGAGCGGTTGGCCGCGCTGTTCCAGGAAAGCGTCGCGCGGAATGCCGATGCGCACGGCGGTGGCTACGTCGCCGGCGCGCAACTGGTCGGCGATGTGGTTGCCGGCGGTGGCGGCGCGGCTGAAGATCGTGGTGTCGATCAACGCCAGGCCAACCGCACCGCCCAGATTGCGCATCATGTTGAACAGCCCACTGGCATCGGCCACGAGCCGATCGGGCAGCCGCCCCAATGCCATGCGGGTTGGCGGCAGCAGGCAGAACATGATGGCGGCGCCACGCACGATCTGGGGCAGAATCATCGCCTGAAAATCGGTCTGCTCAGTCTGCCTGGTGCTGAGCAGCAGGCCGATGGCGAACAGCACGAAGCCGAAACCGGTGAGCAGGCGCGGGTCCATCCGGCGTTCGGCATAGACGGCGATCGGCGCGACCAGCAGCTGGGTGCAGCCGGTTACCAGCATGATCTCGCCAATGCGCAGCGGGCCGTGTTCGCGCACCAGGCCGAGGAAGAAGGGCATGAGATAGGTGGAGCCGAACAGCCCGAAGCCGAGCACGAAGCTGAGCAGGCAGCCGATGGTGAAGTTGCGATCGGCAAAGCAGCGCAGTTCCACCAGCGGGGCAGAGGATGTCACCGTGCGCCAGACAAAGCCGATCGCGCTGATGCCCGACGCGCAAAGCAGCGCGACCACGCGCAGGTCTGCCCAGCCGCGCGACGGCGCGTCCTTGAGGCCGAGTTGCAGCGCCACCAGCGCGGCGGCGAGCAGCACCAGCGCCAGCGCGTCTATCGGCCGGCCAGCCTGGCGGCCGGTCTGCTTGCCGCGCAGGAACAGCAACACCCCCAGGCTGGCAACGATGCCGGGCACGATGTTGACGCGAAACAGCCAGTGCCAGGAATAGGACTGGGTGATCCACCCGCCCACGATCGGGCCGATGGTGGGCGCCAGCACCGCCGCCACGCCGGCGATCGTGGTGGCAAGGCCCTGGCTGCGCGGCGGAAACAGCAGGAACACGGCGGCGAACACCGCCGGGATCAGCGTTCCCCCGGCAAAACCCTGGACCACGCGCCAGGCGATCAGCTGGGCAAAGCCGCTACTGGCCGCGCACCCTGCCGATGCCAGTGTGAACAGGCAGGCCGCTGCCACGAACAGCCAGCGCATGCCGAGCCGCGCGGTAAGAAACCCGGTCAACGGGATCGCGACGATTTCGGCGGTGAGATAGGCGGTCTGCACCCACACCATGCGATCGGGCGCGATGCCGATCGCCGCCTGGATGGCGGGCAGCGAGGTGGCGACGATCTGGATATCGAGAATGGCCATGAACATGCCCAGGCACATCAGGATAAAGCCGATCCATTCGCGATAGCTTGCGCCGTCTCTTTCGCCTAGGCTCGGGGCGTCCGTGCCAACCATGCGTCCAGCCATCGATTCTCCTGTGCGAAATCGCCCTTGTCCTATCGCAGGCAAGGAACTCGCTCTCGTCAAAATCGTTTCGGGCTGCACCTTTTTCACCGGTTCGCCGGTCTTGCAGGCGATACCGTAGATGCTGCCCGTTTCAATTCTCTCGCTTGCCACCCAAACTCCCCCGAATATCCTGCCCCAGGAAGAGGCGATCGCCACGGCGCGTACGCTCATTGGCGGGCATTTCGCCGATTTCGAGCGGCTGGCCGCGGTCTATACCAACGCCGGTGTCCACACCCGGCAACTGGCGCGGCCGGTGGCCTGGTATCGCCAGGAACGCAGCTTTGCCGAACGCAGCGCGGTCTATCTGGAGGTGGCGCTCGATCTGTGGGTCGCGGCGGCGGAGCAGGCGCTGGCCCAGGCCGATCTGCGCGCCGACCAGGTGGATACCATCGTTACCGTGTCGTCCACCGGCATCGCCACCCCCAGCCTGGAGGCGCGCGCTATGGCACGGATGCTGTTCCGCACCGATGTAGTGCGCGTGCCGGTGTTCGGGCTGGGCTGCGCCGGCGGCACAACCGGGCTGGGCCTGGCAAGCAAGCTCGCCCGCGCCACGCCCGGATCGCACGTGCTGTTCGTCACGGTGGAGCTGTGCAGCATGGCCTTGCGCACCGACCGGGCGGACAAGGCCGATATCGTGTCGACCGCGCTGTTCGGCGATGGCGCGGCGGCCTGCGTGCTGCGCAGCGGCGAGGGCGGCTTTGCGCAGATTACCGCCAGCGCCGAAAAGACCTGGCCCGATACGCTCGACATCATGGGCTGGCAGGCAGAGCCAACCGGCCTGGGCGTCGTGCTCAACCGGGCCATTCCCGCCTTTGCCCGGCAGGAAATGCGCCAGGCGATGGAGGAGATGCTTGCCCCGCAAGGCTTGCGGATCGACGACGTTGACCGCTTCATCTGCCATCCCGGCGGGGCCAAGGTGGTCGATGCATTGGAAAGCGCCCTTGCTCTGAACCAGGGCGCACTGGTCAAGGAGCGCGAGGTTTTGCGGGATCACGGCAATATGTCTGCACCAACGGTGCTGTTCGTGCTGGATCGCTATCGGCAAGAGGGGCTGCCGCCGCTTTGCGTGATGAGCGCGCTGGGGCCGGGGTTTACTGCGTCGTCGCTCACGCTGCGGTGTGCGGCATGAACGCGGCCTATGCCATCATGGCCTTTGTCACGCTGCAACGCCTGAGCGAGCTGGTGATCGCGCGGCGCAACACCGCGCGGCTGATGGCGGCCGGGGCGCGCGAAGTGGGCGCCAATCACTATCCGGTGATGGTTGCCATGCACACCGCATGGCTGGCGGTCTTGTGGTTCACGGTGGGTGACCGCCCGATCTTTCTGCCCCTGCTGGCGGTATTTGCCGTGCTGCAGCTGATGCGGGTGTGGGTGCTGGCCACGCTGGGCCCGCGCTGGACCACGCGCATTATCGTCACGCGTGACGCGCCGCTGGTAAAGCGTGGGCCGTTCCGTTTCGTGCGCCACCCCAACTACATGGTGGTGACCGCCGAAATCGCGGTGCTGCCGTTGACGTTTGGCCTGGTGTGGGTAGCGCTGCTGTTTACTGTGCTCAACGCCGCCATGCTGACGGTGCGGATCAGGGCAGAGAACAGCGCGCTCTACGGCAGCGCCGGAATCAGCGCTTAGCGGCCGCCTGGCGTTCTGCGCGGATGCGCAGCATCGCGGCGTGGCACACGGGGGAAGTCTCATTGATCTTGGCGATCATGCAGGCTTCCACCTTCTTGCGGCTCAACGATTTCATCTCGGCCGGGCACAGCCGCCGCGCTTCCTGCACGCAGGCCTTCTTGCCGGGATCAGCCTCGGCCAAAGCGGGCGTCTGGCTCATGCCGATCAGCATGGCACCAAGACCCAGAATAACGCTGGCAGCACGTGCATTCATGAACGGTTTCCTTGCAAACAGGGTGCGGTTGCGACGGCCCACCGTATTGATTGGACTGCCTGAACCCAAGCTTGTCAACGCAGCTTGGCAATGCTCAGGCCATCGGCCTTGGCCCGGTCCTTGACCGATTCCTCGGTGCGGGTGAGCGCCTTGGCAATGGATTTGAGGCCCATGCCCTTTTTGGCGAGGGTGTGAAGCTTCTGGAGTTCAGCAGGAGTCCAGGGCTGGCGATGACGTTCGAACTTTTCGGCCATGGCCGCGCGGTAGGGCATGGCGGCGCCGCTGTCCAAGGAAACGGCAAGCCAGATAAAACGGGGGCCGGCATCGCTGCCGGCCCCCAATGCGCCTGTGGCCGATTGATTCGGCGTTGTGTTCGGCCAGAGCCAACGGGCTGCGGGCGGGGGCCGTTCAGGGCACGAAGCCCCTGGGCCGTCGGCGGCATCTGGCAAGGCCAGGCGGCGCCAAAGCTCCCGTGCGTGGTCCGTATCGCCCGCTCGGGGAAGAGCGAGGCCCGACCTGCTGCGCAACGCCGCTTGCGGGCGGCATCACGGGCGTGGCCTTTGCCTCGAAGCACCGCTCCCACGCGCGCCGATCATGAACGCACGGGACGGACCCCGCCGGGGCAAAGGACAGGCATATGGTGGTTGCGAAACAGTTCCAGGCCGCGTGTCCAGACACCAGCCAAGGCGGAATTGCTGCGCACAAAACCATTGCCGCAAGCCCCCTCGCGGGCGCCGTCACACCCGCTCACCATGCCGTGAAGGCACGAGCGGACATGGCCGGTGTTCCGTTTGGCAAAAGGCTTGCACTTCAAGAAAATAGCGCCGTAAATCATCGGCTTGTACCAGCTGATCGGCGGCACGTTTTCCTGTCGATAAAGGGATGCTGCGCCTGTCTTTCGAGTCGCGCAAGAGGGAATTTTGCGGATGGTTTGACAGGCGGGACGAGCGGTTCAACCTGTCACAAACCATCGCGCCACGCGGCGAGCTTTCCCACGGCGGCGCGCAGCATGGGCGGCGGCTTGCAGTGGCACAGCCGCACGATATGGCGCGGCGCGGGCGGGCCTTCCCACAGCGCGGAAAGCGGAATGGTTGCCACGCCCGCTTCGGCGACGGCGCGCGTGGCGAAGGTGCGATCATCCAGGGGCACGCCGCTCTGCGCCAGATCGATGCACGAAAACCAGGTGGCGCTGCCGGGCAGGGTGGCAAAGCCATGGTGGGCCAGCGCTTCCAGCAGCGCCTGGCGCGATGCCGCCCAATCGGCCACCTGGGCATCGATCAGCGCATCATCGGTCAGCCCTTCTGCCACGGCCCATTGCAGCATCGGCGGCGTGGTAAACGTCAGGAACTGGTGCGCGCGCGCAACCACCGTGGCCAGTGCCGGATCGGCCACGAGCCAGCCCACCTTCCACCCCGTGGCGCCAAAGATCTTGCCGGCCGATCCCACCTTGATCGTGCGCGCGGCCATGCCCGGCTCTGCCATCAGCGAGGCATGGCGCAGGCCATCGAACCGCACCACCTCCCACACCTCGTCACAGATGGCGATCAGGTTGGCGGAAACGCAGAGCTGCGCCAGCGCCGTCCGCTCTGCCGCGCTGGTCACCGTACCGGTGGGATTGAGCGGATCGTTGAGGATCAGCGCGCGGGTGCGCGGCGTGATCGCGGCGCGCAGCGCATCGATCGGCATGGCCCAATCGGGCGGCGCCAGGCCCACGAACACCGGCACCCCGCCAGCGCGGCGCACCAGCGGGGCATAGGCGTCATAGGCCGGCGCCAGCACGAGCACCTGGTCTCCGGCGCGGACAGTGGCAAGGATCGCCGCTGCCACCGCCTCCGTCGCGCCCGACGTAACGATGGCATGCTCGCGGCCCAGGGCCAGGCCCTGCCGCCGGGCATAGAACGCGGCGACCGCATCGCGCAGTTCGGGCACGCCGGCCATCGGGGGATATTGCTGCGATCGTTCCGCCATGGCCCGCGCGGCGGCTTGCGCCAGGGCGAGCGGCGGCGGGCCATCGGGAAAGCCCTGGCCGAGGTTGATCGCGCCATGCTCCCGCGCGAGGGCCGACATCGCCTCGAAAATCGTGGTGGGCATGGTGGCATAGAGCGGGTTCAGCGGAGGCGCGGTCATCCAGCGATCTTAGGCACCCGATGCGCCGACGCAAAGCCCGTTGCACTGAGATCACAATTTGCTAGCCTCTTTCAGGCGAACCGGGGGGCAAGGCAATGCGCAAGGCTTGGCAGGCAGGCGTGGCGGGATTGGCACTGGTGCTGTGCGGCGCCAGTGGGGCGCAGGCGCGCCAGATGGCAGACCTGATCCTGCACAATGGCCAGGTGCTGACGGTGGACAAGCGTTTTGCCGTGGCGTCGGCTGTGGTGGTGCGCGGCGATCGTATTGTTGCGGTGGGCGGGGAAGGGCTGCTCAAGCGCTTTGCGGCGCGCGATGTGGTCGATCTCAAAGGCCGCACCCTGATGCCCGGCTTCATCGATACGCATCTGCATCCCGCGCCGATCAAGCCCAGCGACATTGCCGTGGCCAGCGCCACCAGCATGGCACAGGTGCAGGCCATGCTGCGCGACAAGGCCCGCGCGCTGGGGCCAGGGCAATGGATCACCGGCTATGGCTGGCAGGAAGCCAACCTGGCGGAAAAGCGCAACATAACCCGTGCCGATCTCGATGCGGCCGTGCCTGACAATCCCGTGCTGCTGGTGCGCGCCGGATCGCATTCGGCCGTGGCCAACAGCCTGGCGCTGAAGCTGGCAGGGATCGACCGCAACACGCCCGATCCCGCCGGTGGGCTGATCGAGCATGATGCCAGTGGCGAGCCCAACGGTATCATCCGCGAAAGCTATGGCGCGGTGCTGCGCCTGATCCCCCAGCCCGGCTGGGACGTGATGAAGCCGGCAACGGTCACCTGGCTCCGCTCCATCCTGGCGCTGGGCATAACCAGTTTCCACGATGCCAGCGGATCGATCGACGACGAGCCCTATGGTGCGGGCGGCCCGGCGCCCGGCGAGCAGGGGCTGGACCTGCTGGGCGCGGGAATGACCTTTCGCCGCGCGCGCGAACTCTATGCGGAAATGGGTGACCGCCTGCCGCGCGTGACCATGTACATCAGCTATCCCGGCGCCGCGCGGCTCAAGGCCTTCCCGCATCACACCGGTTATGGTGACAATCATGTGCGCCTGGGCGCGATTGGCGAGAACGCGGTGGACGGCGGCTTTACCGGCCCCACCGCGTGGCTGCTGGCCGATTACAAGGGGCAGCCTGGCTTTCGCGGCAAGGGCCGCTTCACCGACGCGCAGCTTCAGGAGATGGTCGATACCGCGGCCGCGGCCGGCTGGCAGATGGGCCTCCACTGCATTGGCGACGCGGCCATCGTGCAGACCGTCAATGCCTATGACATGGCGCTCAAACGCCTGGCGGCGCAGGGCAAGATGCCGGCTGACCACCGCTGGTTCACCGATCATTTTACGATCATGCCGCCCGATGCCACGATGCAGACTATGGCGCGCGACAAGGTGATGATCGCCCAGCAGCCCAATTTTCTCTACAACCTGGAAGACCGCTACACCCAGGTGCTGGACGATTGGCGTCTGGCGCATAACAATGCGGTGGCCACGCCGGTAAAGAAATTCGGCCTGTTCATGGCCTTTGGTAGCGACAACCTGCCGGTGGGGCCGCTCGTCGGCCTCTATGCCGCGATCACCCGCAAGGGGCCCAGCGGCGTGGTGCACGGCGCGGAAGAAGCCGTTTCACGTGCCGAGGCGATTCGCATGTACACCGCCAATGGCGCCTATCTGTCTTGGGAAGAAAGTCAGAAGGGCACGCTGGAACCCGGCAAGCTGGCCGACATGATCGTGCTGCCGTTCGATCCGCTGACCGCGCCACCCGAAGCCCTGCTCAAGGGCAAGGTGGATATGACGTTCGTGGGTGGCAAGCTGGTCTACGACAGCCGCCTGCGTCGCTGACGGGCATCGGCCCTGCGCCGATCGGCGCGAGTCAGTGCGCCGTCGCGGGATTGTAGCCAGGATAGAGCAGCTTGATATCCTGCGGGGCATGGCACTGCTTTACCGCAGTCGTGGCATGGCGCAGCCGCTCTGCGGTGAGCGAGGCGTTGGACAGCGCATGCTGGCGCTCGCGGCCCACTTCATCGGCGGTAAACGGACGGGTGCCGGCCGGCACGCTATGCCCGCCCAGCACGAAGACCACATAGTTCATCAGATCGGCCAGCTCGGCATTGTCGCGGATGCGGCTGTGCGCGACGTTGGGCAGGCGCAGCAGATAGGCACGGCTATCGGGCGTGCACATGAACCAGCCGACGCGGCCCAGCAGTTCGGGCAGTTGCGCCGGCACCGTGCTGCCGTTCACGCCGTGGCAGCCGCCGCAATTCTCGATATAATCCACCCGCGCCTGGTTGGGATCTTCCATCACCGGTTGCGCTAGAGCGGGGGCGGGCGCGGCATCGTGCGCGGCGCTCAGCCGCGTGGCGAGGCTGGCGCTGAGCAATGCCGTGGCCGCCAGCAGGGAAAGACGCGCGATCTTCATGGCCGCTGCGCTCAGGCCGCGCCGACCAGCACGGCGGTGGAGCAGTGGTATTCCATGCTCTGCGTACCGAAGCACCAGATGATATCGTTGTTGAGCTGCGGCACATAGATCTGCGTTTCGCGGTCGGCATTGTCGCAATTGCACTTGTTGCAATAGGATTTACCGCAGCAATCGCGATAGGCGATCAGGTACGACTTGCCGTCTTCGGGATTGACGCAGGTGCCCACCCACGACACCGGCGAGGGTTCGGCCCCGGCCGGGCAGGTGTGTACCCCGCCGCCGCAGCAGGTGCACAGCGCGCCGTCGATCGCGCAATAGCGCCAGTAATCGCACTTGGTATTGTCAGTTACCTGCGCGCCACGGGCAAAGGTGGTCTTCGCCTCTGGCCCGCGATCGGGCTTGGCCGGCGCGGCATTGGCGCGGCTGACCGGCAGCACGGGGAATAGCGGCGCGGCTACCAGTGCGGTGCCGAGCCGGGCCAGAATGCCCCGGCGCGACGTGCCGCCGGCAAAGCGCCGCAAGACCTTTTCGCCCAGGCTGTCAGCATCGAAATGGATCATGATCGTTGCCCCTAGAACTCTTCTCGTAGCGTTTGCGTCAGGCCACCGCGCCATGCATGCGGGCGACATAGTCCTGCACCGAGTGAACCCCCATTTCGTGGGCAATCACCAGGCTTTCGAGGTGCTCGCGGCTGTTGACCAGCCCCTTGGACAGGACCACGCCCTGGTCATCGAGCAGCACGGCAAAGGGCAGCTTGCCCACGGCAAAGGCCTGGCCCACTTCCGGCCCATTGACGAAGGGATAGGCTTCCAGGCCATGGCGGGCGATCATCTCGCGCTGAGCGTCCACCGTATCGTCGCCCACGAAGGTCAGCGCCACGCGCTCGTCGCGGGCGAAGGACTTGGCCATGGGGATCAGGTTCTTGCACAGCGGGCAAGAGGCCGAAACGAACATCAGCAGGCGCAGCGGCGTGCCCGGGGCCGCGCCGCCCACGCTGATCGCCGCGCCATCGAGCGTGTGGCTGGCCACGGCCTGGCTGGCCGCACCCACCGCCGGGCCGCCCGCCGTGGTCAGCGCGCCGGCCGGGGCCACGCGCATGTGCAGCACGCCCACCTGGCGGGCCAGGGCCAGCAGCGCCACCACCAGCAGTGCGATGATCAGCCAGGAAATGCCTTGTGAAACGATCAGAGCCGTCATCATCGCCCGCTACCCTTTTCGCGCCGGGGCCAGCGGAGAACCCGCCAGGGCCACGATCGCATTGAACAATTGCACCAACAGAAACAGCACGATTCCCCCAGCCGCGCCCAGCAGCCAGGCCTGCCCCGGCAGTGGCGCCGTGGCCAAGGCCGGCAGCAGCAGCGCGGCTAGCACCACGTTGCGCATGACCAGCGGCCAGGCCAGCGGCTGGCGCAGCGCGGCATGGCCGCAGCCGCAATCGATATGCCCACGCCCGCGCCGCAGGTTGACCGCCATGGCCCAGGCGAAAATGCCCAGCAGCAGCGCGGCAACGGCGGCTGCTGGCGGCGTCATCAGGCCAGACAGCAGCCAAGCGCCCAGGATCAGTTCTGCCACGGGTAGGGCGCTGGCCACAGGCGCCACCAGGGCCGGCGGCAAGAGGCGGTAATTGGCGATCACGCCGGGTAGCAAAACCCGATGGCGCAGCTTGCCCGCTGCCGCAGTAAGGAACACCAGCCCCACGCCCACCGTGGCAATGCGCCCGGTCAGCGCCACGGCCATCAGGCCGATCGCCGCAGAGGCCGCATCCGGGGCGCCGAGCGCGATCACTGCGGCTGCGCCACCGTGATCACACCATTGCCGGCATGATCCAGCTTCCACGCCTGCTTGCCGGTGGCCAGGTCATAGACGTAGACCGTCTCGTCCTCGCCAGCAAAGACCAGGTGGGGGGCGGCTTCCTGCGTCACGGCAATCATGCGCGGTTCGCCGGGCACGGCCATGCGCTTGACCACCTTGTGGCTGGCCAGGTCGAGCTGCCACACTTCGCTCGCGCCGGCTTTGTGCGACCAGAACTCGCCCATGTGCATCAGGATATAGACCTGGCCGGTGGCGCGGTGCAGGGCCATCTGTTGCACCCCGCCCGGATACCAGTTGACCTGGTTGGGCGCGGCCGATCCGGCCGGCACGCCGGCGGCTTCCTGCAAAGAGAACGGCGCGGCAATCACCGGCTTGGCCCCCAGCGTAGCGGTATAGACCTTGCCGGTATAGCTCAGCATCACGATCTGGTTGTGCCCGCGATCGACTTCGAAATTGTCGAAGATCGGATCGTCGGTGGCGGAAAAGAACGGATCGCTGCGGGTGATCTGGCTTTTCCCGCCGGCCAGGCTCAACGTGGCGAGCGAGCCATCGGAGCACAGCGCCGACAGGCCCACGCCGGGCACCGGAACCAGGCTGGCGCAGCCGGGCAGTTCCACCGTCTTGACGAACTTGCGCGCCGTCAGATCGATCACGTTGACCGACGAGGCCGGGCTCATGTTGTAGACATAGCCGAACTTGCCATCGGGGCTGACCACGAAATTGTTCATCCGGCCGCCCACCAGCAGCCGGCCCGGCATGGCAATATCTGCCTGAAGCTTGAGATCGACGCTGTCGAACACCGAGACATAGTCCTGCCGCGTTCCGCGCAGGCCCTTGGTCCACAAGGTGGACGACACGTAATAGAACTTGCCCGCAGGATCGAGCGCCAGGTCGGTCAACTGCGGGGTTTCGACGTGGCCGATCAGCTTGCCACTGACGGTATCGTAGATGACCGAGGAATTGGACGTGAACCCGCCGTTGATGAAGAACCAGCTGGTCTTGGGCGGCGTCAACTGCGCCACGTCAGACTGTTCGGGTTCCACCGACGCGATCGGTGCGGCGACCGGGGCCGCCATGGCCGACGGCGCCAGCGCCCCAGGCAGGCCGCCGGCCAGCGCCACGGCCAGTGTTGCAGTTGCGAGAAAACGCCCCTTGATGGCAGCAAACGTCATCGTGGCCGGCCCCTGTTCGAATGTGACAGCCCGTGGTGATCGCGGCATTGGCAAGGGCGCGAAGGACCGGGTGTTTGCCCGAGTCCGGCATGCCCCCACATGCCATTGCGATCACAAGTTTTGACGAATGTCCTATTTCAGTCAAGCGACATTCGCAGGTGCCGCAAAACTTTTCTCGCTATCTGGCATCACATGGATCGCGGGTGGGCATGCCCAGCCCGGCAATGTCGTCCGGGGTGATGGTACAGGCCAGTTCCACCAGCGCCTTGCCGGCGATTGCGATGAACGCCGGCATGCGATCGGCCCAGGGCTTGCGATAGCCGAGAAAGGGTGTCGCCCCTTCCATCGAGGCGCTGATGTAGAGCGCCACGGTCTGGGTTTCGGCCGCAGACAGCGCGGGGTTCAGCGCGCTGACATATTCGCAGATAACCCCGTGGACGCGGGCATAGAACTGCGCCACCCGCTCTGCCACCACGGCGTTGTGGTTGGCCATGGCCCACAGTTCGGTAAACAGGCGCGTGGTGCGCATGCCGGCAATATCTTCCAGGCACAGCGCGATCACCCGGCGCAGCCGCTCCTGCGCGGTAAGGCCGGGCTGGCGCACCTCGTTATCGAGTACCTTGTCATAGCTTTCCAGCATGTCGTCGAGCATGAGCTGGACCAGCATTTCCTTGCGCGGGAAATGATAGCTGACATTGCCCACCTTCATCCCGCATTCGGCGGCGATACGGCGCACGGTGAACTGCGCGGCGCCTTCCTCGATCAGCACCTTGTGCGCGGCCTTGACGATGGCTTCGGCCGTGGCCGCGCCACGGGCATAGCCACCGGGACGCGGGGTGGTGATGGCACGGTCTGCTGGTGTCATTCCCGCCAGGCTACCACGGGCAGAGCGAAACGGCCAGTTGTCCGTGGCAGCTGCGCCGGCAGATAAAACGACCCCCGCCGCGCCGGGGCGCGACGGGGGCAAGGGTGGAAAGTGCTCTGGCGGTTGGCGAGAGCGCCGCGTCAATAGCGCATGGAATATTTCAGCCCGAAATACTGAGGCTTGATCGGCATGGTGCGCGAAGAGCCCGAGCAGTATTCGATCGCGCAGAACGTGTTCTTGGACAGCTCGCCACGGCGATCGAACACGTTTTCGATGAAGGCCGTCAGCGTCCAGTTGTCCTTCGATACGCCGGTGGAGAAATCGAAGCTGACGAAGCCCGGCGTGTTGCCCAAGAGGCTGTTCTTGTAGGTGTCGAGGTTGGAGGTCGACAGCGTCTGGGCGTGCATGGTCACTTGCGCGAAATCGTTGAGCGAGCCCAGATCGCCTTCATACCGCGCCGAAAGCTGGCCCTTGAAGCGGGGCTGGCGCGGCAGGCGCGTGCCCTTGGCGGCGGCGATCTCGTCTGGCTTGCCGGTGCAATCGCTGATCGGGGTGAGGGTGGCAGGGTCGAGCACGCAGAAATCCTGCGTCAGCTTGGCATCGTTGTATGACCCGGAACCGCTGATCGTGAACTGCCCGAGCTTGAGATCGAAATCGGATTCGATGCCGAACACTCGCGCCGCACCAGCATTGACCGTGCCGCCGTTGCCGAAATATCCCAACGGGATGACGGTGTATTGCACACCGGTCCACTTTTCATAATAGACCGCCGCGTTCCAGCGCAGCTTGTTGTTCCAGCTGGTCTTGACGCCCACTTCGTAATTGGCCAGCCGATCGGCCTTGTAAGTGCCCATCTCTGGCAACTGGTTGGTGCCGCCAGGGCGGAACCCGGTGGAATAGGTGGCATAGACCATCTTGTCGGACGTGACCTGCCAGGTCACGCTCACCTTATGGGTTTCGCCGGTCTCGTTGTAGGCCGGCTTGTTGTTGTTGACGCAGGAAAACCGCTGGTCGGCCGGGAACGGCACGGTACAGCCAAGTTTAAGCGCCTGGCTGGCGACGCCGCTGAATCCATAGACCGAGTTGTTGGCCTTGAACACGCGGATGCCGCCGGTCACCTTGATCTGCGAGGTGATCGGCACGGTGCCTTCGGCAAACACCGCATAGTCGCGGAATCGCTGGTTGAGATCCTGGTTGTAGAACGCGTCGCGTTTGATCGCCGGGTTCCACTGGCAGCCATCGGCGCATGAGGTGGCGAGGTCGATCTGGCTCAGGCCGGGGATCTGGTAATCGTCGTCCTGGGCCATCTTCTGGAACTGGAAGAAGCCGCCTACGGTCAGGTCGAAACCCCATTCCTTGGGCACCGAAAGGCGCAGTTCCTGCGTCACCTTGGTCTGGGTCAGGCGGCCGATATAGGACTGCGTCGGGTTGATGAAGTTGCCGCTCTTGTCACGGAACTTGAGATAGTTTTCATAGCCCGGACCAAGCTGGTCATAGTGGACCGAGTAATAGGTATAGTCACTGGTATTGTGAATCTTGCGGCGGAAATAGCCCGACGAAGACACCAGGTCGAAATCGCCGATCTTGCCCTGGATCGTCAGCGAGGCCTGGACCCACTTGTCGATATTCTCGGTCGGGCTGTAATCGTGCACCTGCAGATCGCCGACGCGCGGATCATAGTTGAAGAAGCCCTTGGCATCGAGATACTGATAGGTGACGGAAGGATAGAGCTTCCAGTCGCCCGCCTCGATCGTGGCATTGACGCGACCGCCATAGCTATCGACCGGGTTGTAGTTCTTCTGCACCAGCGTGGCGTTGTTCACGGTATAGGTCGTGTTGGGATCATCATCGCCCAACTGATAGGTGTACGTGCCGTGGGTGTTGTCGATGTAGCCGCCCTCGTGATCGTAGAAGCCCATCATGCGCACGGCGATGTGCTCGTTCACCGGGATGTTGACGAAGCCTTCGACCATCGCGCCGGCCGCGCCCTTGCCATAGGCATCGACCTGGACATCGGTGCCGGCCTCGAACTTGCCGATCTTGGCCTTGTTGGTGATGATGCGCAGCGTACCCGCCAGCGAGCCGGCGCCATAGAGCGTCCCTTGCGGGCCCGACAGCGCCTCGACCCGCTCGATATCGTAGATGTGCACTTCGGGCATCCGCCCCGGCTGCGAAATCGGCACGTCATCGAGATAGGTGCCGCTGGTCGACAGTGCGCCACCATCCACGGCAATGCCGCGGAAATAGACTTCGCTCTGCCCTGGCCCGAGCCCGGAAAAGCTGACCGAGGGCAGCATGCTGGCGTAATCGGCAAACGTGCTGACCTGGTGCTGTTCCAGCTTTTCCGCGCCCAGCGCCTGGATCGAGATCGGCACCTTCTGCACGCTTTCGGCCTTGCGCGTGGCGGTGACCACGATTTCGCCAAGGCCGCCGGTGCCATTGTCTGCAGCGGCCGCATCGGGGGCCGGGGCGGGCGCTGGTGCCGACTGGGCCAAGGCCGCAACCGGCAGCGCCATGCTGGAAAGGACGGTCGAGGCGCCGAGAATACCCAGTGCACGCCTCATCTGCGACCGTTGTTCAAACACCATTGTTCATGCCCCCTGATGGCCTGAAGTTCTTTTTCTGCCGTCTTCCTGCGAACGCTTGTTTTTATGATTGTCGTTTGGTGATGATCTTGGCGGCGGTGTTGTAATTATGCCGCTTTTTGTGCAGTCGCCGTGCCGATTTGCGCACCGGTGCGATCAAACCCTTGTGGCGCCCGATTGCCGTGGCGCGCCATGCCGCTAACAGCGCGAGTGATCTGCGGCATTGCAGCGCAGCGATTGCAAGCTGTTGATTCTACACAATAGTGCCGCGATGCGGCGCGGTCTCAATCACTATCTTGTTGCGGATAGTGCCAGCAAAACGCCGGCTGTCAACAAAATTCAGCGATCTGGCATCGCAGATTGTGCAGGCGATTGAGCCGGCCTGGGGGAGGAGCTGTTCGCAGTTGCGTAATCGCGCGGGCATGTCATGTTTCCGGTCATGGTGATCGGGGCAAAACCGCAAGGCAGGATCTGTGATGGCAAATGACGTGGCCGGCCGGCATGGCGTGGGAACCGCACCTGCTGATGCGGGTGGTTCGGCCAGCGGAACGGTTGATGCAGCGCTGGGCCATGCGGCCCGCCTGATGGCGCGCCAGCCGGCGCTGGCCCTGGCCCAGGCGCGCGAGATCCTGCGCGCGGTGCCGGGCCACCCTCACGCCCTCCTGCTCGAAGGCCAGGCCCTGCGCGTGCTGGGCCACCTGGCCGAGGCGCGCAGCGTGCTTGCTGCGCTGGTGGCGAGCCAGCCGCGCGCGGCAGCTGCGGCGGCCGAACTGGGGCTGACGCTTGCTGCCTTGGGCGAAGACGCCGCAGCGATGGCGCAATTGCGCCGGGCCGTGGCGCTCAAGCCTGATCTGGCCCATGTCTGGCAGGCGCTCGCCACGCTGCTGCGCGCCAGCGGTGACGAAGCCGGCGCCGGCCAGGCCGAAGTGGCCGGTATCGAGGCCGCGGCCAAGGACCCCGTTCTGCTGCGGGCCGCCCTGGCCATGGGGGAAGGGCGGCTGGACGAGGCGGAAACCCATGTCCGCGCGCGCCTGGCGATGATCCCCACCGATCCTGCCGCGCTGCGCCTGCTGGGCGAGGTGCTATGGCGGCAGGGAGAGATCGAGGCGGCGCTGCCGCTGCTGCGTGCCGCCGTGGCGCGCGCGCCCGCTTTCGTGGCGGCACGTGAATTGCTGGTGCGCATCCTGGCCATGGGGCCCGATGTGGCCGAGGCGCTGGACCATGCCAGCCGCCTGGTGGCCGATGATCCCGAGCATGGCGGCCATGCCATGCTCAAGGCCTCGTTGCTGGTGCGCATTGGTGACCAGGAGGGCGCGCGCGATCTCTATCGTGCCATCCTGGCGCGCGATCCTGGGCGGCCACGGGTGTGGCTCAATCTCGGCCACGTTGAAAAGACCATCGGCAACCAGGCCGCCGCGATCGAGGCCTATCGCCGCGCCGCCGCGCTCGATCCGGCAACGGGAGAGGCGTGGTGGAGCCTGGCCAACCTCAAGACCGTGCGACTGGAACAGGCAGATATCGCCGCGATGCGCGCGGCCCTGCCTCACGATGCCGTGGGGGACGAGCGTGCCGAAGACGTGGCGCAGATGCACTTTGCCCTGGGCAAGGCCTTTGAAGACCTGAGCCGCGACGAGCCTGCCGCTGCCGAAAGCGCCTTTGCCCATTATGCGCGCGGCAATGCCCTGCGCCGCAGCGTGCTGGATTATGATCCGGCGCGCACCGCCGCCGCGGTCGATCGCCATGCCGCCCTGTTCACGCCTAAGTTTCTGGCAGAGCGGGCCAGCTGGGGCTGCCCGGCCGCCGATCCCATCTTCGTGGTGGGCCTGCCGCGCAGCGGATCGACGCTGGTGGAGCAGATCCTGGCCAGCCATTCGCAGATCGAGGGCACGATGGAGCTGCCCGACATGATGCTGATTGCCGATCGCCTGCAATCGCGGGTGGATGCCAATGACGGCGAAGGGGGCGAGTTTGCCGACATGGCGGCGCTGCTCGCCGCGCTTGGACCGGACGATTGCCGCCAGATGGGCGAGGAATATATCGAGCGCACGCGCATCCACCGCAAGACCGATCGTCCCTACTTCGTCGACAAGATGCCCAACAATTGGCAGCATGTGGGGTTGATCCGCCTGATCCTGCCCAATGCGACAGTGATCGATGCGCGGCGCCATCCGCTCGGCTGCTGCTTTTCCGGATGGAAGCAGTATTTCGCCCGCGGCCAGGTGTTCAGCTATGACCTGAGCGAGATCGGGCACTACTATGCCGCCTATGTGCGGCAGATGACCGCGTTCGATCGCGCGATACCCGGCGCGGTGCACCGTGTGATTTATGAGGCAATGGTGGCCGATACGCCGGGCCAGGTGCGCGCGCTGCTGGGCGCCGTGGGGGTGCCGTTCGAAGAGGGCTGCCTGGCGTTCTGGCAAAACCGCCGCGCGGTGCGTACCGCCAGTTCTGAGCAGGTGCGCCAGCCGATCTATACCGATGCGGTGGAGCATTGGAAGCGGTTCGAGCCCTGGCTCGATCCGCTGCGCGCGGCGCTTGGCCCGGTGCTCGACAGCTATCCAAACGTGCCGGCGGGGTGGTGACCCCGCCGGCCTTCGCCGTCATCAGGCGACGCTGAGCGTCACATCGATGTTGCCGCGCGTGGCGTGGCTGTAGGGGCAGATTTCATCGGCCTTGGCCACCAGCGCTTCGGCTGCGGCGCGGTCCACGCCGGGCAGGTGCACGGTCAGGGCCACGGTCAGGCCAAAGCCGCCATCGCTGCGCGGGCCGATGCCGACGGCCGAATCCACCGCGATGTCAGCCGGAACGCGGGGCAGGGCCTTGTCCTGGCTGGCGGCAAACTTCATCGCGCCGATAAAGCATGCGGCATAGCCGGCGGCGAAGAGCTGTTCGGGGTTGTTGCCGGCGCCATTGCCACCCAGTTCCTTGGGCGTGGCCAGGGTGATGTCCAGGCCATTGTTCACGCCGTCTTCGGCAATCGTGGCGCGGCCATCGCGGCCACCAGTGGCCTTGGCATGGGCGGTGTAAAGCGGCTTGATCGACATGACAGAGTTCCTTTCGTGGGTTAATATCGAAAACGATTAAATCGTGTGCGATCTAAATAGGTGAGTCGCGCGGAAAGGTCAAGCACTTGCGATTTGATCGCACGCGATTTATCTTGTCGATATGGAACAGACCCCGTCAGACCCGCTCGATACCGCGCTTTCCGGCCCCCAGGCGGCTGCCGAGCTGGCGGCACAGATGGCGGCCGGCGGAGCACCCTTGGCCACCGGCACGGCTGACAAACCCTTTGCCAACATGCTGTGCTTTTCGGTCTATGCGGCGCAACTGGCGTTCAACCGGCTCTACAAGCAGCTGCTGGCGCCCCACGGCCTCACTTATCTGCAATATCTGGTGCTGGTGGCCCTGGCCCAGGCGGAAGACCGCACCGTGGGCGAACTGGGCGAAGTCCTGTTCCTGGAATCCAACACGCTCACGCCGCTGCTCAAGCGGATGGAGGCTGCCGGGCTGGTGGTGCGCCGGCGTGACGCGGAGGATGAGCGCGTGGTTCGCGTGGCGCTCGCTCCGGCCGGCGCAGAGGTGGTGGCCCAGGTGGAATGCGTGCCGCTCGATGTGCTGTCCGCGCTCGACATGCCCTTGGGCGATTTGCAGCAGATGAAGGCGGCGATCGACCGGCTGGGCAGCGAACTGCGCAAGTCCACCACCTGAAATCGCCGGCCGGTGTTGGCATGGCCAGAGCCGCACGATCACGCGTGGCTCTGGCCGGAATGCAGATTACGCAGGCAAGCCGCTGATCGCCTTCATTTCCATGAAGTCCTTCAGGCCATAGAGCCCGCCTTCACGGCCATTGCCCGATTGCTTGTATCCGCCGAACGGGGCGCCGGGGGTGGGGCCCCAGTTGTTGATCGCCACCATGCCGGCGCGCAGGGCCGGCACCACGTCTGCCGCCTTGGCCGGATCGCCGGTGATGCAGGCCGAAAGGCCATAGCTGGTGTCGTTGGCGATCTCGATCGCCTCGTCCAGGCTGTCATAGGGAATGATCGTGGCCACCGGGCCAAAGATCTCTTCCTTGGCAATGCGCATGTCCGGCGTGACATTGGAAAACAGCGTGGGCGCAATGTAATAGCCGCGGTTGACCTCGGCCGGCAGGTCAGGGCCGCCGCATTCCAGCGTGGCGCCTTCGTCGATCGCCGACTGGATCAGGTCGCGGATCTTGTCGTGCTGCGCCTTGTTGACCACCGGGCCGAGGTGGCTGCCTTCCTCCAGTGGGTTGCCGACCTTGGCGGCGGAATACATTGCCTTGACGAACGCGGCGGCCTCGGCCTGGCGTTCACGCGGGACAAGGATGCGCGTGGGGGAGATGCAGCTTTGCCCCGAATTGACCAGCGGGCCAGAGGCGGTCGCCGGCAGCTGGCTGGCAAAATCGGCATCGGGCAGCACCAGGTTGGGCGACTTGCCACCCAGTTCCTGGTGCACGCGCTTGACCGTGTCGGCCGCCGCCTTGGCCACCATGATGCCGGCGCGGGTTGAGCCGGTGAAGCTGACCATATCGATATCGGGATGGCTGCTGATCGCCGTGCCCACACCGGGGCCATCGCCCTGAACCAGGTTGAACACGCCTGCCGGCACGCCGGCGGCGTCCATGATTTCAGCGAGAATGGCGGCGCAGGTGGGGCATTCTTCCGAAGGCTTGAGCACCATGGTGTTGCCGGCGGCCAGAGCTGGCGCCACTTTGAGCGCGATCTGGTTAAGCGGCCAGTTCCATGGGGTGATCAGGCCGACCACGCCGATCGGCTCGTGGGCCACCTTGAAGGCGCCATTGTCTTCCACGAACTGGAAGTTCTTGAGGGCCGCGATGGTCCCCATGAACCCACCGATTCCGGCGCCAACCTGGGCCGTGCTGGCAAAGCTCAACGGCGCGCCCATTTCCTCGGCCATGGCGTGGGCCAGATCGGGGATGCGCTTCTTGTATTCCGCAACGACGCGGTCGAGCAGCGCAAGGCGCTCTTCGCGAGTCGTCCGGCTGAAGGTCTTGAAGGCGCGGCGCGCAGCGGCCACGGCAGCGTCAACGTCTGCAGCAGTGCCGAGCGTGATCGCGGCGCAGGGTTCTTCCGTCGCCGGGTTGATCACCTCGTGGCGGCGGCCGCCCTGGCTGTTGACCCATTGGCCATCGATATAATGCTGAAGGCGTTCGCGCATCGCGCTTCTCCAATCAATAAGTTAGGTTGGCTAACTTTTAGGGAGCGCAGGCGGCGATGGCAAGCGGAGGGTTTGTGCAGAATGGATAGGGTTTCGCGCCGTGCACCACCAAACGGCAATGCACGGCGCCTTATCCGGAAACGAGCGTCTGTTAGACGGTTCGGCGGCCGGTAAACAGCTGCACCAGACCGATGATCAGGGCGAGCACCAGCAGAATGTGGATGACGCCGGCGGTCACCTTGAAGGCGAAGACGCCCAGCGCCCAGAGCACGAGCAGAACGAGAGCGATGGTCAAAAGCATGGCGGGGCTCCTGGAACGGGTGGCGCCCCGCCTGTGGCGGTGGCGCGGATTGGCATCCTTGTGTGGCTGGTAAACGGTGCACCAAAGGGCTGGTTCCCGAATTTGAAAATCGTCGGGAATAGGCGATTCACCGTAGGCTTGGGGCGGGCGCTAACCATTTATTGGTAATATTCCTCCACGCTTCCCAAGTGGTTGGTGCGTGACGCGCCAGATCCACGGGCCGGGGGACACGAGGTTGAGCGAGGAACAGCGCACGGGCTGGATTGTCGGTGCCACGTTCGCGGCACTGCTGGCCCTGTCGGGCGCGCTAATGGCAGCGCTCAATCATTCCATCCATGTGGCCGATGCCTTTACCCGCAAGGATGAGCGCGAGATGGTCGCGCGCTATCTCGATACGCGGGTGCGTACGGTAATCATCGGCCAGACCGGGCAACTGGTGTGGGATGATTCGGTCCAGCATGCCGTGCGGCACACTGATCTGCCATGGATGGACCGCGAACTGGGCGTGTTCCCGTGGACTAACCAGGGCGCCGAAGAGACCATGCTGGTCGAACCCAACGGCACGCTGGTGCGCGGCTGGCGGCACGGCCAGGTGATGCCCGACTATCCCTATGCCAAGGCGCGCTGGCAGGTGGAATCGGTTTTGTCCCAGGCGCGCAGCAACCGCCGCGTCTATGGCCAGGTGGCGCAGTTTCGCCGCGTGGGCGGGGCGCTGTGGCCGTTCGATGCGCGCGGCGCGCCGCTTTCGCGGTGGGGGTCGTCGCTGGTTTGGCATGACGGCCGGCTGATGCTGTTGACCGCCGCGGCCATCGTACCCGATCGGAACTATGCGTTGCTCACGACCGAGCCGCGCTATCTCGTTTCGCTGCGCCTGGTCGATGATCGCGTGCTGCACGCGCTGGCGGCCGATCTGCTGCTGCCCGATTTTCACTTCGTGCGCACGCTGCCGCCGCTGAGCACGGTCAATTCCCTGCCGCGCTTCAGCGCCGATGGCACGCGGGTGGGCTTCTTCGTGTGGACGCCGCAATTGCCCGGGCCAGCCATCTGGCGCGGCACGGCGCCGCTGCTCGCCACCTGGATTTTCCTGTTCCTGGCGGTGTTGGCCGGTGGCGTGATGATCGTGCGGCGTATGCGCGCCACCACGCAGCATCTGCAGTTGAGCGAAGCCCAGGCGCAATACAACGCGCTGCATGATCCCATGTCTGGCCTGGCCAATCGCCTGCACTTTGCCGAACGCCTGCGCGAGGAACTGGCCGATGCCAACCGCCAGCGTCAGGCAGGCGGCCAGGGCGATGTGTTCGTGGGCTATATCGATCTCGATGCGTTCAAGACCGTGAACGACACGATGGGGCACCATGTGGGCGACGAACTGGTCACCCAAGTGGCGCAGCGCCTGCGCGGCGGATTGCTGCAGACTGACCTCATCGCACGGTTTGGCGGCGACGAGTTCGTGGTCCTGCGGCGCACCACGGGCGGGCTGGGTGCGGCCAATGCGCTGGGGCGTCAGATCGTGGGCCTGATGGCCGAGCCGTTCATCATCGCTGGGCACAGCCTGGGCGTGACATGCTCATGCGGGATCAGCTGGGGGCCGGGGCAAACCGACGATGCCGCCGAACTGCTGCGCCGTGCCGACATTGCGCTCTATCGGGCCAAGCAGGGCGGCCGCGCGCGCTATCGCTGCTATACTAACGGCATGGACGCTACCGAGCGGCTGGCGCGCGAACTGGAGCTGGAACTGCGCCGCGCCATCGCCAACGACGAACTGGAGGCGCACTTCCAGCCGATCGTCGATCTCGCCACGTGGCAGATCGAAGGGTTCGAGGCGCTGTTGCGCTGGCCGCACCCCGAGCGCGGCGATATCGGGCCGGGCGTGTTCGTGCCGATTGCCGAACAGTCCGGGCTGATGGTGCCGCTAGGCACCTGGATGCTGCGCCGTGTGTTCATGCAGTGCCGGCACTGGCCTGCCGCCGATATCTCGATCAATCTTTCGCCGATCCAGATCATGGCCCAGGGCTTTATCGAAACGATCGCGGCGTTGGTGCAGGAAACCGGCATCTCGCCGCAGCGGGTGATCCTGGAAGTGACCGAGGGCGTGATGCTCGATCGCAGCGACCATGTGGCGCAAACGCTCACGACGCTTCAGGACATGGGCTTCCGCATCGCGCTGGATGATTTCGGCATCGGCTATTCCTCGCTGAGCTACCTGCGCTCGTTCCAGTTCGACCGCATCAAGATCGATCGCTCGTTCGTGCAGAACATCGAAAGCGACCTCGATGCGCAATCGATCCTGGGGGCAATCGTCGCGCTGGGGCAGACCCTGCGCATGAAAGTGGTGGCCGAAGGGGTGGAAACCGAGCTGCAACGCCGCCTGGTCCACGCCGCCGGGTGCGAGTTCGTGCAAGGGCACCTGTTCTGGCCCGCGCTGCCGGCCGATCAGGCCTGCGCTCTTTTGGCCCGCAACGCCGCCCAGCACATGCAGCAGGCGATCTGACGCCCAGGATCCTCCCTCACACCGTGGGGGAGGTGGCGGACCGCAGGTCCGTCGGAGGGGGAGTGCAGACTATGCGGTTTTCTGTGCCAAGGGCCAGTGGCTGGCGCAGAATAGTGGGACCCCGGATCAAGTCCGGGGTGACGGTAAGTGTCTAGCGCCTATGTGAATTTCGTCACCCTGGGCCTGATCCGGGGTTCCGCTGCTTGATCGTTCCACACCCAACACCCCGGCCAACAAAAAACCGCCCGAAACGGGCGGCTTTGTTGCTTCGGCGTAGCGCGGAGCGTTCAGCCCTGCGCCTTGTCCACCATGGCCAGTTCGATCGCGGCGGTCTGGGTAACCGGGGCGGCGCTGGCGGGGGCGCCGTGGGGGTAGATGAAGCCGAAGGCGGGCGAGGGGCGCATGCCGAGCGATTGGGTCGGGCCGTACCATACGCGCACTTCCGACCAGTCACCAGCGGCCGACACGTCAACCGCCATCACGCCGCGTTCGACCATGCCAGGGCGCGACCAGTTGGCATGGTTGATCATCACGTGGCGGGCATCGACCACCTTGCTGACCACGGCGACGTGGCCATAGGGCATGGAGTGTGAAGCGCGGAATGCGAGGACGGCACCGGCCTTGGGCTCTTGCCCGCGGGCATAAGTGCCAGCCGCATTGCCCCACCAATCGCGCGCATTGCCCGAAAGCTGAACGTCGGAAACCTGGCGGGCATAGGTCACGCACTGGAGCCGGGCATGGGCCACGTTCGGCAGTGCAGCAAGCGAAGCGAAGGCGGCCAGGGCGGTGAGTGCGGTGCGAAGCATGGCCTGCACCTTAGGGTTTGCGGCGGATTCTGGAACCGGGGGTTCCCACGCTTCACCGCTCGCGCCGGGCCGTTTATCCTGCATTCATCCTGGCTGTGGATAACTTTCGCAATGCAGCATGGCGGACACGAAAAACGCCCGGACCGCTTGGGTCCGGGCGTCTGTCTTTCGTGCCTGCCGCATCGCTGCGGCAAGGCCAGCTCGCTTACGAGCTGTAGTACATGTCGAATTCGACGGCCGAAGGCGTGGTTTCCCAACGGAACACTTCGGGCCACTTGAGTTCGATGTAGCTTTCGATCTGGTCCTTGGTGAACACGCCGCCATCGAGCAGGAAGTCGTGGTCAGCGGCCAGCGAGTCCAGCGCTTCGCGCAGCGAACCGCACACGGTCGGCACGGCGGCGAGTTCGGCCGGCGGCAGATCGTAGAGGTTCTTGTCCATGGCTTCGCCCGGGTGGATCTTGTTCTTGATCCCGTCGAGGCCAGCCATCAGCAGCGCGGCATAGGCGAGGTAGGGGTTGGCCATCGCGTCGGGGAAACGGAATTCCACGCGCTTGGCCTTGGCGCCGGCGCCATAGGGGATGCGGCACGAGGCTGAACGGTTGCGGGCCGAATAGGCCAGCAGCACCGGCGCTTCATAACCCGGCACCAGGCGCTTGTAGCTGTTGGTGGTGGGGTTGGTGAACGCGTTCAGCGCCTTGGCGTGCTTGATCACGCCACCGATGAAGTACAGGCACATGTCCGACAGGCCGGCATAGCCATTGCCAGCGAACAGGGGCTTGCCCGAATCCCAGATCGAGATGTGGGTGTGCATGCCCGAGCCGTTGTCCTTCATGATCGGCTTGGGCATGAACGTGGCCGTCTTGCCATAGGCCTGCGCGACCTGCTGCACGACGTACTTGTAGATCTGCATGCGGTCGGCCGTCTGCACCAGGGTGCCGAAGGTCAGGCCCAGTTCGTGCTGCGCGGCGGCCACTTCGTGGTGGTGCTTGTCGCAGGGCAGGCCCATTTCGAGCATGGTCGAAACCATTTCGCCGCGGATGTCGACGCAGCTGTCGACCGGGGCAACGGGGAAGTAGCCACCCTTGGCACGCGGACGGTGCGCCAGGTTGCCGGCTTCGTAGTCCTTGTTCGAGTTGGTCGGCAGCTCGATGTCGTCGATCTTGAAGCCGTTGCCGTCATAGCCGTCATAGAACTTGACGTCGTCGAACAGGAAGAATTCCGCTTCCGGGCCGACATAGACGGTGTCACCGATGCCGGTCGACTTGAGGAAGGCTTCGGCGCGCTTGGCGGTCGAACGCGGATCGCGCGAATAGAGTTCGCCGGTCGACGGTTCGACGATGTCGCAGTTGATGATCAGCATCGGCGTGGCCGAGAACGGATCGACATAGACCGAGTCGAGGTCGGGCTTGAGGATCATGTCCGACTCGTTGATGGCCTTCCAGCCTTCGATCGACGAGCCGTCGAACATCAGGCCGTCTTCCAGTTCGTCTTCGCCCAGGACCGACGACACCATGGTGAGGTGCTGCCACTTGCCCTTGGGGTCGGTGAAGCGGAGATCAACCCACTCGATTTCCTCTTCCTTGATACGGGCGAGGATGTCCTTTGCACTTGCCATCGCTGGTCCTTCTGTTTGCCCGCTGGATAAAGACGCGGGCTTCAGGGGTGGTTGGAAAAGGAGGCCGCCCGTCCCAAGGCCACCCCCGCTTCACCCGCCGCACCGCCGGTCTGCCCTCCACCCAGGGTGGAGACCAGGCGCACGCTGCGGCGAAATTCGTTCAGATCGCGTCGTTGTCGCGTTCGCCGGTGCGGATGCGCAGGGCGCTTTCGATGGGGATCACGAAGATCTTGCCATCGCCGATGCGGCCGGTCTGTGCAGCAGCCGCCACGGCTTCCACCACGCGCTCCACCAGGGCGTCGGCCACGACGACCTCGAGCTTCACCTTGGGCAGGAAATCGACGACGTATTCCGCGCCGCGATAGAGCTCGGTATGGCCCTTCTGGCGGCCGAAACCCTTGGCTTCGGTCACGGTGATGCCCGAAACGCCGATTTCGTGCAGCGCTTCCTTCACTTCGTCGAGCTTGAAGGGTTTGATGATCGCTTCGATCTTCTTCACCGGTTCCTGACCCCTGCACCTGATGCCGCGCTGCACCACGCAAGTGTGGGCAGGCGCATGTTCCTCGTGTCCGCAGACCCGATCCTAACAAGAATCGTGCCACTGTTAAGCACAGTGCCCTAGGCCATTGCCGCCCGGTGCGAAAGCGGGAAATTCAGGGGGAAAGAAAGAATGCAACCCAACCCTGTGCAAAATCATGCGGGTTGTTGCGCAGATGCGACGGAAAAATGCTTAAATAAAAGGCAGGGGTTGCCTGTTTTTTGGGCAGCCCCTGCCTGTGCAGCGCAGCGGATCAGGCGGCGTAGGGCGGCTTGTGCAGGCCTTTGGGGCTGGTGGTGAAAATCTCGCAGCCGTCTTCGGTGATGCCGATCGAATGTTCGAACTGAGCAGACAGCGAACGGTCGCGCGTCACGGCCGTCCAGCCATCGTCGAGGATTTTCACGGCGGGCTTGCCCAGATTGATCATCGGTTCGATCGTGAAGAACATGCCGGGCTTGAGCACCGGGCCAGTGCCGGCGCGCGCGGCGTGCACCACTTCGGGCGCATCGTGGAACAGGCGGCCCAGGCCGTGCCCGCAGAAATCGCGAACCACGCCATAGCGCTGCTTTTCGGCATGGGCCTGGATCGCCGCGCCGATATCGCCCAGCCGCGCGCCGGGCTTGGCCTGCTCGATGCCGATCATTAGACACTCATAGGTCACGTCGACCAGGCGGCGCGCCTTCAACGGCACGTCACCAACCAGATACATCCGGCTGGTATCGCCGTGCCAGCCATCGAGCAGCGGCGTCACGTCGATATTGACGATGTCGCCGTCCTTGAAGGTCTTGTCCGACGGAATGCCGTGGCACACCACATGGTTTATCGAGATGCAGCACGAATGCGCATAGCCGCGATAGCCCAGCGTCGCCGGCACCGCGCCGGCGTCGAGCGTCATCTGCCGCACGACATCGTCGATGGCGGCAGTGGTCACGCCGGGCTGCACCAGCGGCGCCACGGCATCAAGGATTTCGGCCGCCAGGCGCCCGGCCTTGCGCATGCCCTCGAACCCGGCGGGGCCATGGAGCTTGATCGTTCCGTCGCGCAGGACGGTTTCGGTGTCGTCTACGGTCACATATTCGGTCATCGCCACGATATAGCGGGGCGCGCGCGAAATTGCGAGGTTGGATCGTGCGGCGCAGGCTGCCCAGCTGGCAGGATATCTTCACACGAAGGCACGAAGATGGCATTTCGCTACGTGGCTTTGTGCGCGAAGATCGCATGAGGCTGGCAAAGCAGATAGCTGGACCCCGGATCAAGTCCGGGGTGACGAAGAAAAAATCACCATAAAGACTATCGTCACCCCGGACTTGATCCGGGGTCCAGCTTCTTTGTCGGCGCAACAAACCCCGTAGTCGCGAGCCGCACTTTACTGCACAGCAAAAGCCCCGCGCCATTCCGGCTTCACGGCCGCCAGCACCGCCGGCGTGACCGGCAGCGTCACTTCATACGATCCCTCGGCATAAGGCCCGGCTTCATAGGGCGCGATCAGGAAGCCGATGCGGTCGAACGCCTTCTTGCCGCGCGAGCCCAGGATCACCGTCTGCGCCAAGGGATCGACGCAGGCGTCAAAGCCACTGTCGCCGCCCAGGCTGGCATGGCCGCCGCGCTTCTTGGCGCGTTGCGCGTCCAGTGCCTTGCAGAAATCGGCGTGGATCGCGCCGGTGAGCGCGGCGCGGGCGGTGAACAGGTCTAGCGCATTGCGGGCCTGGCCGGCGCGCTTGTCCCACAGGATCGCGGCATAGCCATAGTTGGGATGGGCGCCGCCGCTGTCGTTGCCGACCAGGCTCGACAGGCTGAGCCAATCGGGCAAGTCGGCGACAACCTGCCATTCCTGCCAATGGCCAAAGGCATGGAACGGATACTTGTCGCGCGCCGCTTCCTTCTGCCCCTGCTCGGCATCGTGCTTGAGCGTGGCGCGCTGGGCGGCCTCGTCTGCCGCCAGGCGGGCGCGCAGGGCGGGCTGGGCATCGGCCGCAGCAGGCCAGGAATAGCTGAATTCATAGGCATCGGTGCTTTCCTTCACCGCATGCCCGGCGGTGGAAGATTGCGTCGCCTGGGCGCTGGCGTGGCTGGTGGTGGCGCTGGCCGTGGTCGTGGTCGTGTCAGGCGGCGCGGCCTGGCTGGCCGGGGCGGGCGTTGCCGGCTGGCGGTTGCAGGCGGCAAGCATGGCCAGGGTCATCAGGGCAGGCAGCAGGGCAGAGTGGCGGGGGGCTGGCATAAGGGGCATCGCGGGGCATTTTCCTCTCGATCTTGGCGCCGTCCTGCGCCAAGGTCTGGTCCAAGATGACCGACAAGAACGCGTTGATCCAGCCCGATCGCGACCAGAGCGCGATTGCCCTGCACATTGTCGACAAGGCAGGCCTGCCCGATTGGCTGCGCGCCCGCAGCGGCCAGGCGCGTGCCCTGCTGACGGCACAAGCCTTTGCTGGCGCTGCCGGCGAGGTGGCCGTCGTGCCCGAGGGGGATGGCGATGGCTGGATCGCGGTGGCGGGCGTCGCCGATCGCGCCAAGCTCGGCACCTGGTGCCTGGCCCGCGCGGCAGAGCGGCTGCCTGCCGGCACCTATCGCCTGGCCGGCGTGGGCGATGCTGCCCCCGCGCTGCATGGGTGGGTCACCGCGCAATACCGGTTCGATCGCTATCGCAGCCAGGGCAGCGAGCCCGGCCCGCGCGTGCTGCTGACCAGCGCGGTGCGCGCCCTGCCGCTGGCCCTGGCCGAAGCGGCGGCGGTCACCATGGTGCGTGATCTGGTCAATACCCCCGCCGAAGACATGGGCCCGGCGCAATTGGAGGCCGAAGCCCGCGCCCTGGCCAAGGCGCACCACGCCACGATCCATGTGATTGCCGGCGACGTGCTGGAGCGGGACTATCCGATGGTCCATGCGGTGGGCCGCGCCGCCGCGCGCAGCCACGCCCCGCGCCTGATCGAGCTGGAATGGGGGAACCCCAGCCATCCCCGCGTGGCCGTGGTGGGCAAGGGCGTGTGCTTTGATTCCGGCGGCCTCGATATCAAGCCCGCTTCGGGCATGGCGCTGATGAAAAAGGATATGGGCGGCGCGGCCCATGCCCTGGCGCTGGCCGGGCTGATCATGGGGCAAAACCTGCCGGTGCGGTTGCATCTGCTGGTCCCGGCAGTGGAAAATGCCATTTCCGGCAACGCTTTCCGTCCGGGAGACATTCTGCGCACGCGCCAGGGCTTGAGCGTGGAAGTGACCAACACCGATGCCGAAGGGCGCCTGGTGCTGGGCGACGCGCTGACCCGTGCGAGCGAGGCCAAGCCCGAACTGGTGATCGACTTTGCCACGCTGACCGGCGCAGCGCGGGTGGCACTGGGCCCCGATCTGCCGGCGATGTTTGCCCGGCGCGACGAGACGGCGCAGGCTCTGCTCGCCGCCGGGATCGGGCGCGATGATCCGTGCTGGCAGTTGCCGCTGCACGATGCCTATCGCGAGTGGCTGAAATCCGATGTCGCCGATCTGCAGAATTCGCCCAGCAATGGTTTTGCCGGGGCCAGCGTGGCGGCGCTGTTCCTCGATCGCTTTGTCGGCGAGGGGATCGATTGGCTGCATTTCGATACCTTTGCCTGGCGCCCGGTGGGCAAGCCGGGCCGGCCCAAGGGTGGTGAAGCGCTGGGCCTGCGCGCGGCCTGGGGCCTGCTGCAGGGGCGCTACGCGGCGGGCTGAACGCGGCGCGGATGGCGCAAAACTTGAATCCCGGGGCAAGGGCGGCTAAGCGCGCGCCTTTGCGAATGTCCGGGAACCCGCCTTGTCTGCCGAATCCGATCTTGCCCTTGTCGTTTCCCCGGCCGTAGCGCCCGAGGGAGAACTGGCTCTGTCCGGCCCTTCGGCCAAGGTCGATCCGCTGCGCCTGCCGGTTCGTGGCGATCTGGCGCATGTCCGCCTGGCTGGCCGCGTCTTCGTGCCGCACTATGCCGTGCCGATGCCGCACCGCGTGGTCGCTGAAACGGCCCTGCTCAAGGCCGGGCGCAGCGATGCCGAGGCCATCGCGCAACTGCCGGCGGGCGAAACCTTTGCCGTGCTCGACATGGCCGGCGGCTGGGCCTGGGGCCAGGCATCGGATGAAGGCGGCCTGGTGGGCTATGTGCCGCTTTCTGCGCTGGAGTTGGTAGCATGACCACGCAGGTTTTCATCGATGGCGCTGCCGGCACGACCGGCCTGGAAATTGCCGAGCGGCTCGCCGGGCGTAGCGAATTTGCGCTGATCACGCTGGACGAAGCCCGCCGCAAGGATGATGGCGCCCGGGCCGAGGCGATCAACGCCGCCGACGTGGTGATCCTGTGCCTGCCCGACGATGCCGCGCGCGCGGCCGTGGCGATGGTCGCCAACGATACCACGCGCGTGATCGATGCCTCCACCGCGCACCGCGTGGCCGAAGGCTGGACTTATGGCCTGCCCGAAGTGGTCGGTCGCGATGCCGTGGCCAATGCGCGCCGCGTGTCCAATCCCGGCTGTTATCCCACCGGCTTCATCGCCCTGGTCGCGCCGCTGGTGCGCGCTGGCCTGCTGCCGGCCAACTGGCCCTATGTGGTGCACGCCGTTTCGGGCTATTCGGGTGGCGGCAAGGCGCTGATCGCCCGGTTCGAAGACGATACCGATATTGCCTGGCGCGGCTATGGCCTGGCCTTCGGGCACAAGCACGTGCCGGAAATGACTGCCTATGCCGGTCTTTCGGTCGCTCCGCTGTTCAGCCCGGCGGTGGTGCCGGCGCTGCGCGGCATGGTGGTGGAAGTGCCACTGTCATTGCAAGCGATGCCCGGCGCCGGTTCGGCAGAGGCGATGTTCGCGGCGCTGGACGCGTTCTATGCCGGCAGCCCGATCGTCAGCGTCAAGCACGGCGCGCCGGCCGAGGGCGAGTTCCTGATGCGCCGCAGCGCCCAGGCGTGGGACGGCCTCGCGCTGAGCGTGATTGGCAGCAAGGATGGCACCCAGGTGCGCCTCGTCGCCCAGCTCGACAATCTGGGCAAGGGCGCCAGCGGCGCGGCGGTGCAGACGCTCAATCTGATGGCAGGCCTACCGGAAACCGCGGGTCTGTCGCTGTAATTCGCGATCCTCATCCGCAAAAAAAGGCGCCGGAGCGATGCCCCGGCGCCTTTTTTTGCGTCAACGCGCGAAAGATCAGTCTTCCGGCGCGATGGTGACCTTGAGGCCATCGACGACCGGCAGCTGGCACGACAGGCGCGACGTGGCGGTGCGGTGGTCCGAGCTGTCGAGCAGGTCGTTCTCGTCTTCGCTCATCGTCGGCAGCGCGTCGGCGCCATCATCGACATAGACATGGCACGTGGCGCACGAGCAGCACCCGCCGCACAGGGCAAGCAATTCGTCAAAGCCGTTATCGCGGATGGCTTCCATCACGGTAAGGCCGCTATCCACTTCGATGGCCTTTTCGGCACCGGCACGATCGACGACAACAAGCTTCGGCATTGTCTAAAGCTCCTCATGGTGGGCGGGATTCGCATCGATCTCTGTTCGCCCTTCGTCCCGGCTGCTAATGCCCTGAGAAAATATTGGCCAGAAAAATTTGAGCATGTGCGAAGGGATGCAGCGCCGAATGGGACTTTCTAACCAGGCGATCACGGCGGGACTGGATCATCTCGCCACGCAGAACCCGGCTTTTGCCGCAGCTTTGGCCAAAGTCGGCTATCCCGAACCGCGCATTCGCGAAACCGGCTACCGTACGCTGCTGCGCACCATCGTCGGGCAGCAGGTGAGCGTGGCGGCAGCCGCATCGGTGTGGGCGCGGCTCGAAGCGCTGCTGGGTCCCGACATGCCGCCGGCCGATCTGCTCGCGGCCGATTTCGATGCGCTGCGCAGCTGTGGCCTGTCTCGCCAGAAGCAGGGCTATGCCCGCTCGCTGTGCGAACTGGTGGTATCGGGCGCGCTCGATCTGGCGGCCTTGCCCGATGATGATGAGGCGGCCATTGCCCAACTGGTGCAGATCAAGGGCGTGGGCCGCTGGTCTGCCGAAATCTATTTGCTGTTTGCCGAAGGACGGCCCGATATCTGGCCAGCAGGAGACCTTGCCGTGCAGGTTGGCCTGGGCAAGTTGCTGGGCCTGCCGGAACGGCCGAGCGAGAAGGAAACGCGCGCCCTGGCCGAGCCCTGGCGCCCGCATCGCGGCGCCCTCGCGCTGTTTACCTGGCATTGCTATGCCAATCCCGCGCTATGACGAAATGCATCTTCGTCACCGGTGGCGCGTCGGGCATCGGCCGGGCCATCGCCATCCGCTTCGCCCGGGAAGGCTGGTTTGTGGCGCTGGCCGATGTCGATAGCGCCGGCATGGCCCAGACCGGTGCGCTGCTGCCGGCCGGGCGCTGGTCAGCTCACCTGCTCGACGTGCGCGATGCCGCTGGGTGGGACATTGCCTTGGGCTTGGCCGCAGCGGCAGGGGGCGGCGTGATCCATGTCGTCGCCAACAACGCCGGCGTGCCGCTGGGCGGCGCCTTGGCGCAGTGCACGGTGGACGAAATCGAACGGGTGATCGCGATCAACCTGACCGGCGCCACGCTGGGCGCACGGGCGGCCTATCCCTGGCTCAAGGCGGCCGCGGGGCAGGGCGCCTGCCTGCTCAACACCGCCAGCGCGGCTGCGCTCTATGGCACGCCGGGCACGTCGGTCTATGCTGCCACCAAGGCGGGCCTGCGCGCGCTGACCGAGGCGCTCGACGCCGAATGGGCGGGCGATGGGATTGCCGTGCGCAGCCTCATGCCTGGCTTCATCGCCACGCCGCTGCTCGAACACGCACCCAATGCCGCCACGCCCGGCACGATCACAGACGCAGTGGTGCGCCAGGGGTTGGAGATCGGCACGCCCGATGCCGTGGCTGAGGCGGCGTGGCAGGCGGTGCATGGGCCGCGCCTGCATATGCTGGTCGGCCCCACGGCGGGGCGCCTGGCCTTTGCCGCGCGCTGGCTGCCGGGCACGCTGCGCCGCCGGTTGCGGCGGGGCGGTGGCACGGCTACGGCTTGATCACATGACCGCGCCCCATCTTGCCGCCCATGACCTTGCCTGTCGGCGTGGCGATCGCGTGTTGTTTCGCGGCGTGGGCTTTGCGCTGGAAGCGGGACAGGCGCTGCATCTGGCCGGCGCCAATGGCATCGGTAAATCCAGCTTGATCCGCATCCTGGCGGGGCTGATGCGGCCCTTTGCCGGCAGCGTGGAGCGCGCTGGCAACGTCGCCCTGGTCGACGAGCGGCTCGCGCTCGATCCGCATCAGCCGCTGGGCCGGGCGCTGGCGTTCTGGCATGCGATCGATCGCACCGTGCCCACGCGGGATGATCCCTTCGGCCTGGCTGATCTGGCCGATGTGCCGGTGCGCTATCTTTCCACCGGGCAGAAGAAGCGCGCCGCGCTGGCGCGCCTGGCTGCGGCGCAGGCGCCGATCTGGCTGCTCGACGAACCGCTCAATGGCCTCGACACGGCCTGGGCGGCCAGGGCCCAAGCCGCGATCGAGGCGCACCGTGCCGCGGGGGGCCTGGTGATCATCGCCTCGCACCAGCCGCTGGCGCTGGCCGGGGTGCAGACCCTGGCCATGGCCGATCACGTGCCCGCGCTACAAAGCGATGATGGCGATGGAGACTGGGCATGATCGCGCGCATCTGGCCGATCTTCCGCCGTGATCTGGCGCTGCTGCTGCGCGGCGCGCAGGGGCGGGGCGGGGCTGCGCTGCCGCTGCTGTTCTTCCTGGCCGTGGCGATGCTCTATCCCTTTGCCGTGGGGCCGGATGCGCGCCTGCTGGCTCGCACCGGGGCTGGCGTGATCTGGGTCGCGGCGCTGCTGGCCGCGATCCTGCCGCTTGATCGGCTGGTAGAGCCCGATGTCGAAGCCGGGCTGTTCGATCAGTGGGCGTTGCGCGGCCTGTCGGAAGAAGTGCTGCTGATGGTGCGGATCGTGGCGCACTGGATCAGCTTTGGCGTGCCGCTGCTCCTGGCAGCGCCCGTGGCAGCCGGGCTGCTCTCGCTCGATGCCGGGCAACTGGCCATGGTCGAATGGGGTCTGCTGCTCGGCACGCCGGGGCTTGCGGCGATTGGCGTGACGATCGCCGCGCTCACTGCCGGCCTGCGCGCCGGTGCGGCGCTGGGCGGGCTGCTGGCCATTCCGCTGACGGTGCCGCTGCTGATTTTCGGGGCTGGTTCGCTGCAACCGGGAGGTGAGGGCGGGCTCGGCCTGCTGGCGGCGTGCAGCCTGGTAGCGCTGGCCGTGGCGCCGTTTGCCGGGGCAGCGGCGATCCGGGCGGCGCGCGAATAGCTTTGCCGGCCCCAAGCGCAATTGGGTTGCCGTTTGCGTCATGGCGCCTTACCTCGCAAGGCATGACTGCTTCCGCGATCGTCCCTGACAGCCTCTCCTTGATCGGCAACACTCCGCTCGTGCGCCTGGCCGGCCCGAGCGAGGCGGCTGGCGCCGAAATCTATGGCAAGTGCGAATTTGCCAACCCCGGTGCCTCGGTCAAGGATCGCGCCGCGTTGTGGATCGTGCGCGATGCCGAGGAACGCGGCGCGCTGCAGCCGGGCGGCACCATCGTCGAAGGTACGGCGGGCAACACCGGCATCGGCCTGGCGCTGGTCGCCAATGCGCTGGGCTACAAAAGCGTGATCGTCATGCCCGAGACGCAGTCGCGCGAAAAGATGGATACGCTGCGCGCGCTGCGGGCCGAGCTTGTGCTGGTGCCGGCGGCGCCCTTTTCCAATCCCAACCATTTCGTCCACACCTCGCGCCGCATTGCCGAGGAAACCGAAGGCGCGATCTGGGCCAACCAGTTCGACAACATTGCCAACCGCCGCGCCCATATCGAAAGCACTGCGCCCGAAATCTGGGCGCAGATGGATGGCCGCGTCGATGGGTTCATCTGCGCGGCGGGCACCGGTGGCACGATCGCCGGCACCGGCATGGGCCTCAAGGCCTTTGACGAAAAGATCACCGTGGGCCTGGCTGATCCCCACGGCGCTGCGCTCTACAACTATTACGCCCATGGCGAACTCAAGGCCGAAGGGTCTTCTGTCGCCGAAGGCATCGGCCAGGGCCGCATCACCGCGAACCTGGAAGGCGCGCCGATCGATACCCAGTTCCGCATTTCCGACCAGGAAGGGCTTTATTGGGTCGAGCGCCTCTTGGCCGAGGAAGGGCTGTGCCTGGGCCTGTCGAGCGGGATCAACGTGGCAGGCGCAGTGGCGCTAGCCAAGCAACTCGGCCCTGGCGCGCGGGTAGCCACGATCCTGTGCGATACCGGCTTCCGCTATCTCTCGTCGCTCTACAATCCCGAATGGCTGCGCGCCAAGGGGCTGCCCATCTTCCCGTGGCTTGAGCAATAAGCTATAGCCGCGCGATGGCGCTGTTCCGATTGCATCGCGAACGCAAGTTGACCCCGTTCGGGGCCGCATCGGCTGCGCCGATCGCGCCGGTGCATCATGTCCCGCTTTCGCCCCGTGAACTGCGCGCGCAGGCGGTCTATCGCCTGCAAGTGGGGCTGTTTGGCCTGGGCGGGATCATCCTGCTGATCAGCCTGGCCAATGTCGTCATGGAGCGGGTGACCCTGGCCAACCGCGCGGCCGCACTCGATCCCACGGTGGAAGCGAGCGCCACGGCCGCCAACGACCCGCTGGTCGACATGGGCGTGGCCCCCGAACTGCCGGTGGGCGCCGCCCCCGCGCAACAGAACCCCAGCCAGCAGCACTGATCCGCCGCACTGCGGATTGCCCCCAGGTGGCAAATCCGCCCTGTTCGGGGAAAGCACGGGCCAAACCGCCGATCATTCCCGTTCGTTCACGGGAAAGCGCGGGAAAAACCATCTCCATTACGGGCGTGATTCGGAAACTGGCGGGATTCCAAGGGCTTCAATGTGAAACATAAAGTGAACATATCTATGGTTAAGCGTAAAATACCATAAAAAACCTCAATCGAATCAGCTTCTGACCGTTCTTTCCCGCAATTTCCCCTTTTCGCCCGGGGCGTCCCGCGATAGCATGGCGCCATCGGGACAAACTTTCATGTCGCATCCGTGGGGGATGGTTCGGCTGGTGTGCGCACATCAGCCGTCGACGGGGAGCTTTTGTCCGGCGGGCAAGGTGGTGACGGGACGTGGCGGGAGCACCGTCAAACTATTGGGGGCAGGGCTTCTCGCCGCGTGGCGAGAAGAACCGCTTCGTCCTGCCCGCAGACTTCCGCGCCACCGTGAAAGACGCTTCGCAGGGCCAGCGCCTGCTTTGCCTCGATCGCCATCACAAGTTCCCCTGCCTCACCGGTTTCGGGCTGTCCCGCGTGGAAACCTTTCCCGCCCGCATTGCCCGGGAAGAGGAAATGGCCTTCAAGCGCGGCGACGACTTTGACCCTGACACCCGTGCCGCCCAGCTTTATGGTTTCCTGCGTGCCAGCTTTGACGAATCCGGTCGTTTCATCCTGCCCGATCACCTGGGGGAGCAGGCCAGCGTGAACGACGCGCTCTATTTCCATGGCGGCGGGGAATTTTTCACCATCTGGGCACCCGAGGTGCTGTTCACGATGGACAGCGGCTGGGACAGCGCCAAGGCGACCTGCCGCGCGCTGATGGCCGAAGCCGCGCAAAAGGCGAAGCGCAAGTGAGCGCGCAGTTGCCCACCGACCTGCCGCCCTCGGCAGCTGTGCCCGCGCAGGCCCCGCACATTCCCGTGCTGCTCGATGAAGTGATCGCCGCGCTGGCGCCGCGGCCGGGCGAGGTGATCGTCGACGGCACGTTCGGTGCGGGCGGCTATACCCGCGCGATCCTGGCTCAGGGCGCTACGGTCCACGCCTTTGATCGCGATCCCGATGCGATCACCGCTGGCCGCCTCTGGCCCGAAACCCAGGGCGCCGCGCCCACCCTCGTGCTCCATCCGCGCCGGTTTTCGGAAATGGCCACCGCCCTGGCCGAAGCCGGGGTGGGCCAGGTGCAGGGCGTGGTGCTCGATATCGGGGTCAGCTCGATGCAGCTTGACCAGCGCGAGCGTGGCTTTGCCTTTTCCAGCGATGGCCCGCTCGATATGCGCATGTCGCAGGACGGGATGAGCGCGGCCGATTTCCTGAACGAGGCCGACGAGGCCGAGATCGCCGATGTGCTTTATATCTACGGCGAAGAGCGGCAATCGCGCCGCGTCGCCCGCGCCGTGGTCGCGGCGCGCCCGCTGACCACCACCGGGCAGTTTGCCGCCGTGGTGCGCAAGGCGCTGGGGTATCGCCCGGGGGCGGCCAAGGATCCGGCCACGCGCAGCTTCCAGGCGGTGCGCATTCACGTGAACGGCGAACTGGATGAGTTGCGCGCCGCGCTCGATGCGGCAGAGCGCCTGCTGGCGCCGGGCGGGCGGCTGGCCGTGGTCAGCTTCCACAGCCTGGAAGACCGCATCGTCAAACAGTTCCTGCGCGAGGCGGCGGGCGCCACGCCTGCGGGCTCGCGCCATCTGCCGCCCCAGGCGCAAGCCTTTGCGGCCGTGTTCGAAAAGCCATCGGCGGCGATCCGCCCTGGCCCGGAAGAAGAGGCGCGCAATCCGCGCGCCAGGTCTGCCACCTTGCGCTGGGCGGTGCGAACCGCTGCCCCGGCGCGCGCGCTTGCGGGGAACCTGTCGGCATGATCCTGTCTGCTCAACGCCTGCGTTCGATCGGTTGGCTCGCCCTGCTTGCAGTGTGCGGCGCGCTGGTCATGATCCTGTCGTTCCGGGTCAATGCCCTGCGCAGCCAGGTGCATCGGGCCGAGGGCCAGATCGTGGCGCTCAAGCAGCAGAAGATGTACCTGGAAACCGAGTTCGAAACGCGCGCCAACCAGCAGCAGCTCAAGGCGTGGAACGATCTTGAATTCGGCTATGTCGCCCCGGTCGCCGGGCAGTATCTGGAAAACGAACGCCAGCTGGCAGTGTTGAGCAAGCCTGCCGAACCTGATGCACCCGCCCCGATTCGCGTGGCCACGGTGGATGACAGCGTGATTGCCGCTGCCGCGTTCCCGGCGCTGTCGGGCGATCATCCGACGGTGCGGCCGCTGTCGGAAACGCACGAGGCGGAAAGCGATGATGCTGGCGCCGGCAAGCCGCGCAGCCGCCCGCTCGACCATGCCCAGGCAACCGCCACGCTGGCCGAAAAGCTCGGTACGCTGCATGCGGCCAGCACCCATACGGTGGCGGCGCGCGACGAAAAGCGCGAAAAGCACGACAAGAGCGGCGCCAAGCACACGGCAAGTGTGGAGAAGGCCGCGTCCAAGGCTTCCCGCGAGGTGGCCGCGCGGACTAAGGCTGGCACCAAGTCTGCCCGGGCAGATGCGAGGGATGGCAAGGGCGGCAAGGACAAGGCGAAGGCCAAGGCCAAGTCGCCGGTCAAGACTGCGCAGAAGAGTGCCCGCGGGGATCGCAAGACAGGAGTGAAGACGAGCCGGTGAACCAGCTTACCGCCTCGGCTGCCATCGCCACCGGCCGCGTCCAGCTGGCCAGCGTGCGCCAGCGTTCGCTGGTCACTGCCAAGGTTCGCGTCTTGGTGGTCGCGGTTGGCTTTGTCTTCCTGACGCTGACGGCGCTGGTGCGCCTGACGCAGCTGGGCCTGTTCGAACAGGCGCCCGATCGCCGCTCGCTGGCCGAGGCATTGCTGCCCCCGCGCGGCGAGATCACCGATCGCAATGGCGTGCCGCTGGCCCGCGCGTTTCCGTCCTATTCGCTGTGGTTCAATCCCAAGGCGCTGGGCGAAAAGGGCAATCCCCTGGTCAAGACGCCCGAGGAAGTGGCCCGCGCCTTGATGCAGATCTTTCCCGATGCCGATTACAAGGATCTGGTTGCCCGGCTGAAATCGGGCAAGGGCAGCTATCTGCGCAAGCGCGTGCTGCCCGAGGAAGCCAACCGCGTGTTCGCGCTGGGCGAACCGGCGCTGGAATTCCCGCGCGAGAATCAGCGCTATTATCCGCAAGGCTCGCTCGCGGCCAACGTGCTGGGCTACGTCGATGAAGAGGGCAAGGGCCACGTCGGGATGGAGCAGGTGCTCGAACCCCGCCTGCTCGATCCGGCGCAGCGCGGCACCCCGGTGGAACTCTCGCTCGATTCGCGCGCCCAGGGTGCGCTGGAAGACGAGCTGCTGCGCGGCATGCAGGAAAGCAACGCCAAGGGCGCGGCCGGCATCGTGCTCGATGTCGATAGCGGCGAAGTGATCGCGCTCGCCTCGCTCCCTTCGTTCAACCCCAATCGGTCAGACCGCGCGTTCAACGACCTGGTGTTCAACCGCGTATCGAACCAGGTGTACGAGCTTGGCTCCACCTTCAAGCCGATCACCATTGCGGCCGCGATCGATGCCGGCGTCGTGACCGATCTGTCGGTGCGCTATCCAACCGCGCCGCTGCACATTGCCGGGCGCACCATTCATGACAGCCACAACTTCGGCGCCTCGCTCAACGTGCCCGAGGCGCTGATCCACTCGTCGAACATCGTCACCGCGCAAGTGGCCGACAAGCTGGGCGGCCCGCTGCTGAGGCAGACGATGATGGCGCTGCACATGAACCAGCGCCCCACGATCGAGCTGCCGGCGCGCGGTTTCCCGCTGTGGCCGCATGGCGAAAACAAGGCTGGCGACTGGAGCCGGATCACCACCATGACGGTCAGCTATGGTCACGGCATCGCCGTCACGCCGCTGCATCTGGCCTGCGCCTATGCCGCGCTGGTCAATGGCGGCCTCTGGCGCCCGGCCACGCTGTTCAAGGTCGATCCGGCGCACATTCCCGCCGGCACCCGGGTGTTCAAGGCATCGACCAGCGCGCGCATCCGCCAGTTGCTGCGCATGATCGTGGCTGATGGCACGGGCCGCAAGGCCGATGCCTCGGGCTTCCGCGTGGGCGGCAAGACCGGCTCGGCCGAAAAGCCCGGCAATGGCGGCTATCGCAAGACCTCGCTGGTCGCGACCTTTGCCGCCGCGTTCCCGATGGACAAGCCGCGCTATGTGGTCATCGCCATGCTCGATGAACCGCAAGGCACGGCGGCCACTTCGGGCCAGCGCACGGCGGCCTGGAATGCGGCGCCGATCGTGGGCCGCGTGGTGCCGCGCATCGGGCCGCTGCTGGGCGTGGTGCCCGATGGCAGCCGCGACGTGGATATTTCGGATCTTTCGCCGTTGATCGGCAATGGAGAAGGTGAATGAAGCTGGGTGTGCTGGCACGGTCTGCCGGCGTGGCGCTGCCCGATGCAGCCGCTGACATCAACGTAACCGGCTTTGCCATCGACAACCGCAAGGTGGCGCCGGGCACGGTGTTTGGCGCCTTTGCCGGCGCGCAGGTGAATGGCGAAGACTTCATTCCCGCCGCCATCGCCGCTGGCGCCGTCGCGGTGGTCGCCCGGCCCGAAGCGCGCGTCGAAGGCGCCGTGCACATCGCCGATGCCAACCCGCGCCGCCTGTTTGCGCATCTCGCCGCGCCGTTCTTTGCCCCGGTGCCCGAAACCGTGGTGGCCGTCACCGGCACCAACGGCAAGACCTCGACCGTGGAGATGACGCGTCAGCTGTGGCGCATGGCCGGCCACGCCGCTGCCTCGATCGGCACGCTGGGCGTCACCACGGCCGATGAAAGCGTCTCCACCGGGCTGACCACGCCCGATATCGTCACGTTCCTGGCCAACATGCATGGCCTGGCCCGCGAAGGGGTGAGCCATGTTGCCTATGAAGCATCAAGCCATGGCCTTTCGCAGTTCCGCAATGAAGGGCTGCGTGTGGTGGCTGGCGGCTTTACCAACCTGAGCCGCGACCATCTCGATTATCACGAGACCATGGACGCCTATTTCACGGCCAAGATGCGCTTGTTCGACGAAGTGGTCGCCGAGGGCGGCACGGCGGTGGTCTGGGCCGACGACGCCTGGAGCGACAAGGCCTTGGCCCATGTCGCCGCGCGCGGCCTCAAGGCGCTGACCGTGGGTGAAAAGGGCGAGGCGATCCGCCTGGCTGGCCGCACGCCGACCCAGCTGGGCCAGGTGCTGGAACTGGTGCACGATGGCGCCACGCGCAAGGTTACGCTGCCGCTGATCGGCGCCTATCAGGCGGCCAACGCGCTGGTGGCGGCAGGGCTGGTCATCGCCAGCGGCGGCGCGGCGGCGGCAACGCTCGATGCCCTGGCGCGCCTGCAGCCGGTGCGCGGGCGGCTGGAACGCGCCGCGATCAACCGCGCCGGGGCGCCGGTCTATGTCGACTATGCCCACACGCCCGATGCGATCGAGGCGGCGATTGCCGCGCTGCGCCCGCATGTCGGCGCGCGGCTGATCACCGTGATTGGCGCGGGCGGCGATCGCGATACCGGCAAGCGTGCGCCAATGGGCGCGGCGGCCTGCGCCGGGTCTGATCTGGTGATCGTGACCGATGACAATCCCCGTGGCGAAGATCCCGCCGCGATCCGTGCTGCCGTAATGGCCGGGTGCGATGGCCGCGCCGTGGAAGTGGCCGATCGCCGCGCTGCGATTGCCCATGCCGTGGGCCAGGCGGGCAAGGGGGATATCGTGCTGGTGGCCGGCAAGGGCCACGAACAGGGACAGATCGTGGGGCGTGGTGAAGCCATGCGGGTGCTGCCGTTCGATGACGTGCAGGTGGCCCGTGAATGCGTGGGAGAGATAACCGGATGACCGCAGCCGCCGCCCTGATCGATTGGCCGCTTGAGGCCGAGGACGACACCCCGCTGGCCCTGTGGACAGCGCAGGAGATCGCGGCGGCAACCGGCGGCAAGGCCTCTGTCGCGTTTGCCGTGGGCGGCGTGGCGTTTGACAGCCGCGAGGTGATGGAGGGCGACCTGTTCCTCGCGCTGCGCGGCGAAAGCGCCGATGGCCACCGCTTTGTCACCGGCGCATTCGGCAAGGGTGCTGCCGCTGCGGTGGTGGAGCATTCGGTGCTGCATCCGCATGTGCTGGTTGACGATACCACCGCCGCGCTCGATGCCTTAGGGCGCGCCGCGCGTGCGCGTCTGGCGCCCGAAGCGCGCGTGATCGGGGTGACCGGATCGGCCGGCAAGACTTCGGTCAAGGAAGCGCTGTTTGCCGCCCTCGATCGCGGCAGCCGGGGGCGGGCGCATCGCTCGGTCAAAAGCTACAACAATCACGTCGGCGTGCCACTCAGCCTGGCGCGCATGCCGGCGCGCACCCAGTTCGGCGTGTTCGAGATGGGCATGAACCATGCCGGAGAGCTGTCTGCGCTGACGCAGCTGGTGCGGCCGCACGTTGCCATCGTCACCACCATCGCGCCCGCGCATATCGGCCACTTTAGCGGCGAGGAAGCCATCGCCGATGCCAAGGGCGAAATCTTCGAAGGGCTGGAGGCGGGCGGCATCGCGATCATCCCGGCCGACAGCCCGCATTATGAACGCCTGCGCGCCAAGGCGGCCCAGCATGCCGGCGTGATCATCGCCTTTGGCCGCGCGGCCCATGCCGACGTGCGCCTGCTCGATGTGGTGGCGGCGCCGGGCGGTGGTTCACTTGTCACGGCCGACCTGGGTGGCTTTGGCGAAGGCGGCGGCAAGCTGTGCTATACCGTGGCGCAGCCGGGCGATCACTGGGTGATCAATTCGCTGGCCGTGATGGCCGCCGTGCGCGCCGTCGGTGGAGACCTGGGTGCGGCCGGCCTGGCGCTGGCGGAAATGGCCGGGCTTGCCGGGCGCGGCGCACGCCATCAGGTGGCTGCCGATGGCGGCGATGGCAGCGGCACCGCGCTGGTGATCGACGAAAGCTATAATGCCAATCCTGCCTCGATGGCCGTAACGCTCGCGGGCCTGGGCGCCACGCCTGCGGCGCGGCGCATCGCTGTGCTGGGCGCGATGCGTGAATTGGGCGCCGATGAAGATCGCTATCACGCCGAGCTGGCTGGGCCTGTGCTGGCCGCCGGCATTGCCCATGCCGTGCTGGTTGGCCCCGAAATGGCGGCATTGGCCGCCGCATTGGGGAAAAGCGAGGGAGCCGCGCTTGCAGCGCCCCTGCAAGTCGATCATGTGCAAACGAGTGCCGAGGCAGCAGACGTGCTGGCGCGGATCGGCATTGCGGGCGGGGACGCCATCCTCGTAAAAGGTTCGAATTCGGTTGGTCTGGGCGCGCTGGTTGACCTGTTGGGGTCAGGGCGCTGGCCTGACAAGGAACGGTGAATGCTCTATCTCCTGGCTCACTGGCTGCATTATGAAGGCCTGACCAATCTCTTTCGCTATCAGTCGTTCCGGGCCGGGGCGTCGCTGCTGACCGCGCTGTTGATCGGGCTGATGATCGGGCCGCGCTTCATCAACATGCTGCGCATGCGCCAGGGCAAGGGCCAGCCGATCCGCGAGGATGGGCCGCAAAGCCACCTGGCCAAGCGCGGCACGCCGACCATGGGCGGGCTGATGATCGTGACGGCGCTGGTGCTGGGTCTGCTGCTGTGGATGGACCTGTCGAGCCGCTATGTCTGGGCCTGTCTGATCGTCACGCTCGGTTTTGGCCTGATCGGCTTCATGGACGATTACGACAAGGTCACCAAATATGCCCACCAGGGCGTGCCGGCCAAAGTGCGCCTGCTGCTGGAATTCGTGATCGCCGGGATCGCCGCATGGTTGGTCGTGACCGAAACCAATCTCTACGTGCCGGTGTTCAGCAACCTCTATATCCCGCTTGGGCCGTTCTATTTCGTGTTCGCCGCGTTTGTCATCGTGGGCGCGGGCAATGCTGTGAACCTGACCGACGGGCTCGATGGGCTGGCGATCATGCCGGTGATCATCGCCTGCGGCACCTTTGCAATCATTGCCTATCTGGCTGGCCGCGCCGACTATGCCCATTACCTGGGCATTCCCCATGTGCCGGGCGCGGGCGAACTGGCGATCTATTGCGCCGCCGTCATGGGCGCGGGCCTGGCGTTCCTGTGGTTCAATGCGCCGCCGGCCGCGGTGTTCATGGGCGATACCGGCAGCCTGGCGCTGGGCGGCACGCTGGGCGTAATCGCGGTGGCTGCGCACCATGAAATCGTGCTGGCGATAGTCGGCGGGCTGTTCGTGATGGAAGCCGTTTCGGTGATCGTGCAGGTCTTCGTCTACAAGCGCACGGGCAAGCGGGTGTTCCGCATGGCCCCGATCCACCACCATTTCGAGCAGCTCGGCTGGAAGGAATCGACCGTGGTGATCCGCTTCTGGATCGTCTCGATCGTGCTGGCGCTGCTTGGCCTTGCCACGCTGAAGGTGCGATGATCGTCTCGCCTGCCTTTGCTGGAAAAAAGTATGCCGTGCTCGGCCTAGCGCGCTCGGGCATGGCCACGGTGGAATGCCTGCTGGCCAGCGGCGCGCTGGTCACCGCGTGGGACGCGCGCGAGGAACCGCGCGCCGCGCTGGAAGGGCGCGTGACCCTGGCTGATCCGCTGGCGATCGACCTGGCTGGTTTTGCCGGGATCGTGGTTTCGCCCGGCGTGCCGCTCAACCGCCATCCGATCGCCGCCCATGCCCGCGCCGCTGGCGTGCCAGTAATCGGCGATATCGAACTGTTTGCCCAGGCGTGCGGCGATCTGCCGCCGCACCGTGTTGTGGCGATCACCGGCACCAACGGCAAATCCACCACCACGGCGCTGACCCATCATCTGTTGCAGCAGGCTGGCGTACCTACGCTGATGGGCGGGAATATCGGCAAGCCGATCCTGGAACAGCAGCCGCTGCCCGCTGGCGGCGTCTATGTGCTGGAACTGTCGAGCTATCAGATCGACCTGACGCAGCGGCTTGATGCCGATGTCGCGATCCTGCTCAATCTCAGCCCCGATCACCTCGATCGTTACGACGGCTATGATGGCTATGTCGCGTCCAAGGCGCGGCTGTTTGGCATGCAGGCGCCGGGCCACCTCGCGCTGGTGGACATGCGGGCAGAGCTTGACGACGACGTGCTGCGCTTTGCTCCGGAAGGCGCCAACTTCACATTCATCAACGCGATCGATCTGCCCGGTGATCCGGCGCAGTGGCCATCGCTGCAAGGCCCGCACAACCGCGCCAATGCGGCGGCGGCGGTGGGCGCGGCGCGCTATCTTGGGCTGGACGAGCCGACGATCGAGGCGGGCCTTGCCAGCTTCGTGGGGCTACCCCATCGCATGGAACGCGTGGCGCAAAAGGACGGCGTGCTGTTCGTGAACGACAGCAAGGCCACCAATCCGGCTTCCACCGCGCCGGCACTCGCCGCCTTTCCGCGCATCCATTGGATCGTCGGCGGCCTGCCCAAGGGCGATGATCTTGACGAATGCGCGCCGCATTTCAGCCATGTCGTGCGCGCCTATACCATTGGCGAGGCGGGCCCGCGCTTTGCCGAAATCCTGGAACCGGTCTTGCCGGTGACGCGTGCCGAAATGCTGGGCGATGCCGTGCGCGCCGCCATGGCGCAGGCCGTACCGGGCGATGTGATCATGCTGTCGCCGGCCTGCGCCAGTTTCGACCAGTTCCGCGATTTCGAGGCGCGCGGCGAATGCTTCCGCCAGATCGTCGCCGCTCTCACGGCAGGGAGCTGACCGGCATGGCTTCAGGCGGCCCCGTCCTGCCCCCGGCATCGGGCACCGCGCCTGCCGCCACGGCGGCTTCGGCCTCGGCGATGCAGCGCTTCCGGCGCACCCGGCGCAGCGAACTGGTGATCTGGTGGCGCGAGATCGATCGCGTGCTGCTGGGCCTGATCCTGGTCTTGATGATCGTGGGCGCGATTGCCGTGGCCGCGGCCTCTCCGGCCAGCGCGCATCGCCTCTCCACCCATCAAAAGGCGCTGGGCGATCTCTATTTCTTCTGGCGCCAGCTGGAAATGCAGGGGCTTGGCCTGCTCGGCATGTTTGCAGTGTCGCTCCTGCCCAAGGATACGGCACGGCGCGCGGCGATCATGCTCGCCGGCGTGATGGTCGTGGCCCTGATCCTGGTGCCGATCATGGGCACCGAGGTGAAGGGTGCCAAGCGCTGGGTGCTGGGCATCCAGCCATCCGAATTCCTCAAGCCCGGCTTTGCCATTGCCGTCGCGTGGATCCTGTCGTGGAAAGTGCGCGATCCGCACATGCCGGTGATCCGCCTGTCGATGGTGCCGATGCTGCTGGTGGCGGTGCTGCTGATGGCCCAGCCCGATTTCGGCTCCACCGTGCTGTTTGCCGGGGTGTGGTTTGTGCTCGTGCTGCTCTCGGGCCTGCCGCTGGCGCGGGTGGGCTGGGCGATGGGCGGGGCGATCGTGGCGGTGATCCTGGCCTATCTGTTCTATCCCAACGCCACGCACCGCATCGACAACTTCCTGTCGGGCGGGGCAGAGTTCGACCAGGTGGACCTGGCCATGCGCACGCTGGTGGCTGGCGGGTGGAGCGGCACTGGCCTGTGGCTGGGCGCGCGCAAGAACGCGCTGCCCGAGGCGCACACCGACTATATCTTTTCCGTGATCGGGGAAGAGTTCGGCCTGATCTCGTGCGCCATCGTGGTGATCCTCTACTGCGCCATCGTCCTGCGCGTGCTGCTGCGCCTGGTGGACGAGGAAGACCTGTTCACCGTGCTGGCGGCCACCGGGTTGACCGCGCAATTGGCGGGGCAGGCGTTCATCAACATCCTGGTCAACCTGCAACTGTTCCCATCCAAGGGGATGACGCTGCCGCTGATCAGCTATGGCGGTTCGTCCACCATCGCGCTGTTGCTGGGTGTCGGTTTCCTGCTCGCCATCACGCGCCGCAACCCCTATCTGACGCGCGAAACCTTCCATCTGGGCGAATTGACGCGCAAATGACTGCACAACCTCAACCCGGCGTATCGCGCCATTTCGTGCTGGCCGCTGGCGGCACCGGCGGGCACCTGATTCCCGCCTTTGCCCTGGCCACCGAACTGCACGCGCGCGGCCATCACGTGGCGCTGATCACCGATGCGCGCGGCGCCAAGATCCCCGGCAAGCCCGATTTCCTCACTGCTCATGTGCTGCCCGCCGGGCGCCTGGGCAAGAACCCGGTTGCCCTGCTCAAGGGTCTGCGCGCGATCTGGCAGGGCCGCTCGATGGCGCTGCGCCTGTTTGAAAGCTTTGCGCCGTCGTGCGTGATTGGCTTTGGCGGCTATCCGGCGCTGCCCGCGCTGCTGGCGGCGCGCGCGGCGCGCATTCCCACGGTGATCCACGAACAGAACGCCGTGCTGGGCCGGGTCAATCGCTACCTTGCCAAGGGCGTCGATGCCATCGCCACCGCCTATCCCGAGGTGGACCGCCTCGATCCGCGCTGGTGGGGCAAGGTGCATTTGGTGGGCAATCCGGTGCGCCCCGAAGTGCTGGCGCTGCGCGGAGAGCCGTTCCCGGAATTTTCCGAAGACAGCCTGTTCCGCGTGCTGGTGACCGGGGGCAGCCAGGGCGCGTCGGTGCTGGCGCAGGTCGTGCCCGATGGCCTGGCCATGCTGCCGCCCGCCTTGCGCCACCGCCTGCAGGTGACACAGCAGTGCCGGCCGGAAGACCTGGAAGCCGTGCGCGCGCGCTATGCCGCGCATGAAATTCCCGCCGAACTGGGCACCTATTTCGAAGACATGGCGAGCCGGCTGGCTGGTGCCCACTTGTTCGTTGGCCGTGCTGGCGCATCGACCATTGCCGAACTTACCGCCGTGGGCCGCCCGGCGATCCTGGTGCCGCTGCCGATCGCGACGGACGATCACCAGGCCGCCAACACCCGCGAAATGGTCAAGGCCGGCGGCGCCCGCGCGATCCGCCAGCCGGGCTTCACGCCCAAGGAACTGGCCAAGCAGATCCAGGCCATGGCGATGAACCCTGTGGGGCTGGCCAACGCTGCCCATGCCGCATGGAACTGCGGCTTGCCGCGCGCGGTGGAAGACCTCGCTGATCTGGTCGAAGGGTTTGGCGGGGCGCCGCTGATGGATGTGATCCGGGTTGACGGCAAGGCGGCCGCCCCGGCAACGGCTGGCGGCGAAGCGCTGGCTTTGGAGAATGAAGCATGAAGGGTGTCGGCGTCGAAATCGGCACGATCCATTTCGTCGGCATCGGCGGCATCGGCATGTCGGGCATTGCCGAAGTGATGCACAACATGGGCTATGCCGTGCAGGGGTCAGACATGGCGGAAAGCTATGTCGTTGAAGGGCTGCGCGCACGCGGCATCCCGGTGATGATCGGCCAGTGCACGGAAAACGTCGCCAATGCCCAGGTGGTGGTGACCTCCACTGCGGTGAAGCGCGACAATCCCGAAGTGGTGGCCGCGCTGGAAGCGCGCATTCCCGTGGTGCGCCGCGCGGAAATGCTGGCTGAACTGATGCGCCTGAAAAACACCGTCGCGGTGGCGGGCACGCATGGCAAGACCACGACTACGTCGCTGGTGGCCTGCCTGCTCGATGCTGGCGGCGTCGATCCCACGGTGATCAACGGCGGCATCATCAACTCCTACGGCTCCAACGCCCGCCTGGGTGACAGCGACTGGATGGTGGTGGAGGCCGACGAGAGCGATGGCTCGTTCTTGCGGCTCGATGGCACGATCGCGGTGGTCACCAACATCGATCCCGAGCATCTCGATCACTATGGCTCGTTCGAGAAGGTCAAGCGTGCCTTTGTCGAATTCATCGAGAACGTGCCGTTCTATGGCGCGGCGATGCTGTGCATCGACCATCCCGAAGTGCAGGCGATCATCCCGCAGGTGCGCGATCGCCGCGTGGTGACCTATGGCTTTTCCGCCCAGGCCGACGTGCGCGGCGAAGGCGTGACTCCCGAACCGGGCGGCAACCGCTTCACCGCCGTGCTGCGCCAGCGCGATGGCTCGTTCCAGCGGATCGAAGACATTCACCTGCCGATGCCCGGCCGCCACAACGTGCAGAACGCGCTGGCCGCGATTGCCGTGGCGGTGGAAATGGGCGTGCCGCACGATCTGGTGCGCACGGGCTTTGCCAAGTTCGGCGGGGTCAAGCGCCGCTTTACCAAGGTGGGCGAGGTTGCCGTGCCCGGTGGCGAGGTGGCGGTGATTGATGACTATGGCCATCACCCGGTGGAAATCCGCGCCGTGCTGGCTGCCGCGCGTGAAGGCGTGCGTGGCCGGGTGATCGCCGTGGTCCAGCCGCACCGCTTCACCCGCCTGCGTGACCACATGGAAGATTTCCAGGGCGCGTTCAACGATGCCGACGTGGTCTATGCCGCGCCGGTCTATCCCGCTGGCGAACAGCCGATCGAGGGCGTGGACAGCGCCGCCATGGTCGAAGGCGTCAAGGCGCGCGGCCACCGCAGCGCGCATCTGATCGCCGGGCCGGAAGCCTTGGCCGCCGAACTGGCGCCGCAGCTTCAGGCTGGCGACATGGTCGTGTGCCTGGGGGCTGGCGATATTACCAAGTGGGCGGCCGGCCTGGCGCCGGCGATCGTGGCGTTGCGGGGTGAGGGGTAATGGCGGGCAAGGCCTCTCACCACCCCCCGGCCCCCTCCTCTGAAGAGGAGGGGGAGCACAATGCCAATCCCCCCCTCCTCTTCAGAGGAGAGGGCCGGGGAGTGGTGGAAGCCACACCCGAGCTTCGCGGCAAGCTCACCCCAAACGCCCCGCTCGCCCCGCTGGTGTGGTTCAAGTCTGGCGGCACCGCCGACTGGCTCTTTGAGCCCAAGGACGTGGCCGATCTGCAGGCGTTCCTGGCGGCACTCGATCCGCAAGTGCCGGTCATGGCGCTGGGCCTGGGTTCCAACCTCATCGTGCGCGATGGTGGGGTGCCGGGCGTGGTGGTGCGCCTGGGCAAGCCCTTTGCCAAAGTCATGGCGATCGATGCCGTCACGCTCGATTGCGGGGGCGGCGCCTCGGGCATTCTCGTCTCGTCGACCGCACGTGATGCGGGGATTGCCGGCCTTGAATTCCTGCGCTCGATCCCCGGCACAGTCGGCGGCTTCGTGCGCATGAACGGTGGCGCCTATGGCCGCGAGGTCAAGGACATCCTGGTCGATTGCGACGTGGTGATGCGCACCGGCGAGGTGGCGCGTCTGTCGGTGGCAGAACTGGGCTATGCCTATCGCCATTCCGAGCTGACCGATGGCAGCATCGTGGTTTCGGCGCGTTTTCGCGGGCAGCCGGGCGAACCCGAGGCGATCCAGGCCGAGATGGACCGCATTTCCGCCGCGCGCGAGGCGAGCCAGCCGCTGCGCAGCAAGACCGGCGGTTCCACGTTCAAGAACCCCGATGGGCACAAGGCCTGGGCGCTGGTCGATGCGGCCGGGTGTCGTGGCCTGACCCTGGGCGGCGCACAGGTGAGCGAAAAGCACACCAACTTCCTGATCAACACCGGTACCGCCACCAGCGCCGAGATCGAGGCGCTGGGCGAAGACGTGCGGGCCCGTGTGAAACAGACACAAGGCGTGGAGTTGCAGTGGGAAATCAAGCGGGTGGGCCGAATCAAGCACGAGAATCTGCCATGACAGATCTGCCCCGGCTTCATGTGGCGGTGCTGATGGGCGGCTGGTCGAGCGAGCGGCCGGTGTCGCTGACCAGCGGCGAAGGCGTGGCCGGCGCGCTCGAGGCGCGCGGGCACACTGTCACGCGGATCGACATGGGCCGCGACGTGGCGCTACGCCTGGCAGAGGCCGCGCCCGACGTGGTGTTCAACGCGCTGCACGGCACGCCCGGTGAAGACGGCACGGTGCAGGGCATGATGGACCTGATGGGGCTGACCTATACCCATTCGGGCTTGGCCACCTCGGTCATCGCCATCGACAAGGAACTGACCAAGCAGGCCCTTGTGCCCCACGGCATTCCCATGCCCGGCGGCCGCGTGGTCAAGACCGCAGAACTCTACAGCCACGATCCGCTGCCCCGGCCCTATGTGTTGAAGCCGGTCAACGAAGGATCGTCGGTCGGCGTGGCGATCGTCACCGCCGAAGGCAACTATGGCAATCCGATTAGCCCGGATGCGCGCGGCCCCTGGCAGGAGTTCGATGAACTGCTGGCCGAGCCGTTCATCCGTGGCCGCGAACTGACCACGGCGGTGCTGGGCGACCAGGCGCTGATGGTCACCGAGCTCAAGCCCAAGACCGGCTTCTACGATTTCGACGCCAAGTATACCGACGGGTTGACCGAGCATGTCTGCCCCGCCGAAATCCCCGATGATATCGCCCAGGCGTGCAAGGACATTGCCTTGCGCGCGCACAAGCTGCTGGGTTGCAAGGGCACCAGCCGTTCCGATTTCCGCTGGGACGATGAGCGCGGGGTAGAGGGGCTGTTCCTGCTGGAGGTGAACACCCAGCCGGGTATGACTCCGCTCAGCCTCGTGCCCGAACAGGCGCGCCACCTGGGCATGGACTATCCCGACCTGGTCGAGGCGATCCTGGCCGAGGCGATCAAGGATGCGGCCGCGGCCAAGACCAGAAAGGGGGCTGGCTGACCATGGCGCAGACGATCCGGCGTGGTGGCAAGGGCGTGCGGCGGGTGGCCGCGCAGCGCGGGGCCAAGGCCAAGGTGCAGACGGCGCGCAAGCAGACCGGCTCTGCCATCGGCCATGTCATGCGCGTGCAGCCGTTCAGCGAGGAAACGCTGCACCGGATCTTGTTGACCGTGATCCTGGGCACCGCGGCCGTCGCGGTGTGGACCGTGGCCAATATCGCCGGGGTTCCCGCCCTGATGGAAAGCGAAGTGGCGCGCCTGTCCCATGGCGCGGGTTTTGATGTGAAGCGGGTGGAAGTGCGCGGGGTCAAGCGCATGAACGAGCTGACCATCTATGAAAAGGTGCTGGGCCAGCGCGACCAGGCGATGTCGCGGGTGGACGTGGCGGCCCTGCGCGAAACGCTGCTCGGCCTGCCGTGGGTCAAGGATGCGCGCGTATCGCGCCAGTTGCCCGATACCCTGGTGGTCGACGTGGTGGAGCGCACCCCGCACGGTGTGCTGCGCAAGGGCGACCAGTTGATGCTGATCGACGAAACCGGCCACGAACTTGAGCCGGTGAGCCCGGCCCGCGCCAAGGGCATGTTCGTGCTGTCGGGCGATGGCGCCGCCGCGCGGGTGCCCGATCTCAACCACCTGCTCGATGCCGCGCCCGCGCTCAAGCCACAGGTGGCCGAGGCCGAATGGATCGGCAACCGCCGCTGGAACCTGACGTTCAAGACCGGCCAGGTGCTGGCCCTGCCCGAAGGCGCCGACGAATCGGCCGCCGCGCTGCTCGAATTTGCGCGCATGGACGGGGTCAATCGCCTGCTCGGAGGCAAGGTGGCGAGCTTTGACATGCGCGCCAAGGACCGCACCTATCTGCTGGTGCCCGGCCATGCTGACGAGCTGGCCCAGGAACAGCGCGACAAGGCCAAGGCCAAGGCCGCCGCCAAGGCGAAGGACTGAACCGCCCGTGGCTGCACCCCGCATCACCAAGGTCTTTGCCGCCGTCAATCTTGGCTCGTTCCGCACCTCGGCGATGATCGCTGGCCTGTCCGAAGCGGGCGAACTGGTCGTGCTCGGCTCGGGCCACCGCGCCTCGCAAGGGATCAAGCGCGGCTATGTGGTCGATATGCTGGCCGCGACCCATTCGGTGCGCGACGCGATCGAGCGCGCCGAAAAGATGGCCAATACTTCGGTCACCCAGGTATTGGTCGGCTGTGCCGGCGCGGGCTTGGCCAGTTCCACCGCGCAGGTCGAGGTGGAGATCGGCGGCCGGCGGATCGAGGATGATGACATCCAGCACCTGCTGGTGGCCGCGCGTGATGTGATCCAGCCCGATGGCCGCACCGTGCTGCATGCCCAGCCGGCGCATTATACGCTCGATGGCGCGCATGGCGTGCCCAATCCCAAAGGGTTGCATGCCGATCGCCTGGCGGTGGATATCCACGTCATGCTCGCCGATGGCGCGCCGATCCGCAACATCCGCGAAACGGTGGAGAACGCGCACCTCAAGGTGGATGGCGTGGTGGCAGCGCCGGTCGCGGCCGGGCTTGCCTGCCTGATGCCGGAAGAGCGTGATCTGGGCGTGGCTCTCGTCGATTTCGGTGCCGAGGTGACCACCGTGTCGGTCCATGCCGGGGGCATGCTGCTGGGCATGCAGGTGCTCCCGTTCGGCTCGGGCGACATCACCGATGCCGTCGCCTCGGCCTTTGGCATTCGCCGTTATCAGGCAGAGCGCCTCAAGTGCATGTCGGGTTCGGCCATTGCCAGCCCGGCCGACCATCGCGAGATGATTCCCGTCAATGCCCCCGGCGATCCGGAAGGGGCAGGGCCAGTGGCGCGCCATGCCGATGACAAGAACCGGATTCCCCGTGCCGAGCTGATTTCGGTGATCACCCAGCAACTTGGCCACTTCACTGACGAACTGGGTCGCTGCCTCAAGGCCATGGGCTTTACCGGCACGCGCGGACAGCAGGTGGTGCTCACCGGTGGGGGTGCACAGTTGCCGGGCCTGGCCGACTATGCCCAGTCGGCGCTGGGGCGGCCGGTGCGCATCGGCGCGCCGCCGGCCATGCTGGGCCTGCCGCAGGGCCATGCCACGCCCAGTTCCTCCACGCTGGTGGGCCTGGTGCTGCACGCAGCGTCCGATCCGATCGATATCCGCAAGTTGACGATGGCAGCGCAAGGCGGCGGCTCGGCCACGTTGTGGGGCTGGGGGCGGCGGATCGTGCGCGCGCTCAAGGAATATTTTTAACGGTTATGGCACCGATCCCGGCCTTTCGTCGCACGAAGCAACCGGATCGGCTGATTTCGGCGCGAAATAGGCGATCGATCTTGTGGAAAAGCGCCGATCGCCTTTGATTCGATGAAACGTTCCGTGCCAAAGCTGGAAAATCCGCATTTCGGCCGTTCCGGCCTCCGACCCGTCCCAACCGCCCGACCCGCAAGGGCCAACCCGTAAGGGAGACCGACATGAGCATCAACATCGGACCGCCGGCCATCGACGAGCTTCGGCCCCGTATCACGGTGATCGGGGTGGGCGGCGCAGGCGGCAACGCCATCGCCAACATGATCGGTGCCAATATCGAAGGCGTCGACTTCGTCGTGTGCAACACCGATGCGCAGGCGCTGAACAACTCGATCGCGGAAAACCGCATCCAGCTTGGGCCGGCGATTACGCAGGGCCTGGGTGCCGGCGCCCGCCCCGAAGTGGGCCGCGCCGCCGCCGAAGAAACCCTGCCCGAGCTTGAGCGCATTCTCGATGGCGTGCACATGGTGTTCATCGCTGCCGGCATGGGCGGCGGCACCGGCACTGGCGCTGCGCCGGTGATTGCCGAGGCAGCGCGCCGCAAGGGCGTGCTCACCGTGGGCGTGGTCAGCAAGCCGTTCCTGTTCGAAGGCACGCGCCGCATGCGCTCGGCCGAAACCGGCATCGAGGAACTGCAAAAGCACGTCGATACGCTGATCGTCATTCCCAACCAGAACCTGTTCCTGGTCGCCAAGGCGGAAACGACCTTCAAGGAAGCGTTCCAGCTGGCCGACGAAGTGCTCCAGCAGGGCGTGCGCTCGATCACCGACCTGATGATCATGCCTGGCCTGATCAACCTCGACTTTGCCGACGTGCGCTCGGTCATGGGGGAAATGGGCAAGGCGATGATGGGCACGGGTGAGGGCGAAGGCCCCAACCGCGCGCTCGAAGCGGCCGAACGCGCCATTGCCAATCCGCTGCTCGATGGCGTGTCGATGCAGGGCGCCAAGGGCGTGATCATTTCGATCATCGGCGGCGACGACATGAAGCTGCTGGAAGTGGACGAAGCGGCCAACCACATCCGCGAACTGGTCGATCCCAATGCCAACATCATCTGGGGTTCGGCGTTCAATCCCGATCTCAACGGCAAGATCCGCGTTTCGGTGGTGGCCACCGGCATCGAACAGAGCATGGAGCAGGCCGAACAGGCTGCCCGCCCGGTGAATCTGCCCGGCGGCACGCGTGGCCCGGCCTTTACCCCGGCCGCCGCGCCGCGTCCGGCGATCGCCATGCCCACCGCGCCGCAGGCACCTGCCGCCGCCACGCCGCCGCCCGCAGCCCCGGCCACGCCGCCGGCTGCCCCGGCCCAGGCCTGGGCGCCCGAGCCGGAAGCAACGCCGCCGGCTGATGATCCGCTGGACCTGACGTTCGATCTCGGTGCCGATCCGGCCCAGGACTATACCATCGATCCGGCGCCGGCTGAGCCCACGCCGCGCCTTGGCCTTGGCGCCGGGGCCGAGCCGGAACGCCCGACCCCGCGCGTTGGCGGTGGGGCAGGTGGCAGCACGTTGTTCGAACGCATGGCCAATCTCTCGCGCGGAGCGGCCCGCACGGAAGACGCGGAAGAGAGCGAGGATTCCGCCTCGCTCAGCATCCCGCGCTTCCTGGGTCGCCAGAACAACCAGTGATCGGCGCGGGCGGTCGTCGGTGATGACCGTTCGCTGCCCTGCCATTTTCACGATGCCATCTTCCCGATGCCGTCATCAGGCCGCCACTTTCCCCAGCGAGAGTGGCGGCTTGTTGTTCTGGCTTAAGACGCAATAGACTAAGGCGGCGCCACGATGACATTCCAGACTTTCCCCGCTCGCCCGAATCAGCTTCGCGGCGCCGCGCGCACCGCCCTGGCGCTTGCCCTGCTGGTCGGCGCAACTGCGCCAGTGCTGGCGCAGGATCTTTCGCAGATGCCGCAGCAATCGGTGCTCGATACGCCGGCCAGCCGCACTGCCCGCCCGGTCGCGCGCCCGGTGGCGCCGCTGCCAATGGTATCGAGCCCGGTGGTGCAACCGCTGCCCACCACCAGTGCCGCCCCGGTCGAGACCGGCAGCGTGTCGCGCCCGGTGGTGCAGCCGCTGCCAACCGGCGACGGGCAGACGCTTGATGCCGCGCTCGCCCGCCTGGCGCGCGATCCGCGCAACGCCGATGCGCTGCTCGATGCCGGCAATGCCGCGATGGCGCTGGGTGACGTGGATGCGGCGCTCGGCTTCCTGCGCCGCGCTGACGAGGTTTCACCGGGCAATGGCCGCATTAAGGCGCAGATCGGCAAGGCAATGCTGCGCCACAACGATCCCGTTGCCGCGATCCGCGCCTTTGATGATGCAGAGCGGGCCGGGGCCGATCAGGCCGCCATGGCCGGCGATCGCGGCCTGGCGCACGATCTGGTGGGCGATAACGCCATGGCGCAGCGCTATTACCAGCAGGCCCTGGCGCGCGCGCCGGATGCCGAAGTTACCCGCCGCCTAGCCTTGAGCCTGGCGATCGGTGGGGATCGCGCCGGTGCCGAGCGGGTGCTGGCGCCCCAGATCGCGCAGTCCGATCGCGCCGCCTGGCGTGTGCGCACGTTCATCCTCGCCATTGCCGGCCAGCCTGACGAGGCCGTGACGGTGGCCAATGCCTCCATGCCGCCGCAACTGGCCGCCGGCATCGCCCCCTATCTGCGCTATCTGACGCGGCTGACCCCGGCGCAGCAGGCCGCCGCCGCCAATTTCGGGCGCTTCCCGCGTGCAGCCGATATCGGCCGCGATGACCCGCAGATCGTGCAATACGCGCAGAGCCATCCGCGCCAGGCGCCGGTCTTGCTGGCCCAGGCCGCCCCGGCCGCGCCGGCAGCCGCCACGCCGGTGATCCGCCGTGATCGTCGCGGACGCATTATCCCGACACCTGCGCCAAGCACTTCGGCGCCGACCCAACTGGCGCAGAACAGCGTGGCGCAGCCCTTGCCGAGCATTCCCACGGCGACCCGCCCTGCCGCCGCGCCGGTGACATCTGCGCCAGCCCCGGCGCCCAGCTATCCGCCAGCGCCCACGCCCAGCTATTCGCCGGCGCCTGCGCCCACACCGGCCATTGTCCTGCCGCCGGTTCCCGCGGCCCGGCCCGTGCCCAGCGCACCGGCCTATACCCCGCCCGCACCGGTGCAGACGGCCATGGCGCAGCCCGCCGCATCGCCGCTGCCCGCGCCGCAAACCCTGGCGCAAGCGCAACCGCAGCCCCAGCCGACCTCGCCAGCACCGGCCCAACTGGCGCCTACTCCCGCGCCGCAGCCAGTGCCGGCTGGCGCGGCGCCTTCGCCCGATGGCTTTGCCACGCTCTTTGCCGGCTTTACCGCCCCCGCCGAAGAACAGCAGCGCCCCACCGTGGCGGTCGATATCGCCGCGATCCAGGCGGCCAACGAACGTGCGGCGGCCGAACGCGCCGCGATCGAGGCGCGCAAGGCGGCCGAGGCCAAGAAGCTGGCCGACGCCAGGAAGGCCGCTGCCGAAAAGAAGGCGGCCGCTGAAAAGAAGCTGGCCGATGCCAAGAAGGCCGAGGAAGCGCGCAAGGCCAAGGAAGAGGCCAAGCGCCTCGCTGCCAATCCGGCACGCACCTGGGTGCAGGTCCTGACCGGCGGCAACCGCGCCAAGATGGGCAAGGAATGGGCCGGGCTTCAGGCCAAGGCGCCCGAACTGCACGGGCGCAAGGCATACGTCACATCGTGGAACCGGGTCTATCGCCTGGTCACCGGGCCGTTCCCGAGCGATGCCGCCGCGCAGGAATTCGTGGCCAAGCTCAAGGCCAAGGGCGTCGGCGCGTTCCAGTTCGACAGCCCCGCCGGCCAGGCCATGGACAGCGTTTCGGCCAAGTGATTCTGCCGCGCCTGCCCCGGATCGTGATGCCGGGGTGGGCGTGGCGGCGCTTGTCCACAAGTTTTGCACAGCGTTGTCGAGTTTTGCCCAAGGCTGGGCTAACGGTCGATTGTCGGCGGCCAATCGCTCCGCGATGGAACGAATGGAAACCACGGTCGCTGGTTAAGGCGCTGGCATTCTCGCTGGCATGGGCACCGTGTGAGGGGGCGTGATGATGCGAACCGGCCACGACGACAGCGACCGCGACGACGCCGCGCCGGTAGACATGCTCGCCTCGCTGTTCGAAGCGCGCGGCTGGCCCTGCGAATTCGTGTCGGACGACGAGATCCATGGCGAAGTGCAGGGCTCCTGGGCCACGTACCAGTTGCGCTGCATCTGGCGCCCCGAAGACCATGTGCTGCAAATCCTCTCGCTGCCCGATATCCGCGTGCCCGATGACAAGCGTGGCGCGATGTTCGAGGTCATGGCGCTGATCAACGAGCAGGTCTGGCTGGGGCATTTCGATATCTGGTCCAACGGCAGCGTGCTGCTTTACCGCCACGGGCTGATGCTGGGCGACGATGGCCTGCTCAGCCTGCACCAGGCGCAGGTGGCGATCGAAGCGGCGGTGGACGAATGCGATCGTTTCTATCCCGCCTTCCAGTTCATCCTGTGGGGTGACAAGAGCCCGGCCGATGCGCTGGCCAGCGCGCTGGTCGATGCCGCCGGCGAAGCCTGAATTCGGAGCCATTTGCTGATGACCTATTCCTTCCTCCAGTTCGGCTGTGGCAACATGGGCGGCGCGATGCTGACCGGCTGGCTCGCCAGCGGCATTGCCCCGGCGGCCTTTACCGTGGTCGATCCGCATCTGCCCCAGGCGCCGGCTGGCGTGCGCCTGCTGCGCACCGCGCCGACCGGCGAAGCGCCGCCCCGTTTCGTGCTGCTGGGCTTCAAGCCGCAGGGCCTTGCCGCCGCCACGCCGGCGATCACGCCGCTGGTGGGGCAGGGCACGATCGTGCTGTCGATCCTGGCGGGCGTCGACCTCGCCACTTTGCGCGCGCGGTTTCCGCAGGCTGGGGCCGTGGTGCGGGTCATGCCCAACCTGGCGGCGGCCCTGGGCAAGTCGCCCATCGCGCTGGTGGGTGATGGCGACCCTGCGATCAATGCCGAAGTCACGCAGCTGATGGCCCCGCTCGGCACCGCCGAATGGCTTTCTGACGAGGCGGAGATGGACCTGGTTACCGCGCTGGCTGGTTCGGGCCCGGCGTTCATCTATCGCGTCATCGATGCCCTGGCGGCCGGTGCTGCCGATCTCGGCCTGCCGCGTGCGCAGGCCGATCGCCTGGCATTGGCCATGGTCGATGGCGCCGCGGCGCTGGCCGCTGCGTCGGAGCATGGCCCGGGCGAACTGGCCCGCCGCGTTGCCAGTCCGGGTGGCACCACGCAAAAGGGGCTCGACGTGCTCGATGCCGATGATCGGCTTGCCAGCCTGATGCGCGATACGCTGCGCGCGGCCCGCGATCGCAGCGCGGAAATGACCGAGGAAGCCCGCGCCGCCGGCTGATCGGCGGGCACTGCCCGGGAATACATTTTGTCACATTTTCCGGGCACCGGTTTCGCTTGAAAGCGGGGCGCGGAAGGCCGATATTGCCGGCATGGGCGATTTTTGCCCGCAATGGAGAAAGTGCAAGCACATGGCAAACTGGAACGATCCTCGGCCCTCGCAGACGGGCTTCGGCGCGTCTCCGAGCCTGTCGGGCGCCTATGGCCGTGGCGACGTGTTTGACGCCGGCCTGCGCCGCTACATGCTTTCGATCTACAACTACATGGCCTCGGGCGTCTTGCTGTCGGGCATCGTCGCACTGGTGTTCGCCACCAGCGGCATGGCCGCCGCCGTGTTCGGCACCCCGCTGCGCTGGGTTGTCGCACTGGCGCCGCTCGCGTTCGTCATGGTCATGAGCTTTGGCATCAACAAGATTTCCACCGGGACGCTCAAGGCGCTGTTCTGGGCGTTCAGCGTGACCATGGGTCTGTCGCTGTCGTCGATCTTCTTCGTCTATACTGGCGCATCGATCGCGGCCACGTTCTTTGCCACCGCCGGCGCTTTTGCGGGTCTGAGCCTGTTTGGCTACACCACGCGCAAGAGCCTGTCAGGCATGGGCACGTTCCTGATCATGGGCCTGTTCGGCCTGATCATCGCCTCGGTGATCAATCTGTTCCTGGCCTCGCCGGGCCTGGCCTGGGGCATCAGCTTCCTCGGCGTGCTGATCTTTGCCGGTCTGACGGCGTATGACACGCAGCGCCTCAAGGAGCAGTATGCCTATGTGGCGGGTACGGCCATGGCCGAAAAGGTCGTGGTGATGGGCGCGCTGACGCTCTACCTCGACTTCATCAACATGTTCACCTCGCTTTTGCAACTGATGGGCGATCGTCGCTGATCACCCCATTGCCTGCCCAGCGGGGAATACGGTAGATTGCGTGCCCGGCAACCTTTTTGGTTGTCGGGCATTTTCCTTTCCGGGAAAGCAGGTTACCAATTTCAGTCAGCTTTCAGAAAGGTTTGGCGCTCCACCAAAGGGCGCCACGCACGTGATCCGGGGTCTATCCATGGTGGGAATGCCGCGCGCCAGCGCCAATAACGTTTCGAAAATTCATGAGGGGGATATGGCCATGTCGCATGCGCGCCACTCTGCGCGGCCCACGCGGGCGCTTGCCTATGCATTGACTGCCGCGCTCGGCCTGGTCCTTGCTGGGTGTGCGGCCAAGGCCCCGCCGCCACCCCCGCCGCCACCCCCGCCGCCGCCGCCCAAGGTCGTGATCGTGCCGGCGCGGCCGATGCCGCCCAATGGCGCCAGCGCCAACCTGACGGTGCCGCCGCTGGCCGCCACCGGCCTGCGGGAATCGGTGAATCGCAACATCACGCCCGCGCAGATGGTGTGGAACCTGCGCTCGGCCTACAACGTTGCCGCGCTCAACTGCACTGGCCCGCGCCATGTCGAGCTGTTGCCGCTCTATCGCACGTTCCTAAAGTCGCAGGCCAAGGGCCTCGACAAGGCCAATCGCACTGTCGACCAGGAATTCAAGGCCAAGTTCGGCAGCAAGTTCATCGCCCCGCGCGAGCAGTACATGACCGCAGTTTACAATCATTACGCCCTTCCGGCGACGATGGGTGATTTTTGCGATGCAACGCTGGCGGTGGCGCGCGATGGCGCCGCTGTGCCCGCTGCCGAACTCGAAGCCTTTGCGGTGCGCAGCCTGCCCAACATCGAAATCGTGTTCGATGCGTTCTATCGCCGATATGACCAGTATCGTACCGATCTGGCTATCTGGCAGGCACAATATGGTGGTGCCCAGCCTGGCTCCACTATCGTGATTCCAACCGTTGCCAGCGACAACTCGACCAGCGGGACACCAACTACGCAGGCAACGGGCGCGCTCTAAAAAATATCACTTTTGCTCTTGGCGCCGCCATGGCTCTGCGCTAATGGCGGCGCTCCCGAAGCACGGGGCGCCTTGGTGGCCCTGCTTTGGACTATACTGGAACGGGGCCGTAGCTCAGCTGGGAGAGCGCGTCGTTCGCAATGACGAGGTCAGGGGTTCGATCCCCCTCGGCTCCACCAGTATAAAATTGAACGGATCGGTTCCATTTCCGGTCCCCATGCTCGCCAGCCTGCTGCCAGCCTGAATTCCGACGCGCCATCAGCCGACGGGCCGGGTGGGCAAAGCGGGCCTTGGCGCAATCGGCGTTTGCTGCAAAGGCGCCGGCTGCGCCCATTCAGGACTGCCGGACGCCAACGCCATGCACTTTCTCGATCAGGCCAAGATCTTCATCCGCTCAGGGCAGGGTGGCCCCGGCGCGGTCAGCTTCCGGCGCGAGAAGTATGTCGAATACGGCGGCCCCGATGGCGGCGATGGCGGCAAGGGTGGCGACATCATTTTCGAGGCGGTGACCGGCCTCAATACCCTGATCGATTTCCGCTATACCCAGCACTTCAAGGCCCAGCGCGGCCACGGCGGCGCCGGCAAGAACCGCACGGGCGCGGGTGGCAACGATCTGGTGATCAAGGTGCCGCTCGGTACCCAGGTGCTGGACGATGACCGCGAAACCGCGCTGGCCGACCTGACCGAAGTGGGCCAGCGCGTTGTCCTGCTGCGCGGCGGCGACGGCGGGCGCGGCAACCTGTCGTTCAAATCCTCGACCAACCGCGCGCCGCGCCAGTGCGGGCCGGGCTGGCCGGGTGACGAGATGTATGTCTGGCTGCGGCTCAAGCTGCTGGCCGATGCCGGGCTGGTGGGCCTGCCCAATGCCGGCAAGTCTACCTTCATCAACCAGATCACCAATACCAAGGCCAAGGTAGGCGATTATGCCTTTACCACCACGCGGCCGCAGTTGGGCGTGGTGCGGCACCGCGCGCGCGAATTCGTGCTGGCCGATATTCCTGGCCTGATCGCGGGTGCAGCAGAAGGCGCGGGCATTGGCGATCGCTTCCTGGGCCATATCGAGCGCTGCCGCGTGCTGATCCACCTGATCGACATTCACGGCACCGATCCGGCCGAGGCGCTGGCGATCGTCGAAGAGGAACTGGCTGCCTATGGCGCCGGGTTGGAAGACAAGCCCCGCGTGGTGGCGCTCAACAAGATCGACCTGGTCGATGCCGAACTGGTCCGCGCCTTTTCGCGCGAGCTGATCGAGGCGGGCGCCGCGCGCGTGTTCCCGATTTCGGGCGCAACGGGCAGCGGCATGGATGATCTGCTCGATGCCGTGCTCGATTACCTGCCGGCCGCTACCACCACAGAGCGGCCGACCGGCGAAGTGGAAGACGAGGCCGACGCCAAGCCGTGGTCGCCGATTTGAGGCTTGTTTTTGCAGCTTTTCATCAGTTGCTTTAGGGTTCCACCACCCCCAAACCCCCTCCTCTAAAGAGGATGGGGCTTTCCATCTTACTTCTCCCCATCCTCTTTAGAGGAGGGGGTTGGGGGTGCTGCGATGCCATGCGCATCCTGGCGGAAAACACCCCCGCGCCAAAGCGTGTCACAATTCCTTCAAGCGCCCTTCACCTGCCCGATCATTTGGCCTAAGCCGCGCCGATTATGCGCATTGCCCAGCTGTCTCACCTCGCCGATCCTGCCGTGTGCCCGCGCCTTGTCATCAAGGTCGGCTCGGCGCTGCTGGTGGGCAAGGACGGGCAGCCGCGCCGCGCCTGGCTGACGGCGCTGGTGGCCGAAATCGCTGCCGCCCGCGCTGCCGGGCAGCAGGTGATCGTGGTGTCTTCGGGCGCGATCGCGCTTGGTGCGCGCAAGCTGGGCCTGGCCAAGGGCGGGCGGGGCAGCCTGGCCGATGCCCAGGCCAGCGCCTCTGTCGGGCAGATCGCGCTGGCCGGTCTGTGGGCCGAACTCTTGGCCAGCCATGGCATTACGGCGGCGCAGATCCTGCTGACGCTGGAAGACCTGGAAGATCGCCGCCGCTATCTCAACGTCACGGCCACGCTGGGGCGGCTGCTGGCGGCTGGCGCGGTGCCGGTGATCAATGAAAACGATTCGGTCGCGACGCAGGAAATCCGCTTTGGCGACAACGATCGCCTGGCCGCGCGCGTGGGCCAGGCAGCTGCGGCGCAGGGCGTGCTGCTCTTGTCGGATATCGACGGGCTGTATGACCGCGATCCGCGCTTGCCCGATGCCGTGCGCATTCCGGTGGTGCAGGGCGTCACGCCGGAAATCCATGCCATGGCCACGGGCGGATCGTCTTCCGGCCTGGGATCGGGCGGCATGACATCGAAGCTGCAGGCGGCCGAGATTGCCGAAATGGCCGGCATGGCCCTGGCGATCATCGATGGCCAGCCGGTTTCGCCCATCGCCACGGCCTTTGGCGCGACGCGTGGCACGCTGTTCGTGCCGCGCCGCCGCCACACCGCGCGCAAGGCCTGGCTGGGCGGGCGGCTGCGCATGCGCGGCACGGTGACGGTCGATGCCGGTGCCGCCGCTGCCCTGGCGCGCGGGTCCAGCCTGCTCGCTGCCGGCGTCACCGCGATCGACGGCGATTTCGCGCGGGGCGATGCCGTTGCCGTGATCGGCCCCGATGGGCAGACCCTGGCGCGTGGCCTGGCGGAATACGACGCGGCAGAGGCGGCGCGGCTGCTGGGCCATCCCTCGTCCGCGCACGAGGCGATCCTGGGCTACGCGCCGCGCTCCGCGTTGATCCACCGGGACCAGATGGTGCTGTTGTGAGGTTGCCGGTGTCGAGGATCGGCGCATGATGGCGCTTCGCCAAAGACCGGGGGAATTGCTGGCGGTGACCGGTGCCACCGGGTTCGTCGGCCAGGCCCTGCTGGAGCAGGCGGCGCGCGCCGGGATGGATGTGCGCGCGCTGACGCGCCGCCCGCAACCCGCCCGCGAGGGCATCGAATGGGTCCAGGGCGATCTGCACGATACCGCCGCGCTCAAGCGGCTGGTGCATCGTGCCGGGGTGGTGCTGCACATTGCCGGGGTGGTGAACGCGCCGGACGAGGCCGGGTTTCACACCGGCAACGTGACGGGCACGCTCAACGTGGTCAACGCTGCGCTGGCGGGCGGGGTGGAACGCTTCGTCCACGTCTCGTCGCTCTCTGCGCGCGAGCCGCAGCTGTCGGTCTATGGCGCCAGCAAGCGCAAGGGCGAGATGATCGTGCGCGCTTCGAGCCTGGATTGGACAGTGGTGCGCCCGCCGGCGGTCTATGGCCCGCGCGACACCGAGATGTTCGAGCTGTTCAAGCTGGCACGCAAGGGCATCGTGCCGCTGCCGCCCGAAGGCCGCGCCTCGATCATCCACGTCAACGACCTGGCGCGCCTGCTGATCGCGCTGGTGCCGGGTGGCGAGGACGTCACCAGCCAGACGTTCGAGCCAGACGATGGCACGCCCGGCGGGTGGAGCCATACCGATCTGGCCCGCGCCATCGGCCTCGCCATGGGCAAGCGGGTCAAGCCGCTGCCGCTGCCGCGCGGCGTGCTGGAATGGGCGGCCAAGGCCGATCGCTGGGCCCGCAAGGACAAGGCCAAGCTCACGCTCGATCGCGTGGGCTATATGTGCCACCCCGACTGGACGGTGAGCGATGGCGCCCGCCCGCCCGCCAGCCTGTGGGAGCCGCAGGTGGAAACCACGCTGGGTCTCCACGCCACGGCGGCATGGTACAAAGAAGAGGGCTGGCTTTAGGACGCCAGCCCGGTTGCGTTATGCGGGCTGCAGGGCAGGTTCGGCTGCCTCACGCTTGCGCAACTGCATCATGCGGCGGCGCACCCGCACCGCGCCGGCATCAGACGCCAGGATCAGCGGCCGCGCCGCCCAGAACTCCTGACCATCGAGGCCGGCTTCGGCAGCCTGGATCATCGGCTCATCCTCTTCGAGAAAGACCTTGAGTGCCATGGCCTTGGCGGCATCGCCCGGTTCGCGGGTGTAGAAATAGTGCGAGGTGGTGGCTGTTGCCGGCGTGATGATGTGCGGGTTGGCCATCGGCGGGACCAGCGGCTGGCCGGTGTCGTCGCGAGTGAGTTCGATGAACAGCGCCATGGATGCCGGTGCGTGCCAGCGGATGTGCATCCTCTGGTCGGTATTGGTGCCGGGCGGCAGCATGGGCTTGGCCCATTCCGGCGCCTTGGCATCGACCATGTCCCACTTGTTCCAGATGCCGCCGGTATCATCGGTTTCGACGCTGTGCTTGCCGCCGAACAGCGAGCCGTTCACGCCGAAGGTTTCGACATGCAGGAATTCTGCGTGGCTCAGGTCCATCAGGTTATCGGTGATGAATTCATAGCCTGCATCCATCAGCAGGCTTTCACACACCACTTCTGCCCCGTCGGTCACGAAAGAAAAATTGGGAATGAGCGCAGGATCGGCAAGCGCGGCGTCGCCCGGCCAGAACCACAAGGCACCGTGCCGCGCCACGATCGGGCGCGTGGCCACCTGGGCATCAGGGACCGGCGTGGCAAATGGCGTATGCGCGCAGCGGCCATCGGCGCCAAAGCCCAGACCGTGATAACCGCATTGCAGCATGTCGCCCACGCGCTTGCCCCGGCTGAGCGGCACGAACCGGTGCGGGCAGCGATCGGCCAGCATGGCATAGCTGCCATCGCCCAGCCGATAGATCGCCCAAGGGGCATCGAGCAGGCGGCGGGCGAGCACGCCATCATCGGGCACCTCGTTTTCCCAAGCCGCCATATGCCAGAGGTTGCGCACGTAATCAGACATGGCCAAGCTCTCCCACTATCGAATTAAACAAACCTTATGGTTTCTTTATGGCAGGAACGATGACGACGCAAGCCGCCCGACCGATTCGCAGCCGCAAGCCCGAAGCCGTGCGCGAGCGCATTCTTGATGCCGCGCAGGCCGAGTTCATGGCGCATGGCTTTGCCGCAGCCAGCACCAACCGCATTCTCGAGCGCTTTGAGGGTTCCAAGCCCACGATGTTCCGGCATTTTCCCACCAAGCGGGCGATGTTTGGCGGTGTGGTGCAGCGCATTGCCGCGCGGTGGCGCAGCGCGATTGATCCGGCCGGGATCACGGCGGATGATCCGCAGGGCTGGCTTCAGGCATTCGGGCTGTTGGCGCTGGCGTGGATCACCAGCGACGAGAATATTTTCGTGGGCCGCATGGCGGTGGCTGAAGGCGCGGAATTTCCCGAGGTGTCGGAACTGTATCGGCGCGAAGCGGTGCAGCCGATCGAGGCTACGCTGGCCGATCGGCTCAGCGCCTGGGCGCAAGCCGGCTTGATTACCCCGGCAGACCCGGCGCGCGACGCGCTGGCGTTCCTCGACCTGACGTTGGCCGGCCAGGTCAGCCGGCTGCTCTATGGCGCGCCACGGCCCGATTCTGCCGCCTTGGCCGCGCATGTTGGCTATTGCGTCACGCTGTTCCTGAACGGGCGGATGGCGCGATAGGGCTGCGCTTCCATGCGCGTTATCCCGTGGTCAGCGTTCGTCCGGCCTCGTGCGGCAGTTTCAGCGCGCTGATCACGCCGCCGAGCGAGAGCACGGCCATGGCAATGAACGCGAAGCGATAGTCCGCGCCCTGGCCGTTCAGCCCAACCGCGCCGGCGAGAGCATCGCCTGCGTGCACGCTCATCGCTGCCGCGGTCACGCCGGCGGCGGCGCCCAGTTGCAGGATGGTGTTGAACAGGCCGTTGGCGTCTCCCATTGCGGTGCGGTCCACATCGGCAAAGGCCAGGGTGGAAAGCGACGAGAACTGGAGCGAGCGGGCCAGGCCGTTGACGAACAGCAAGGCCGCCACCAGCACCGCCGGCGAATGCGGGCCGATCGCCGAAAGCGAGAGCAGCGAGGCAGCGCAGATCACGCCGTTGATCGTGAGCACGTTGCGATGGCCGAAGCGGCGCAGGATGCGTTCGACCAAGGCCTTCATCGTGATGTCGCCGGAAAACAGCGCCACCACGAACAGGCCGGCATGCACCGCGCCATAGCCGAAACCGGCCTGCATCATCAGCGGCAACAGGAACGGCACTGCGCCGATCGCCATGCGGCTAAGCGATCCGCCGCTGACCGCCGCGCGGAACGATGGGATCTTGAGCGCGCCTAGATCCAGCAGCGGATTCGGGCTGCGGCGCAAGTGGGCCATCGTGATCGTCAGCATCGCAAGCCCGGCACACACCAGGCCCAGGCCCAAAGCATCGATCCGCCGGGCGCTATGCTCCAGGCCGATCTGCAAGGCGAACACGCCGACGGCGGTGAGCGCAAAGCCGGTCCAGTCAAACCGGCGGCGCGGGCCGCGTACGTCGGGGATCAGCCACAGCGCCGCGAGCAGGGCGAGGACGCCCAGCGGCACGTTGAAATAGAAGATCCAGCGCCAGCCCAGGTGCTCGGTAATGAAGCCGCCCACTGGCGGGCCGACCACTGGCGCGAACAGCGCGGGCCAGATCAGCGCCGAAAGCGTGGCGATAAGCTGGTCGCGCGGTGTGTGGCGCATCACCACCAGGCGCCCCACCGGCGTCATCATCGCGCCGCCGATCCCCTGGAGCACGCGCAGGGCCACGAATTCCGGCACCGATTGCGCCTGCCCACACAGCGCCGATGCCACCGTGAAGATCGCGATCGCGGTCACGAAGATACGGCGCGAGCCAAAGCGATCGGCCAGCCAGCTGCTCGCGGGGATCAGCACGCCGAGTGCGAGCATGTAGGCCGAAATGCCGATGTCGAGCGCGACGGCCGATGTACCGAAGGTGCGCGCCATCGAGGGCAGCGCGGTGGTGAGGATCGTCCCGTCGAGGATTTCCATGAACAGCGCGCCGGTGACCAGCCACATGATCAGGCGGCGGCGCAGCGGGGTGATCGGGGCGATCTCGTCAGTCAAGGGCAGGGCTTTCCGGGCAGGCGGGACTGGCCTGCCTTGACGAAAGCGCGCGCCCGGATCAACCCTGCGGGACCGATCAAATTTTGCACGGAACCATAAGGAAACCGCAGGCTTGGGCGCGGGTCAGAACACCGGTTCGTAGCCGGGGGGCAGCTCGCTGCCGTCGCCGTCATCCGTGCTGCCAGGCACATGGATGCCGCATTCGGTCTTGTCCCACCCCTTCCAGCGGCCCGAGCGCGGGTCTTCACCCGGTGCCACCTTGCTGGTGCAGGGGGCGCAGCCGATCGAGGGATAGCCTTGCGCCACCAGTGGGTGATGCGGCAGGCCATGGACGGTGAAATAGGCGTCCAGCGCGTCCTTGGTCCAGCTGGCGAGCGGATTGATCTTGAGGCGGCCAACTGCGTCGCTGCTGTCCAGCTCGAAGCGGGGCAGGCCAGCGCGGGTGGACGACTGGAAGCCCTTGCGCCCGGTGATCGTGGCATCCAGGCCCGCCATGGCCTTGGCCAGCGGGATCACCTTGCGGATTTCGCAGCAGCCATCCGGGTCCCACGACCAGCGCAGGCCCGCTTCGTCCTTCTTGGCCACCGTGGCGGCATCGGGTTCCAGCACGACCAGGTTGGTCAGCCCGAGTTGCGCTACCAGGGCATCGCGATAGGCCAGCGTTTCGGGAAAATGCTTATGCGTGTCGAGGAACAGCACCGGGGTTGCCGGATCGACCTGCGCCACCAGATGCAGCAGCACGGCGCTTTCCGCGCCAAAGCTGGAGACCACGGCCACGCGCCCCGCCAGCCCTTCGCCCAGCACGGCCGCCAGCATATCCTGCGTGGAGGCGTCAGCGAACCGCGCGTTGAGCGCGGCTACCTCAGCCGCGGTAAAGCGCGGGCCAAGGTCGAGCGTGTCGGGGGTGCGGGCGGGGCTGGCCATGGCTTCAGGCTTTCGCGGCCGGGTGGCGCGCGGCCCAGATCGGGGCGCGGCCATCGACGGTCTGCTGATAGACTTCCGGCCAGGTGGCAAAGGCGGCTTCGGCCGCCTCGGCACTGATCGGCTTGTCAGGGGCAAAGGAATCGAACCCGCAGCGGCGCATGTGCGAAAGCTGATCGATCAGCACATCGCCCACCGCGCGCAGTTCGCCGGTATAGCCGCGTTCGCGCAACGACCGCGCGGCGGAATAGCCCCGGCCATCGGCGAACGAGGGGAAATTCACCTCGATCAGGGCAATGCGCTCCAGGTGCGGCAACAGCGCCAGGGCATCGTCGCCCGGCTCGATGCGCACGGCGGTGGCATTGCTCTGCGCGGCAAAGGCATCCACCGTCACGGCGGGGTCACCCACGGGCTCGTCGGTGCGATAGCGCAGCACGGTCTCAACCATAGATCGCCTCCTTGAACGGGGCCATGCCGATGCGGCGATAGGTATCGAGGAAGCGCTCCGCCCCCTCGCGGCGGGCGAGATAGACGTCCGTCACCTTTTCGATGGCATCGACCACGCCGTCTTCGGAAAAGCCCGGGCCGGTGATCGTGCCGAGCGAGGTGTCGGCGCTTTCAGCCCCACCGAGCAGCAGCTGGTAGTTTTCCACGCCCTTGCGATCCACCCCCAGGATGCCGATGTGGCCGGCGTGGTGGTGCCCGCAGGCATTGATGCAGCCTGAAATCTTGAGCTTGAGTTCACCCAAGGTCCGCTGGCGGCCGATATCGGCAAAGCGATCGGTGATCTTCTGCGCCAGCGGCAGCGAGCGGGCATTGGCCAGCGCGCAGTAATCGAGGCCGGGGCAGGCGATGATGTCGGTGATGAGATCGAGGTTGGGCGTGGCCAGGCCCGCCGCATCCAGCGCCTGCCACACGCGATAGAGATCGGCCTTCTTCACATGCGGCAGCACGATGTTCTGCGCGTGGCTGACGCGCAGTTCATCGAGGCTGTAATCACGCGCGAGATCGGCCATCAGGCGGATCTGGTCGGCCGTGGCATCGCCCGGAATGCCGCCCACCGGCTTGAGGCTGATCGTGACGATCGCATAGCCCGCCTGCTTGTGGGTGTGCACGTTCTGATCGACCCACAGCGCGAAATCGGGATCGCTGCGATCGAGATCGTCAGACAGCCCGCTTTCAAGACCGGGATCGGCGAACATCGCCTTGATCCGCTCCAGCTCGGCCGGCGGCGGTTCGAGGCCCAGGGTAAGGATGTGGGCGAATTCTTCCTGCACCTGGCGGCTGTATTCGGCGACGCCGATTTCGTGGACCAGGATCTTGATCCGCGCCTTGTACTTGTTGTCGCGCCGGCCGTGACGGTTGTAGACGCGCAGCGCCGCTTCGAGGAAGCTGATCATCTGCAGCGCGGGCACGAATTCGGCGATGCACGGCGCGATCATTGGGGTGCGGCCCATGCCGCCGCCGGCAAAGAACTTGCAGCCGATTTCGCCGGCCTCGTTCTTGACGATCTGGATGCCGATATCGTGCAGGCGCATCGCGGCGCGGTCGGTCTCGCTGGCGATGATCGCCACCTTGAACTTGCGCGGCAGGTAATCGAATTCCGGGTGGAACGTCGACCACTGGCGCAGCAGTTCGGCATAGGGGCGCGGATCGGCCACTTCATCGGCGGCGGCGCCGGCAAAGTGATCGGCCGTGGTGTTGCGGATGCAGTTGCCGCTGGTCTGGATCGCGTGCAGCTGCACCTTGGCCAGATCGGCCAGGATATCGGGCGCATCGGCCAGCTTGATCCAGTTGTACTGGATGTTCTGCCGCGTGGTGAAGTGGCCATAGCCACGGTCATACTTATCGGCAATGTCGCCCAGCACGCGCATCTGCGTGGAATTGAGCGTGCCATAGGGCACCGCCACGCGCAGCATATAGGCGTGCAGCTGGAGGTAGAGCCCGTTCTTGAGGCGCAGCGGCTTGAACTGGTCTTCGGTCAGTTCACCCGACAGGCGGCGTGCCACCTGGCCGCGAAATTCGGCCACGCGCGCATCGACCATCGCCTGGTCGTGTTGATCGTATTGATACATGGTCAGATTACCCAGCTGCCGGCCTGCGGATCGGCAGGCTTGAGCGAAAGATCGAGGCGCACGGTGGGCCCCAGCGCGCGGATGCGGTCCTTGATGTGGGCCGGGCGTACCGCGCCGTCGGCGGCCACTGCATCGATCACGTGCGTGTCGGTCACCACCTGCTTGGCGTTTTCGCGGGCGATGATCGCGTCGGCATCGTGGGTTACCGCCACGGCATTGTCGACATGGCGCGACCAGCCTTCGCCGGTCCACCAGATCACGTCACCCGTGCGCAAGTCGTTGCCCGTGATGATCTTGATCTTCTCGCTCATCGGGCTGCCTCCACAACCGCTTGCAATTCCATGATGTCTCCCCGTGCGGTCACTTCGCCGATGACGATCAGTGCCGGACTCTTGATGCGTTCGCGCTCGACCAGGTCGGCCAGCCCCGCCAGCGCGCCCCTTACCACGCGCATCTGCGGGCGCGAGGCATTTTCGATCACCGCCACCGGCATCGTCGGGGCCAGGCCATCGGCCATCAGCTTTTCGGCGATGGCGGCGGCTGTGGCCACGCCCATGTAGATCACCAGGGTGCGGCCAACGCCAGCCAGGCCCGCCCAGTTCTGATCCGACAGGCCCTTGCACTGCCCGGCCACGAACGAGACGATCGAGGCATTCTCGCGATGGGTCAGCGGGATCTGTGCCGAAGCGGCTGCGCCCAGTGCGGCGCTGACCCCAGGCACCACCTGCACCGGCACGCCGGCGGCGTGGCAGGCCTCTGCCTCTTCCCCGCCGCGTCCGAAAATGAACGGATCGCCGCCCTTGAGGCGCACGACATCGTGCCCGGCCAGTGCCTCTGCCACCAGCAGGGCGTTGATGTCTTCCTGCCGCATGGTGTGGCGCGCGCGCTGCTTGGCCACCGACACGAAGCGGGCGCCGCGCGGGGCCATGGCCAGCACGGCCGGATCGACCAGGCCATCGTGCACCACGACCTTGGCCTTCATCAGCAGGCGCGCGGCGCGCAGCGTGAGCAGGTCGGGATCACCGGGGCCGGCGCCGACCAGAAACACGGTTCCGGGGAGGGGGGCATGACTCATGCTGGGGCATGTGGGCGCAGCGGCGCCATCGTGCCAGCGAGAATCGATTGGGCGGGGGCTAGGTCAGCTTTAGCGCGAACATTCTTGCTTCCTCTTCGGCATTTGCAGCGGGGTGCGACGGAATTCGCGTCATGCCCCGTTAAAGGGCCAGGCTCGATGGAGGTCTTATGAAAACACTTGGCTTGGCATCCCTGTTCCTGGCGCTCACCCCGGCGATGCCGGCCTTGGCGCAGGACACCACCCAATCCCCGCCACCTGCTGGCCAGGGCGTGACCCGCGATGCCTTTGTCGCGCGGCAGATGGGGCGGATCATGGCCGCCGATACCGATGGCGATGGCCGCGTGAGCAAGGCGGAACTGACCGCGATGATGGCCGGCCGGGGCGACCCCGACCGGCAGTTCACGCGCATGGACAGCAATGGCGATGGCTATCTCGACAAGGCGGAAATCACCGCTGCCCTGACCGAGCGCTTCAACCGCATGGACCGCAATGGCGATGGCGTGTTGACGCCGGACGAGCGCATGCGGCCCGGTGAAGGCATGCGGGGTGGCGGCATGCGCGGTGGTGCCGGTGGCCAGGAAGGCATGGGCGACCACGGCATGCAGGGTGACGGGCAGCAAAACCCGTCCTGAGGCTGATGCCGCCGTGCCCACCATCTTCGGGACACCGGCCTGCGAGGCCCTGGCTTGAGCGAGGCAGATCCCGACGCCGCATTGCTGGCGCGGATGGCCCAGGGCGAGGATGGCGCGGTGCGCCAGTTCGTCGGGGCCAAGCTGCCGCGCCTGCTGGCCCTGGCGAGCCGCCTGCTGCACGATCGGCACGAGGCCGAGGACGTGGCGCAGGAAGTGTTCGTGCGGGCCTGGCGACAGGCAGGGCGGTGGCGCCCGGGGCAGGCGCGGTTCGATACCTGGCTGCATCTCGTCACGCTCAACCTGTGTCGCGATCGGATGCGGCGGCGGCGCGGCGTGGTGGTGGCAGAGCCGCCCGAGCAGGCCGACACCGCGCCGCTGGCCGATGCGGCACTGGCCGCCCAAGCCCAGGCGCGCGCGGTGGCCGATGCGGTGGCGGCCTTGCCCGAACGGCAGCGCGAGGCGATCGTGCTGGTCCATTACCAGGAACTGGGCAATATCGAGGCGGCCGCCGTGCTGGGGGTGAGCGTGGAGGCATTGGAAAGTCTGCTGTCGCGCGGCCGCCGCGCATTGCGGCAGCGCTTTGCGCAAGAGGAAGGGGCCGATCATGACTGAACCGATGAGCCCGGAGCGCTTTGCCGCGCTGGCGCAGGCCTATGGCGGGATCGACCGCTGGCCCGCAGAGCTGCGTACCGCGGGCTGGCACCTGGCTGCAGCCGATCCCGCTTGTGCGCAAGCGCTGGCCCAGGCCGAGGCGCTGGACTTTAAACTGGCTGCCTGGACGGTGGCGCCACCCACGCCGGCCTTGCGCCAGCGCATGGTGGCACGGCGGCGGCGCGGCTGGATCGTGCGGGCGCGGCTGTGGTGGTCGGCGATCGGCGTGGGCACGGTGCTGGCCGGGGCCGTGGCCGGGCTCGGCGCTGCGGTGGTGATTGGGCCAGACCGCGTGGCGCCGCGCCTGGATGCCAGCGTGTTTGAAAGCGCGGGGGAAGAAGGATGAAGGCATCCCCGCGCCTGCGTGTGCTGCTGGCCGGCTCGATCCTGCTCAACGCCTTTTTGCTGGCGGGCGCGGGCGCGGCTTGGTGGAGCATGCACAACCAGCATCCGGCGATCGGCATGGGCGCCTTGCGCGTGCCGGGGGCGGAACTCGCGCCCGAACAGCGCCGTGGCCTGCGCCAGGTGGTGCGCCAGGCGCGCGCAGAGGTGCGCCCGCAGGTGGATGGCAACCGCGCGCTGCGCCGCCAGATCGCCGCGCTGCTGCGCGCGCCGGTGGTGGATCAGCCGGCGCTGCTGGCCCAGCTTGAACGCCTGCGCGCGGGCGATGCCATGGTGCGCGCCCACGTGGAAATGCAGGTGGTGCCCTATGTGGCCGGCCTGCCGCAGGCCGATCGCAACCGTATCGCCGATCGGCTGGAGCCCAAGAGCGGGAAATAAGCTGCGTTACATCGCCAGCGACGGAATCGGCCGGTCGCTGCGTTCAAGCCCGCGACGAAGGAACGGAAAAAAGGGTTTCCGTTTCAAAGGGCTTTGCCATGGTCTCGGAACAACCCCTGTCTCCTGCCGCAATTGCGCTCAACCGCTTTGGCTTGGGCGCTACGCCCGATGCCGCAAGCGCGGCGGCGCTCGCCGATCCGCACGGCTGGTTGATCGCGCAGTTCGATCACTTCGATGTCACGCCGCCGGCCTGGGCCGCGCTGGCCGACGCCCGCGCGCTGCTTTCTGCCTATCAGGAACAGCAGCGGGCCTTGCGCCAGGCCCGTGCCGCAGCGCCGGCCCCAGCACCAGTTCCTGTAGCCACAACCCCGCTGCCGGCTGGCCCGGTCATCGCTGCCACGGTGCCGATGGCGGGAAAGCCGGCGCGCACGCCAGAGCAGAAGCAGGCCCGCCGCGATCTGGGCGAAGATATCCATGCGCTCTATCGCCAGGGCGTGCAGGCGCGGGCGCAAAGCGCGCTGGAAACGCAGGCGCCGTTCGTGGAGCGGCTGGTGCATTTCTGGTCCAACCATTTCTGCGTGTCGGTCGACAACCTGCCGGTCACCGCGCTGGCCGCCTCGTTTGAACGGGACGCCATCCGCCCCCATGTGCTGGGCCGCTTTGAAGACATGCTGCTGGCGGTAGAGCGCCACCCGGCGATGCTGCTCTATCTCAACCAGAACCAGTCGATCGGGCCCAACAGCCCGGCGGCGCTGCGGGCGCGCGCCAAGGGTGGCGCCGATCGCCAGCGCGGCCTCAATGAGAACCTGGCACGCGAGATCATGGAACTGCATACCCTGGGCGTGCGCAGCGGTTATAGCCAGGCTGACGTCACCGAATTTGCCCGCGCGCTGACGGGGTGGACCGTGGGCGGGATCAACGATGATGCGCCGGGCGATTTCGCGTTCCATCCCCAACAGCACGAACCCGGCACCCGCACGATCGTGGGCAAGACCTATGCCCAGACCGGGGTGGACCAGGCGCGGGCCGTGCTGGTCGATCTGGCCCATGCGCCGGCCACGGCCAGCCACGTCGCCACCAAGTTGGCCCGTCACTTTGCCGGCGACGTGCCGCCCCAGGCGCTGGTCGATCGGTTGGCCGATGCCTTTGCCCGCAGCCGGGGCGATCTGCCCACGCTCTATCGCGCGCTGGTGGCCAGCCCCGAACCGTGGGAGCCGCGCCCGCTCAAGGCCAAGACCCCGTGGGAGTGGACGATATCGTCGTTGCGCGCGCTGGGGGTGGGAGACATCGGCACGCTGCAGGTGGCCACGATCACCCAGCAACTGGGCCAGCCGGTGTGGAAGCCGGGCTCTCCCGCCGGGTGGGACGATACGGCCGCCAGCTGGATCGCGCCTGATGCGCTGATGCGGCGGGTGGAATTTGCCCAGCGCTTGGCTGGCCCCCGCGCCGCGCAGATCGATGCCCGCCAGCGTGCGCCGCAAGTGCTGCCCGGCGGGCTGTCTGCGGCAACGGCCGAACAGATCGCCCATGCCGAAAGCCCGGCCAGCGCGCTGGCGCTGATGCTCGTCTCGCCCGATTTCCTGCGGAGGTAACCATGCTCCATCGCCGAAACTTTCTTCACCTTGCCGGCGGTGCTGCCGGCAGCCTGCTCGTGGCACCGGGCATGGTCCTGGCTGCAGCCGAGACCGAACGCCGCTTTGTCTTCGTGATCCAGCGTGGTGCGGCCGATGGCCTCAACATCGTCGTGCCCTATGCCGATCCCGGCTATGCCCGGCTGCGTGGCGCGCTGGCGATCGATCCGGCGGCGGCGACGCGGCTGGACGGCACCTTTGCCCTGCATCCCGCGCTCAAGGAAACGGCGGCGATGTATGCCCGTGGCCAGGCGCTGTTCGTGCATGCGGTGGCCTCGCCCTATCGCGACCGCTCGCATTTCGATGGGCAGAACGTGCTCGAAACCGGGGGCAGCCAGCCCTATCAGGCGCGCGATGGCTGGCTCAACCGCCTGGTGGCCATGCTGCCCCGCGCGAGCGATTCGGCGATCGCGATTGCGTCCACTGTGCCGCCGGCGCTGCGCGGGCCGGTGCAGGTAACCTCTTATGCGCCGTCCGGGCTGCCCGGTCCGACCGATGACCTGATGACGCGGGTGGGCGCGCTCTATGCGCCAGACCGCCAATTGCAGGCAGCTTGGAGCGCGGCGCTCGATACGCGCAAGCTCGCCCAAGGCAGCGGTGCGCGGCAAGATCCCGCTTCGCTGGGCAAGCTGACCGCCACGTTCCTGACCAAGCCGCACGGGCCGCGCATCGCCATGCTGGAAACCGAAGGATGGGATACCCACAGCGGGCAGGACGGCCGCTTGGCCACGCAGCTGCGCGGGCTCGATACGCTGCTGGCGGCGCTGCGCGACGGGATGGGCCCGGCCTGGGCGCAAACCACCGTGCTGGTTGCCACCGAATTTGGCCGCACCGCAGCGGCCAATGGCACGGGCGGCACCGACCATGGCACGGCCTCGGTCGCCTGGGTGCTGGGCGGCGGCGTCAAAGGCGGGCGCGTGGTGGCCGATTGGCCGGGGCTGGGCAATGGCCAGCTCTATGAAGGGCGCGATCTGGCACCCACCAGCCAGCTTGACGCGCTGCTGGCCGGTGTTGCCGCCGAAAGCCTCGCCCTCGATCCGGCGCAAGTGGCGCGGCGCCTGTTTCCGCTGGCCGGCGCGCCACGGCCAATGACTGGCTTGTTGGTCTAAATTTGCGACGAACCGACAGACGGAAACATCGGCCGCCATCGTTCAAGTAATGTCAGGCAACGATGAACAGCCTGCAGCAACGATAAGTGAGGTCGATATGAAAAAGATCCTGCTGAGCGTGGCGATCGCCACGGCTGCACTCGCCACTGCGGCGCCGGCGATGGCGCGCGATGGTTGTGGTGGCGGATGGTATCGCGCCTATGATGGCCGCTGCTATCCCATGGGGCGCACGGTCGTGGTCGAACGCCCGGTCTTTGGCGGCTATTACGGCCATGGCTATTGGGGTGGTCGTCCCTATTGGGGATACCACCATTACTGGCATCGTGGCTGGGGTCACCGCTGGTGATGATCGCGGCAGGGGCCTTGATGGCCCCTGCCGACTACCTCTTGCCCCGGCTGCGGCGTCTATCGGGCGAGGGCAGCGGTTGATCGAACGCCCGGTGTGTCGATCGGACCGGCCGGGCACAGCGATCCTTTACGCCCGACTCAAGGAAGCCACGCCGATGCTCGTTCCCCGCCATGCCCTGCCGCTGGCTTTGCTGATAGCCATGGGCGGCGCGCTGGCCGGATGCCACCATGATGGCACGCCCGATGCAGCGGCGAACGGGACCACCATTGGCGGCGATTATCGCCTGGAAGGCAAACGCACGTTTCGCGGCATGATCGGCGGCAATGCTACTGTCGCGGCTGGCGCCGATGTCACCGTTGCCGGTATGATCGGCGGAGACCTGATCGTGGAGCAGGGAGCCCGGGTGACGGTCAAGGGCCTGGTCGGCGGCCGCATCATCAACAACGGCGGCCAGGTCGACGTGCGCGGCGCCGTGGGCGGGGCGTAATTCCGCAATCTTGACGGAACTCGCCGCGCACGGCATAGGCGCGGCCAAGGCGATGGATTTCCGCCGGGCATTTTGCCGAACCGCCTGCCGCGCCAAACGGCGCCAGGGCTGATGATTCCTACCTGAAACCAAGCTGCCCGACCGGGCACATGCAACAGGAGGAATCGTGCGCGCTTTTTTCACCCGTTCGTTCGTTACGCCGGCCCGCATCCGCTTTGTGCTGGCGCTCCTGGCCATGGCGCTTGCCGTGGGCACGGCCTGTGCCGGCTTTCTCTGGTCGCTTGATGCGGTCACGCGGCTGCGCTTTGCCGCGCCCTGGCTGCTTTATGGCCTGCCGCTGTGTGGCCTTGCGGTGGCCTGGCTGTATCGCCGCTTTGGCGCGCGGGCAGAGGGCGGCAACAATTTGATCCTCGATGAAATTCACGAACCCGGCGGCGGGGTGCCGCTGGCCATGGCGCCGCTCGTGCTGATCGGCACGGTGGCCACGCATCTGTTCGGCGGATCGGCCGGGCGTGAAGGCACCGCAGTGCAGCTGGGCGGCAGCCTGGCGCATGGCCTGGTCGATCGCCTGGGCCTGACCGGCAAGGCCCGGCGCCTGCTGCTGATGGGCGGGGTGGCGGCCGGCTTTGGCGCGGTGTTCGGCACGCCGCTGGCCGGTGCGGTCTTCGCGATCGAGGTGCTGGCGCTGGGCGGGCTCGACCTGGCTGCCCTGGTGCCGTGCCTGGTGGCGGCGCTGGTGGGTGATTTCGGCTGCCGGCTGTGGGGTGCGCACCACACGCTCTATCCCCACATCAGCCTGCCACAGACCGATCCCGCCGGTTTTGCCGTCCTCCTCGCCAAGGCCGCGCTGCTCGGCCTTGCCAGCGGCGTGGTGGCGCGCCTGTTTGCCGAGGCGAACCATGGCGTTGCCGATCTCTACAAGCGTTTTGTTGCCATTCCGCTGGCGCGGCCGGTGATCGGCGGCGTGCTGGTCATCGGCTTGACGTTTGCGTTCGGCACGCAGGACTATCTCGGGTTGGGTGTGCTGTCGGCCCATCCCGGCGCGCCCACGCTGCCGGGCTTTTTCGTGGCTGGCCCTGATCAGTGGAGCTGGCTGATCAAGCTGGTGTTCACCGTTGCCACGCTCAGCGCCGGGTTCAAGGGTGGGGAAGTGACCCCGCTGTTCTTCATCGGCGCCGGTCTGGGCAGTGCGCTGTCGCTTGTGCTGGGCCTGCCGGTGCCGCTCGCCGCCGCAGTGGGCATGGTGGCGCTGTTCGGCGCGGCGGCCAACACGCCGGTGGCCTGCGCGGTGATGGGCCTGGAACTGTTCGGGGTCGATGCCGCCCCTGCGCTGATCGTGGCGTGTGTGGCGGGCTATCTCGCCTCGGGCCATGGCGGCATCTATCTGTCGCAGCGGATCGCCCGGCCCAAGTGGCCGCGCCGCAGCGGCGGGGCATCACTGCGGGCGGTGCGGCACGTCTGGCTCTGACGCCGGGCCGGCGCCCAGCACCGCGCGCAGGCCGGCGGTATCGCGCAGGCGCACTTCCTGCTGCGGATAGGGCACTTCCACGCCGTGTTCCTGGAACAGCTGCCACAGCGCGCGCAGCACCTGGCTGCGCACGTTGCCGGTGCCATCCTGCGGGTCTTCGATCGTCACATAGATCGCCATGTCGATGCCGCTGGCACCCAGCGCGGTCATCGCCACCGATGGCCCCGGATCGCTCAGCACGCGCGGCGCGGCGCGGGCGGCCTGCAGCATCAGCTTTTCCGCCATGTCGATATCGGTGCCATAGGCCACGCTGACCGGGATGGTCAGCACGATCTGGGTGTTGGAATAGGACCAGTTTTCGACCTGGGTGGTCATGAGGATTTCGTTGGGAATCAGGTATTCGCGGTTGTCACGCGTGGCCACCGACACGGCGCGGATGCCGATCTTGCGCACCTGGCCCACGGTGCTGCCCTTGCCATCGTTGATCGCGATGACGTCTCCGGGCTTGATCGACCGATCCATCAGCAGGATTAGCCCGGCAATCAGGTTGCCGAAGGTCTTCTGCAGGCCAAAGCCGATGGCCAGGCCAAAGGCACCGGAAAACACCGTCAGCGCGGTGAAGTTGATCCCGAGAAGGTCAATGCCCATGAAGAACGCCAGCGCCCAGACCATGAGCGAGACGATCTTTTCGCCCAAGACCTGCTGCACCGGATCGAGACTGGTGGCGCGGGCAAAGAAATAGCGGGCCAGCCGGCTGCCCAGCCGGGCCAGCATGAACATGGCAAAGACCACCAGCACCATCTTGCCGGCGTTGAACACCGAGATGTGGTAGTGCCCCACGTCAAACCCGAGATCGTCGAGCGACTGGAGGAAATCGCCGACCTGGCGGTGCGTCTTGTGGCTGACCCAGCTGCTCATCGTGCCGCCGCCCAGGCAGCCAGCGCCTGTTCCAGATCGGCAATCAGATCGTCGGCATCTTCCAGGCCGATGGCCAGGCGCACGGCAAAGCGATCGGCCGCGTCCATGTCGGGCCGGGGCCAGGGGCTGGCGGTGCGGATCGCGGCGGGATCGACGGGCGTGGCCAGGCTTTCAAAACCGCCAAAGCTGTAGCCGATGCCGAACAGAGCCAGCGCATCGATCAAGGCATCGCGTGCCTTGGCCGTGCCGCCCTTGAGCACGAAGCTGAACAGCCCGCAGCCGCCGGTGAAATCGCGGCGCCAATGATCATGGCCCGGCGAGCCCGGCAGCATCGGGCACAGCACGCGCGCCACTTCGGGCCGGGTATCGAGCCACTGTGCCACGCGCAGCGCGGCAGCGGTGGCGGCATCGAGGCGCAGCGCCATGGTGCGCAGGCCGCGCAGCATGATCGCGGCATCGTCTGGCGAAACGACCAGGCCCAGGTTCTGGCAGCGCAGGCGCAGCTTGCCATACCAGTGCGCGCCAGCCGTGGCGCTGCCCATCACCACGTCGGAATGGCCGCTGACATGCTTGGTCAGCGACGTGATGCTGATATCTGCGCCATGGGCCAGCGGGGCAAAGCCCAAGGGAGAGGCCCAGGTATTGTCCACCAGCACAGCTAGCCCCTGCGCCTTGGCCGCAGCGATCAGCGCGGGCATGTCGGGCACTTCCATGGTCAGGCTGCCTGGCGCTTCCAGCAGCACGGCCTTGGCGCCAGGACACAGCGCGGCAAAGGCGGCGGTGTCCATGGGATCGAACCAGATCGTCTTCACGCCGAAATCGGCCAGCAGGCCGCGCGCCATGGCGCGGCTGGGCTCATAGGCATTGTCGGTGAGCAGCAGCGTGTCGCCCGGCCGCAGCACGGTGAGCAGCGCGCCGCAGATCGCGCTGACGCCCGAGGGATAAAGCACGGTGCCGCCGCCCTCTGCGCCCGGTTCCAGCCCGGTCAATGCTTCGGCCAGGGCCCATTGCGTGGGCGCACCGCGCCGGCCGTAATAGAAATGCCCGTCGGCGTTGCCGGGGTGGCCGCGCAGGGCAGCCATATCGGGATAGAGGTGCGTGCTGGCGCGCCACACCGGCGGGTTGACCACCGCGCCGGGCTGGCCGGGCGTGCCGGTCCATTCCGGCCGGCGCCCGGCGGCAACGATACGGGTGGCGGTCTTGAGCGGCTTGTCGGAAGGGGCAGTCATGCCCGCGTGCAAAGCACAGATGCGCCCATTCCGAAAGCCTGCAAACAGATGCGCCGCGCCCGGCAGATCAATGCAACGCGATCAATCTACGCCGGTCAATCTACCAGGCAGGTGGCCGGGCCGGTTTCCTTGGGCGTGGCGGGATCGGCGCCCCATTCGCTCCAGCTGCCATCATATAGCGCCACGTCGGTCTTGCCGAGCAGGTGCAGGGCAAAGATCACGACATTGGCCGTCATCCCCGAACCGCAGCTGGCGATGACCGGGCGATCGAGATCGACTCCGGCGTCGGCAAAGGCGGCGCGCAGGCCATCGGGCTTTTTCCAGGTGCCATCAGCAGCGAACAGGCTGGCATAGGGCACGTTGCGCGCGCCGGGAATGTGGCCGCTGGCCAGCGCCGGGTTGGTTTCCTTGACATCGCCGGTAAAGCGGCCGGCGCCGCGCGCATCGACCAGCTGTTCGGCATGGCTGGACAGGTTGTCGAGCACTTGCGCCTTGGAACGCAGCGCGCTCAGGTCGCTCCACGCGGTGAAATGACGGTGGCGCAGGGTTTCGCGCCCTTGGGCGCAGGGGCGCCCTTCGGCCTTCCACTTGGCGATCCCGCCATCGAGCAGCGCCACGTTCTGCGCGCCGAACAGCGTCAGCAGGAACCAGGCACGGGTGGACGATTTGATCGGGCTGTCATCGTAAAGCACGATGCGGCTGCCATCGCCCAGGCCCAGGCTTTGCATGCGGCTGGCGAACTTTTCCGCCGGGGGCAGCGTGTTGGGCAGGCCGGTGGCGTTGTCCACCAGGTTGCCCAGATCCATGAAGACAGTGCCAGGAATGTGGCACGCCTCATACTCCAGCGCGGCATCGCGCTTGTGTTCGGGCAAAAAGCAACTGGCATCGACGATGCGCAGATCGCTCGCACCCATCTCGTTGGCGAGCCATTGGGTGGAGACCAGCGGTTCCATGAATTTCTCCTGCCTGCGTGCGACCCGTCTGGCGCGGGTTGATTTTGGACGCTGAACTTAATCCTGCGGGGCGATGGCGTCGATTGCAAAAATAGCCAATCGACGCCCCGTTTCGTTTCACTTTTCGCCGCAGCCTCTCACAGTGCAGGCAGGGGCATGGGCCGCTGATCGAGCGTTTCGAATACGCGTGGCCCCTGATCGAGGCGAAAGGGTTGCAGCCGCGCGGCCGGATCGCCCGGCGCGGCCGGCTGGCCGACCAGGAACGCGGCATGGGCATGGGCCGCGCCGCCATCGTCCTCGCGCGTGGCCCAGACGCCAGCGCGCACGATCGGCACGAACAACTGCGCGGCGCCGGCGCGAATCGTCAGGATGGTGGACAGCGGCAGGCGCATTTCGGCCGGCACCGTCACGCTCTGGCCCGGCTCCAGCCGGGCAATCGTGCGCAGCGGCGGCAGTTCCGGCCCGGCCAGGCCCAGTTGCTCGTCCATCGGGCGCGAGGCATGGGCCGAGGTCATGTCGCCCGACAGGGCCAGATCGGTCAGCGCGTGGGGGGCATGGTTGGTCAGCACCAGTCGGCACGAGAGCGTGGCGTTGACCAGCGTGGCGCTGAGGCGGTCAGCGTGCAACGCCACATCCAGCCCGCGCGGCAGACCCGGCGGGGGAAGATCGCCGGGCGGCGTTTCGACCGGCGGCACCGGCGCGGGACGCGGCGCTGGGCGATAGGGCGCGGGCGGCGGCGCAACCGGCACTGGTGCATCGATTACCGGTTCGGGCGCCGTTGTGTCCGCTGCGCGACGACGGCGCCGGGCAAACAGCACGATTACCACAGCCAGCGCGGCGATCCCGGCGGCCCAGGGCCACCAGGCGTTTTCGCTGCTGCTTGCGCCGGTGTCCGGTGCGGGGGTGTCGCTGGCAAGCGGCGTCGGTTCGCTGGTGGTGCTGGCATCGGGCAGCGGGGTTGCTGGCGGTAGATCGGGCGTCGGGCTGGCTGCGGGAGACGGCGTGGCACTGGGCGTTGCGGTGTCCTGCGGCAGGGGGACGAGGCGGGGGGCTGGTGCTGGCGCTGCCGCTGCCGCGGGGGTTTCTGCGCGTGTGGCAGGCCGGCGCGTGGGCGTGGCCGCGGCGCGGCTGGGCTTGGCCTGTGGCAAGGTGATGACTGTGGGCGCGGTGGTTGGCGCTGTGGGCAGCAGGTTCGATCCCGCCGGGGCCGCCGGCTTGATCACCGGGGCAGGGCTGGGAGAATTGAGCGTGGGCAGCGTGGGCGCGGGCACGGCCGGGGTAATCGGCTGGGTGGTGGCCGGTTGGCCCGTAGCCGCCGCCGTTTGGGCCTGGGCCTGTGCCGGGACCAAAGCAGCCGGTGCCGCGATGAGCAGGGCCGATGCCGATAGGGCCGACGCCAGCAGGGCGGCGCGCGGTGATCCGGTTGCCGATGAACGTGAGAGGAAAATGCCGCGCATGGCCTGGCCTGAACTGCCTCGTTTCATGATGTGTCGCACTGGCCGGATACGGCCGGATGGCGTTGAATAGTGCCTGAACGGGAGGGCGCAAGCCGCCGGGTTGCGTCATCGCCGGGTTTCGGTGCATGGCGCGCGCAACAGAAAGGATTTTCCCGCCATGTCAGATCCCCATCGTCCGGCTTCCGGCCATCCGGCCCCGCTGCACCTGGGCCAGACCAGCGCCCTGCCGGCATCGCCCGAGGAAGCGGTGCTGGACTATGTGCCCAATCCGCGTGCCGGCACGCTCTATCTCGTGCGGTTTGCCGCGCCGGAATTCACCTCGCTGTGCCCGGTCACCGGCCAGCCCGATTTTGCCCACCTGGTGATCGACTATGCGCCGGGCGAAACCATCGTCGAATCCAAGTCGCTCAAGCTTTTCCTCGGTGCGTTCCGCAACCATAACGGCTTTCATGAAGACGTGACCGTGGGCATTGGCCAGCGCCTGTTCGACGAGATGAAGCCGCAGTGGCTGCGCATCGGCGGTTACTGGTATCCGCGCGGCGGCATTCCGATCGATGTGTTCTGGCAATCCGGCCCGCCGCCCGCAGCCCTGTGGCTGCCCGACCAGGGCGTGCCGGGCTATCGCGGGCGCGGCTGAAGACACAGGCGCCTTGCCACGGATGGACGCAAAAGGGGCGATTCGGCCCCTTTTGTTTTGCATGACTGTCACGCGCGGGACCCGTTAACCATCAAGATGTCAGGTTGAAGTGGTTTTATCCGCACGGATACAGCAGGTTGCGACCATCATTTACCATTGCTTAGGATGCTTTTGCCAAAAACGCGGCAGGGGGCCGGAAACAGGAGACTTGGATATGACCTTTTTCCGCCAGCTGATTACCGACACCGAAGGCGCCACCGCCATCGAATATGGCCTGATTGCCGCCCTCATCTCCGTTGCCGCGATCACCGCCATGGGGACGCTCGGCAACTCGCTGTCCAACACGTTCAATTTCGTGTCGAACGACATGAACAACGCCTCTGACGGTCACCTCTAAGGCGCCAGCGGAACGGCCGTGATCGGCCGGGCCAGGCCTGTGCACGGTTTGGGGTAACCGTGCACAGGCTGTGCTGCCTGCGTGGCCGGCAACCCCTTTTCAAAAAATTAAGGCTATTACTGACCGAAAGTTAGTGTTTCGGCCGGTTCAGCTACGCAAAAATGCGTAGGCCATTTACCATTGGTTAGGGGGAGTTTGCCAAAAGAGCAGCGGGGTTACTCAAACAGGAGACTTGGACATGACCTTCTTCCGCAAGCTCATCAAGGACACCGAAGGCGCCACCGCCATCGAATACGGCCTGATCGCTGCTCTCATCGCTGTTGCCGCCATCACCGCCATGGGCGCGCTGGGCAACTCGCTTGGCAACACTTTCAACCTCGTGTCGAACGACATGAACAACGCTTCGGACGGCAAGCTCTAAGGCTTGATCCTGGCGCGATCGCCCGGGCCACGCCGATGCGGCGGCCGGGGCGGTCCCCAGGTCTGCGACGGTCGCCAGCGATCGGGGCGCAGACCATCCACGGTAGAGGGAAAGGGGGGCGGAAACGCCCCCCTTTCTTTTTGTGTCACGGGCAGGGATCGGGCAGCACGGCGTGCACCGCCTCGATCGCGGCCAGTGCTTCGGGCGGCAGCGTCACATCGGCACTGGCCACGGCCAGCGCCAGCTGTTCCGGCGTGGTGGCGCCAATGATGTTCGCTGCCACGAACGGGCGGCTGTTGACATAGGCCAGCGCCAGGGTGGCGGGATCGAGGCCAAAGGCATGGGCGATGGCGACATAGCGCGCGATCGCAGCGTTGGCATTGAGCGTGTCGTAGCGGGTGAACTGGTTGGCCACGTCGCGCCGCGATCCAGGGGGAATCACCCCGCCCAGATACTTGCCGGTGAGATTGCCCGCTGCCAGCGGCGAATAGGCCAGCAGCGGCACGTTTTCGCGCAGCGCCACTTCGGCCAGGCTGCCTTCGAACAGGCGATTGACCAGGTTGTAGGCATTCTGGATCGAGGCCACGCGCGGCAGGCCCTTGTCGCGCGAGAGACGAAGATACTCACCCACACCCCATGCCGTTTCGTTCGACACACCGATGTGGCGCACTTTGCCGGCCTTGACCAGTTCGCCCAGCGTATCGAGCGTTTCCTCCAGCGGGGTCAGATCCTCTCGGTCCTCCACCTGCGCCAGCCCGCGCGCGCCGAACATCGGCACATGGCGTTCGGGCCAGTGCACCTGGTAGAGATCGAAATGGTCGGTGCGCAGGCGTGCCAGGCTGCCGTCGATCGCCGAGAGGATATTGCGGCGATCGAGCTTGTTGTCGCCGCCACGGAACTTGCGCACCATGTCGCGCGCCGGGCCGGCCACCTTGGTGGCCAGGGTCACCTTCTCACGCTTGCCGGGCTGGGCCAGCCAGGTGCCGATATATTCCTCGGTGCGGCCGATCGTGTCGTTGTGGAACGGCGTGACCGGATAGGCCTCGGCCGTGTCGACGAAATTGACGCCGTGGTCGATCGCGTAATCGAGCTGCGCGTGCGCCTCTGCTTCCGTGTTCTGCGACCCATAGGTCATCGTGCCCAGGCAGATCAGGCTGACATCAAGGCCGGTCGTGCCAAGTTTGCGGGTTTGCAAGGGATTGCTCCATTCGTTGCGGCTTGCGCCTTCTTGCCGATGAATTGCGCAAATGCACATGAGGATTTTTCATCGGCCGAATGGCCAATGGGCAAGGGCCAAAATGCCTTGCAAATGGAAGCAATGGAGCCAGATAAAACCGCCGCACGAGGAGCCATGCCGCACAAACGCCGGCGCCGGCCCGCGTCTGCAGCAGGCGCACCACGATGCGGCGCCACAGCCGATGGAGAGGCACAGGCCATGGCCGTTTTGCAACCCAGTCTCGATCCCGATCCCGATCACGCCGCACGGGTGTTGAATGCGGTGCAATCCTCGCGCGCGGCGGTTTCGGCGGTGGCGGCATCGTGGTGCCGATCGGCGCTGCACCATGGGCTTGATCCGGCTGCGCCGCGCAGCGTGGCAGAGCGGTTGGGCGGGGCCGAACTCAAGGCCCTGCGCGCCGGCAATGGCGAATTGCTGGCGGTAGCGGCGCCGGTGCTCGATCGGCTGTTTGGCAGCGTGGGCCTGGCGGGCGCCTGTGTGCTGATTGCCGATACCGGCGGCGTGGTGCTGGATTGGCGGGCGGGTGATGCTGACGCCAGCCGGTTCGAGGAACTGGGCCTGGCGCCCGGGGCATCGTGGGCCGAGGCCGCCCAGGGCACCAATGGCATCGGCACCTGCCTGGTGGAAGGCCGCGCCGTGACGATCCACCGTGACGAGCATTTTGCCAGCCGCAACGTGGGCGTAAGCTGCATGGATGCGCCGATTTTCGATGCCGAGGGGCGGCTTATCGCCGCGCTAGACATCTCATCGGCGCGCGGCGACCATGATCGCGCGATGGCCGCGCTGATCGCCGCGCTGGTGCAGGACGCCGCCCGGCATATCGAGCGTGACCTGTTCTGTCGCCGCTATGCCGCTGCCCGCATCGTGCTGGCCGGCACCGATCCGGCCGCCCGCGGGCATGCCCTGCTGGCGGTGGACCGCGACGATCTGGTGATCGGTGCCACGCGCGCGGCGCGGCAGCATTTCCGCCTGGGCTCGGGCACGGCGATCTGCCCGCGTCCCCTGGGTGAGTTCCTCGGCGATGGCCAGCCCGCCAGCTTTGACGATGGCGATCGCGCGGTGCTGCGCCAGGCGCTGGCACGGGCCGGCGGCAACGTGAGCAGCGCCGCGCGCCTGCTCGGCATCGGCCGCGCCACGTTCTATCGCCGAATGGAGCGAGTCGGCCTGTCGCTGCGCCACTGACGAATCACGTCTCGCGTCGCTGTCGAACGCAGTTCCGCCGCGTTGCGCTGGCCATTTTGTGTGCGGTGGACGCTGCCTTGTGCAATTTTTTTGCGGCGTCGCCGCGCGCAATGCAATTTGTGCAACTGCCCGACGCGGGACAAATTGCCATATCGTGCCGTGCACCTGGGCCGATTAGACGATCGCCATGATCCGCACCCGCCTTGTTGCCGTCGCGCTTGCTGCGCTTGCCGTTTCTGCCTGCGGCGGGGACAAGACCCACGATGCACGCCTGGCCAAGGCAGGCCCCAACCCATCGCTGGCCGCGCTGATGAACGTGGCCGATCCGCAGATCGGGGATCGCAAGGCCGCTGCGTGCAAGGCCTGCCATACATTTGATGCCGGCGCGCCGGACATGGCCGGGCCCAACCTGCATGGCGTCTATGGCCAGCAAATGGGCCGAAACCGCCCCAGCTTTGGCTATTCCGCCGCGTTGCGCGATGCCGGCGGCAAGTGGGACGATGCCACGCTCGATGCCTGGCTGAAGAACCCGCAGGCGGTGGTGCCGCACACCGCGATGATGTTCGGTGGCATTTCCGACCCGCTCAACCGGGCAGACGTGATTGCCTATCTGCGGTCTCAGGCGCGCTGACCCATTTTACTCGTCACCCTGAACTTCAGGGTGACGAGGATGGCATGCTGCTCATGATGGCGGGAAGGTAATCGCATACGAAGCCACGAACGCACGAAGGAGTTTTTGTCATACCTTCTTCGTGCCTTCGTGGCTTCGTGTGGAAAAATGCACAGCATCCTCGGCACCCAACCCTCTCCCCCGAAAGGGAGAGGGCTTTTTGTGCGGCGTTTACTTGCCGGGATGCAGGCGGATGGCGGCGCCGCCGCCCGGCGCCAGCCACAGGTCGAGGGTGTCGCCCTTTTTCACGGTCTTGGTGTCATAGGCGATCTTGTGGCGCGCGTCGGTTTCATAGGTCGCGCCTTCGCCGTCCTTGTAGATCGTGGCGGTGTAGGTCTTGCCCGGATCGAGCATGTCGAAATGCAGCGTCACGGTGCGCGCGGTGGCATCGTTGACGCCGCCGGCGTACCAGTCGTCGCTCTTGCGGTCCTTGCGCGCAAAGATCGCGTATTCGCCCACTTCGCCTGCGATCAGGTGGCTTTCCGACCAATCGGCCGGCACCTGGCGGATGAAGGCCAGTTCCTTGGGATGGGCGGCCAGCGTTTCGATGAAATCGGCCGCCATCTGGATCGGCGAATAGATCGCCAGGTACAGGCCAAGCTGCTTGGCCAGGGTGGACGCCAGCGGCGCATGCTTGGCGCCTTCCAGGCTCAGTACGCCCGGCGTGAAGTCCATCGGGCCTGAGAGCATGCGGGTATAGACCAGCGTCGGCTCATGGCTCGGCCCGTTGGCGAACTGGCCCCAGGCGTTGTATTCCATGCCGCGCGCGCCTTCGCGGTCGATCCAGTTGGGATAGGTGCGGCGCAGGCCGGTATCCTTGACCGGTTCGTGGGCATCGATCGCGATGTGATACTTGGCCGCGGTTTCCACCACTTTGAGATGGTGTTCCACCTGCCGCTGGCCATCGTGATAGGCCATGGCATAAGTATCGGGGGTGGCGCCCGGGGCGCGGATACCGCCGGCGTCGGCCACATAGCCGGTCTTGACCGAATGCACGCCGAGCGCGGCATACATCTTCATCGCATCGTCAAGCTGGGCTTCGTAATTGGCGATGTTGCCGCCGGTTTCGTGATGGCCGATCAGTTCCACGCCCTTCTTGCGGGCATAGTCGGTAACCGCCTTGATATCGAAATCGGGCGTCGCCTGGGTATAGCTGAAATCCTTGCCATTGCCGAACCAGTTGCCGTTCCAACCCTTGTCCCAGCCTTCGACCAGCACGCCGCCAAAGCCGTTCTTGGCGGCGAAATCGATGTATTGCTTGGTGCGGGCCGTGGTGGCGCCATGGTTGGGCCCTTCCGCCCAGGTCCAGTCGCCGCGGATCATGCCCCACCAGATGCCGATGTACTTCATCGGCTTGACCCAGCTGACATCGCCCAGCTTGTTGGGTTCGTTGAGGTTCAGCTCCAGATCGTTTTCGACCAGGCCAGCGGCGTTGTCGGCAATGCGGATCGTGCGCCAGGGGGTGTTGAACGGCAGGTCACGCGTCACCTTGGGGCCGCCCGGATTGGGCGAAAGGGTGGAGCGGAAGCTGGTGCCGTCGATCCGCTTGAACCACATCGCCGAATAATCGACCAGCGCGGCTTCGTGGAACGCCAGGTGCGTGCCATCGGCCAGCTTCATGGTGATCGGCGTGTGCGCAGTCGAAACGCCATCGATCGGGGTCTTTTGATAGACCTGCTCATAGCGATTCCACTCGCCACCGGGAATCCACCAGGCCGCGCCGTTCTGCGCCAGGTTGAACTCGGTCAGCTCGTCGGCGATCTTCATCGTCGTCATCGCGGCCTGGCTGGGCAGTTCATAGCGCAGGCCGAAGCCATCGTTGAACAGGCGGAAGCGCACGTTCATTTCGCGGCCGCCCCATTCGGGCACCTGCTTGAACTTGACCAGCAGCTCGGTGTGGTTGTCGGTCACGTAGCGGCGCTCGCCCCAGGGCTGTTCCCAGGTGCTGGGCGCGGGCTTGCTGGCTTCGCTGCCGATGATGTGGTTGCCGCGCACCATGGTGGGGCCGTCGGTCAGGATGAAGCCGAGCGAGGACGCGCCGATCAGGAGCTTGCCCTTGCGCGACAGGCTGTAGGTGGGGCGGCCATCGCCATCGATCGCCACGGTCAGCACCAGGCTGCCATCGGGCGAGGCGGCGGTGATCGGGCCATCGTTGACCGCGCCGGGGACAGTGGCGATCTGGGCCAGCGCCGGAAGCGGGGCGCACGCGAGGGTCAGCGCCAGCGGCGCTGCGAGACGGGTGAGAACGGACATTGGGGGGTCAGATCCTCTCTTCGATAATCAGGGCGGCAAAGCCGGGCAGATAGCCCAGGCTCGCATCGTTTTCGGCGACCAGCACCATGCCATCCTGGGCCACATCCTGCGGCCAGGCGACGGGCTGGTTGCCCATGTTGATCACCACCAGCAGCGACTGGCTGGCAAACTGGCGCCGCGCCACAAGCAGGCTGGCATCGGCGTGCAGCACGGCAAAGCTGCCGTGGCGCAGCGCCGGGGTATCGCGCCGCAGGTGCAGCAGGCGGGTGGTAAGCGCCAGCAGCGATGCCGGATCAGCTTCTTGCCGATCGACTGCGCGCGCGAGGTTCTCCTCGCCCAGAGGCAGCCAGGGGGCAGGGCCGGCGGTAAACCCGCCCATCGCGCTTTGCGCCTGCCAGGGCAGCGGGGTGCGGGCGCCATCGCGCGACAGCGTCAGCGGCCAGTTGGCGATCGCTTCGGGGTCTTGCAACTGCTCGAACGGGATATCCACTTGCGTGAGGCCCAGTTCCTCGCCCTGATAGACGATGATGTTGCCGCGCAGGGCGGCAAACAGCACGGCCTTCATCCGGGCATAGGCATCGCGCGCCTCGGGCGTGGCCCAGCGCGACAGCGCGCGCGGCGCATCGTGGTTTTCAAAGGCCCAGCTCGGCCAGCCGATGCCCGGTTCGTCCGGCCACTTGGCCAGCACATCGCGCACCATCACCGGCGTGATCTGCGGGGCATAGAGGAAATCAAAGCCATAGGCGCTGTTGAGACGCGCCGCGCCGGCGGTATATTCCTTCATCTCGGTTTCGGCGAGATCGCCGCCCACTTCTGCCACGGTGAACACCGCGCCATAGCTGTCGCACAGGCTGCGCAGCCGCTCGATGAACGTGATGATGCCGGGGTGCGACTGGTTGTAGATCTTGAGCTGGTAATCGAACGGGCGGGTGCGGCGGCGGCCATCCTCGGGCGCGGGCGGATTGTCGCGCAGCGTGGGGTCGTGCATCAGGAAGTTGAGCGCATCGATGCGGAAGCCATCAACCCCGCGATCGAGCCAGAACTTCATCACCCCCAGCAGCGCTTCCTGCACGGCAGGATTGTGCGCGTTGATCTGCGGCTGCTCGGCCAGGAAATTGTGCAGGTAATACTGGCAACGCCGTGCGTCCCAGCGCCAGGCCGGGCCGCCGAACACCGACTGCCAGTTCGACGGCGGCGAGCCATCGGGCTTGGGATCGGCCCAGACATACCAATCGGCGTGCGGATTGTCGCGGCTCTGGCGGCTTTCCACAAACCACGGGTGCAGGTCAGACGTGTGGGCATAGACCTGGTCGATCGTGACCTTGAGGCCCAGTTCGTGCGCGCGTGCCACCAGGGCATCGAAATCGTCGAGCGTGCCGAACACCGGATCGACATCGCAATAGTCCGACACGTCATAGCCGAAATCGCGCATCGGTGACTTGAAGAACGGCGAGATCCAGATGGCATCGGCGCCCAGCCGCGCGACGTGCTCGAGCCGGGCGGTGATGCCGGCCAGATCGCCCACCCCATCGCCATTGGAATCGGCAAAGCTGCGCGGATAGATCTGGTAGATCGCCGCGCCGTGCCACCAGGGCAGGTCTTGGGCGGAAGACGGGGGCGTATGCTGGGTCATTGGCCTTGCTTGGGAGAAGAAGAGGAAAGGACGCGGCAGACAGCGCTGCCGTATGCGGGCAAGTCAAGCACGATCGAGCCGGGCGCGGCCACCATGGCCGGGCATTGGCCAAGCAGGCTTTCCAGCCGCCGGGCACTGGTGCCGATCGTGCTGGCCGCCTTGATCGGCTGGCCAGAGGTGTTGAATGCGATGAGATATTCGGCGCCCGTTACAGGATCGAACCGTGATACGCTGAACAGGCCGGGCTTTTCGCCATAGCTGCGCGTCAGCTGCGCCCCCCGCGCCAGCGCCGGGTGCGCGGCGCGCAGCGCGTTGAGCCGGGCGATCAGCGTGTAGAGCGGATGTGCGGGGTTGAAATTGTCCTGCGCCGTGGTGCGCGTGGTGCCCAGCAATGGCTGGTCGTTGTAGCTGGCCACCTTGCTGGCGAACATATCCTGGCGGGCGGCCTGGTCGTTGCCGTGGCCGATCATGCCCTGTTCGTCGCCATAATAGACCACCGGGCTGCCGCGCAGGGTCAGAAGCATGGTATGGGCCAGCGCGGTGCGGGCCAGCAGTTCGTCCTGGCCGATGCCGGGGCGATCATGCTCGACCAGCCAGGCAAAGCGGCCGATATCGTGGTTGTCGATGAAGGTCGGCTGGGCCAGTGCCGCCTTGTCACCGCCTTGATAGAGCACGTCGCCGTCGAACAGGTCGGCCAGGACATCGGTGCCCTTGTCCTGCGCCAGCACCGCACGCACGGCAGCGTGGAAGGCAAAGTCGAGCACGTGGGGATAGCCGTCGCGCCGGGTGAAACGGGCGATATAGCCGTTGTCAGGGTTTTCCCGCGCCACTTCGCCAAAAATGGTAAAGTTGGGAATGCCTTCGCCCCGTGCGACCGCTTCCATTGCCGGAATGAACACCTGCCAGAAGCCGGGATCGACATGGCGCGCGGTATCGATGCGATAGCCGTCGACGTGGAACTTGCGGATCCAATCACCATAGATGGCGATCATCCCGGCGCGCACGCGCGGATTTTCGGTGAACACATCGTCAAGCCCCCCGAAATCGCCGAACCGGCTATTTTCGCCGCTGAACGTGCTGTCACCGCGATTGTGGTAATAGATCGGATCGTTGAGCCAGTCGGGCACCTTCACATGTTCTTCCCCCTTGGGAATGAACGGGGTGTAGGCATAGGATGGATCGGTCAACGCCTTGAAATTGGCGGGGCTGGAATCGCTGTCACCGGCAAAGCCGGGATTGATCGCCGGGCCAGCCAAACCGCCCTTGCGGCTGTAGGGATAGTTGGCCTTGTCGCGATAGGGGGCGGCCGCGCCAGCCGGCACTTCGCGATACTGGATCACGTCGGCGGTGTGGTTGACGACGATATCCATATAGACCTTGAGGCCGCGCGCGTGCGCCGCATTCACCAGCGCGGCAAATTCGGCATTGGTGCCGAAGTGCGGATCAACCTGGGTGAAATCGGTGATCCAATAGCCGTGATAGCCTGCGCTTTCCTGCCCCGGCGCGCCCTGGACGGCCTTGTTCTTGAAGATCGGGCCAACCCACAGCGCGGTAAAGCCCATGCCCTTGATATAGTCGAGCTTGGCGATCAGGCCCTTGATGTCGCCACCATGGTAGAAGCCCTTGTCCGCCGGATCGAAGCCCGACTGCAGGCGCCCGCCGGCAATGCCGCCGGCGTCGTTGGCGGTGTCGCCATTGGCAAAGCGATCGGGCAGCACGAAATAGATCGATTCCCCTGCTGCGGGCCGTGCCGCCACGGCCGACGCCGTCGGAACAGCGGCTGGAACGGGGGCTGGGGCGGCCATGGCCGGGGCGAGTGCGGTGGTGACCAGGGCCGCGGCAAGGGCACTGGCAAGGCGGGCTTTCATGCGACAAGTCCTTTGGGGGAAGGCGCCGCGCAATGGCGGGCGATATAGTCGGCGTGGGTGGGATAGGCCGCCACCTCGCGGGAAAACAGCGCGTGCAGCGTATCGAGCCAGCCGGCCAGGTCGGCTTCGGAAACCGCCTCGGCCAGGGCGTGGCTGGTGGCCGGGACGATCCCCTGGCCAACCAAGACCTGGAGCCAGCCCACTTCGCTGAACAGGTCAGACTGATCGCGGAACAGGTGGCCCGCGCTTTGGAACAGGGCGATCTTTTCTGCCAGGCTGGCGGGCAGGGGCAGGTTGCGACAGGCCTGCCAGAACAGCTCTTCGCGTTCGTTGGCCCAGTAATGCAGCACGATGAAGTCGCGGATGCGCGCCATCTCGTCGGCAAACTGGCGGTTGAACGTGTCGCGCACGGCGGCAGCGGGGCGGCAGGTCGGGCCGAACGTCATGATCCGGGCGATCATCGACTGGATCAGATGGATCGAGGTGGATTCCAGTGGTTCGAGAAAGCCGCTCGCCAGCCCCATGGCAATGACATTGTGCGACCAGGCTTGCTGGCGGCAGCCGGTGGTGAAGCGGATCACGCGCGGATCAGCGAGCGGCATACCATCGAGATTGGCGAGCAGGCCAGCCGTCGCTTCATCGTCTGACAGGAACGCATCGCAATAGACGCGGCCATTGCCCGTGCGGTGCTGCAGCGGAATACGCCATTGCCAGCCTACGGCGTGGGCGGTGGAACGGGTATAGGGGGTGAGCGGCGCCGCGCTGGCGCAGGGCACGGCCACGGCGCGGTTGGCCGGCAACAGGTGCGACCAATCATCGAACCCGACGCCCAGCGTGTCGCCAATCAGCAAGGCGCGCAGGCCCGAGCAATCGATGAACAATTCACCGTCGATCACGCGGCCATCATCGAGGCGGACGGCCGTGACATCGCCGCTGGCGCCGTCGCGATCGACCGCCACGATCAGGCCTTCCTCGCGGATCACGCCCTTGGCCTGGGCATAGCGGCGCAGATAGGCGGCATAGAGGCCGGCATCGAAATGGAAGGCGTGCGGCATCTGCGGCACGTTGCGGTTGGTCAGCGGCGCGCCATCGTGCATCTTGCCGGCGCGGGCGGCCAGATCGTTGACGCTGTAATCGCCCAGCGGCCGGGCAAGGCCAAGCCGGTGCGCGCGCGACCAGAAATGGCGGAAGGCGCCCAGGCCGATATCGCGGCCGACATCGCCAAAGGCGTGAAGATAGCTGTGCCCGGGGCGCAGCCAGCCGGCAAATTCGATGCCCAGCTTGAACGTGGCGCCGGTGGCGCGAATGAACTCGGTCTCGTCGATGCCCAACGCCTGGTTGAACATGCGGATCTGGGGAATGGTGGCCTCGCCCACGCCGATCGTACCGATCGCGTCGCTTTCCACCAGAGTAATGCGGGTGTTCTCGCCCAGGAAATGGCCCAATGCGGCCGCGCACATCCAGCCTGCCGTGCCACCGCCAACAATGGTGATCGAACGTGCTACTTGGCTGTCCATGGCCCTGTGCCCCCCGCAGGAAAGGATCGGGCGCGCAAACAACGCCCTGCAATCCAATGCAATCGTGTCATGGCGGCGGCGGACGGTCCAGCCTGGACCGCCCGCCGCCTGAGGGAACTTACAGCTTGTAGCTGACCGTCAGGTAGAAATCGCGACCATATCGCTGGTAGTCGATCACCTGGCGCGGATCGTTGTTCTGGTAGGTGATGAACGGACGATCGGTGAGGTTCTTGGCCTGGAACATGACCGCGAGACCTGCCAGCGACGAACCGGGCTGGAATTCATACCCGATCTGCGCGTCGAGAATGCCTTCCGACTTGGCCGTGCGATAGGTCGGGTTGGCCGACAGACCGGCCACTTCAGCCAGGAAGCTGGAGCGGAAGCGATAGTTGGCGCGCGCCTGGAAACCGGCCTTTTCATAATAGACCGAACCGTTGGCCACCCAATCCGACAGGCCGGGCAGGGTGATCGGGTCGTTGGGGTTGTTGGCAAAGACGATGCGGCTGTCGGTGTAGCTGACCGAGCCGAACACGCCGAACCCGTCGAGGGCCGGGGTGAACAAGGCGAAGGGCAGCGATACGGTGGCTTCGGCGCCCTTGACGTTGCCCTTGCCGGTGTTGCCGGGCGCGGTGACCGGACCCACCGTGGTGGCGATCTGGTCACGGATGCTGGCCGGCAGGCTCGCAACCACAGACTTGAAGTCATAGGCATACGAGTTGTTGGGATCGACGAAGTCGGTCAGGCGCTTGTAGTAGAGCGCTGCCGAGACATAGCCGCCCTTGGCAAAGTAATGCTCGGCCGAAAGATCGAGGTTGGCCGACTTGTAGGGACGCAGCAGGGCGTTGCCGCCGTTCGAACTGAAGAACGGACGGGTCGGATCGGTCGACCCGATGTTGGTCGGGTTGATCGAGAATTCCTGGTTCACGCGCTCCTGATCCAGGCGCGGACGCACCATGGTGAGCGAGCCGGCGAGCTTCAGGTAGGTGGCCGGAGCGAGTTCCAGCGCAAAGTTGGCGCTGGGCAGCACGTTCCAGTACTTGGCGCCGCCGTGGGCAGGCGTGACGATCACGTTGCCGGTGGTGGCATCGAAGTTCGACAGCGAACCGTTGCTGCTCTGGTCGGTGTAGATGCCCTGGACGCCGACGGTGCCCGACAGGCGCTTGCCGCCCACGTCACCATCCAGCTTGATCATGGCATAACCGGTCCAGACCTTTTCGGTCACCGAGTTGTCGCGCACCAGCGAGACCGGACGGTTGTCGTAAACCGAATTGTACGCATTGTTGTACAGGTACATCGGATCGAGCGCGAGCATGCGCGGCACGCCGAGGTAGGCGAGTGGAACCGTGCCGATGATCGCGGCCTGCGGGATCGGGGCAAAGGTGGTAGTGCCGCTGCCCGGGGTGCAGCCGGTGCCGCCGCCCTTGGGGCACAGGAAGTACGACGTGAACGCCGAGGTCTTCTTGCGGTAGCTGTAGTTGGCGCCAACTTCCCAGCCCTTGAGCAGGCCGCCCTGGGCGAATTCGCCATCCAGGCTGGCGCGCAGCGAAGCGAGATCGTCCTTGAAGCTGGGCTTGTTGAGGAAGCCGGCCTGGACCACGGCCGTGGTGCCGTTATAGCCCCAGCCGCGCGGATCGGTGATGCCGAAGTTGGCGGCGTTGCCATAGTCAAGCGTGGGCACGATATCGAACGTGCCGTTGCCGTTCTGCGAGATGTGCAGCGTGTCGCGCGCGCCGGCGTTGATGTAGCCGGTGCCCGAATAGTTTTCGAGCAGGAAGTCGGTGCGCTTGGCGTGGCTGTAGCTGGCATCCACCGTCAGGTGCATCGTGTCGCCCAGGCCGATCACGTTGTTCCAGCCGATCGACAGGTTGTCTGCCTTGCGCTGGTTGTAATCGTTGCGCATCACGGCCTTGACGTTGCCGATCGTCGCGTCGGTGACGAAGCCGTTGTTCACCTTGTAGCCCGGCTGGATCACCGTGGTGTCACCACCGCCCAGGCCAGACCAATCGGGGAAGATCGGGAATTCGATGCCGCGCAGGTGCTGCGTTTCCTTGAAGTGCGAATAGAGCACGTCGAGCGTCGAATGCCAGTTGTCGTTCGGCTGGTATTCCAGCGTGGCAACGGCGCCATAGCGGTCCAGCATGTTGGACTGCACATAGGGCTTGGCACCGCCCAGCATCAGGGTCTTGCCATCGGCCAGGGTGGGGAAGCCCCAGGCGTTGTAGCGTTCGTCCTGCGACGGGGCCGAGGTGGCCGAAACGCCGATGGCGATGCCAAAGGTGTCATCGGCAAACTTGTCGACATAGGTGGCCGAGGCGCGATAGCCGTAGCGCTTGCCGTCCGGGTTGAGCTTCTGCATGCCGTTCATCTGGCCGCGCAGCTGCACGGCGATGACGCGGTTGGCCTGGGCCAGCGGGCGCAGCATGCGCAGGTCGACCGTGCCGGAAATGCCCGCCGCGATCAGCGAGGGATCGGCGGCCTTGTGAACCACCACGTTCTTGAAGAATTCCGAGGGATACTGGTCGTATTCGACGCCGCGGTTGTCACCCACGGTGACCTGTTCGCGGCCGTTGAGCAGCGTGGTCGAAAAATCCGGGCCAAGGCCACGGATCGACAGGCGCTGGTCGCGCCCTTCTAGGCGTTGCGCGGTCACGCCGGGCAGGCGGGCCAGCGAGTCCGCGATCGACACGTCGGGCAGCTTGCCGATGTCTTCGGCCGAAACCGCTTCGACGATGGCGATGGAGTTGCGCTTGATCGAGGCCGAGGCATTGAGCGAGGCGCGAATGCCCGAAACCACGATGGCGCCCTGTTCGGGCGTGGCATCGGCAGCGGCCTGAGGAGCCTGCGGTGCCGGGGTTTCCTGGGCGAGGGCCGGGCTGCTGCCGGCCAGAACGGTCGCCAGCGCGACCAGCGAGCAGCGCAAGCCGCCCGCAGAAACTGCGTGATGTGCCATGATACCTTCCACTCCCCCAGCCGGCCTGCAGCCGGCTACGAACCTTGTTGGCGTGCCCATCGCCAAGGCGGCGATCGGCTGAATGCGCGACACCCGCCAGGTGCGTCATCCCGTCATGCGGGGATGTGACACCTGGTTCCACCGGATCTCGCTTGGTTTCAAATTACGCCGAAGCGGGCCGCGAGCGAATATGGCATACGTATACCATGCATTGTGTATGTCTTCGCGAATGCGAAAAAATCCATTGTATTACATGCGTATAGATCGATGCATCATGCATTTGGATAGGCATTTTATCCGGGATTGTTGCATAATTTTGTTCTTATGCATAAGAATGGTAGCGATAATGCAGTCGCGAATCTCGGCTGAAGGGAGAGTCGGCCATGGGGCGCAAGCCATCCAACAAGCCCACCAGCTTTGAAATTGCCTATCTTGCCGGGGTGTCGCAGCCCACGGTCAGCCGTGCCCTGCGTGGCAGCAAGTCCGTCAGCAAGGCCACGCGCGAAAAGATCGAGGCGATCGCCCGGCAGTTGAACTACACGGTCGACAAGAACGCATCCTCCCTGCGCACGCAGCGCTCCAACACGCTGGCGCTGCTGTTCTTCGAAGACCCGACGCCCGATGAATCCAACATCAACCCGTTCTTCCTGTCGATGCTGGGATCGATCACGCGGCATTGCGCGGCCAAGGGGCTGGATCTGCTGGTATCGTTCCAGAAGCTGGAGGATGACTGGCACCGCCGCTATCAGGAAAGCCACAGGGCCGATGGGCTGATCCTGCTCGGCTATGGCGACTATACCCTGTATGAAAGCCGCCTGCGCCAGCTGGTCAAGGCGGGCACGCATTTCGTGCGCTGGGGATCGGTCGATCAAGGCACGATCGGTGCCACGGTGGGATCGGACAATTTCGGCGCTGGGCGCCTGGCGGGCGAGCATCTGATTGCGCGCGGCCGGCGGCGCATTGCCTTCCTGGGCCAGGCAGACAGCCATTATCCCGAATTCGAGCAGCGCCACGCCGGCCTGCTGCGCGCGCTGGCCGCTGCCGGGCTGTCGCAAGATCCGGAATTGGTGGTCGATGCCATCAGTTCCGAGGAATCCGGCCATGGCGCGGCACGCGTGCTGCTCTCGCGCGGGGTGCCGTTCGATGCGATCTTTGCCGCAAGCGACCTGATCGCGATCGGCGCGCAGCGCGTGCTGGCCGATGCCGGGCTCGCCGTGCCTGGCGACGTGGCGCTGGTCGGCTTTGACGACATTCCCGCCGCCGGCTTTGCCAATCCGCCGCTCACCACCGTGGTCCAGGATATCCGCCTGGCGGGCGAGGCGCTGGTGGAATCGGTGCTGGCCCAGATCGAAGAGCGCATTCCCCCGCCCGCCATCCTGCCCACCCGGCTGGTGGTGCGGGCGAGCACGGGGGGATAGGGTGGGGCAAGGTCCAGCACCACCCCCGGCCCCCTCCTCTGAACAGGAGGGGAAGAACGCGTCGAAAAGCTCCATCCTCGTTAGAGGAGGGGGTTGGGGGTGGTGGAAGCCTTGAGCAAAGCCATCAACGCATAGCATTCGTATGCATCTCGCCCCGCCGCCAACTCTGGCGCATCGCGCCTGTCTAGAAAATAGAGAGAGGACGCCATGAACACGCCGCAAAAGCCCGCGCAGACGTTCCGGGGGCTGTGGAACACGAGCTTTGGCTTTTTCGGCATCCAGCTGGCCTTTGCGCTGCAGAATGCCAATGTCAGCCGCATTTTCCAGGCGCTGGGCAGCAAGGTGGACGACCTGGCGTTCCTGTGGATCGCCGGGCCGGTAACCGGCCTGGTGGTGCAGCCGCTGATCGGGCATTGGTCCGATCGCACCTGGGGCCGTTTTGGCCGGCGCCGGCCCTATTTCGTGGCCGGGGCGGTGCTGGCGGCGCTGGCGCTGCTGGGCCTGCCCAATACCCCGCTGCTGATCGCCGCGGCGCTGTTCCTCTGGCTGCTCGATGCCTCGCTCAACGTGGCGATGGAGCCATTCCGCGCCTTTGTGGGAGACATGACCCCGCCGCACCAGCGCGCGCAGGGGTTTGCCCTGCAAACCTGGTTCATCGGCGCTGGCGCGGTGCTGGGCAGCCTGGCCCCGGCGGCCTTCAACGCCCTGGGCATTGCCAATACCGCGCCCGAAGGGGTGATCCCCCCCTCGGTGCGCTACAGCTTCTACCTGGGCGCGTTCGCGATGGTGGCGGCCGTGGCCTGGACGGCGCTGCGCGTGCGTGAATACAGCCCTGCGGAAATGGCCGCCTTTGCCGACGAGCCGGAAGCGGCAGCCGGGCACGAGCCGCTGGTCTATCCGGCGCGCGGACCCTTGTGGATGCTGGGCGGCGCGGCGCTGCTGGGCGTGGTCCTGGCACTGGGGCTGGACAAGCAGTTGCTGGTGCTGGGCGGTGGCCTGGTGGCGTTCGGGCTGTTGCAAGTGGTCGTGCGGGCGCGGGCCAGCACCGGCACGCTCGCCCAAGTGATCAGCGATTTGGCGCAGATGCCGCGTGCCATGCGGCAACTGGCCCTGGCCCAGTTCTTTACCTGGGTGGCGCTGTTCATCCTGTGGATCTACACAACGCCGGTCGTCACGCGCGAGGTGTTCCACGCCACCGATACCAGCGGCGCCGCGTATAATGCCGGCGCAGACTGGGTGGGCGTGATGTTTGCGTTCTACAACGGCGTGGCCGCGCTGGCGGCGTTTGCCTTGCCAGTATTGGCGCGGCGGATCGGCAATGTGCGCACGCATATGGTCGGCCTGGGGGCAGGGGCGCTGGCATTCCTGCTGCTGCTGGTGATCCGCGATGCCCATCTGTTGCTGCTGCCGATGGCGCTGGTCGGCGTGGCCTGGGCATCGATCCTGGGCATGCCTTACGTGATCCTCACGCGGGTTTTGCCGCCGCGCAAATTTGGCATCTACATCGGCCTGTTCAATCTGTTCATCGTGATCCCGCAGCTGATTGTGGCCACGGCCATGGGCGGGGTGATGCGCAGCTTTTTCCCCGATCAGCCCAAGTGGACGATGCTGGTGGCGGCCGTGGTCATGGCCGGCGCGGTGATCGCCATGGCCCGCGTGGAAGAACAGGACTGATCAGGCGCGCAGCGCGGCTTCGAGCGGAGCCGCCAGACGCTGGTGATCGCCCCAGTTGGTCGCCAGCGCCCTGACGCCCTCGGGCCGCACCAGCACCTGGGCGGTCCACAGGTTGTTGCTGCCATCGTGCCACAGGCTGCCGTCTGCCCGCACGACCCAGCCCAGCGCATAGCTGCCACCGAACGGCGGGGTGTGCAGCCGCTGCCAGGTTTCGCTGCGCAGCAATGCCGTCCGGCTGCGGTGTGCATCGAGAAAAGCCAGCATGGCGGCGATCGGCGCATGCAGCCGCGCGGCGGGCCCGGCCACGGCGGGGTTGTCCGTCGGTGGCACGCCCGGCGGATGCGGCACGCCATGTTCTCCTGGCCACCAGGCATGGCCCACTGGCTGGTCGAGCAGGCCCGGCGTTCCCGGCGCGCCAAAGCCGGCGCCGGCCATGCCCAGTGGCCCGAGCAGGCGCTGCTGCAACAGCACTTCCCATGGCGCACCGCAGGCGGCCTCCAGCATGGCGGCGGCGGCCACATAGTTGCGGTTGGAATAGATGAACCGGGCGCCCGGCGCTGCCAGTGGTGCGCGTGCCATGGTAATGCGCGTCAGCGCGAGGCGGCTGGCGCGGGGATCGGCTTCTTCGGCCGGAAAGGCGTCCATCTCGGTATCAACGTCAAGCCGGGCAAAGCCGCTGGTGTGCGACAGCAGGTGCAGCAGAGTAACCCCGCGCCACGGCGCTGCGCCGGCATCGGCCAGGCCCAGCCGCTCCACGAGTTGCTCGTCCCAGGCCAGCTCCCCCGCTTCCACCGCCAGTGCGATCAGCGTGGCGGTGACGGATTTGGTGATCGAGCCCCAGTGCCAGCTGTCGCCTGGCGCTACCGGCACATCGCTGCCCAGCATGCGGCGCCCGGCACAGGCCTCTCCACTGTCAGCGAGCTTTTCCCGCCAGCCCGCCGCCAGGGCTGGCACATCCAGCCGGCGGCGCAGGCGCGCGGCGGCATTCATGCTGCGCGGAAACGAAGGCGCGGCGGCCAGCGCGCGGCCAGACCAGGCAAGCCCAGCCAAAAGCCCGATCACCCCGCGCCGCGCCACGATCATTGCGCCGGCAAGGCCGGGCCGAAACGCGCGCGGTTACCCCAGGGCATAGCCGTTCCAGGCCTTGATCGGGCGGATCACGAAGCTGGTGTGCATCGTGCTGACGCCGGGCAGGCGGGCCAGGCAATCGCGGTGCAGCCGGTCATAATCGGCCATGTCATGCGCGGCGATGCGCAGGCGGTAATCCGCCACGCCCGAGATCAGATAGCATTCGAGGATTTCGGTGGAATCGAGCGTGGCCCGTTCGAACCGCTCCATCGCTTCGCGGCTCTGGCTTTCCAGCGTGATATCGATCAGGGCGTGCAGGTTGAGGCCGATCTTGCCGGCATCGACCCGCGCGCCATAGCCGGTGATCGCACCGCTCTCTTCCAGCGCGCGCATGCGGCGGTGGCAGGCAGAGCTGGAAAGCCCCACCCGATCGGCCAGTTGTGCCAGCGAACTTTGCGAATCTGCCTGCAACGCGGCCAGCAGCTTGCGATCTATGCGGTCCATCAACGCCGTCTAGCGCAAAATCTTCGCGGATAAAGTCAGATTCGCGGGAAGCCTTGGCTCGTTTCGGATCAACGCGAATAATCCGCTGGCGGGGGGCCGTGCCGCTTGCTGCGCGATGCCATCAGGGTGATCGCTTGGTCGAGCGTTTCGCCATCGATCGCACCATCGACCATGATCGTCTCGCCGGTCAGGTTGTTGCGCACGGCCACGGCCGGCGTGCCCTGCACAGTGGCGCGTTCGGCCGCATCGCCTTCGGCCGTGACGCGGCCCAAGGTTTCATCGCTGCGCAGGCAGGCATCAAGTTTGGCGCCATCGGCCGCGCCATCCTGCTTGGCCAGGGCCACCACGGCCGGGCGCCCACCTTCCAGGCCGCGGCCATTGCCGCCGGTGCGGGCAAAGTAATCGTTGAGAAAGCGATAGAATGCGGCCGCGCCGCCCTGGTCGGCCACGCACAGCGCGGCCATGCTGCCCAGCACCGCCGGCGCGCCGTGGAAGGGCAGGGGCAGCATGCGGATCGCCAGGTTGGCCTTGCCCTTGGCACGTTCGATCGCGGCATCGGGCACGCCGGCAAACTGCTTGCAATAGGGGCATTCTGGATCGGACCAGACCACCACGCTGATCGGCGCCTGCGCCGGTCCGGCCAAGCGGTCCTGCGCCAGCAGCGCGCCCACATCGGGCACGGTGCGCCACGGCGCGGGGATGTCGGGCGTCTGCACGGCAGCCTGCGCCATGGCCGGCGCGGCCAGCAGGGGCGCAGAGGCCGTGATCGTTGCCGCCAGGGCGATCGCCCAGAACCGTGCGCGCATTGCTGTTCCTTGTCCTTTGCAAACCTTGGCCGTGCTGTTGCGCAATCCGGCGCGGGCGGCAAGCCTTGCCGTGCGGGCAGTGCACGCTTTGCATTTCGCCGCGCCTGGTTGTAGGGCAGCTGAATATATCCCGCCAAATACAGCCTGCGGGCTGCGGAGTTGCCATGGCCCGCCTTGTGCTTCGTCTTCTTGCCCTGTGTTGCCTGGTTGCGGCCGCCCTCCTGCCGGCTACGGCGCCGGCCGCGGAAAATCCCGCCGGCCGGAGGCCGCTGGTGCTGGCAGCGGCCAGCCTGCAGGAATCGATGAATGCGGCGGCCGACCGCTGGGCAGCGCTGGGCCATCCGCGCCCGGTGCTTTCGTTCGCGGCCTCTTCGGCCCTGGCCCGCCAGATCGAGGCGCATGCCCCGGCAGACCTGTTCGTGTCGGCTGATGAAGACTGGATGGATGATGTCGCCCGTGCCGGCCTTGTCGCGCCGCGCACGCGCGCCCGGCTGGTGACCAATGCCCTCGTCATCGTGGCGCCGACGGGCAGCACGCTGCGGCTTTATCCGGCGCCCGGCTTTGCGCTGATGCAGGCGCTGGCCGGTGGCAAACTGGCCATGGGCGATCCTGCTGCCGTGCCGGCTGGCCGCTATGGCAAGGCCGCGCTGGAGCGGTTGGGCGTGTGGAACCAGGTGCAGGGCCAGGTGGCGCGCGCGGAAAACGTGCGGGCGGCCTTGGCGCTGGTGGCCCATGGCGCCGCGCCGCTGGGCGTGGTCTATGCCACTGATGCGCGGGCGGAACCGGGGGTGAAAGTGGTCGGCGTGTTCCCGGCCGGCAGCCACGCGCCGATCACCTATCCGGTGGCGCGGCTGACAAGCTCCACCCATCCCGACGCCGAAGCGTTCCGCCGCTTCCTGCTCTCGGCCGAAGGCAAGGCGATCTTCCGCCGCTTCGGCTTTGTCGCGCACTGAGCCGCGCGTGCTGCTTTCCGCGCAAGAATGGGGCGTGGTCGCGCTATCGGCCAAGGTGAGCGGGGTGGCGATCCTGGGCGTGCTGCCGCTGGCGTTCGCGCTGGCCTGGGCGCTGGCACGGGGGCGGTTTCGCGGGCGGGTGCTGCTGGATGCGCTGGTGCATCTGCCGCTGGTGCTGCCACCTGTCGTCATTGGCTGGATGCTGTTGGTGGCCTTTGCCCCGGCTGGCCCGATCGGGGCCTGGCTGTGGCGCCTGTTTGGCGTGACGCTGCTGTTTCGCTGGACCGGCGCGGCGCTGGCTGCCGCGATCATGGCGTTGCCGCTGATGGTGCGAGCAATCCGCCTGTCGCTTGAGGCAGTCGATCCCCGCCTGGAACAGGCCGCGCGCACGCTCGGCGCCGGGCCATGGGCCACGTTCTGGCGCGTGACGCTGCCGCTGTGCGCGCCGGGCATCGTGGCCGGCGCGGTGCTGGGCTTTGCCCGCTCGCTGGGCGAATTCGGCGCGACCATCACCTTTGTGTCCAACATCCCCGGCGAAACCCAGACGCTGCCGCTGGCCATCTATGCCGCCCTGCAGGTGCCCGGCAGCGACGCCACGGTCTGGCGCTTGGCCGGGGTGGCGGTGCTGCTGTCGGTGCTGGCACTGGTTGCGTCGGAACTGCTGGCACGTCGGCAGGGTGGAAAGGGCGCGCATGTCCTTTGACCCGGCCCCATCCTTTGACATCGATGTGGTGCTGGCGCGGGGGCAGCGCGAATTTCCCGTGCGGGTGGCAGGTGGCGGTGGCATCACCGCGCTGGTCGGGCCATCGGGGCAGGGCAAGACCAGCACGCTCGATGCCGTGGCGGGCCTGCTGCGCCCGCTTTCGGGCCATATCGCGGTGGGCGGCACAGTGCTGTTCGACGCGGCGCGGGGGATAGACCTGCCGCCCGAACGACGCGCGGCTGGTTATGTGTTTCAGGATTTGCGCCTGTTTCCGCACCTGAGCGTGGCGGACAACCTGCTGTTCGGCTGGCGCCAGGCCGCGCCCGAACGGCGCACCCTGGCGCTGGACGAAGTGGCCGGTTTTCTCGACATCGCGCCTTTGCTCGCGCGCCGGCCGCACACGCTGTCGGGCGGAGAAGCGCAGCGCGTGGCGATCGGCCGCGCGCTGCTGTCGGGCCCGCGCTTTCTCTTGATGGACGAGCCGCTGACCGCGCTCGATCCGGCGCGGCGCGAGGGCGTGATCGCGCTGATCGCCCGCATCCGCGATGCCTTTGCCCTGCCGGTCCTGCTGGTATCGCACCAGCAGGACGAGGTGGCACGGCTGGCCGATGCGGTCGTGGAAATCTAGAGCATTTTCAAGGCAGGTGGAATCACCTGCCGACTCGGAAAATGCGGCAAATCAAAAGGCTAGATTTCCAGCTGGCTGCCCAGTTCGATCACGCGGTTGGTGGGCAGGCGGAAGAACTGCATCGGGCTTTCCGAATTGCGCACCATCCAGGCAAACAGCTTTTCCCGCCAGATCGCCATGCCCGGCCGCTTGGACGCGATCAGCGTCTGCCGCGCCAGGAAATAGCTGGTTTCCATCGGCTTGAATGGACCGGCCGCGCGCGTTTCGGCGGCGAGTTCGGCGGGAATGTCGGCCTCGTCCATAAAGCCGGTGCGGATGATCATGCGGTAGAAGCCATGGCCCATGTCTTCCACCTCGCGCCGCTTGTGATCGGGCACGTGTGGCACCCCGGCGGTCATCACGGTCAGAACCACGACGCGTTCGTGCAGGATGTGGTTGTGCTTGAGATTGTGCAGCAGCGCCGGCGGAATCCCTTCAACGGTAGAGGCCATGAACACCGCCGTGCCCTTGACCCGGCGCACGCGTTCGCACACCGAACCCAGGAACAGTTCGAACGGCATGGCATCTTCGGCGAGGCGTTCGCGCACGATGCGCCGGCCGGTGGCCCAGGTGGTGAGCGCGGTGAACGTGATTGCCGCGACCATCAGCGGGAACCAGCCACCATCGGGGATCTTGGTGGCGTTCGATGCGAAATAGGCGCCATCGATCACCAGGAACGTGCCGGTAACGATGCCGGCCACCAGCGGATGCCATTTCCACACGGCAAAGGTCAGCACGCCCAGCATGCAGGCGGTAATGAACATCGTCCCGGTCACCGCGATGCCATAGGCCGAAGCCAGGTTGCTCGACGTGCGGAACGCCAGCACCAGCAGGATGACCATGACCAGCAAGACCCAGTTGACGAACGGCACATAGACCTGGCCGGCCGCGCTGGCGCTCGTATGCAGAATGCGGATGCGCGGCAGGAAGCCCAGTTGCACCGCCTGCTGCGAGACCGAAAACGCGCCCGAGATCACCGCCTGGCTGGCGATCACCGTGGCCAGCGTCGCCAGGATGACCAGCGGCAGGCGCGCCCAATCCGGCGCCATCAGGAAGAACGGATTCTCCACCAGGGCCGGGTTGCGCAGCAACAGCGCCGATTGCCCGGCATAGTTGATGAGAAGGCACGGAAACGCCACCCACAGCCACGCCACCATGATCGCGCGGCGGCCGAAATGGCCCATATCGGCATAGAGCGCCTCTGCCCCGGTCACGGCCAGCACGACAGAGCCCAGCGCCAGGAATGCCAGCAGCGGATCGAGCGTGAAGAACTTGACGGCATACCAGGGATTGGCTGCCAGCAGGATTTCCGGCGCGCGAGCAATGCCGTTCAGGCCGAGCAGCGCGATGACCAGGAAATAGACCAGCATTACCGGGCCAAACAGCTTGCCCACCGCCGCCGTCCCGCGCGACTGGATGGCAAATAGGCCGATGAGGATCGCAATCGAGATCGGCAGCACCACCTCGGCAAAGGCCGGGTGCACCACGGTCAGCCCTTCGACTGCCGACAGCACCGACACCGCCGGCGTGATGATCGCGTCGCCATAGAACAGCGCCGTCGCCACGATGCCCAGCACCACGGTGAAGGCGGTCCATCGCCCCGGCTTGAGCTGGCGCCCGATCAGCGCGAGCAGCGCCAGGCTGCCGCCTTCGCCCTTGTTGTCGGCCCGCAGGATCACGAAGACGTACTTGACCGTGACGATCAGCGTCATTGTCCAGAACATCAGCGAGAGTACGCCGAAGATATGATCGGCATCCACCGCCAAACGGTGGTGGCCGATGAAGCTTTCCTTCAGCGAATAGAGCGGCGAGGTCCCGATATCGCCAAACACCACGCCGATCGCGCCCACGGCGAGGGGCACAAGGCCCTGCGCCTCGTGGCCCTCATGATGATCGACTCCGGCGGTGTCAGGGGCGGGGGAAGCGTCAGCAGCGGCAGCGGCAGGCGTGGATTCGGGCGCGCCCGGATAGGACATGGCGGTCATGCCGGCGCCGCTACGCCCGGCAATATCCCGATGCGACGAAATTTATGCATTCTTTACGCGACCGCCCGCCCATCTCGTCGCGCCGGCATGACACGGTGCGACAGCCTTGGCTCTCGACAGAGGGGGCCCTGCTGCGGCATCCCGGTGGCATGACACTGGCCCTTGCCCATCGTATCGCACCTGCGCCCGGCGCTGACGGGGACGGTGGGCTGGTTGCCGGCCTGCTGGCCACCGCGGCGCTGATCGGGCTGGCCAGCCTGGTTGGCATGACGCTGCTGGCGCGGGGGGATGTGGCTGATATCGGCCTGCTCTATCTGGTGCCGGTCATGTTTGCCGCGATCCGCCTCGGTCTGCGGCCGGGGCTCGCGGCGGGGCTGCTTTCGTCGCTGTGTTATAACTATTTCTTTATTCCGCCGCGTTTCACGCTGGCGGTGGCCGATCCCTCGCACCTCATCACGCTGGTCATCCTGCTGGGTGTAGCGCTGGTGGGCAGCCACATGGCCGCGCGCCTGCGCCACCAGGCTTCGCTGGCGCAGGCGCAGGCCGGGCGCGACGCGCTGTTGGCCGGGTTTGCCGGGCGCTTGATGGGGGTGACGCGGCGCGATGCGCTATGGGCCTTGCTGGCCGAGGAAGTGGCCCGCCAGTTTGGCCTGCGCGTGCTGGTGGCGGCAGCCGATGCCCAGGGCATCGCCACGCTGGTGGCGGCGCACCCCGCGCACGATCGCCTCGACCTGCTGGAGGCGGCCGCCGCGCAATGGTGCCTTGATAGCGGGCGCTCGGCCGGGCCGGGCGGACAAGTGCCCACCGCGTCGGAGTGGTTGTTCCTGCCGGTGCCGGGCGGCCAGGGCCCGCTGGCCGTCGTCGGGGTGGGCAATCCCGATGGCGAGTTGCCGCTGCACGGCGGGCAGACTCCGCTGCTGGAAAGCCTCTTGGCCCAGGCCGGCCTCGCCCTGGCGCGCATTGCCCTGGAAGAGGAAAAGCTGGCGCTGGGCCGGGTGCAAGAGCGCGAGCGGCTGCGCAGTGCCCTGCTGTCGTCGATCGGGCATGATCTGCGCACCCCGCTCACCACCGTGCTGGGCACGCTGCGCGCGCTGCGCCCACTGACCCCAGAGCAGGCGGCCGCCCTGGCCAGCGCCCGTGGCGAGGCCGAGCGGCTGGATCGCTTCGTCGCCAACCTGATCGAGATGGTGCGCCTGGAAATCGGCGCCTTGCAGCGCGATCCCGAGCCGGTTGACTTGGCCGAGGCCTGCGATGCCGCGCTCGATCATCTCGCGCCCGGCGGCCTGGTCGGCCCGCTGGAACTGGTCGTGCCCGAAGACCTGCCGCTGGTCTTGGCCGATCCACGCCTGCTGCACCATTGCCTGATCAATCTGATCGACAATGCCGTGCGCCATGGCGGCAACGGCGGCATTCGGATAGAGGCGCTGGCCGATCCGCAGGGCGGGGTGGAACTGGCGGTCTGCGATCGTGGGCCTGGCCTGCCGCCGGGCGAAGAGGAGCGCATTTTCGGCATGTTCACGCGGCTTGAAGGATCAGACCGGCAAGGCGGCACGGGGCTGGGCCTTGCCATCGTCAAGGGCTTTGCCGAGGCGATGGGCCTTGCCGTGACGGCCGCCAACCGCGCTGGCGGCGGTGCGCGTTTTGCCCTGCATGTACCGCCCGCGCTGGTCCGCCCCGTGGCCGTTCCGGCATGAGCGGCACGACAGAACCGGCTGGCCCCGGCGTGCTGGTGGTGGACGATGATCCGGCGATCCGCGCGCTCTTGCGCCACACCCTGGCCCAGGCCGGCTATGGCGTGAGCGAGGCCGGCACCGCGGCGCAGGCCTTGGCCCAGCGTGCCGCGCAGGCGCCCGATCTGGCCCTGCTCGATCTGGGGTTGCCCGATCGCGATGGCCTGGAAATCTTGCCGCAACTGGTGGCGGCGGGCCTTGCCGTGGTGGTGCTGTCCGCGCGCGATGCCACCGCGGAAAAGGTTGCTGCGCTCGATCTGGGCGCCAGCGATTATGTCACCAAGCCGTTCGATCCTGAAGAAATTCTGGCGCGCGTGCGCACTGCGCTGCGCCATCGCGCGCGGCTGGCTGGCGTACCGGGCGGGCAAGCGGTCTTGCGCTTTGCCGATGTGGAGATCGACCTCGCCGCGCGGCAGGTGCGCAAGGCCGGGGCAGAGGTGCACCTTGCCCCCAAGGAATATGCGTTCCTGGCCGAACTGGCGGGCAATGCCGGCCGCGTGGTGACCCATGCGCAATTGCTGCGCACGATCTGGGGGCCGGGGCACGAGACTGACGTGGAATATCTGCGCGTGGCGGCGCGCGGCATCCGGCGCAAATTGGAAAGCGATCGCCCGCCCGGCCACTCCGCGCTGCGCAACGAACCAGGCATCGGATATCGCCTCGATCTGGCGCGCGGCTAACCCGAACCTGCGCCACCCCCACGCAGGTTTACGTGGCCCCGGCTTAAACGCCATTTGAGCACGCCGATGATAGCGCCTGTCCCGGTCAATTCCGCTACCAGGACCGGGGAAAGATTGCATGTTCAAAAGGCGCGTTGTCGTTCCACTCGAAACCCGTTTCGCGCAGGCGGTGTTCGAGCAGGCGGCCGATGGCTTCCTGCTGATGCAGAATGGCCGGTTTACCCTGTGCAACGCTGCCGCGGAGCGCGTCTATCAGCGCCCCCGGCACGATATCATCGGCGCCTCGCCCGACATGCTGGCCGCGCCCTGCCAGATGGATGGCCGCCCCACGGCCGAGCACGTGGTGGAACGGATTGCCGAGGCGCAGCGCAACGGCTTTGCCCGCTTCGAATGGCTCAACCTCGACGGCAAGGGTCAGCCGTTGCGCATGCTGGTGACGCTGACGCCCATGGTGATCGACGGGGGCGATGCCCTGATGATCCAGGTGCAAAGCCAGGCCGAAACTTCTGCCGTGGTCGATGCCCTGCGTGAGGGGCTGGAGCGGCTGGCCGGTGGCGATCTCGATTGCCGGCTGACCCGCGCGTTCCGCCACGATTACGAATGCCTGCGCACCGCGTTCAATTCGGCGGTCGATGCGATGGCCGGGGCCATGCGCTCGGTCGGCGGGATTGCCGAACAGGTGGCCAATGGCTCGGCCGAGATACTCGCCGGCTCTGAAGACCTGTCCACCCGTACCGAACAGCAGGCCGCCGCCGTGGAAGAGGCTGCCGCCGCGCTGCGCCAGATCAACGAAAGCGTGCAGAAATCGGTGCACGAGGCGGGCAACGCCAGCACCATGGTGCAAACGACGCTGGATGAGGCCCGCCAATCGGGCGACGTGGTAGGCCGCGCGATCGAGGCGATGGCGACGATCGAGAAATCGTCCCAGGAAATTGCCGAGATCGTGGGCGTGATCGATGCGATTGCGTTCCAGACCAACCTGTTGGCGCTCAACGCCGGGGTCGAGGCGGCGCGTGCCGGCGACGCGGGCAAGGGCTTTGCCGTGGTGGCGAGCGAGGTGCGCGCCCTGGCGCAGCGGGCGGGCGATGCCGCGCGCGATATCCGCGCCCGCATCGGCAGTTCCACCGAACAGGTTTCCAACGGCGTCGCGCTCGTCACCGCCACGGGTGACGCGCTGGAGCGGATTGCGGCCAGCGTCGGCGAAATCAACGACGTGATGCAGCGGATCAACGGCACGTCGAGCAACCAGGCGACAACCCTGGGTCAGATCAATGCCACCGTGCGCGATGTCGATTCGATCACCCAGCAGAACGCCGCCATGGCCGAGGAGGCCACGGCCACAGCCCGCAATCTGGCCGACCAGGCCAACGTGATGGCACGCGAACTGGCCAAGTTCCGCTTTGCCGGTAACCAGGCCACGGCCCGCGCCACGCCCGCGCCGCGTCCGATCGCTCCATTGCGACCGGCGTCGGTGCAATCGGCGGCAGCGGAAGCAAAACCCCGGCTGGCGCCGGCTGTGGCGGCCGTCGCATCAACGCCATCCGCGCCGTCTGCGCCAGTCCCCGCGCCCCGGCCGCGGCCATCGGCTGCTCCGCGCAGTTCCGGCAATGCGGCTGTGGCCGAGGATGACTGGTCCGAATTTTGAGCCTGCCGCGTTGCGGATCGGTTCGGATGACCGCCCTAAAGCCAGCGGCATCCGTTAGTTTTCGCCACGTGACAGCTCTGCCGCGGGGATAAGCGTGCGCGCCGCCGGATCGCGCGCAGAGCGGGGAGGCGCGCTGCCTTCCACCAGGCCATCAAGCGCGCGCACGGCGTCGGTTACGAGCGGCACATCGGCCTTGCCGGCCACGCGCCAGGCATCGCCCTGCGCATCGCGACGGGGGCCATCGGGCAGGAGCCAGGCAGCATCGAGTGCGCCCAGCCCGGCCAGTACCTGCACCTTGGCAAGATAGGCGCCGGCCACCCCATCGTTGTAGGCGCTGCGCGCCTGGAGCAGTTCGCGCGCGAGTTGCAGCACGTCGAGCGTGGTGAACATGCCCGCCCGCTCTTGCAGCACGGCGCCATCATAGGCGTTTTGCGCAGAGGCCACCGCCTTGGCGAGGGTGTCGATCGCGGCGGTCTGGGCCTGCCAATCGTTCCATGCGCCGGCAAGGGCCGCACGATTTTCGCGCAAGGTGGCGTCCATCAGGCGCCAATCGGCATCATTGGCCGCTTGCGCGGCGTGTACGCGCGCGGCGCGCTCGCCACTGTCAAACAGGGGACCAGACAGCGTGACCACGCCCTTGATCTCGGTCTGGCGCAAGGTATCGGAATAGTTGGAAAAGCCGGCCGAGTAAGGCAGCAGGGCTGCCGACCCCTGGAAATCGACGCGCGGGCGGCGCTCTGCCCTGGCGGCTTCCACGCTGGCGCGCGAGGCGCGCTCACGCTCCTGCGCGGCGTGGATCAGCGGGTTATGCGTTTCGGCATAGGCATAGGCTTCTTCCAGATCGGCCACCGGCAATTGCAGCGGCGGTGGCGCGGCCAGGTCGCCCGGCCGCGTGCCGATCATGCGCAGGAATGCAGCCTCGGCCGTGCCGGCGTCGCGCTGCGCGGCAAGCAATTGCACGCGGCCCAGTTCCACCCTGGTTTCCACCTGCTGGATATCGGTGGCCGTCACCTCGTGCGCGGCGAGGCGCGCGCGGTTGTCGGTCAATTCGCGGGTGAGCGCGGCCAGGTTGTCTGCGGCGATGGCCACGGCCGTGCGGGTGCGGCGCAGGCCGACAAAGGCATCGGCCGCATCGAGCAGGGCCTGCTGTTCGGCCGATTGCAGCACGGCCTGCTGATAGGCGGCCTGGGCGCGTGCGCCGCGTTCGTTGGCAAACGACCGGCCAAAGCTGAACAAGGGTTGGGTCAACACGGCCGTGGCGGTAGATGTCCAACCGCTGCGGCCCAGAAACACGCCCTTGGCAATTTCGAACCGGTCGCGCGTCCAGCCATAGGTCAGGGCATAGTCCAGCTTGGGGCCATAGGCGGCGCGTGCCTGTGCCACGCCCCAGGCGCTGCTCTGCGTGGTGCTGCGCTGGGCCAGCAGGGCCGGCGATGTCCAATAGGCATAGCGCAGGGCATCGGTCAGCGTGGAAACCGGCCGGCCTGACAGCGCGCCTTCGGCGATGTCTGCCGGGGTTTCGGGCGGCAGGCCGGCGGTGCGATCGATATCGACCGCCTCCTGCGCCCGAGCGGTGGGCATAAGCAGGGCCAGCGCGGCCGTGGCGCAGGCCCAGTGCAGGTTTAGGTGCAGGTTTAGGCGCAGGCGTGACCGGCGCACGCAGACGGGGCGCATATGGCGCAGGGCAGGGCGCATGGCGGAAATCCCCCTCAATTGTCGCGGAAAGCGCGCATGAACTGGTCACGCAGCGGCTTGGTGACATAGGACAGCAGCGACCGGTTGCCGGTCTCGATATAGGTTTCGGCGGGCATCCCGCTGCGCAGCGCCAGCCCCTCGCGCGCCACGGCCGCCTGGTCGACCGCAATGCGCACGGTGTAATAGGCCTGGCGCGTTTCCTGGTTGTCTGTCCGATCGGTGGCGACATAGATCACCCGGCCGGGAATTTCCGGGGTCGCGGCGCGGTTGAACGCGGAAAACCGCACCCGCGCCGCCTGGCCCACGCGCACCTGGTCGATATCGGTGGGGCTGACCGAGGCTTCGACGACCATGACATCGTGATCGGGCACGATTTCCATGATCGGCTCGGCCGGCCGCACGACATCGCCGATCGCGGCAAAGGCAATCTTTTCGATCGTGCCGGAATAGGGCGCGCGGATTTCGCTGCGGTCCTTCTGGTCCGATGCGCTGACCTTGCGCAGCTGCTGCTGGTTGAGCGCGGTATTGACCTGGGCCAGATCGGTGCCGGCCTGGACGCGCCGGGTCTGCACGGTCTGGATCGACTGCTCCTGCGCTTCGGTAATGCGGGCGCGGGTCTGGGCGATCTGCGCCTGCAACTGCGCCACTTGCCCGTCGATATCCACGGCCGTGCGTTCCAGCTGGTTCAGGCGGTTGATCGTGACCAGCTGCTTGTCCCACAGGTCGCGCACGCCCTGGCGTTCGGGCTCGATCAGGTGGCGTTGCTGGCGCAGGGCATCGATCTGGGCTTGAAGCCCGGTGATCTGCTGGTTGTATTGTGCCACGCGCGCGGCGAGCTGGGCACGCAACTGGCCTTCCTCGGTCTGGCGCATGGCGAACAGGTGCTGTTCGTCGGCCATGGCCTTGGCCGCACTGGGGTTGCCCGCTCGCAAAAGGTCGGCCGGGAAGACCACCTGGCCCAGGCCCAGCCGCTCTGCCTCCAGCCTGGCTTTCTGCGCCAGCAGCTGTTCCACGGTGAGGTTGGAATAGGTGGCATCAGCGCCGGTCACGCGGTCATCCAGCCGCATCAGCAGCTCACCCTGGCGCACATGCTGGCCATTGATCACCGCGATCGTGGTGATGACGCCGCCGGTGGGATGGGCAATGCGCTTGACCCTGCTTTCCACACCCACCTGGCCACCGCCGATCACCGCGCCACCGATCGGCACGATCGCGGCCAAGGCAAACAGCAGGGCCATCAGCCCGGCCAAGGCGAAGACCAGCCGTACCAGCAGGCGCGGCGCGTGGGGGCGCGGCGTGGTGGGTTGGTCGATCCAAAGCGTTGGCAGCAGCTGCCTGACAGCGTCGGGAGAGATCGGGGCGCTCATCGCGCGTCCTCCTTCGCCAGGCGGCCGGCGGCGGGTGGCGCGGCGGTGGTTTCGTTGGCTGGCAAGGTGCGCTGCATCACAGCGTCGCGTTCGCCGAAATCGACAAGGCGGCCATTCTGCATCACGGCGACATGGCTGATCGGGCCGAGCGTGGCCGGGCGATGGGTGATCATGATCACGATGCCACCCCGCTGGCGCATGTCCATCACGGCGCGGTTGAGGGCGGCATCACCCACGGCATCAAGGTTGGAATTCGCCTCGTCCAGGATCAGCAGATGGGGATTGCCATAGAGCGCGCGGGCCAGGCCGACGCGTTGGCGCTGCCCGGCGGAAAGCTCGCTGCCCCCGGCGGAAACCTGGGTGTCATAGCCATCGGGAAGCGCCAGGATCGCCTCGTGCAGGCTGGCGGCGCGCGCCGCGGCCATCACCCCGTCGGACGTTGCGGCCGGATCGAACCGGGCGATGTTCTGGCCCACCGTGCCATCGATCAGATCGACCGTTTGCGGCACATAGCCAAAGGCACTGCCCAGCGCTTCGGCATCCCACTGGTCTGGCGTGGCGCCATCCAGCCGCACCTCACCACGCTGCGGTTTCCAGATGCCCAGGATGCCACGCACCAGCGTCGTCTTGCCCGCGGCGCTCGGGCCGATCACGGCCAGGGCCTGCCCCGGTTGCAGCGACAGCGACACGCCCTGGACGGTGAAGCGCTGCGTGCCCGGTGGCGCTATCCACAGATCGCGCAGGGCAAGTTCCCCGCGTGGGCGATCGAGTGTGACCTGGCGTTCGGGCGGGCGGCGGAAGGTGGTGATTGCCTGGACGATCCGGCTCCAACCGCTGCGTGCGGCCACCAGCCCTTTCCAGTTGGCAATCGCGGAGTCGACCGGCGCCAGGGCGCGGCCCGAGAGCACCGAGGATGCCAGGATTACGCCGCCGCTGGCCTTGTCATCGATCACCAGCAGTGCGCCCACGGTCAGGATGATCGATTGCAGCAGCATGCGGAACGTGCGGCTGGCCCCACCCAGGCGCGAGACGGTGCGCGCCAGCGCCGATTGCGCGGCGATGAACTGGCTTTCCCAGCCAGATGTGCGGGCGACCAGGCGATCCTGCATGCCCATGGCAAAGGCGGATTCGGCAAACCGGATTTCGGACAGCGTGGCGGCGCTGCGCTGCCCGGTGATCATCGCCAACTCGCGCGAGGCGGTTTGCGTGCGACGGTTGGACAGCAGCGCCAGCACCGCCATCACCATGACGCCGGCCAGCGCGGTCAGCCCCAGCCACCAGTGCAGTGCGGCCAGCACCACCAGGAACATCACCACCCAGGGCAGGTCGATCAGCGCAACCGGGCCGGCGCCAGCGAGAAACGTGTGCACCGCGTCTAGGTCGCGGGCAAACTGCAGGCCATCGCCCTTGTCCGGCCCCGCGCGCAGCGGGCGGGCGACCGTGGCATAGTGGACAGCACCGAACAGATCATCGTGCACGCCATTGGCAACGCCCAGCAGCGCCTCTGCCCGAATTGCCTCGAAAACCGCTTGAAATACGTAGATCAGCACCAGCATGACAAACAGCCCCACCAAGGTGGGAATGCTTCGGCTGGGCAGAACCGAATCGTAAACCAGCATCATGTAGCCCGACCCGGCAAAGACCAGGACGTTCAACAGCAGGCTGGCCACGGCGACCAATCCAAGATTTCCGCGATATCTGCGCAGGAACAGGCGCAGCATTTGCCGATCCACGTTGTAACACCCCCACAAGGCCCTTGTTGCCTTGCAGGTATAGCAGTGTGGCATCAGGCCATTCCGGCAGATGCTTCCGGCTCGGAACTATAACGCTGTGATCAGGCCCGTTACGTGGCGTTTCAGGCGGCTTCTGCCGCCGTGCAGGCGCGGGCGCCAACGATCAGCATCTCACACCAGACCCCGCGCGGATCGAACATGAGATCGACTGCTTCGAGCCCCGGCTGCGCGCGCAGCAGGTGCGATCCCGTGCCTTGGTGGGCCGGTGGGCTGACCAGCGGCCCACCCGATTCCTTCCACAGCAGGTAGAGCCGGTCACCATCGGGTGCCAGAAACCAGCGCAGATCGACCCAGCCGGCGGGATCGGACAGCGCGCCGTGCTTGATCGCATTGGTGCACAGCTCGTGCACCGCCATGATCAGCGGAATGCAGCTTGGCTCGGGCACTGTGCAGGGAGTGCCGCTCAGGCGGATGCGTGATCCCTGGCCGAAGGGGCCGATAGTGCGCTCGATCAGTTCGGGAAGATGCCCTTCGGCTTCGGTGCCGATGCGCAGCAGGTCGCTGGCCTTGGCCAGGCTGTCCAGACGGTGGGAAAACTCGCGGAAGAAATCGAGCGGGTTTTCGGCACGTGGCCCACGCGCCGACAGGGCCTGGATTATCGACAGCAGGTTGCGGCAACGGTGGCGCAATTCGCGGTTGAAGGTGTCCTGCTGGCGGTTGACGGCGTCAAGTTCGCGCACCGTGGTGCGCGCCACTATCGCCATGCCCATGACCAGGACCACGCAGGCGGCGCCCACCAGCAGCGACACGAGCGGCCGACCGTGCCAGGCGATGCCCATGATCGATCCGGCAAACAGCCACTGCGCCACGGCAAACGAGCCGAACACGGCCAGCATGGCAAAACCCTGTTCCAGCAGCAGCGCGGCGATCAGCACCGTGGGCCAGAACGCGAGGAACGGCATCACCGCAGGTTGCGGCTCTATCACCAGGCGCAGGAGCGACGGCACGAACACCAGAAGGGCGCACAGGATCGCCTGTTGCAGTGCGCTGCGCTGCCGGATCAGCGCGGCGCGCATCATGCCGGAAACCCCGGTCAGAACTTTCATCTGCGCCCCTTTGACCCTGGCCGCGCCGGGCGAATCCCTGCGGCGGATCTTTGTAAAACAGTGTTAACGCCATTGCCGGCGAACCGCAGCCCTTTTTCCGTTTGCGCCGGGCCAATTGGCCCAAATAACTAGGGCTGGCGGGGACGGGACAGCCTTAATGCGGCCTCGATCTCCAGCAGGCTGCAGAGCAAGGCGCGCTCTTCCAGGCCAAGCGCCTGGCTGCGTTGCAGCGTGGTGCGGCACAGTGCGAGCAGGCTGGCGGGATGCCGCGCTAGCGTGGCGCGGAATGCGTCCAGCGAGGGCGGGGTGGTGGGCAGATCTGCTGGCAGCCCGGCCGGAACGATCAAGGCGTCTTCGGGGGCGGCGGCGGCGCGCACGCGCCACAGGACGGCAACCGCCCGGTCCACCATCGCGCGCACCAGATCGCCTGCCGCCTCTCCCGATGCGCGGGCTTTGAGTTTCTGGCGATAGCGGCGTTGCCGTTCGGCATTGGTCAGGGCCATGACCCTGCCTAGACGGGGTTTGGCAAGGCTTGAAAAGCCCGGTCAGCCCCTTGCGTAACCATCCCTATCGATGGCTCCTGCACCCACTATCCCGCGCTTTTGCCGCTTTTGACATGCGTCAAGGAGGCGGCGCGCGGCTGGGCTATCTTGCACAGGTGGCCCGATCCGTCACCGGACCAGGGCGGATGGGCATGGAGGATGCAGCGATGACCAACCCTGAAAGTATGGCACTGCGGCGCGGGATCGCCGGCACGCTGCTGTTCGATGGTGAACTCGCCAGCCGCGGTTTCGAACTGAATGCCATGTGCTTTTCATTCAACGACACGGCCAATCGCGCCGCATTCCTGGCCGACGAAGACGCCTACTGCCGGCGCTATAACCTTACGCCCGAACAGCGCGATGCGGTGGCGCGGCGCGATGTGCTGGCGATGATCGAGGCAGGTGGCAATGTCTATTACCTGGCCAAGCTGGCGGGCATTTTTGGCCTCAACGTGCAAGATCTCGGCGCCTTGCAAACCGGCATGAGCGTGGCCGAATTCAAGCAATACCTGCTCGACCAGGGTGAGGCCGCGGGCTGCGCCCCGGCCAGCAATGACGTGGGAGTGGCGGCATGAGCGCGCAGATCATCGGTGGCTATTTCAGCAGCCACGTTCCCGGCATCGGCGGCGCGATTGCGCGCGGCGCCCAGGCAGAGCCCTATTGGAAGCCGTTCTTCGATGGCTATCCACCGGTGCGCACGTGGCTGGCGCAGGCGCGCCCGGACGTGGCCATTGTGTTCTACAACGATCATGGGCTCAACTTCTTCCTCGATGCCATGCCCACGTTCGCGGTGGGCGCAGCGGCGGCCTATCCCAACGAGGATGAAGGCTGGGGCCTGCCGGTTTACAAGACTTTCCAAGGCGATCCCGGGCTTTCCTGGCACATTATCGAGGAACTGGTCGGCAGCGGGTTCGACATCACGATGTGCCAGAAGATGAAGGTCGACCACGCCCTGTCGATCCCGTTCGAGCTCGCCTATCCCGACGTGGCGGCCTGGCCGGTGAAGATCGTGCCGATTGCGATAAACACCGTGCAATACCCGCTACCCTCGCCGCAGCGCTGCTATGATCTGGGCCGTGCCGTGCACCGCGCGTTGCAATCCTGGCAGGATGATACACGCGTGGTGGTGATCGGATCGGGCGGCCTGTCGCATCAGCTGGATGGCGCGCGCGCCGGGTTCATCAATGCCGACTATGACCGCTTCTGCCTCGATCACCTGGCCAACGATCCCGAGGCGCTGTTGCGCCATTCGACGGAAGAGGTTGCCGCGATCGCCGGCACGCAAGGGGTGGAGATCGTCAACTGGATCGCCGCGCGTGGCGCGCTGGGCCAGGGGCCGCATGCCGAAGTGACGCGGAATTATCACATCCCGATCAGCAATACGGCCGCAGCAACGCTGGTGTTGACCCCGACCTGACAGCTTGGCAGGTTTGGCCCGTGCCCGTGGCATACGGGCCGATAGGCCGGCGCGTCTTCCTGGGGGGGAGGGCGCGCCGGTTCTCTTTGGAAGCCCTCGCGGTGGTCTACGGCCTTAGTCTGCCATGTCGTTGACGGCCATCAGGGCCAGCTCGGTGCGGTTGTCGATGCCCAGCTTCTGGTACATGGCGTGAAGGTAAACCTTCACGGTGCCTTCGCCGATATTCAGTTCCGCGCCGATATCGCGATTGCGCATGCCGCGCGCCACCAGGCGGGCGATGCGCCGCTCGCGTGGGTTCAGGCGATCGAGCGGCCCGGTGGCCTCGGGATGAAGCGACAGGTCAAGCGCGCGCTGCAGAAGGTCTGCCGAAATGGCCCGTTCGCCTTCCTCCACCTTGGCCAGCACATCGATCAGTTCATCGCCGGCGCCATCCTTGGAGACGATGCCCTCGACGCCCGCGCGCATCACCGCCAGCAGATTGCGATCGGTCAGCTCGGCAGTCAGCAGCACGACCCGCCGCCGATCGCCCCGGGCCCGCAGCGTTTCGAGCACCTGGACCCCGTTCATGCCGGGCATGTTGATATCCAGCACGACGATTTCGGGATCGTGGGTGGCGATCGCGTCCAGCGTTTCCTCGCCGCTGGCCGTGGCGGCGACCACTTTGAAGCGGCTATCGCGCAGCACGGCGGCAACGCCAGCGCGGATAAAGCCGTGGTCGTCAGCAACAAGGATCGTGGTCATGCCTTCAGGCCTGTCATGCATTGATGCGGGTGGGCACTTCGATATCGAGGCGGGCGCCCGGGCGCAGATGGTTGTTGGAATGTTCGGCGATGCGCACACGGCCACCCAGTGCCGCCACGCGCTCGGTGATCGAGCGCGGCTGGCACAACTGGCCCGCCCCTGGAAAGCCAACCCCGTCGTCTGCAATCGTAACGGTCAGGGTGGACCCGTCGTGGTGGAGCGAAATCATCACTTCGCTGCACTGGCCATGTCGGGCGGCATTGGCAACAGCCTCGCGCACCATTTGTCGCAATTCATAGGCAAGATGGATCGGCACCGGCAGCGGGCCGGTCTGTCCGTCAAAGCGGATCTGGACGCGCCAGTGGGCCGACATTTCCTCGACCAGGCTGCGCAATTCCTCGGTCACGTCGGCAGCGCGATCACCGTCCTCGCCGCGGCGCAGTCGGTCGATCATTACGCGCAACTGCGCCTGCTCGCGGCGCAGCGCTTCCTTCATCGCCACGATTTCGCCCTCAGGGTCCTTGCCGTCGCGCAGGCGGCGACGCAGCGCCTCGAGCCGGAACATCGTGCCGGCCAGGAACTGTACGACGCTGTCGTGAAGGTCGCGCGCCAGGGCATTGCGCACTTCGGCCACGGCCGAGCTCTTGGCCAGGGTGGCCATTTCCTCGCGGTCGAGCGCCAGGCCGATCTCGCGCACCAGGGCGCTCATCCACGGCAGGTCGTCCACCGCCATGGCGGGAATGCCCCAGACCAGCAGTTGCCCCTGGCTGGAAACAGAACTGAACGTGGCAAGAATGCCTTCGTTGACGCCGCAGATCTCGGCCAGCGGAATGGCGGCAGTGCTGCGCTCGATCACCAACTGGTGCTCCGCCGGCAGGCCGATGCGGCGCGCGCGCTGGCGATCGAACAGAGTGGGCGGGGCAGGCATGGCCAGGGCCGTGGACAGGGCGCTCGGGCCCTGGCGCTCGCTCGTAACGCGGCCATCGTCTTCGATCAGCAGATCGATCCAGGGCTCGTCACCCCAAGCCACCGCAAGGGCCGCGCCGCGTGCCCCCATGGTGAGGCAGGCCTGGCGCAAGGCGCTGGCCAACACGCGGTTGCGGCGCGCGCCGGGAGGGCCGGCTGGTTCGGGCAGGGTCACCACGCGCCGCCCGCGCTGGCGGCTGGCCAGCCACAGCATCAGCATCGACACCACGACCATGCAGATCAGCCCACGCACGAAGCGCAGCGGATCGGGGGCGGCCCCGCCAAGCGTCAGCATCCCGGCCGGCACGATCGCGGCAAAGAACAGGCCCATGCCGGTCGTCGCCACGCCGATCGTGCCCCAGCGCACCAGGGCAACCAGCAGCAGAAACGTGCCGAACACCAGAAACGGCCCGGTCAGCACGCCTTGCGGGCGCTCGGTAAAATAGATCGCGCCGGCAAATGCCACGAAATCGATCACCTGCGCGGCCGGGGCCAGGCGGCAATCATACCACCAATCCGTCCAGGCCGCGCAGGCGAGGATGATGACCCAGAAGACATAGCCACCAGCCAGTATCCGGGTGATGCCGGGATTGCGCAGCGCCACATCGGGAGAGAACACGATGCCGGCCATGAACATCGCGGCCATCGTCAGCCGGCACAACGCCAATACCTTGCCGCTGCGCCGCGCGTACATGTGACGGATCTCCAAGCCTGCGGTCTCCCTATGGAAAAGGATATGTGGCGCCCATCGCGGATATGCAATCGGATTGCGCTCCCGGCGGGTGGGCTTTTACGTTAACCATTGTTACAGGGGGCTATGCCATCGACCATGCTTGCCGGTTCATGAATACCGATACGGGGCACCGACTTGACCCGGCGCTGATTCGCATCCTGTGGGTTGCGGGCTGGCATGCACCTGGCGCTGCGGATAGGATGGGAGGCAAGTCATGACCGGATCGCCTTCCTCTTCCTCGCCGCTTGATGCGTTGACGGCCAAGCAGCGCGAGGTGCTGAACCTTCTGATCCAGCACAAGACCTCGAAGGAGATATCCCGGATACTGGGTATCTCGCCCTATACGGTCGATCAGCGCATTCTGCTGGCACGGGGCAAGCTGGGCGTCACCTCGCGTAGCGAAGTGGCTCAGGCATATAGGCTTTTACTGGAAGAAACAGGGTCTGCCAGGGTATCCGTAAAACCCGTATATGGTTCGCAGGATGTCGCCAAGGTCATCATTCCGACGCACAAGGACAGCGAAGGACAAGACGAGCCCGAAGCCCCGGTAGACGAAGGTGGCGATGATGGGGATCATCCCACCACGCAAGCGTCCGCCACCATGGACCAAGGGTATCATCGTGTCCTTCCGGAGATGTTCGACGGACCTTACGGGACGCTGATGCGACTGGGGGCAACGGCCCTTATCGCGATGGTCCTGATCCTCACCGTCCTGGGTGGGCTGACGATGTTCTCGCAGTTGTCCAGGATCGTGGATCGTTAACCTGTCGGATCTCCTCCGCATCAACATGGGGACGGCACCGGTGGTGTCGTGTGGAGGCAGATGACGATGACCAATACCAAGCACAACAATACGGTTCGGGCCGCAGTGGCTGGCGCGATGACGCCGGCGGTGGCGCAACTGCGCGTAACCCGCGATCTGCACGAGGCGGAAGCGGCGCTGGACGAGGCGCTGATCCGCCAGGCCAACCTGCTTTCGTCGATGGTGTCTGCGCGGCGTGAGGCGGGGCTGCCGCCGTTCCTCGGGCAGGATGCGCTGATGCGCCTGCTCAAGAGCCAGCAGGCGATGGTCGATGCGGGTGGCGAATTGGCGCGCGTGCACGGCCGGCTCAGTGCCATTGCGGCCGAAACCATGGGCGGCAATGACGAATGCCCCAAGACCGCGACGCTGGTCGATCCGGCCGATGCGTCCGGTGGGGTGATGGCGCCCCTGGCGCACGCAGCCTGACCTTGTCTCCGGCATGGGTATGGAGGATGTGACGGCCGATGCTCTCGCTCTGGCTACCTCGCATTCTCCTGGCCTGCGCCGTTCTGTTCGCCGCCCGCAAGGGCGGCGAACCTGAACAGTCGGTGGCGGCGATCCTGCTCGCGACATTCGCGCTCGACGTTGCCAACCACGCAATCTTCGGAGATCCCGCATGGTTTGCGGTCAATCCCGGTCACCTGGTGATCGATCTTTGGGCGTTCATCGTCCTGCTGTGGGTGGCCTTGCGCGCCAACCGCGCCTGGCCATTGGCCGTCAGCGCGGCGCAGGCGCTGGTCGTGCTCGGCCACGCCGCCAAGTTGTGGGAGCTGGCCATGGTGCGCAAGGCGTACTGGGTGATGACGCAGGTTCCCTTCTCGTTGCAACTGCTGCTGCTGATCTTTGGCACGGCCGCGCACATGCACCGCGCGCGCCGGCTGGGCGACTATCATGGCTGGCGGCTGACCTGATCGCTGCAGCCATGCTGACTCCAGCGGGGAGGGCGGCATGACGGTGCGATCGATGCGAGCCGCCGCGCGCCGTAGTGATGGAGTGCAGAGCATGACCTTCCGAAACGAGCAGATCATGGCAGCAGCACCCACTGCCGGTGTGCCGCGCCCGGCCATCCCGGCGCCAGCGCTGGCGATGGCCCGCGAAGTCTATGCCGCGCGGCGGCGGCGCGAACGGTTCCTGGCGGCAGACCTTTTTGGCGAGCCAACCTGGGATATCCTGCTCGACCTGTTCATCGCCGCGGCAGAGGCGCGCCGCGTGCCCACGACCAGCGCCTGTATCGGCGCCAACGTTCCGCCCACCACGGCGCTGCGCTGGCTGCGCATCCTGGAAGCGCGCGGCCTGGTGGAGCGCGAGGACGATGGTCGCGATGGCCGGCGCACGTTCGTGTGCCTGACCACGCGCGGCCTGGCGGCGATGACCGATCTCATGCTCAACTGGCAGGCAGCGATGGGCGCGGTCGCGCAGTCCACGCTCGCAACCGACCAGCCACGCCCGGCGCCAGCCTTTTCCTTTGAAATGACCGCTGACTGAAGGCCAGGCTGATGTCTGGCAGGCGTGTAGCAAAGCCCGGCTGCTTGCAGCCGGGCTTTGCTGTCTCAGCGCTAGGCCCTATTCATCCAGCTCCCAGCGGATCGAGCCGAGGTAGATGCCCGTGGTGGCCGCACCACTAGCATCGGTAGCGACGGCGAACCGCGCACGGCTGGCGATGCGTGCGCAGGCCGTAGCGTCCAGCAGATCGTGCCCGCTGCTGGCGGTGATCGCGCAATCGGCGACGCGCCCGTCGCGGCCGATCGTTAGCCGAAACCGGGTTACGCCGGTCCAGCCCTCGCGCACCGCCTGGCCAGGATAATCGTTGCGCGTGACCCAGTCGCCGGGATTGCCCTTGGGTGTGGCGCGCTGTGGGGTGGCCTGGGGCTGCGGTTCGGGCGGCGGCGGGAAGAAGGGCTCGGTTGGCCGGATCACCACGGGTCCGTCGTCGATCTGCGGCAGCGTACTCGGGCCAGTTTGGGGCAGCGGATTGGCCGGGGCCAGCTTGTCGATGACCGGCGGCGTGGTGTCGATATGCGTGGGCGCGGTTGGCGGCGGCTTGCGCACGGGCGTCGTGGTTGGTTTGGGCGGCGGGGGTGGCACATAGGTCCAGTTGTTCCCCTGCAGGGTGTGGTGGATCACCGCCGTAATCGCGCCGCCCGCGAACGTGGTGAGGAGTGCGGCGCCCACCCCCAGATGGAGCAGGCCGACCGCAAGGCCGATGCGCAGCGAAGGACGACGGGCAGTCTGATCGACGTAAGCCATGCGTTTCTCCTCTCAGCCATGTACCGGCGGCCTGATTGTGCCTGCCGGGCAACGCCTGCGCGCTCCAAGCGCGTGGGGCGGGCGTTGCAAGGGTGATGGTATCACATGTCAGGACGTGACAAAGTGAAATCTCAACTGCGCTGGTAGTAATTGCACCGTGGCGCCTGCCTTGACCGGATCGGCCCTTTGGCGTAGGGGCGCACTCGTTCCGGTATGCATTTGCGTGCTGCCGGCCAGTTAAAGAGCTGAACATTGCCGGTGCGCATGGGGCTGCAAGTGGCGGTAATCCGCCATGGGTGGCCCTTTTCCCTTTGGGTTGGATCTTGCCGAATCGGCAAGGGCGCCTGCCGGGATGCCAGCCGTCAAAGTAACCCGGTGCCGTTGGCCTGGGTGGAGTGTTTTCGGCTCATTCGATGCGTCATGCGCTGCGGCCTCGTGCTGCGCAGTGCCGACCCATTGCATGAGGCGTCTTTCCTTCACCTGTTCCGGCGTTGCCATAACCAAGGTGAAGAGTACTTCATGCCTACGATCAACCAGCTGATCCGCAAGGGTCGCGTCCCGCAGAAGGCCAAGAGCAAGGTCCCTGCGATGGAGCAGAACCCGCAGAAGCGCGGCGTTTGCACCCGCGTCTACACGACCACCCCGAAGAAGCCGAACTCGGCTCTCCGCAAGGTCGCCAAGATCCGTCTGACCAACAGCCGCGAAGTCATTTCGTACATTCCCGGCGAAGGCCACAACCTGCAGGAACACTCCGTGGTGCTGATCCGCGGCGGCCGTGTGCGCGACCTTCCCGGCGTGCGCTACCACGTGCTGCGCGGCGTGCTTGACACGCAGGGCGTCAAGGACCGCAAGCAGAGCCGTTCGAAGTACGGCGCCAAGCGTCCGAAGTAATGGTGGCCGCAAGCGCGGCTGGTGGGGGCAGGTGATGCTCCGCCAGGCCGCCTTGCCGGAATGAGCGGCTGGCCTTGAAGCTGGCCCGATCAGAAGGAATTCAACATGTCACGTCGTCGTCGTCCGGAAAAGCGGGTCATCCTGCCCGATCCGAAGTTCGGTGATCAGGTTCTGTCGAAGTTCATGAACAACCTCATGCTCGATGGTAAGAAGTCGGTTGCCGAAAGCATCGTCTATGGCGCTCTCGACACCATGCAGACCCGTGCCAAGGCTGACCCGGTTCAGCTGTTCCACGATGCGCTGAACAACGTGAAGCCGCACATCGAAGTGCGTTCGCGCCGCGTTGGTGGTGCCACCTACCAGGTTCCCGTGGAAGTGCGCCCCGAGCGCGCCCAGGCCCTGGCGATTCGCTGGCTGATCACGGCCGCCCGCAACCGTTCGGAAACCACCATGTCGGCCCGCCTGTCGGCTGAACTGCTGGATGCCGCCAACAACCGTGGCAACGCCGTGAAGAAGCGCGAAGACACCCACCGCATGGCCGACGCCAACCGCGCGTTCAGCCACTACCGCTGGTAAGCTTCCGAAAAACTGGTCACGTGGCCGTCTTCAAACGGTCACAGCAGTAACCATATGGGGTGGGCTGGAGCAATCCGGCCCTTCCCGAACCCAAGGAACACACCATGGCCCGCAGCCATCCGCTCGAGCGTTACCGCAACATCGGTATCATGGCGCACATCGACGCCGGCAAGACGACGACGACCGAGCGCATCCTTTACTACACCGGCAAGTCCTACAAGATCGGCGAAGTGCACGACGGCGCTGCGACGATGGACTGGATGGAACAGGAACAGGAACGCGGCATCACGATCACGTCGGCCGCGACGACCTGCTTCTGGAACGACCACCGCATCAACATCATCGACACCCCCGGCCACGTCGACTTCACCATCGAAGTCGAACGTTCGCTGCGCGTGCTCGACGGTGCGGTTGCGTGCTTCGACGGCGTTGCCGGCGTTGAGCCGCAGTCGGAAACCGTGTGGCGCCAGGCCGACAAGTACGGCGTGCCGCGCATGTGCTTCATCAACAAGCTCGACCGCACCGGCGCCAACTTCAAGTACTGCGTGCAGTCGATCATCGACCGCCTCGGTGCCAAGCCTGCCGTGCTCTACATTCCGATCGGTCTCGAAGCCGATCTGAAGGGCCTGGTCGACCTGGTCAACAACCGCGCGATCATCTGGAAGGACGAATCGCTCGGCGCCGAATTCTTCTACGAAGAAATCCCGGCTGACCTGGCTGATGAAGCCGCGATCTACCGTTCGGAACTGATCGAACTCGCCGTCGAACAGGACGACGAGGCGATGGAAGCCTATCTCGAAGGCAACGAGCCCGACGCCGAAACGCTCAAGAAGCTGATCCGCAAGGGTACGCTGAACCACTCGTTCGTGCCGGTGTGCTGCGGCTCGGCGTTCAAGAACAAGGGCGTGCAGCCCCTGCTCGACGCCGTGGTCGACTACCTGCCTTCGCCGCTCGACATTGAAGACGTCCAGGGCGTCAAGGTCGACAGCGACGAGAAGGACAGCCGTCCGCCCAAGGACGACGCGCCGTTCTCGGCTCTGGCGTTCAAGGTCATGAACGACCCGTTCGTCGGCTCGCTCACCTTCATCCGCATCTATTCGGGTACGCTCACCAAGGGCACCTACCTGAACTCGGTGAAGCAGAAGAAGGAAAAGGTCGGCCGCATGCTCGAAATGCATGCCAACGACCGTAAGGACGTCGACGAAGCGTTCGCTGGCGACATCATCGCGCTGGCCGGCATGAAGGAAACCACCACGGGCGACACGCTCTGCGCCGAACGCGCGCCGATCGTGCTCGAACGCATGGAATTCCCCGAGCCGGTTATCGAACTGTCGGTGGAGCCCAAGACCAAGGCCGACCAGGAAAAGATGGGCATCGCGCTCAATCGCCTGTCTGCCGAAGATCCCTCGTTCCGCGTCTCGACCGATCACGAATCGGGTCAGACGATCATCAAGGGCATGGGCGAACTGCACCTCGACATCATCGTCGATCGCATGCGTCGCGAATTCAAGGTGGAAGCCAACGTGGGCGCGCCCCAGGTGGCCTACCGCGAATACCTCGCCAAGCCGGTGGACCTCGACTACACGCACAAGAAGCAGTCGGGTGGTACCGGTCAGTTCGGCCGCGTGAAGGTCAAGATCACGCCGGGCGAACGCGGCTCGGGCATCATCTTCAAGGATGAAATCAAGGGCGGTAATATTCCCAAGGAATATATCCCCGCGATTGAAAAGGGCATGCGCGAAACGGCAGCCACCGGTTCGCTGGTTGGCTTCCCGATCATCGACTTCGAAATCCTGCTCTACGACGGTGCTTACCACGACGTCGACTCGTCGGCCCTGGCCTTCGAAATCGCCGGTCGCGGTGCCATGCGTGAAGCGGCTCAGAAGTCGGGCATCAAGCTGCTCGAGCCGATCATGAGCGTCGAGGTCGTGACCCCTGAGGAATTCATGGGTGACGTGATCGGCGACTTGAACTCGCGTCGTGGCCAGATCCAGGGTACCGACAGCCGGGGCAATGCCCAGGTCGTCGACGCCATGGTGCCGCTCGCGAACATGTTCGGCTACGTGAACCAGCTGCGTTCTTTCACGCAGGGTCGCGCGCAGTACACCATGCAGTTCTCTCACTATGACGAAGTTCCGGCGAATGTCGCGGCTGAGGTCAAGGAGAAGCTTGCCTGATCACTCTGATCAGGCTAGGGGCGGCGCCTGATTCCGTCGGGTGCCGTACCCCGCAGAATTCACAGACAAGCGAATAGAAGGTTTGAACAATGGCCAAGGCTAAGTTTGAGCGGAACAAGCCGCACTGCAACATCGGCACCATCGGTCACGTTGACCATGGCAAGACCACGCTGACCGCAGCGATCACCAAGGTCCTCGCCGAAACCGGCGGCGCGACGTTCACGGACTACGCGAACATCGACAAGGCTCCTGAAGAGCGCGAACGCGGCATCACCATCTCGACCGCACACGTCGAGTATGAAACTGCCAACCGTCACTACGCGCACGTCGACTGCCCGGGTCACGCTGACTATGTGAAGAACATGATCACCGGTGCCGCCCAGATGGACGGCGCGATCCTGGTCGTGAACGCTGCTGACGGCCCGATGCCGCAGACCCGCGAGCACATCCTGCTCGCCCGCCAGGTCGGCGTGCCGGCTCTGGTCGTGTACATGAACAAGGTCGACCAGGTTGACGACGAGGAAATCCTCGAACTCGTCGAACTGGAAGTTCGTGAACTGCTCTCGTCGTACGACTTCCCGGGCGACGATATTCCGATCGTCAAGGGTTCGGCTCTGGCCGCTCTCGAAGGTCGCGACGACAACATCGGCAAGAACTCGATCACCGAGCTGATGGCCGCTGTCGACAGCTACATCCCGCAGCCGCCGCGTCCGACCGACAAGCCCTTCCTGATGCCCGTCGAAGACGTGTTCTCGATCTCGGGTCGCGGCACCGTGGTGACCGGCCGTATCGAAACCGGCATCGTCAAGGTGGGTGAAGAAGTCGAAATCATCGGCCTCAAGGACACCCAGAAGACCACCGTCACCGGCGTGGAAATGTTCCGCAAGCTGCTCGACCAGGGTGAAGCTGGCGACAACGTTGGCGCCCTGATCCGTGGCATCAAGCGTGAAGAAGTCGAGCGTGGCCAGGTTCTCGCCAAGCCCGGTTCGGTGACGCCGCACACCGAATTCGCCGCCGAAGTCTACGTGCTGTCGAAGGACGAAGGTGGCCGTCACACGCCGTTCTTCGCCAACTACCGCCCGCAGTTCTACTTCCGCACCACCGACGTCACCGGTGAAGTGGTTCTCCCCGAAGGCACCGAAATGGTGATGCCGGGCGACAACCTCACCCTGTCGGTCAAGCTGATCGCGCCGATCGCCATGGACGAAGGTCTTCGCTTCGCCATTCGCGAAGGCGGCCGGACCGTCGGTTCGGGGGTTGTCAGCAAGATCACGAAGTAATATAGGCGCCGGACCGGCGGGAGATTCGCTCTCCCGCCGGACGGTCTTTTTGATCAGTCGCCCCGCTTTCTCCCCATCCATCGGGAGGGGATCAGAGGGTAGGGCGGCTGGTTTTTGTTTTCGCTCTTTCGCATCGGTAAACGGACATGGAAGCCCAGAACATCCGCATTCGCCTTAAGGCCTTCGATCATCGCGTACTGGACCAGGCCACTGGTGAAATCGCGGACACCGCCCGCCGCACCGGCGCCCTGATTCGTGGTCCCATTCCGCTGCCGACCCGCATCGAGAAGTTCTGCGTCAACCGCGGTCCGCACATCGACAAGAAGTCGCGCGAACAGTTTGAAGTCCGCACCTACAAGCGCCTGCTTGACATCGTGCAGCCCAACGCTGCCACTGTCGACGCGCTGATGAAGCTGGACCTCGCTGCCGGCGTGAACGTCGAGATCAAGCTGGCCTGATGCCAGCGCCCTGGCCCCGCCCCCACATGTGTGGCGGGCAGGGCGGCTTGACCGAGCCTCATCGGTTTCCAGTTTTGGGTCACTTGTGATCCATCATCTCTTCCGGCCCTGAGGCTGGCTTGGCGGAAAATTCGTTCTGCCGCGACAAAAGGGATACCTCCGGCCTCCTGCCGCTGCCTTCGGGTGCGGCGCCAAGGGTCGGGAAAGCGTCCCCCGTTCGCTCCTGTTCAGGCAGGGGCACTCAGCCCGGACGGGGCATGCTTCTTATACGGGCTGAACACGCCTTTGGGGGATGGGCCCTCGAAGGCCTCTGTGAGGAGTATGAGATCATGCGCACCGGCGTGATCGCGAAGAAGGTGGGTATGACCCGCCTGTTCCAGGAAGATGGTCGGCACGTGCCGGTCACCGTCCTTTCGCTTGAAGATTGCCAGGTGGTTTCGGTCCGCACTGCCGAACGTGACGGTTACGTCGCGCTTCAGCTGGGTGCTGGCGAAGCCAAGCAGAAGAACGTTGCCAAGCCGCAGCGCGAGCACTTCGCCAAGGCAGAAGTGCCGCTGAAGATGCAGGTCGCCGAGTTCCGCGTCGCTGATGACGCGCTGCTCGATGTCGGTGCCAGCATCGCCGCTTCGCACTTCGTTGCTGGCCAGTACGTGGACATCACCGGCCACACCCAGGGCAAGGGCTTTGCCGGCGCCATGAAGCGTTGGGGCTTCGGCGGTATGCGCGCCACGCACGGCGTGTCGATCTCGCACCGTGCCCACGGTTCGACCGGTAACCGCCAGGATCCGGGTCGCGTCTTCAAGAACAAGAAGATGGCCGGCCACATGGGCGACCGTCAGCGCACCCAGCAGAACCTCGAAATCGTTCGCACCGACGATGCGCGCGGCCTGATCTTCGTCAAGGGCTCGGTCCCTGGCGCGAAGAACGGCTGGCTGCTCGTTCGTGACGCGGTCAAGGTCGATCGCCACGCGCAGGCGCCCTATCCCGCCGGTCTCAAGGCCGCCAACACCAACGAACAGGCCGCTCCCGAAGCCGCCGATGGCCAGGAGGGCTAAGTCGTGAAGGTTCAAGTCCTCAATCTGGACGGTTCGGCCGCCGGCGACGTGGAACTCGCAGATGACGTGTTCGGTCTCGAACCGCGCGCCGACATCCTGCACCGCGTTGTGACCTGGCAGCTGGAAAACCGTCGTGGCACGGCCCGTGGCGCTCGCGAGCGTTCGGACGTTGCCCGCACCGGCAAGAAGTTCGGCCGTCAGAAGGGTGGTGGTACCGCTCGTCACGGCGACCGCAAGGCCCCGATCTTCATCGGCGGTGGCAAGGCCCATGGTCCGCGCGTTCGTGACTTCAGCGTTTCGCTGAACAAGAAGGTGCGCGCTCTCGGTCTCAAGATGGCGCTCTCGTCCAAGGCCCAGAACGGCCTGGTCGTGATCGACAGCCTGGAACTGACCGACGCCAAGACCAAGGCGCTGGCCGGTACGCTGGCCAAGGCCGGCTTCGGCAAGAAGGTGCTCGTCGTGGATGGTGAGCAGGTCAACGAGGGCTTTGCCCGCGCGGCCCGCAACATCGTCGGCGTCAACGTGCTCCCCGCCATCGGCGCCAACGTCTACGACATCCTGAAGCATGATACGCTGGTGCTGACGCGCGCCGCGGTCGAGAAGCTGGAGGCGCGTTTCAATGGCTAAGGACGCAATCGACACGCGTCACTATGACGTGATCGTGGCTCCCCACATCACCGAAAAGGCGACGCTGCTGAGCGAAAACAATGCCGTGGTCTTCAAGGTTGCCGAAAAGGCGACCAAGCCGGAGATCAAGGCGGCGGTGGAAGCCCTCTTCAATGTCACGGTCACCAAGGTGAACACGCTGACCCAGAAGGGGAAGACCAAGCGCTGGAAGGGCAAGCCCTACAAGCGCACCGACGTCAAGAAGGCCGTCGTGACCCTGGCCGCGGGCCAGTCGATCGACGTCACCAGCGGTATCTGAGGCGAAGGCATAGACCATGGCACTCAAGAGCTATAACCCGACCAGCCCCGCACGCCGCGGCCTGGTCCTCGTCGACAAGTCGGCTCTGTGGAAGGGCAAGCCTGTCAAGACTTTGACCGAAGGCAAGAGCAAGACCGGCGGCCGCAACAACAAGGGCCACGTGACCAGCCGCGGTATCGCGGGCGGCCACAAGCAGAAGTACCGCTTCATCGACTTCAAGCGTCGTAAGTGGGACATGCCGGCCACTGTCGAGCGTCTCGAATACGATCCCAACCGCACCGCGTTCATCGCCCTCGTCACGTACGAAGACGGTGAGCAGGCCTACATCCTGGCGCCGCAGCGCCTGGCTGTTGGCGACGTGGTGGTTGCCGGTGAGAAGACCGACGTGAAGCCTGGCAATGCGATGCTCCTGTCGCAGATGCCGGTTGGTACCATCATCCACAACGTGGAAATGAAGCCGGGCAAGGGCGGTCAGATCGCCCGTTCGGCCGGTACCTACGTCCAGCTCGTCGGTCGTGACCGCGGCATGGTGATCGTTCGCCTGAATTCGGGCGAGCAGCGCTACCTGCGTGGCGACTGCATGGGCACCGTCGGCGCCGTGTCGAACCCCGACAACTCGAACCAGAATCTTGCCAAGGCCGGTCGTAACCGCTGGCTTGGCCGTCGTCCGTTGACGCGCGGTGTGGCAAAGAACCCGGTCGACCACCCGCACGGTGGTGGTGAAGGCCGCACCTCGGGTGGCCGTCATCCGGTCACTCCGTGGGGCAAGCCGACCAAGGGCGCCCGCACCCGTCACAACAAGAAGACGGACAAGTTCATCATTCGTTCGCGCCACGCGAAGAAGAAGAGGTAAGACCCCATGGCACGTTCCGTCTGGAAGGGCCCCTTCGTCGACCTGCACCTCCTGAAGAAGGCCGAAGTGGCCCAGGATGCTGGCAGCCGCGCTGGCCCCATCAAGACCTGGTCGCGTCGTTCGACCATCATCCCGCAGTTCGTTGGTCTGACGTTCAACGTCTACAACGGGCAGAAGTTCATCCCCGTCTCCGTGAGCGAAGAGATGGTCGGCCACAAGCTTGGTGAATTTGCGCCGACGCGCAACTTCCCCGGCCACGCCGCTGACAAGAAGGGTAAGCGCTGATGAGCAAGTCTGCTGCTCCCCGCCGGGTCGGTGACAAGGAAGCTCTGGCCGTCAACACGAACATTCGTGGTTCGGCCCAGAAGCTCAACCTGGTTGCTGCCCTGATCCGCGGCATGAAGGCTGAAGACGCCCTCAATGTCCTGTCCTTCTCGAAGAAGGCCATGGCGGTTGACGCCCGCAAGGTGCTCGCTTCGGCGATCGCCAACGCGGAAAACAACCACAACCTGGACGTCGACGCGCTCGTCGTGGCGGAAGCCTCGGTTGGCAAGTCGATCACGATGAAGCGCTTCCACACCCGTGGTCGTGGCAAGTCGACCCGCATCCTGAAGCCGTTCTCGCGCCTTCGGATCGTCGTCCGTGAAGTCGAGGAGGCCTGAGCCATGGGTCACAAGTCGAACCCCATCGGTCTGCGTCTGCAGATCAACCGCACCTGGGACAGCCGCTGGTACGCCGAAGGGCGCAACTACCAGCAGCTGCTGAAGGAAGACCTTCAGATCCGCAAGTTCATCGTCGAGAGCCTGCCGCAGGCAGCGATCTCGAAGGTGGTGATCGAGCGTCCGGCCAAGCTGTGCCGCATCTCGATCTACGCGGCCCGTCCGGGTGTGATCATCGGCAAGAAGGGTGCGGACATTGAAAAGCTCCGCGCCAAGCTTGCCAAGCTGACCAACAGCGACGTGAAGCTGAACATCGTTGAAATCCGCAAGCCGGAAATCGATGCCAAGCTCGTTGCCCAGGGCATTGCCGACCAGCTCGTCCGTCGCGTGGCGTTCCGCCGTGCGATGAAGCGCGCTGTTCAGTCCGCGCTGCGTCTTGGTGCCGAAGGCATCAAGATCACCTGCGGTGGCCGTCTCGGCGGGGCGGAAATCGCCCGCGTCGAATGGTACCGTGAAGGTCGCGTTCCGCTGCACACCCTGCGCGCGCACATCGACTACGCCGAAGCCGAAGCCCACACCGCCTACGGCGTGATCGGCATCAAGACCTGGATCTTCAAGGGCGAGATCCTGGGTCATGACCCGCTGGCGCAGGACCGCCTGATGCTTGAGGCACAGACCTCTGGCGTCCGTCCGGCGCGCTGAGGCTTGAGGATAGGCTAGCACCATGCTGCAACCCAAGAAGACCAAGTTCCGCAAGGCGTTCAAGGGCCGTCTCCACGGCAACGCCAAGGGCGGCACCGACCTCAACTTCGGCTCCTATGGCCTCAAGGCCATGGAACCGGAGCGGGTCACCGCTCGTCAGATCGAAGCGGCTCGCCGCGCGATCACCCGCCACATCAAGCGCCAGGGCCGTCTCTGGATCCGCATCTTCCCTGACCTTCCGGTGACCAAGAAGCCGGCAGAAGTCCGTCAGGGTAAGGGCAAGGGTTCGGTGGAATACTGGGCTGCCCGCGTGAAGCCCGGCAAGATCCTGTTCGAGCTCGACGGCGTCGCCGGCCCCCTGGCCGCCGAAGCTTTCAGCCGCGCTGCGATGAAGCTGCCGATCAAGACCAAGGTTGTGGCTCGCCTCGGCGATACCTCGCACCTTGGTGGCGAGTAAGGAGTAGGAATGATGGCTAAGTTCGAAGACCTCCGCGTCAAGAGCGACGACCAGCTTACTGCTGACCTCGCCGAGCTGAAGCGCGAACAGTTCAACCTGCGCTTCCAGGCGGCGACCAGCCAGCTGGAGCGTCCGGCGCGCATCAAGGAAGTGCGCCGCGACATCGCGCGGATCAAGACCTTGCAGGGCGAGCGTGCTCGCACTGCCAAGGCTTAAGGAGACACACGATGCCCAAGCGTATCCTGATCGGGACCGTGGTTTCCGACAAGACCGACAAGACCGTGGTCGTGAAGGTCGAGCGCAAGGTGAAGCACCCGCTGTACGGGAAGATCATCCGTCGCTCGAAGAAGTATCACGCCCACGATGAGGCGAATGCCTTCAAGACCGGCGAGACGGTGCGGATCGAAGAGACCTCGCCGTACTCCAAGCTCAAGACCTGGAAGGTTATCGACCGGGTTCTGGCTGGGAAGACCGCCGCGATCGAAGCGGACGTTTGACAAAACGTCCGTTCTCGGTCTTAGGGAGCGTCACGTTTTTGGAACTGCCGGACTGGTTCCGGCAAGCCAGTGAGAAGGAACCGGATCAATGATCCAGATGCAATCCAATCTCGACGTCGCGGACAACAGCGGCGCGAAGCGCGTCCAGTGCATCAAGGTGCTGGGCGGGTCTAAGCGTCGTACCGCAAGCGTCGGCGACATCATCGTGGTGTCGGTGAAGGAGGCGCAGCCCCGCGCCCGTGTCAAGAAGGGCGACGTCCATCGCGCGGTTATCGTGCGCACCAAGAAGGACGTTCGTCGTCCCGATGGCAGCGTGATTCGCTTCGACGGCAACGCTGCTGTGCTCGTCGGCAAGAACGAAGAGCCCATCGGCACCCGTATCTTCGGCCCCGTGGTGCGCGAACTGCGCGGCAAGGGCTTCATGAAGATCATCTCTCTTGCTCCGGAGGTGCTGTAATGGCTGCCGCCAAGATCAAGAAGGGCGATAACGTCGTCGTTCGCACGGGCAAGGACAAGGGCCGTACCGGCACCGTCCTCCAGGTTCTTCCCAAGGAAGACAAGGTCATCGTGGCCGGCGTGAACGTCGCTGCCCGTCACCGCAAGCCCAGCCAGCAGAACCCGCAGGGTGGCATCGATCGCTTTGAAGCGCCGATGCACATCTCGAAGGTTGCCGTGGCCGACAAGGATGGCAAGCCCACCCGCGTCCGCTTCGAAACCCGCGATGGCAAGAAGGTTCGCGTGGCCGTCAAGTCCGGGGAGGCCATCGATGGCTGACAAGTACACTCCGCGCCTCAAGGGCAAGTACGACGCTGAAATCGCAGCCGCGATGAAGGCGAAGTTCGGCTACAAGAACGACATGGAAATTCCGCGGATCGACAAGATCACGCTGAACATGGGCGTTGGCGAAGCGAGCCAGGACAAGAAGAAGGTCCAGACCGCTGCAGCCGAAATGGAACTGATCGCTGGCCAGAAGCCCGTGATCACCAAGGCCAAGAAGTCGATCGCGCAGTTCAAGCTGCGCGAAGGCATGCCGATCGGTTGCAAGGTTACCCTGCGCCGTGAACGCATGTACGAATTCCTTGACCGCCTGATCACCATCGCAATGCCCCGCATCCGCGACTTCCGGGGCCTGAACCCGAAGTCGTTCGACGGCCGTGGCAACTATGCGATGGGTCTCAAGGAACAGATCATTTTCCCTGAGATCAGCTACGATCAGATCGACAAGGTGCGCGGTCTCGACATCATCGTGACCACCACCGCCAAGACCGACGACGAGGCACGTGAACTGCTTCGCCTGTTCGGTTTCCCGTTCCCGCAGGAAGCCGCCGAACAGGCGCAGGCCGCCTGAAGCCAGTCATAGGAAAGAGCTTAAGTCCATGGCGAAACTGAGTTCGATCAACAAGAACGAGCGTCGTAAGAAGCTCGTTGAAAAGTTTGCGGCCAAGTACGCCGCGCTCAAGGCCCAGGCCGACGATGAATCGCTCGAAGAAACCGAGCGCCTCATTGCCCGTCTGAAGATGGCCGAGCTGCCGCGTAACGCGAATCCCACGCGTGTCCGCAACCGTTGCAACACCACCGGCCGCCCGCGTGGCTACTACCGCAAGTTCGGTCTCTGCCGCATCGAACTGCGCGATCTCGCCAACAAGGGGCTCATCCCCGGCGTGACGAAGTCGAGCTGGTAAGGAGCCTCTACGATGGCATTGACCGACCCCCTGGGTGACATGCTCACCCGCATCCGCAATGGCCAGCAGGCGAAGAAGGACTCGGTCCTCTCGCCCGCTTCCAAGCTGCGTGCACACGTTCTCGAAGTTCTTCAGCGCGAAGGCTATATCCGCGGCTTCAGCGAAGACGCCACTGGCGTTCACCCGCAGCTGCGCATCGAGCTGAAGTACTTCGAAGGCCAGCCTGCGATCAAGCATGTGGCCCGCGTCTCCAAGCCTGGCCGCCGCGTCTACTCGGGTTCCAAGGAACTCCCGGTTGTGCGCAATGGCCTGGGCATCACCATCGTCTCGACGCCGAAGGGCGTGCTTTCGGATGCCGAAGCACGTGCTGCCAACGTCGGTGGCGAAGTGCTGGCGGAGGTGTTCTGATGAGCCGCATCGGCAAAAGGCCGGTGGCGATCCCGAGTGGCGTCACCGCTGACATCGCGAACGGCGTGCTGACCGTGAAGGGCCCCAAGGGTACCCTCACGCTCTCGCTCGTCGACGAGATCAACTACGCCGTCGAAGACGGTGCGATCTCGGTGCAGCCTGCCAACGATACCAAGCGCGCTCGCGCGTTCTGGGGCATGCAGCGCACGCTCGTTTCCAACCTCGTTACCGGCGTGACCGAAGGCTATACCAAGGTCCTTCTGATCACCGGCGTCGGCTACCGTGCCAATTCTCAGGGCAAGAACCTGAAGTTGCAGCTCGGCTACAGCCACGACGTCGATTTCGCCGTGCCGGAAGGCATCGAGATCAAGACCCCGGATAACACCACGGTCGAAATCTCGGGTATCGACAAGCAGAAGGTCGGCCAGGTTGCGGCCGAAATTCGCCGCTGGCGCAAGCCCGAACCCTACAAGGGCAAGGGTATCAAGTACCGTGGCGAGTTCATCTTCCGCAAGGAAGGGAAGAAGAAGTAATGGCCAAGCTGTCTCTCTTCGATCGCCGCCGTCGCCGCGTCCGCACTGCCCTCAAGGCACGTGCTGGCGGTCGTCCGCGTCTCTCCGTGCATCGCACGGGCCGTCACATCTACGCGCAGATCATCGACGATGCTGCCGGCCGTACCCTGGCCGCCGCTTCCTCGCTGGTGAAGGGCGAGAAGTCGATCGGCGCCAATGTCGACGCTGCTGTCCTGGTGGGCAAGCAGATCGCCGAACGGGCCAAGGAAGCCGGTGTCACCACCGTCGTCTTCGACCGTGGCGGTTACCTGTTCCATGGCCGCGTCAAGGCGCTGGCTGATGCTGCCCGTGAAGGCGGCCTGGAGTTCTGATCATGGCTGACGAAACCAACCTGCAGGGCGATGCCGCTGCCCCCGTCGAACAGACCGGTGGCGAGCAGCGCGAAGGTCGCGGTCGCGGTCGTGGCCGTGGCGGTGAGCGTGGCGAACGCGGTGAACGTGGCGGCCGTGGCCGTCGCGACGACCGTCGTGGCCGCAACAACAATGACGAGGACCAGGGTGAAGAGCTGATCGAAAAGCTCGTTCACATCAACCGCGTCTCCAAGACCGTGAAGGGCGGCAAGCGCTTCGGCTTTGCGGCTCTGGTCGTGGTCGGCGATGGCAAGGGTCGCGTTGGCTTCGGTCACGGCAAGGCCCGCGAAGTGCCGGAAGCCATCACCAAGGCCACTGCTTCTGCCAAGAAGAAGATGGTTCGCGTTCCGCTCAAGGAAGGCCGCACCCTTCACCACGACGGCAAGGGCCGTTTCGGTGCGGGCAAGGTCAATGTTCGTTCGGCCCCGGCCGGTACGGGCATCATCGCGGGCGGCCCGATGCGCGCCGTCTTCGAAAGCTTGGGCGTGCACGACGTGGTGACCAAGTCGGTCGGCACTTCGAACCCGTACAACATGATCCGCGCCACCTTCGACGCGCTGCAGGACCAGACTTCGCCGAAGTCTGTTGCCCAGCGTCGCGGCAAGAAGGTCGCTGATCTGCTCGGTCGTGGTGGTGCTTCGCAGGTCGAAGCCGAAGCCGCTGCCGAAGCCATCGCGGAGTAATCGGTCATGGCTACGATCAAGATCAAGCAGATCGGTTCGCCGATTCGTCGCCCGGAACATCAGAAGAAGATTCTGATCGGCCTGGGCCTGGGCAAGATGAACCGCGTGGTTGAAGTGGAAGATACCGCTGAAACCCGTGGCGCCATTGCCAAGCTGCCGCACATGGTGGCCGTGGTCGACTGACCATAGCCCTCTGAGCAGAGCTTTCAGAAAAGCCCCGCGCATCGTCTGGTGCGCGGGGCTTTTCGTTTGGCGTTCCGGGGGAAGGGGCTTCGACAAGCTCAGCCCGAACGGCAATCGCACCAAATTCCCACCCCGTTCGCCCTGAGCCTGTCGAAGGGCGCTAGCGCTAGCGAGCTGCAATCCGATCAAGACTCGTCCTCAGGGGGTGACAAGCTGGCCCCGACCCACTAAGGGCGCCTCTTCCTATCAGCGCGACTCAAAGCGAAAGCGAGTGCATCTCATGAAGCTTAACCAGATTTCCGACAATGGCGGCGCCCGCAAGGGGCGCATGCGCGTGGGCCGTGGCATCGGCTCGGGCAAGGGCAAGACCGCTGGCCGTGGCCAGAAGGGTGCCAAGGCGCGCTCGGGCGTTTCGATCAACGGGTTCGAAGGCGGCCAGATGCCGCTGCACATGCGCATCCCGAAGCGCGGCTTCAACAACATCTTCGCCAAGGACTATGCCGAAGTGAACCTGGGCATGATCCAGAAGTTCATCGACGCTGGCAAGCTCGACGTGTCGGGCGTGGTCGATCACGCCGCGCTCAAGGCTGCTGGTCTTGCCCGTGGCGGCAAGCACGGCGTGCGCCTGCTCGCCAAGGGCGAACTGACCACCAAGGTCAGCTTCAAGGTTGCTGGCGCCTCCAAGGGTGCCGTGGCCGCGGTGGAAAAGCTGGGTGGCGCGGTTGAAGTGGCCGTGACCAAGGCTGCCGCCGAAGCCTGAGACCTTTTAATTATCGCGTAAAGCGGGCGCGGGGGTTATTGCATCCCTGCGCCCGTCCTATATGGCCCGTACAGTATTGAACGCACCATATTGACGCGCAGCCCGCCGGGCGAGGCCTGACATATCCGAAAGCGAATTTCGGGATCGGGCGTCGGCCAGAGCGGGCCACAGCAAGGCTTGATACCCGACCATGGCATCCCGCGCCGATAACATCGCCAGCAATCTCAACCTGTCGAACTTCTCGAAGGCGACCGAACTGAAGAACCGCATCTGGTTCACGGTCGGTGCGCTGATCGTGTTCCGCTTCTTGAGCTTCGTGCCGTTGCCCGGCGTGAACCCGCTGATCCTCGAAACGCTCTACAATCAGACGCGCGGCGGGATCCTGGATATCTTCAACGCCTTTTCGGGCGGTTCGCTCCAGCGCATGAGCCTCATCGCGCTGGGCGTGATGCCCTACATCACGGCCTCGATCGTGGTGCAGCTGGCCGCCTCGCTTCACCCCGCGCTCGCCGCCCTCAAGAAGGAAGGCGAAAGCGGCCGCAAGAAGCTCAATCAGTACACCCGCTATGGCGCCGTGTTCCTTACCGCGGTGCAGGGCTATGCGATCGCTACCGGGCTTGAAGCCTATGGCGCGTCGAGCGGTATCCAGGCGGTTGTGCTGCCCGGCTTCCTGTTCCGCGTTACCGCTGTGATCAGCCTGATCGGCGGCACCATGTTCCTGCTGTGGCTGGGTGAGCAAATCACCGCGCGCGGCATCGGCAACGGCACCTCGCTGATCATCATGGCCGGTATCGTCGCGCAGATGCCCAAGTTCGTGGGCAACCTGTTCGAACAGGGTCGCTCGGGTCAGCTCAATGGCTTCGTGATTGCGGGCGTGATCGCGCTGATCCTCGGCGTCGTCGTGCTGATCTGCTTCTTCGAACGCGCCACGCGCCGCTTGCTGATCCAGTATCCCAAGCGCGCCACGCAGCGCGGCATGATGGCCGCCGATCGCAGCCACCTGCCGCTCAAGCTCAACACCGCCGGCGTGATCCCACCGATCTTTGCCAGCTCGCTGCTGCTGCTGCCGCTGACCATTACCCAGTTCGCCGGCAAGTCGATCTCGCCTGATACGACCACGGGCAAGATCATCATCGGCCTCAACCAGTACCTGGGCCACGGCAAGCCGCTGTATATGCTCCTCTATGCCCTGGGCATCGTGTTCTTCAGCTTTTTCTACACCGCCGTGGTGTTCAACCCGGAAGAAACGGCCGAAAACCTCAAGCGCAATGGCGGCTTCATCCCCGGCATCCGCCCCGGCAAGAACACCGAGAAGTATCTCGATTATGTGCTGACGCGCATCACCGTGCTGGGCGCCGCCTATATCACGTTCGTGTGCGTCATCCCGGAATGGATCATGTCCGAGACAGGGATGGGCACGCTGTTCTTCGGTGGCACCAGCTTGCTGATTGTGGTCAACGTCACGGTTGATACGATCACCCAGATCCAGTCGCACCTGCTGGCGCACCAGTATGGCGACCTGATCAAAAAGGCCAAGCTGAAGGGCCGACTGCGCTGATCGCGCAGGTGTCGAAGAGGGGGACTGCCAAAGTGAATATCATTCTTCTCGGCCCGCCGGGCGCTGGCAAGGGCACCCAGGCCCAACGCCTGGTCGAACGTCATGGCCTCAAGCAGCTTTCCACCGGCGACATGCTGCGCGCCGCCGTCAAGGCCGGCACGCCAGTTGGCCTCAAGGCCAAGGCCGTGATGGAAGCGGGCCAGCTGGTCTCTGACGAGATCGTCTCGGCGCTGATCGGTGACGAACTCGATGCGATGGGCGCCGGTACCGGCGCGATCTTCGATGGCTACCCGCGCACCGCGGCGCAGGCCGAATCGCTCGATGCGATCCTGGCCAGCCGTGGCCGCAAGCTGGATCACGTGATAGAGCTGGACGTGAACGAAGACGCCCTGGTCGAGCGGATTACTGGCCGCTACACCTGCGCCACCTGTGGCAAGGGTTATCATGACACGTTCGAGCAGCCCAAGGTTGCCGGCACGTGCGACAAGTGCGGTGGCCACGAGTTCAAGCGCCGTCCTGACGATAACGAGGAAACCGTGCGCACGCGCATGGCCGAGTATCGCGCCAAGACTGCACCGATCCTGCCGATCTATGAAGCGCGCGGCATCGTGGCGCGCGTGGACGGCATGGCGGACATGGATGCCGTGACCGCCTCGATCGAGGCGATTCTGGCTTAAAGCACCCAGGCTTTCCGACTATCGTGGGAAGCCTGGAAACGTTGCGGCGAAAAGGAGTGTGCCTAGTGCGATCACGGCTTTCAAGCAGGGTCGCGGGGCTGCTTTTCGCCGCCGTGGCGGGCAACGCGGCTTTGGCCGTGCCCGCCCATGCCGAGATCGTTGCGCGCGACGACAACGGCTTTGTCATTCGCCAGACGGTTGACGTTGGCGCTTCTACACCCGAGGCCTGGCGCACACTGGTCAAGCCGGCGACTTGGTGGTCAAGCGAGCACACCTTTTCCGGGGAAGCGGCGAACCTGACGCTCGATCCGGTGCCGGGCGGCTGTTTCTGTGAAAAGCTGCCGGCGAGCAAGCAAGGCGGGGCAGGGGCCCTGGCCGGCGGCGTCCAGCACATGCGCGTGGTCTATGTCGAGCCAGGGCGCGCGCTGCGCATGACCGGCGCGCTCGGCCCGTTGCAAAGCGAGGCCGTGCTCGGCTCCATGACGATCACGTTGAAGGCGGGTGATCGCGGTACGCGCATTCTCATCGAATATGTCGTGGGCGGTTACATGCGCTATCGCATGGATCAGATCGCACCGGCAGTCGATCGCATGTTGGGGCAGCAGATCGCCGGCCTGGCCGACAAGCTGGGCGGCGCGCTGGCCGGCGATGGCGCCGTGCCGATCATTACCCCCAAAGCCCCGGCTGACCGTTCTGACAACGGCGACTCGGCGCCGGTCTCGCGCAACGCACCGCAGGGCCCTTCGCTTGATCCCGATGGCGCACCGCTCAGCGGCCGTCCGCTCGGCACCCTGCGTGGTCTGCCCAGCTTGCCGCCGGGCCCGGCGCGCAGCCGCACCACGGCGCCAGCCGTTGCCGACGATGACGGGCTGGTCGTTTCCGACGACACCCCTGCGCCAGCAGCGGCCAGGGCCCCTTCGGCCAAGCCGGCTGTGGCCAGAGCAGCACTAGGCAAGGCGGCAGCGGCCAAGTCCGCCAAAAAGCCGGCGCCGGCCAGGGCCACTCCGGCCAAGCCCGCACCCGCCAAGCCCAAGCCTGCGGCCCAGCCAACCGCGGCGGCGCCGCGTGATGAAGCGACCGCGCAAAAGGACGCGCAGGCCGCATTCGACGCTGCCATGGGGCCGGGCAGCGATCACTGACAAGACGTGCCGGCACGGTACGGGCGGATCACGCCCGCACGCGAATCGTGCTTTGCGACGCGGCGCTTGTGGCGTATAAGGATGGTGTCACCAAAGCTGGCCCCCGTGCTCATGGAGGGCCGCACGTTCACCCGTCTGCGTGGGGAACGTGCCCTTTGTGGTTGACCTTTCCCTGCAAAAAGCTTAAGCGCGCCTTTCACTCGAACGAGAAGGGTCATTTGAAGTCCGGGGCAAGTGCTTGCGCGGGCTGCAATTTGGCGTTTTTTGGCGGGTGTTGTCGCGATGAGATAGGGCGCCAATTTCGATTCGGCGCTCTGTGGAGCAAACGGAGAAACAAGTGGCTCGTATTGCCGGGGTCAATATCCCCACCAACAAGCGCGTGATCGTGGCGCTGACCTACATTCATGGCATTGGCTCGTTCAAGGCCCGCCAGATCGCCGACAAGCTCGGCATCGATCACGCCCGTCGCGTTCAGGATCTGTCGGACGCCGAAGTGCTCCAGATCCGTGAAGCGATCGACGCTGAACACACCGTGGAAGGCGATCTGCGTCGCGAAACCGCGATGAACATCAAGCGTCTGATGGACCTGGCCTGCTATCGTGGCCTGCGTCACCGCAAGGGCCTGCCGGTTCGTGGCCAGCGCACGCACACCAATGCGCGCACCCGCAAGGGCAAGGCCAAGCCGATCGCCGGCAAGAAGAAGTAAGATCAGGCCTTTCAGGCTTTAGATCTTCCCAACGGTTTCTCGACAGGAATTCAGCACATGGCACGCGAACCTCAGCGCATTAAGCGCCGCGAGCGCAAGAACATCACCAGCGGTGTTGCGCACGTTAACGCCAGCTTCAACAACACCATGATCACCATCACCGATGCCCAGGGCAACGCCATTTCGTGGTCGTCTGCCGGCATGATGGGCTTCAAGGGCAGCCGCAAGTCGACCCCGTACGCCGCTCAGGTGGCTGCGGATGACGCCGGCAAGAAGGCCGCCGAACACGGCGTGCGCACCCTTGAAGTGGAAGTGAAGGGTCCGGGTTCGGGCCGCGAAAGCGCCCTGCGCGCTCTGCAGGCGGTGGGTTTCACCATCACTGCGATCCGCGATGTGACCCCGATCCCGCACAACGGCGTGCGTCCTTCCAAGCGCCGTCGCGTCTGACCTGCCTTTTGGCGAGTGGCGCGCGAGGTACCACGCGCGCCACACCCGCCCAATATCTTGACCGGTTGCGGCTTCCTTCTGGCCGACTGCCGGCGCTCTCGAAAAACCCTAGGGGAATTCCATGACTGTCAACATCAAGAACTGGCAGGAACTGAAGAAGCCCAACAATCTCGACATCAAGCCCGGTCACGATCCGAAGCGTCGCGCGACTTTCGTTGCCGAACCGCTTGAGCGTGGCTTTGGTCTTACCCTCGGCAATGCGCTGCGCCGGGTGCTGCTCTCTTCGCTTCAGGGGGCTGCGGTTACGTCGATCAAGATCGAGAACGTGCTGCACGAATTCTCGTCGCTTGCCGGCGTGCGTGAAGACGTCACCGACATCGTGCTCAACGTCAAGCAGATCGCGCTCAAGATGCAGGGCGAAGGCCCCAAGCGTCTTCAGCTTTCCGCGATCGGGCCGGGCGAAGTCAAGGCCGGCGATATCGCCGTGACCGGCGACATTGAGGTGATGAACAAGGATCTGGTGATCTGCCATCTGGATGAAGGCGCGACCTTCAACATGGAACTCACCTGCGACACCGGCAAGGGCTATGTCCCGGCCGTGTCGAACCGCCCGGTGGATGCACCGATCGGCCTGATCCCGGTGGACTCGCTCTACTCGCCCGTGCGTCAGGTGTCCTACAAGGTGGACAACGCCCGCATCGGCCAGGAGCTTGACTACGACAAGCTCAGCCTTTCGGTCGAAACCGATGGCACCGTCACCCCGGAAGACGCCGTGGCTTATGCTGCGCGCATCCTTCAGGACCAGCTGGCGCTGTTCGTCCACTTCGACGACCAGGTGCCGACCGGCCACGTGCCGTCGCTGGCCGGCGTTGCCGCCCATGCGCCGGAAGAAAGCGACGCCAACCAGCTCAACCGCTACCTCCTCAAGAAGGTGGACGAGCTGGAACTGTCGGTGCGTTCGGCCAACTGCCTGAAGAACGACAACATCATCTACATCGGCGACCTGGTCCAGAAGACCGAGGCCGAGATGCTCCGCACGCCGAACTTCGGCCGCAAGTCGCTCAACGAGATCAAGGAAGTGCTCTCGTCGATGGGTCTGCGCCTCGGCATGGACATCCCTGGCTGGCCGCCGGAAAACATCGAGGAAATGGCCAAGAAGCTCGAGCAGGAACTGCTCGGCTGATTGGGTGGGCAGGGCCGGCGCGGAACGCTTTTCCGTACCGGCCTGGCCGCAGCATAGCGCTGCAACCTCGCACGAAAGGGAACGGGCTGCCCCTCAAGTCGGCCTGGATCGGGGTACCTCACACGGCCCCCCTACAAACGGAGAATGAGTTATGCGTCATAAGCTGGGCCAGCGTAAGCTGGGTCGTACCTCGTCGCACCGTATTGCGCTGCTGCGCAATCTGGCCGCCGCCCTGATCAAGCACGAGCAGATCACCACCACCACGCCCAAGGCGAAGGAACTGCGTCCCTACGTCGAAAAGCTGATCACGCTGGCCAAGCATGGTGGCCTGTCGAACCGCCGCCTTGCCCACGCCCGTCTGCTGGACGAAGCGCAGGAAAAGAAGCTGTTCGAAGTTCTGGCCGCGCGCTACGCCGACCGTGAAGGTGGCTACACCCGCATCATCAAGGCCGGCTACCGCGCCTCGGACGCCGCCCCGATCGCCGTGATCGAGCTGGTGGACCGTGACACGTCGGCCAAGGGCCTCGATTCGGGTCCGGTGCTGACTGCCGACGAAGACGAACTCGAAAACGCCTGATCGGGCGGGGCATCGCGCCCCACCATCGGACGAACCGGATCACGGGCGGGGCCGCAAGGCTCCGCCCGTTTTTCGTGCGTTGTGATAGGCTTGCCCGCCCGCTGGCTCCGGCATAGAACGGCCCCATGATCGTATGGCGTTTGGTCAAGGCCGGGGAACACGCGTTGGACGGGGCAGGGGCATTGCGCTTTGGCGGGCGCTATTGCTCGCCCGGCCATCGCATCGTGCATTTTGCCAGCGAGGCCGGCCTCGCCGTGCTGGTCCAGCAACGCTATCTGGCAGAGCCGGCAGAAACCTGCGAAACGCCGTTCGACCTGGGGTGGACGGAGATTGCCGCCATGGCCGAACGGGTGCCCGATGGGCTTGACCGCGCCGACACGATTGCGTCTGTCGATGCCTGCGCAGGCGCAGCGCGGTCGCTGCTGCTGGCTGTGCGGTCGGCCGTGCTGCCCGAGGCTGACGTCATCCTGATGAATGCCGATCATCCCGCAGCAGGCACAGTGCCACCTCTGACAGTGCGGCCGTTCCGCTTTGCTCAGTGCCTGCACCGCCCGCCGATGCTGGGCCGCTATTCCTGATCGTTGCAAAGTCTGTTGCACTGGGGCGATCCTGCGGTAGTTTCCTGCGAAACCACCCCCCGTCTTGTCAGGATATCGCGATGAAGAACCGCTTGTGGCTGGCCATGGCCGCCCCGCTTGCGCTTGCCACCCCGGTTGCGTTTGCCCAGACGCCGCCCACCCTTGCCAAGGACCAGGCCATGCCGTCACTGCCGCCCTATCCCGCCAGCCCGCAAGTGCCGCTGGTGGAAGACCATTTCGGTGAAAAGGTGTCTGATCCCTGGCGCTGGCTGGAAGCCGACGTGCGCACCGATGCCAAGGTGGCGGCCTGGGTCCAGGCGCAAAGCGCCTATACCGCAGCCTATCTCAAGCAGTTGCCCGAGCGTGCCGCGCTGGAAAAGCGGATGAAGGCGCTGATCGATTACGAACGGTTTGGCCTGCCGCAGCGCCGTGGCGCTTCGGTCTTCTACAGCTGGAACAGCGGCTTGATGAACCAGTCGCAGCTGCTGGTGCGCCCTGCCGATGCGCCGGTGGGCACCAAGGGACGGGTACTGCTCGATCCCAATACCTGGGCCAAGGATGGCGCCACTGCGCTCGATGCCTGGGCGGCATCGGATGACGGGCGCCTGCTGGCCTATTCGGTGCAGGATGGCGGTTCGGATTGGCGGACGGTGAAGTTTGTCGGCGTGGCCGACGGCAAGCCGCTGGCCGACGAACTCAAGTGGGTGAAGTTTTCCGGCCTGGCCTGGCTGGGCAACGATGCGCTGCTCTATTCCCGCTTTGCCGAGCCAAAGGAAGGCCAGGCCTTCCAGGCGCTGAACTATAACCAGACGGTGTGGCTCCACCGCCTGGGCACGCCGCAAAGCGCCGATCAGCCGGTGTTCGCGACGCCCGAGCTGCCCAAGCGCGGCCACGGCGCCAGCGTTTCGAGCGATGGGCGCTGGGTGGTGATCACCAGCAGCGAGGGCACCGATCCGGTCAACACCGTGCACGTTGCGCGCGTCACCAACGGCAAGATTGGGCCGGTTACCGCACTGATCCCCGATCTCAAGGCGCAATGGGATTTCGTCGATGGCGTGGGCGATCAGCTGTGGTTCGTGTCGGGCGATGGCGCCCCGCTCAAGAAGATCGTGCGGGTCGATCTGTCGGGCAGCACGCCGCGCTTCGATACCGTGGTGCCCGAAAGCAAGGACAACCTCGAATCCGTCGGCATTGCCGGCAACCGCCTGTTCGCCAGCTATATCCACGATGCCAAGAGCCAGGTCCTGGCGTTCGATCTTGATGGCAAGCCGGCCGGTGCGGTCAGCCTGCCCGGCATCGGCAGCGCCTCGGGCCTGAGCGGCCGGCCCGGCGATCGCCATGCCTATCTCTCGTTCAGCAGCTTTACCCAGCCTGCCACGGTGCTGGCGCTCGATCCCGCCACGGCGAAAACCACCCCGTGGGAGCCGGTGCACCTGACGTTCGATCCGGCCGATTTCCGGGTGGAGCAGGTGTTCTATCCCAGCAAGGACGGCACCAAGGTGCCGATGTTCATCGTCCGCCGCAAGGATGCCAAGGGCCCGCTGCCCACGCTGCTCTATGGCTATGGCGGCTTCAATGTGGCGCTTACCCCATGGTTTTCCGCCGGTTTCATGACCTGGATCGACAGCGGCGGCGCCTTTGCCCTGGCAAACCTACGCGGCGGCGGGGAATATGGCGATGCGTGGCACGATGCCGGCCGGCGCGACAAGAAGCAGAACGTGTTCGACGATTTCATTGCCGCGGGCGAATGGCTGATCGCCAATGGCGTGACGCCGCGCCACGGCCTGGCGATCGAGGGTGGCTCCAACGGTGGCCTGCTGATTGGCGCGGTGACCAACCAGCGGCCCGATCTGTTTGCGGCGGCCAGCCCTGCCGTGGGCGTGATGGACATGCTGCGCTTCGACCAGTTCACCGCCGGGCGCTATTGGGTGGATGACTATGGCTATCCCGAAAAGGAAGCCGATTGGCGCGTGCTGCGCCGCTATTCCCCCTATCACAACGTGCGCTCGGGCGTGGACTATCCCGCCATCCTCGTAACCACGGCCGACACCGACGATCGCGTCGTGCCGGGGCACAGCTTCAAATATACTGCGGCGCTGCAGACCGCCGCGATCGGGCCCAAGCCGCACCTGATCCGCATCGAGACGCGCGCCGGCCATGGTTCGGGCAAGCCGATCGACAAGCAGATCGAGGAAACTGCCGATGTGCAGGCGTTCCTGGCCCATTTCACCGGGCTGACGCCGCGCCCCTGAAGTCTATCTTTGACGGTGCAATCTCTGGCGCCCGCGCTGTGCCGGTGCTAGAGATTCTCGAACAATGACAAGGTTTGGGACAGGATGGCGGAAGGCGCTGCTGGCGGGAACGCTGGCCGGGCTGGTGGCGGGTGGTGGCCAAGCCACCGCCGCCGCTGCGCCTGCCCCTGCGCCCTTGGCCGATGGCGCCGTGGAAGGCGCGGTTGACGTTGTCCGTAGCGAGCATGCCGGCACCTCCAGCCAAACCCCGCTAACCCCCACCATGGCCCCGGGGGCCAGCCTGGTCCTGCCCCGTGAGCTCTATCCTCTGGCCCGGCGCGATGCGGTGGTCGACAAGCCGTTCGGCCAGGCCGTGGCCGATCCCTGGCGCTGGCTTGAAGCCGATCTGCGCACCAGCCCGGAGGTGGCCGATTGGGTGGCCCGCGAAAACCGCCTGAGCGGCGCATTCCTCAAGGCTCTGCCCGAGCGCGCCGATTTCGCCACGCGCATCCGCACGCTGCTGGATTACCCGCGCGTGTCCTTGCCGCGTAAGGCGGGGCACAGTTACTTCTATCTGCGCAACAGCGGCTTGCAGAATCAGCCCGTGCTCTATGTGCAAGAAGGCGATCGCAGCGCGCCGCGTCTGCTGATCGATCCCAATAGCTGGTCGGCCGATGGCGCGCAGGCGCTGGACCTGTGGGTTCCCTCGCGCAGCGGGCGCTTCCTGGCGTTCGGGCGCCAGCGCGATGGCAGTGATTGGCGCACGCTGGGCGTGGTCGACGCGCGCAATGGCCACATGCTCGATGATCGCCTGGAGTGGGCCAACGATACGCTGATCGGGTGGCTGGGCGACGAAGGCTTCCTCTATTCGCGCTATCCCGCGCCGGCCCAGGGGCAGGCCTATCGCGCGGTGCTGGCGGGCAAGGCCGTGTGGTTTCACCGCGTGGGCACGCCGCAATCGGCCGACGAACTGGTCTTTGCCACGCCCGATCATCCCGAATGGGGGCACAAGGCCTTTGTCACGTCGGATGGCCGCTGGGCGGTGATCACCACCGAGGCCAGCACCGACGCGCGCCGCATGGTCCACTTGGTCGATCTGCGCGGCGATGGCTGGCGCCGCGGCGATTGGCGCGTGCTTCCGCTCGTCACCGATTTCGCTCACGAATGGAAAGCGATCGAGGGGCTGGGCGATCGGCTGTGGTTCATCACCAATTCCGGTGCGCCCAATGGCATGGTCGCCGAACTTGATCTGGCCAATGCCGCGCCGCGCTGGCGGGTGATCGTGCCCGAACGTAGCCAGAGCCTGTCCGGCGGCAACGTGGTGGGGGATCGCCTCATTCTGTCGTATCAGCACGATGGCGCCACGACTGCCGTGGTCACCAATCTGCGCGGCAAGCCGGCGCGGGCGATCACGCTCAACGGCATCGGCGTGGCCTCAGGCTTTGCCGGGCGGCCGGGTGACAACGAAACGTTCTATCAGTTTTCCAGCTTCAACCTGCCGCCCACGATCTTTCGCCTGAATCTGAAAACCGGGCAGGCGACGCCCTTTGCCCAGCCGCGCCTGTCGTTCGATCCGGCAGACTATGTGGTGGAACAGCGCCGCTATCGCTCCAAGGATGGCACGATGGTGCCGCTCTATCTGGTGCGCAGCCGCCGTGCCGCGCTCGCCGGGCAGGCGCTGCCGACGCTGCTCTATGGCTACGGCGGGTTCGATGTGGCGCTCACGCCGGGGTGGTCGCCGGTGCGCATGGCGTGGATCGCCGCCGGTGGCGCTTTTGCCTTGGCCAACATTCGCGGTGGCGGCGAATTTGGCGAGGCGTGGCACGATGGCGGCCGGCTTGCCGCCAAGCAGAACAGCTTCGATGATTTCATCGCCGCGGGCGAATATCTCATCGCCCAGGGCATCACGCCTAAGGGTGGCCTGGCAATCCAGGGCAGTTCCAATGGCGGCTTGCTGGTGGGCGCGGTGGTCAATCAGCGGCCCGATCTGTTTGCCGCGGCCAACCCCGATGTCGGGGTGATGGACATGCTGCGCTTTGACCAGTTCACCGCCGGCCGGTTCTGGATGGATGACTATGGCAATCCTGCCCGTGCGGCCGATTGGCAAGTGCTGCGCGCCTATTCGCCTTATCACAACATCCGCGCTGGCGTGCGCTATCCCGCTATCCTGGTAACCACCGCCGATACCGACGATCGCGTTGTGCCCGCACACAGCTTCAAATATGCCGCCGCGCTGCAGGCGGCCGATATCGGCCCGCTGCCGCATCTCTTGCGGGTGGAGCAGGGCGCCGGCCATGGTGGCGGCAAGAGCGTCGACAAGGTGATTGCTGGCGGCGCGGATGTGCTGGCGTTCCTGGCGGCCTTTACCGGCCTGTCGCCCAATCTGGCGGCACCATCGCCATAGGTTCCCCTTGCAGGGCGGGCAGTGGCTGACTATCCGCAAAGGTGGGACCACAACGGGATCGACCACAATGACCATGTTCGATGATCGCGAGCGCGCGTTCGAAGCCAAGTTCGCCCACGACGAGGAAATGCTGTTCCGCGTGCATGCCCGTCGCAACCGTTTGCTGGGGCAGTGGGCGGCCGAGCGCATGAAGCTCACCCAGGCGGAGGCGGAAGCCTATGCCAAGTCGGTGGTTCACACCGATTTCGAGGAAGCCGGGGACGAAGACGTGGTGCGCAAGCTGCTGGGTGATCTGATCGCTGCTGGCGTCGATGTCAGCGAGGAAGAAATCCGCACCGCGCTCGATGCCAAGGCCGTTGACGCGCGCCGCCAGCTGATGGGCGAAGTCTGATGGCGATGGCCGCTGCCGAGATCGAGGCGATGATCCGCGCCGCTCTGCCCGATGCAGAGGTGACGATTACCGATCTCGCCGGGGATGGTGATCACTATGCCGCGCATGTCGTTTCGCCCGCCTTTGCCGGGATGAGCCGCGTGGCGCAGCACAAGGCGGTCTATGCCGCACTCGGTGGCCGCATGGGCGGCGTGCTTCATGCCTTGCAACTGACCACCGCTGCCCCCAAATAAGGGGCCGAAAGGAACTGATCCCACCATGTCTACCGAGCAGCGCATCGACGAAATCGTCAAGGGCAACGACGTTGTCCTGTTCATGAAGGGTACGCCGCTGTTCCCGCAATGCGGCTTTTCCAGCCGTGCCGTGGCGATCCTAGAACACCTCGGCGTGGAATATGCCAGCGTCGATGTCTTGCAGGACATGGAAATCCGTCAGGGCATCAAGTCCTATTCCGATTGGCCCACGATTCCCCAGCTCTATGTGAAGGGTGAGTTCGTTGGCGGTTCGGACATCATGATGGAAATGTACGAAGCGGGCGAACTGGCCCAGCTGATGGAAGAGGCCGAGGTAAAGCCGGCCTGACGGTGCCGCCCCCGGCACGCGATGGCCGGGGCGCAACCTGCTGAACAACGCGGTTTCCTGATCGGGACGCCGCGTTTTTTCGTTGTATCATACGGTGTTGGGAACCCCGGGGGAGGCGGAGCCGGGGAGACTTGGGGTGTCCGGCTCCGCCTCTCGAAGAAAGAAGTCTTCGGGGTATGCAAAACAAAGCACAGACCGTGCCAGTTTCCGGAAGGGCCATCTTTCAGGGGGATGCCCACAGCCCTCGCACGACGACGCGCCGGCCAATTGTAAAATATGCCGACGGTTCTTGCGGGCACTTGGCAAGGCTCGCCAGCAACCGCATGGTGGCGCGATGCCCGATCCGCACAATGCCTCTGAACCGACCGACACTGCCCTGGGAGAACCAGCCGCCACGCTGATCGTGTTTCGCAAGGGCGCGGCGGGCGCGCCGGCGCAGATCCTGCTGGTGGAGCGTTCGGCCCAGTTGCGTTTTGCCGGCGGTGCCACGGTGTTTCCGGGTGGCAAGGTGGATGCGGCCGATCATGCCTTGGTCGCGCAAGGGGCTGGCTGGGCATCCGGGCTGGACGCAGATGATGCCGCCGCGCGCGTGGCCGCCGTGCGCGAAACGCTGGAAGAAACCGGATTGCTCGTTGGCCTTGCGCCTGCCCGGCCGGATGCCACCGCGCTCGATGCGTCGGGCGCGCAGCAGGCCCGGGCGATCTTGGCGCAGGCTGGGAGCATGGCGCCGGTGCTGGCGCACTTTGGCTGGCAGCTGGATCCTGCCGCCCTGGTGCCATGGGCGCGCTGGTGGCCGCGGGGGAAGCCGGGGCGCGTGTTCGACACGCGGTTCTATCTGGCTGACCTTGGCAGTGGCATGGTCGACCTTGCAGTGGATCGTACCGAAAACTGCCATCTGTTCTGGGCCAGCGCGGCAGAGGCGCTGGCTGCCGCCGCGCGGGGTGACCTTCGCGTCATCTTTCCCACCCGGCGCAATCTTGAACGCCTGGCCCTGTTCGACGATTTCGCCACGGCCAGCCAGCATGCCGCAGCCCATCCCGTGGTGCCGATCGTGCCGCAAACCGTTATGCGCGATGGGGAGCCGTGGCTGGCCATTCCCGATGGCCATGGCTATCCCGTGCTGGGGGAACCCTTGGCCGAGGCGCACCGCGCCTGACTGGCGCCCGGCGCACTTGCATCCACATTCGAGAATATCCGGCGGCGTCAAATCGCCAAATCGGATAAGGGAATTTCCTGAGGGCAATACGTATACCCCCCGATGCCCGGGCGCAGGTGGCAGTAATCTGGTGGGCGTAAAACCCGGGTGGAGGTAATCCCCCATGCCCGTTTTACAGCCGCGTCACAGCATCCTGCCCGATCCGCCACCGGCCGATGATGCCCCGGTGCCACGGCTCGTGTCTGGCGAGGAAGATCCTGTTTTTTCACCCGTTCATGCGTTGCAGCAAGAACTGTTGCCGCTGGCGCAGGGCAGCGCGCAGACAGCGGACGCGCTTTATCCGCTGTGGCTGCGGGTGGCGATCATTGGTGGCTCTTCGGCGTTCGCCTGGGCACTGATTATCTGGGGCATGTTGCGCCTTCACTAGGTGATTCGCCGTCGCTGCGTCAGCTAACGAACCATCTCGGCTGTATCGCTCGCTGACGGCATCTGCGGGCTGTTCCTATCATCCCTGCCATGGACGCCGGATATGCGGCGTCGCCCGGTGTGGGGACCAGCTCAGGTGAATCATCAACACAATGTCGCTGCGCGACCCGAGGGTGTCCGCAATTCCGCCGGCACCTGGCATGGGCCGGCGCTTGCTTTCACCCCCGATCTTTCCGCGGCGCCGCGTGCAGCGCTGGCGCGCTGGCGCCACCCTGCGTCCGATCCGCGTATCGCGCGGGCAGAGGCGTGGACGCGCGCGATCGACGTGATCATGGCCTTTGGCGCACTTGTCGTGTTTCTTCCGCTCATGCTCGCCATCGCCGCGCTGGTGCGGTTTTCAGATGGTGGCCCGGTGCTGTTCCGCCATCGCCGGGTGGGAGCAGGGGGGCGTCACTTCGCCTGCCTCAAGTTTCGCTCGATGTGCGTGGATGCCGATGCGCGGCTGCGCCATGTCCTGGAAACCGATCCTGCCGCGCGTTCCGAATGGGAAGCGACGCACAAACTGCAAAACGATCCCCGGATCACGGCGGTTGGGCGGCTGCTGCGCAAGAGCAGCCTGGATGAACTGCCCCAGCTCATCAACGTTCTGCGTGGGGATATGAGCCTGGTGGGGCCGCGGCCGATCGTTGATGCCGAAGTCGTGCGCTATGGGCGCCATTTTGCCGCCTATTGCGCGGTGCGACCGGGGGTGACAGGCCTGTGGCAGGTGGCGCGCCGCCACGATACCACCTATCGCCGCCGCGTGGCCTGTGACCGGCTCTATCGCCGGGCCCGCTCGTTGCGGCTCTATTTCCGCATCCTGATCCTGACAGTGCCGAGCGTAATTCTGGCGCGCGGCGCGTATTGACGGATTGGGCAAGCTGATCGTTTAATCGAAAACGCAAACGGGAGAAGCGCCTGCTGGTGCTTCTCCCGTCACGCGTAAGTAAACGACAGCAACCAAGAACGCTTGGTGAATTATGTTCTGATCAAAAGATGATCAGCGCCAGCCCGATCCAGAAAACCTGGCTCAACGCCAAGCCGATCAGCAGTCCCTTGGCGGCGGCGGTGCCTTCGCCAGCAGGGGCATCATGGAACGAGACGAAACCATCTTCGCGGAAAGACTGAGTAGACATCCTGCAACCCTTTTAACCAGTGTTCTTGGCCTTGGCGGCAGCAACCGCTGTTACCAAATTCAAACGCGTTTCAGGGCCAGCTTGTTCCCGCTTCGCTCCTGTTGACACGGCCGTTGATAAGGGCGTTTTTCCCGTCCCGCCTGACCGTCCTGCATAGGCTTTTCATAGCAGCGATTGGTTGTAAACCCGTGAATACCACCGTTTTTACACACGATTGCAGCGCAACAGGTCCGCTGTTGCGTCGCACGGGGCGGCCGTAGGTATCATGGCTTTGGTTCTTGCTGCGCTGCACCCAGTCTGCGTTGCACTGCAACGTTGATGATGGTTTGACAGCGCAGCCAAGGCGGATGGCGTGCGCGCGTGCCGACACGTCGGCTTTGCTGTCGTTAAACTGAAACAAAAACAGCGGTCTGACGGGAGGCTCGGAGGGTTGTTGAGATCGCATCAGTTGCGCTGGGCCGAGGCACAGGTGCGACCGGCTGCAAAACTCCGCGCCGTAACGCCGGTGGTGTCGATTTTGCCGGTGCGAAGATGCCGAAATGGCACCATGGCGTTGCAAACCCGTAGCAGGCGGCAGGCCGATTTCTTGCACTGCAAAAATGCAATTTTTTCGATGAATTGCGCCGACGTGGCGATTTTGCCCGGCTCCCGCCCTACAATCCACGCGGCTTAGTCTCTCGGTAACGGAGCCAACGCGCGTGGACCGGCTGCATCGCGGTCTTACGACGTAGGGGAAATCCACCAGGGGGACCGCGTCAGAGCATGCTGCGAATCCATGTTGCCATCGCCACCGTTGGCCGCGCCAGCCTGGCGCGCCAGACGATCGATCTTCTTGCCGGGCAATCGCGGCGGCCCGACGGCGTAATCGTCGTCGGCGCGGCGCAAGCCGATCTTGCCGGTATCGCGGACAGCCCGCTGACGCCCGAACTGGCCTTGGCCGAACGTGGCCTGTGCCGCCAGCGCAACCGCGCGCTGGATTTGCTCGCTGGCCGGGCCGATGTCGTGATCTTCTTCGACGATGATTTCGTACCCGAGCCCGATTATCTCGCGGCGGTCGAGCGGCTGTTTCTTGCCCATGCCGATGTGGCCGGGATCACCGGCAATCTGGTGGGCGATGGTGTGCGTCATGGCGGCTATGGCATTGCCCAGGCCCAGGCGATGATCGCCGCGCAGACCCTGCTGCTCGATCCTGCGATCATTGCGCGCGAGGCACTATATGGCTGCAACATGGCGCTGCGGATGGCCCATGTTGGCCAGCTTCGCTTTGATGAAGCGCTGCCGCTCTATGGTTGGCAGGAGGATATCGACTTCACCATGCGCCTGTCGCGGCAGGGGCGGTTGATTTCCACCGGGTTGGTTTCGGGTGTGCACCTGGGGGTGAAGGGGGGGCGCACCTCAGGCCGGCGCCTGGGCTATTCGCAGGTGGCCAACATCGTCTACCTGCGCCGCAAGGGCACCATGCCCGGCCCGCTCGGGCGCAAGCTGCTGTGGCGCAATGTCCTGGCCAACCTGCTGCGTGCGCCGTTTCCCGAACCCCATGTCGATCGCTGGGGACGCCTGCGCGGCAATGCCCTGGCGCTGGCGGACCTGTGGCGCGGGCGGATCGATCCGCGCAAGATCGAAAGCATGTGATCCGGTGCGAACGATCGCATTCAATGGCAAGTTTCGCGCCGGCAAGCACAATGGGGTGTGGCGCGTTTCGGATCGCCTGATCCGCGAGGTGGACAGCCTGCTGGCCGCCATGTCCTCCGCTGCTCGCCCTGATGTGCGGCTGATCGTGCCCGCCGGGTGCCCGGCGGCCGATCCCTATGCGGCCATCCGGGTGGAGGAAGACGTGCATGGCCCCAGCCAAAGCTGGGAGCAGCGCCGCCTGCCCGCGCTGGCGCGGGGCAGCCTGCTGGTCAACCTCGCCAACCTGGCGCCGGTGCTGCATCGACCCAAAATTACCATGCTGCACGATGCGCAGTTCTGCCGGCCAGACTGTTCCTATCCCTGGCGCCAGCGCATGGGCTATCGCCTCCTGGCGCCGCTAATGGCCCGGTCCAGCAACCTGGTGCTCACCGTGTCTGACTATTCGCGCCGCGATCTGGCCGGATATGGCGTGATCGGCGCTGGGCGCGTGGAAATCGTCCACAACGGCGCTGATCATATCCTTGAAGTGGCGCCCGATCCTGCCGCCCTGCCGCGTCTGGGCCTGGCGCCGGGCGAATACCTGCTGATGTTTGGCAGCGTAAAGGCCTACAAGAACAATGCCGTGGTATTCGAAGCCCTCGAACTGGCCAATGCCGCACACTGTGCTGGGCAGGGTTGGCCACCGCGCCGGCTGGTCATCGTTGGGCCAGGGCGTGAGGCATTGCTGGCGGCGGGCCTGCGTCCCCCCGCTGATGCCGTATTCGCCGGGGGCTGCGACGATGCGGCGCTGCGCGCGCTGTATGAAGGCGCCCAGGCGCTGCTTTTTCCTTCGCGGACAGAGGGGTTTGGCCTGCCGCCGGTTGAGGCCATGCTGTGCCGCTGCCCGGTCATTGCCGCGCCCTGTGGCGCCGTGCCCGAAGTATGCGGCGCGGCGGCCTTGATGGCCGATCCCGATGATCCCACGGCCTGGCTGGATCAGATCGCCGCGCTGGAACAGGCCGATACGCGCGCCACGATGGTGGCGGCCGGGCTGGCCCGCGCTGGCCGCTACACCTGGGCAGGCGCAGGGCGCACGCTGCTCGATCTGTTGATCGCCTGCGCGGCATGAGGCCGGCGATGCACGAGGCTTTGCCACCGCCCATCCACCGCAGCCTGGCTGTGCGGATCGCGGCGTGGTGGCGCGGGGGCAGCTTCACGGCGGTGATTGCCATGGCCGCGCGGGCAAGCAGCCAACTGGCGCTGCTCGGCGTGACGCTGGTGGCCACGCGCACCCTGGCACCGGCCGATTTCGGCGTATTCGCGATTGCCGCCGCGTTCCTCACGCTCTCGCGTACCATGCTCTACACCGGGCCATTCGAATACGTGCTCAAGGCGCCCGAGGCGGACAGCGCCACCGTCGCCAGCGCGGGCCTTGTCGCCAACGTCATCGTCGCGCTGGGCTGGGTACTCCTGCTGTGCGGCTGCGGCTTGGGCGCGCCGTTCGTGTTTCGCGGTTCGCGCGTGGCCCTGCTGCTGTTCTGCCTTGCCCCGTCCAACCTGCTGGCGGCCCTGGCCGGCTGGGGGGAGGCTATGCTGCTGCGCGGCCAGCAGGTGCGCCGCTATTACGCGATTACCGTGATCACGGAAATTGCCGCTGGCCTGGGCGCTGCCGTCTTGCTGCTGATGGGTTGGGGCCTGTGGGCGCTGGTGGCGCAGGTCTATGCCCGGCTGGCGATCTTCATCGTCGCCTATCGTGCCGTTCTGGTGCTTCCCCGCCTGGCCAGGCCTTCCGTGCAGGAAACCTGGCGCGTGCTGGCGTGGTCGTGGAGCCGGTATGGTTCTGTCATGGTCGGTTTCCTGGCCAACTACAGCGGAGACCTGCTGCTGGGCGCGGTGTTTTCGCCGGCGGCCTCGGGCCTTTATCGCGCCGGAAATCGCGTGGTTTCCGCGCTCGCCGATATGTTCGTGCAGCCAGCCGGGCTGCTGGTCACCACTGGCCTTGCGGCAGAGCGGGCGCGGGGCGGGGCAGGCGATGGCAGCTGGTTGCGCCTGTCTGGCCTGTTTGGCGCGCTGTGCTGGCCGGCGCTGGCCGGGCTTGCCGTTGTCGCTGACGAGATTGCCCCGGTCATGCTGGGGCCGGCCTGGCGCGGGGCCGGGCCGATCATCGCGGTGTTTTGTGCAGCACGCATGGCTGCCTTGCCGATTGCGGTGGCCTCGGCCGTGCTGGTGATCGAGGATCGGCAGCATCGGGTGCTGTGGGTCCAGTCCGTGGCGGCGGTTGCCACGGCCATGCTCACGCTGGCGCTGGCCAGCCACGGTCCGATCGCGGCGGCCCTGGCCACCACGCTGGTCGCGCTGGGCTGGGCGCTAGCCCTGGGCGTGGCGGCCTGGCAGGCGCGAGCCGTGGCTGGTACGGCACTGGGCGATCTGGCGCGGCTGGTGCTGTGGCCCACGCTCGCCACGCTCGGCCTAGCCTGGGGCGCGCGCCTAGTGGCGCTGCACTGGCACCTCAACCCCGGGCAGACCCTGGCCGTGGTCATTCCCATTGGTCTTGCTGGCTGGGCGCTCTCGCTCCATGCGGTGCGGTGGCCCCTGCGCGCTGGCCTCGCCGCGCTTTCTGACCGCCAGGCCTAAGGCGAGGTGGGCAAAATTCAAATGCGTGGATCGCCCAGTTGCCGCCAATCTAGAATGGTGCGAACACTCCTAGCTAACTGCAACGGTTGCCAATTTCGGAGCGCAGGCTTGTGAATGCACCATTCCCAATTCTGAAGGACGACGAGCGGGAGCATCCTGTTCCGTTTTTATGGAGGAGTAAGCTTCGCGATATCGCGGAGGCGCTCAAAGATGGTAACTTCAACCTACTGGGCCTTGCGGATGTCGAACCGCAGGACGATGACGCTGCTGCTGCAGTTGCCCGAAATATCAAGGGCTATGGTTTCACGTTAACCTCGCTTCCTGACGAAAGTTGGGAAACTTCGGTCTGCCAGTGGCAAATAGAATACTGGGAGGTGATGGTTGACTTATTTACCGTCGAGGAGGGATATAGCGACTTGGTTTTGCACGTTCATGTTTTCGAGCGAGACGGCGGTTTCAATTTCAAAGTGCACTACGTTTATGTGCCATAGCGCGGGCTATAGTCGCTTGTGGCAATGACCGGTTTCCACCACTTGCAGCCTATTCCCTCGTCATTCCCGCGAAGGCGGGAATCCAGTGAATGCTGCGCGAGAACCACAGCCGCCATTTTTGCCGCCATCCCATAACTGGATTCCCGCCTGCGCGGGAATGATGGAGTTGGAGATGGTAAAGATAACTTCCCACCCGTTACGCTCGGCCCCAGACCGCCAATTTTGCCCACGCGCCTTCATTCACGCCGTGGCTATCCACGCGGCGGCGGCCTGCATCACGGGGTCAGTTCCGGCGGCGATCGTGGCGGCGGTTTGCGGTACCAGATGATCGGGCATGATGCCGGCGTCCGGCTGCGGCGTCGGCGGGAAATAGCCGATCAGCGGCAGGTCGAACTCGATGCCGCTGCCTGGCAGGCGCGTGAAGAAGAAGCCCCCGCCATTGATGCCACGGCGGTTGCCGCCGGTCGGCTCGCCAAACAGGGTGATCTTGCCGCTGGCGCGCGCCGCGCTGATAAATCCGAACGTGGCTGAACTGTTGGCCGGGCCGATCAGCGCGGCCACCGGCAAGGTCAACCGCTTGGCATCGGGCCGGACCGGTTGCGGCGCATGGGTTTGCGGCAAGCTGATCCAGCCGTGGCCCAGGTCGGCCCCGCCTTCGCCAATGTGGCGATAGCTGTCGTCCCACGTCGAAACATGATCGGCGAGGCTGGCGGGCACGGTGCGAAATCGCACGCGGCTGCTGAATGGCCAGTTCATGACATCGCGATCGACCAGGCGCGCCAGGATCTGATCGCCGCAATCATCCCCGCCTTCGTTGCGACGGATATCGATGATCAGGCCGCGGGCGTGCGCGGCATCGTCAAGCCGGTCTGCCAGCCAGCTGCGCCAATTCCATTTGCTGTTCCACATCCCCCAGTCGGGCATGGTCAGCACGGCAATGCCATCACTGCGCACCTGATAGCTCCAGCGCGGCTCGTCGCTGCTGGCGGGTAAGCGGATCATGGTGGCGCGCCGGGCAGCAAGGCCGATCGCGGGCACCTCGATCTGGGTGCGGCGCCCATCGGGCAGGATGGCGTCGAGCGCGTGGCGCCCGGTTGCGGGTGGCAGCAGCAGGCCCTGGAACACGTCGAAGGTTTCGATAGTGGCGTTGCCACGAACACCGAGCAAAGAGCGGCGCTTGGCGTCGTTGTGCCCATCGGCGCGGACATAGGGCATGAGCCGGGCCAGGATCTGCCCGCTCGGCACCCCGTTCACCGCGGTGATTTGCGTGCCACGCGGCAATACCCCGGTGCCGGTGTGATCGGCGGTGACGACCATGGCCGCGCCGATCCATTCGAAATGAAACGGCAGCCGCGTCGGCCGGTCGAACAGCGCCTTGGCCACGGCATCTGACTGGTTGAAGAAATTGGCATAGCTGTGCCCGCAGCGCAGCGTCGCCAGCAGTCGTGACAAGGCAAGATAGCACCGATCAAGATTGCCCGCGTCCAGCCCCGCGCCATAATCCTGCGCGAACCGGTCAAGGTTCCGGGCCAGTTCTGCGGGAGAAAGATAGCGGTCGCGGCCGGGATGGATCGCCAATGCCGCGCGCAACACGGCCATATCGGCTTCCAGGGGGGCTTGCGCCGCGTGTGCAGATGGTGCGGGGCACAGGGGCAGGGACGCCAAGCCCGCTAGCACGCTGCGGCGCTCCATCATATGCCTCCCCCTCAGCCAGTCATGCTCCTGCATCGGGTGTATCGGATTTTTACGGGGCTGTCTGTGGCGGTATTTGCCCTGGCGGCACGCCCATTTGGGCAGGCGCGATCAGGGCACCGCTGGTTTTGTGGGCGCAGGCGACTGCCCCACGATAAAGCGCGCGACAAGGCGGCGCGTGGTGGCGACCGGAACCCCTGCTTTATCGGTAACGACCGCCAATTTCCCGCTTCCGGCCAGGGTTTTGCAAGCGGCCCTGGCGAGCGGCGGAGAGAGGATTTCGGTTGCCAGCGGCTGTGTCCTGGGGGCGGCCACGCATGCGCCGGGCGTGCCGTCTGCCGCCACGAACTGGGCGACCGCCACACGCGCGCGATCCGCTATTCCGGCTGGCAAGCGGGCGACGTAAACGTCCAGATCGACCTGGTCTGGGCTCTTGGCGTTGGTCAAGTTGTCGATCGTATAGCTGATCCAGGTGCGATAGACCCCATAGACTGGCTGACCTTCGGCATCGCGCGCTGGTTCAAAGCGCGCGCGCCGCTTGATCAACGCGCATGTCAGGGCCGCGGGGGTCTTCTCGGCAAAGCCAGGCCCACGCACAAAGCCGATCATGCGGCAGGATTCGGTTAGCCCAGCGGGGTTGACCACCACCTCCATGTTGACCATCGCGCTTTGCAGGGCCTGTGTCATGCGGCTTGGATAATCGTCGGCCGTGACAACTCTTTCGCCGTGGATCAGATCTGGCGCGGCAAGGCCAAGCGCAAGTGTAGCAAGCAAAACGGGCATCCACGCTCTCCACTGGAACCAAGCCCAGTGTTATGCCGCTGCAGCGCCCTTGCCAACTGCGCCTATTCGCCCAGCAATTGCTTGCGCAGGCGGGTTTTCACCAGTTTCGCCTCAAGGATGCGGCCGATCACATAGAGCACGGCGAAGAAGCTGGCAAAGACATAGGCCGATGTCGGGGAGTAGCGATCGCCCTTGCGGTCGGGCTTCTTGCCGTCCTTGTCAGGCGCGGGGGCGCCCAGCGCCTTGTCGATGGGGTTCATCGGCAGGACGCGGTCCTTGCTGGCGTCTTTCTTCTTTTCGGCCTTGGCCTTTTCCGCCGCTTCGGCCGCCGGTTTCTGCCAATGACCAACCGCGATGGTCAGTTGGGCAAAGGCCAGAAACAGCAGGGGTGCCAGGAAGCACAGCAGGAGCGCGCGGCTGATCAGGTGATAGCGCAGCACCAGGCCGGCGCTGCCTTGTTCCACCTGCAGCACGCCGTTTTCGAACACGGCCAGTTTGTCTTGCGCGGCGGGATCAACCTTGTTGAAGCGCAGGGCATCGGCGGCGCGCTGCTGGCTGGTGCCGGGTTGGCGCAACAGCGGTTGCAGCTTGGCAAAGGCTTCGTCGCCGGTCTGGCCGGCGGGCAGGTCCAGGCTGCCGCGCACATGCCAGATCCAATCGATGAAGCGCAGGTTCACAGGCGTTTTCCGGTGGGCGTCATGGGGGGCGGTGCCGGCGAAGGCGGTGCTGCTGCTCATCCCCACGTTACTCGGCCGGAACGGCGCTGGTGGTGGCGGGGCGGGCGAACTTCGCCTTGATCGTGCGCCAGCCATCGGTGAACGGGTAGGTCATCTGCTCGCGAATGCTCATGCGGCGGCCGCCTTCCATGCCCAGCAGTTCGGCTTCGCCATCGACGCAGGTACCGAACATGCGATCGATGAAGATGTAAGTATTGGTGAAGTTGCTGCGGCTGGCCTCAAAGTCCTGAGAATGGTGCAGGCTGTGATGTTCGGTGGTGTGGAACAGGAAGCGCCACCAGCGCGGCGAATTGAACCGCACGTTGATGTGCTGATAGCTTCCCACCGCCATGCCGATGGCTCCGGCCAAAAGGAACGCGCGCGGCACGAAATCGAAGAAGCCACCCACGCCCAATCCGATCAGGAACAGCTCGACCGGATTGCCCACCGCGCCCTTGTTGATGTTGAGCTGGGTGATGTAGTGGTGCACCGAATGGGGCAGCCACAGCGGATACCAGTTGTGCATGCCACGGTGCATCCAGTATTGCCCGAAATCGAAAATGAACGAAATCAGGAAAGCCTGCACCAGTATCGGCAGCGTGATGAACCAGTTGAACTTGTCCCAGTGCAAGGAATCCTGGATCGCGCCGACCATCACGTCCGAACCAATGAAGCCATCGACCAGGCGCAATACAGTGTAACCCAGGCCAACATAGAACAAGTCGGTGGTGACTTCCTTCCACGTCAGCTGCCAGCTTTCGTGGCGGGGAAAGAAGAACTCCATCGCCATCAGCAAGACACGGAAGCCGATGCCGATGCCGATCGCGGTGGATGCCTTGGCGATCGAGTTCGGCGCATAGTACCAGAACAGGATCATCGCGAAGAGCACGGTAGGCTGAAACCAGGTGAAGAACAGGCGCTTGAACGGGCCGCCTTCCACCCGCGGGACGTTTTCCCAGCCCACCGTCACCGGTGCCTGGGTGCCTATCCGCCGCTTGCCGACCAGAACGCCTTCCATAAGCCTGACCTCGTAATACTTGGGTACCCGGTCTAGTAATACTAATTGAAGACATGGTAATACGGATCGAATGCTTCGTCTATACCATATTGCACCTGCTTATTGACTAAATCACCCGGTAAAACCGGCATTTCGGCCGATTTGCGGCCCAGGCGATGGTGCGATGCACCGCGAGGCGCGGGTGGCCGCAGCGGCGCTGGCGACAAGCCAGCCCGATTCGCGACAGGAAATGAACTTGCCTCCACGGCGTTTCCCGCCCAGACCGACGCCCCCCGGAGGGACAGAGAAAGGGCAAGGCGATCATGCCAAGGTTGCAGGACAAGACATGTGTGGTCACCGGCGCTGCCAGCGGCATTGGCCTGGCCATCGCCAGGCAGTTTCACGCCGAGGGGGCACAGGTGATCCTGACCGATTGCGACACCGCTGCCGGCAGTGCTGCGGTCGCTGCGATCGGCTGCCGGTTCGCCGCGCTCGATGTGCGAGACGAGGGCGATTGGGCCACGCTCGCCACGCAGGCGCCAGTGATCGATGTGTTGGTCAACAATGCCGGGGTCACCGGGTTCGAGCATGGCGCCGTGGCGCATGATCCCGAACACGCCAGCCTGGCCGACTGGCGGGACGTCCACGCCGTCAACCTTGATGGCACGTTCCTGGGCTGTCGCTATGCGATTGGCGCGATGAAGGGGCAGGGCAAGGGCTCGATCATCAATATCTCGTCGCGTTCGGGCCTGGTCGGCATCCCTTTTGCCGCCGCCTATGCCGCTTCAAAGGCGGCGGTGCGCAATCACACCAAGTCGGTGGCGCTCTATTGCGCGCAGGCCGGCTGGCAGATCCGCTGCAATTCGATCCACCCCGGCGCGATCCTGACCCCGCTGTGGGAGCCGATGCTGGGCACCGGCCCCGATCGCGACGCGCGCATGCGGGCGCTCGTCGCCGATACGCCGCTCAAGCGTTTTGGCACGCCCGAGGAAGTGGCAGCGCTCGCCGTGATGCTCGCCAGCGACGAGGCGACCTATGTCACCGGCGCGGAGTTCAACATCGATGGCGGCCTTCTCGCCGGATCGGCGGCGACGCCGGGGTGAGGCTGTAACTCGTATCAGCCCCGATCCGCGCGCATGGCTCACCCGTCGACCTGTTCGCTCCATGCCAGCCACTGCGCTTCCACGCGGGCGAGTTCGGCTTCCAGGTCTTCGCGCAGCTTGCCCATGGCGCCCAGGTTCATGCCCTTGAGCTGCCCGGTTGCCTTGGCCGGATCGGCGAGGGCGGCATCGATGTCGGCGATGCGGGCCTGCAGCTTGGCCATGTCCTTTTCGGCCTTGGCAATCTGCTTGCCCAGCTCGCGGCGCGCCTGCCATGCCGCCTGGGTGGCAGCCTTCTCCGCCTCGGTCTTGGGGCTCGCGGCTGGCTTGGCAGCGGCATCAGCCTTGGGCTGGTTCCGGCCCAGCACGAAGTCGATGTAATCCTCCATGCTGCCATCATAGGGCACGGCGGCCCCGTCATCGACCAGCACCAGGCGGTCTGCGGTCAATTCCACCATGTGGCGGTCGTGGCTGATCAGGATGACTGCACCCTGATAGGCGTTGAGCGCCTGGACCAGCGCCTCGCGCGCATCGACATCAAGGTGGTTGGTCGGTTCGTCGAGGATCAGCAGGTGCGGCGCATCGCGGGTGACGAGCGCCAGGGCGAGCCGCGCGCGTTCCCCGCCTGAAAGGCGCGAAACTTCGGTCGTCGCCTTGTTGCCGGAAAAGCCGAACCGACCCAGCTGGGCGCGCACGGCGGCCTGGGTCTTGCCCTCCATGGCGCGGGTCATGTGCAGCAGCGGGGTGTCGCTGCCGGCCAGTTCTTCCACCTGGTATTGCGTGAAATAGCCGATGGCGAGCTTGCCCGAGGTGGTCATGCCGCCTTCCATCGCCGGCAATTGCCCGGCGAGCAGGCGCGCCAGCGTGGTCTTGCCGTTGCCGTTGCGGCCCAACAGGGCAATGCGATCATCCGGATCGATGCGCAGATTCAGCCGCTTGAGGATCGGCTGGCAGGGGGCATAGCCCACCGCCGCCATGTCCAGCGTAATGAGCGGCGGGCGCAGTTCATCGGGGCTGGGGAAATCGAACGTCAGGCTGGGGTCTTCCAGCATGGCCACCACCGGCTGCATCTTGGCCAGCATCTTGGCGCGCGATTGCGCCTGCTTGGCGGTAGAGGCGCGGGCGCTGTTGCGGCGGACATAGTCTTCCAGCTTGGCGCGCTGGCTGGCCTGGGCGGCCTGGGCCGCGGCGGCCTGCGCCGCGCGTTCGGCGCGCTGCCGCTCGAAACTGTCATAGCCGCCGGGATAGAGCGTGACCTTGCCGCCCTGCAGATGCAGGATATTGTCCACCACGTTGTTGAGCAGGTCGCGCTCGTGGCTGATCACGATTAGCGTGCCAGGATAGCTGCGCAGGAAATTCTCCAGCCACAGCGTTGCTTCCAGGTCGAGGTGGTTGGACGGTTCGTCGAGCAGCAGCACGTCGGGCTGCGAAAACAGCAACGAGGCCAGCGCCACGCGCATTTTCCAGCCGCCCGAAAAGCTGTCGAGCGGGCTGGCCTGCATCGCTTCGTCAAAGCCAAGGCCGATGAGGATGCGCGCCGCCCGCGCCGGGGCGGTGTAGGCGTCGATGGCGATCAGCCGCTCGTGCACGTCGGCCAGGCGGTCGGGGTCGGTGCAGGTGTCTGCCTCGATCAGCAGCGCGGCGCGCTCGGTATCGGCGGCCAGGACGGATTCAAACGGTGTGGCCGTACCGGTGGGCGCTTCCTGCGCGATATAGCCCAGGCGTGCGCGGCGCGGCATGTCCACGCTGCCTTCGTCAGGCTCGATCTCGCCGATCAGCACTTTCATCAGCGTGGATTTGCCCGCGCCGTTGCGCCCGATCAGGCCGACGCGTGCGCCGGTGGGAACGGTGGCCGAGGCGCGATCGATGATGGTGCGGCCGCCCAGGCGCACGGTGATGCCGGAAATGGTGAGCATGCCCGTGCGCCTAGCCGGCTGCGCCCGTCAGAACAAGCCGCGATAGGCGCCGCCATCCAGCGTCAGGCACTGGCCCGAGATATAGCCGGCCTGCGCCGCGCACAGAAAGGCGCAGGCATCGCCGAATTCGTGCGGCTGGCCCACCCGGCCCGAGGGACCACGCGCACCGATGCGGGCATAGGCCTGTTCCAGCGTGATGCCCTCCTGCGCCACCTGCTGCTGCGCCAGCGAGGCCAGGCGATCGGTGTCGAACGGGCCGGGCAACAGGTTGTTGACCGTCACGTTGTCGGCCACGCAATCGAACTGCAAGACCTTGGCCATGGCCATCAACCCGGCGCGCGCCGAAACCGACAGGCCCATCTCGGGCGCCGGCATCAGCACCTGGGCCGAGGTGATGTTGACGATGCGGCCAAACTTGCGCGCCCGCATGCCGCCCACCACCGCCTTGATCAGCGCCAGCGGGCTCAGCATGTTGGCATGCAGCGCTGCCAGGAAGTCGGCCTCTTCCAGCATGTCGAGCTTGCCGGGGCGCGGGCCGTGGTTGTTGTTGACCAGGATATCGGGATCGGGGCAGGCCGCGAGCAGCGCGGCGCGCCCTTCTGCCGTGTCGAGATCGCCCACCACCGCCATAACGCTGGCGCCGATTTCGCGGGCGATCCGCGCTTGCGCCGCCTCAAGCCGGGCGGCGTCACGCCCGTTGATCCACACTTGCGCCCCTTCGCGGGCCAGGGCCGTGGCGCAGGCCAGGCCCAACCCCTTGGATGACGCGCAAACCATTGCCTTGCGCCCGTTGATGCCCAGATCCATCGCTGTTTCCTTGTGCCGGGCAGGGGTTTAGCCACGCCTGCCGATAGGAGGTTTGCTCTATCGCAATCGCGGTGGGGAACAAGCCGGGGCGATGATGCGTTCGCACAGCAGCCCAACCGCCCCATCCTTGCGCCGAAATGCGGGATACGGCTGTGGCCATCCGCCCTTTGCCCGTCATTCGATTGCCACACGGTGATATTTTGCTAATCGCCAGCCGGTGTTCTGCGTGAAACCATCCCATCCTGGCCGCGGGGTAGCAGCCCTGGCCCTTGCGCTGGCCTGTGCGGCCTGCGCCGTGCCCGCGCCGCGCGTGGTTGATCCCGGCCTGGCCCCGGCAGACGACGTGCGCGCCGATGCCACCCCATGGTGGACCCAGGCGGGTGACCCGGTGCTGGCCCAGGTCATTGCCCAGGGCCTGGCGCATGATGCGCGCCTCGCCTGCGATGCCTGGCAGTTGCAGGCGCAGGCCGATCGCCTCGCGGCCCGGCGCCGTCACCTTGGCGGACGGCTTACCGGCTTGATGGCCGCAGAGCGCGTGGCCGATGGCGTGGCACCCGGCGCCTATGCCCATGCCGCACTGGTCAATCGCCGCGCTGCCGCCATGGCCGAGGCCTATCTTGCCGTGCGCCTGGCCCAGGCGCGCTTGGCCGCACGGCGCAGCGCTGCCGCGCCTTGGCAGGACAACACCGAAATTGCCCGCTTTCGCCGCGAGGCCGGGCTGGTTTCGGCGATCGACGGTGCGCTGGGTGGCGTGATGGTCGATCTCGATACCGATGCCGTGACCCAGGCCGAAACCGATGTGTCGCAGGCCATGGCGCACCTGGCAGAGGAAACCGGCCTTGCGGGCGATGCGCTGGTTGCGCTGATGGGGCAGGGCGGCGCCGTGCCCACGCTGAACGATATGGCCGCGCCCGATACCCGCCGCGCTGGCGTGATGCTGGTGCGCCAGGAGCAGGGCCAGGCGGTGGTTGCCGGCACGACCTCGGTCGATCAGGCGCGCGCCGCCCTGGCCAGCGCTACGGCGGCCAATGCCGAAGACATGGATAGCGCGGCCAAGGCGTTGGAGGCGGCGCGCCAACTTGCCCAGGCGAGTGCACGCACCCTGGCGCAGGCCGATCGCACCGTGCGCGATGCCCGCGCCGGCTATCGCGCCGGCGCTGAACCCTTTGCCACGCTCTATGTGGCCGAAGCCTCTGCGCTGGCTGCTGGTGAGGCCGATGCCACGGCGCGGGCCGGGCTGGCGCGCGCGCAGGTGCGGCTGTGGACAGCCCATGGCCTGGGCTGGACCGCCGCCGATCTTGCCCCGGCGGCTCCGGCCCAGGCGCCGTCGCAATGCTCGGCAACGCCATGACCGACGGCGATCTCGATGCCTTTCTCGGCGCCCGCCCGCGCGCCGGGCTGGCGCGCTGGGGTATGGTCCTGGCGCTGCTGGTGGCCGGTGTGGCGGCGTTCTGGCTGCTGCTGCGCTTTGTCGATGGGCCGGACATGCCCTATTACAGTGTGCCACTGGAACGCGGCAGCCTGACTCCGGTGATGAGTGCGAGCGGAACCCTGCACGCGGAGGACGAAGTGATCCTGCGCGCCCCCGAAGGCGGCGTGGTGCACAGCCTGCTCGGGCCGGGCGATGGCGTGGTCCGCACCGGCCAGCCCATCGCCGTGCTCGATACCGCGCCGCTTCAGGCCGCGCTTGCCAGTGCCGAGGCCACCAGCGCGGCGGCCGAAGGCACGCTGCTGGCGGCCCAGTCTGATCTCGATGGCGCCCGTGCCCGGCTGGATCGTTATGAGGGCGTGTGGCGCAAGTCTGGCGGCCGGGTGCCTTCGGTCAACGAAATGGACGGCGCCCGCGCCGAACTTTCGCGCACGGCAGCGGCTCTTGCCAGCGCCACGGCGGCCCTGGCCAAGGCGCGCAACGATGAAGTCCTGGCGCGCCGGCAACTGGCCGATGGCACGATCCGCGCGCCGTTCGATGGCGTGGTGGTCTCGCGCGCAGTGGCGCCGGGGCAACTGGTGGCGCCGGGCACGCCACTTCTGTCGCTCGCCACCGGGCTCGATCGCCTGGTGGTGACGGTGCCGCTGCCGACGGCCGACGCCCAGCGGCTGGCCACCAATGCCCGCGCCCATGTTTTGCTGGCCGGCATGGCCGACAAGGTGCGCACCGCGCGGCTTGTGCGGATCGATCCCACCGACGATACGCGCGGCCTCGATCGCTTGGCGGTCTTCGCGCTCGATCCGCCGGCCGCTGGCGATGGTGCCATGGTGCAGTTGCGCCCGGGCATGGCGGCCACGGTGGAAATCGACCTGCCTGCGCGCGAAAAGGTGCTGCTCGTGCCCAATGCCGCGCTGGGCTTTACGCCCGATGGCGTGCCGCCGCGCCGTAGCACGGTCTACATCCTGTCAGACGACAACGAACCGCGCCAGGTGGCGGTGGCCACGGGCGCCAGTGACGGCAAGCGAACCGAAATCCTGGCGAGCGGGCTGGAGCCCGGCGTTCAGGTGATCATCGGGCGGCGCGCTGGCCCGTCCAAGCCGTGACAGGACGAAACCCAGGCGGGGCAGGCCGTGGAACGCGCTGGCTTTCCGCCGAAACCGAACGACGGGGGCTGCGTTAGGCAGGCATGATCGATCCTTCGAACCCTTCCGATGCCACCGCCGGCGCGGCTGTGTCGCGCCGCGGTTTTGCCACGATGGCGCTTACCCTGGCAGGCCTGGCGGCGCTGCCGGCGCGGCTTTTGGCCCAGGGCGCGGCGGGCAATTTCGGCCCGGCCAAGCCGTTTTCTTGGGATATCCTGGTGGCCGCCGCCCAGGCTTCCGCGCGCCGCCCCTATGCCGCCCGCACCGCCTCGCGCCGGGCCGCGCCGACATTTGATGATGCCGCGCGGCTGACCTATGGCGAGGCGCAGAGCCTGCCGGGCCACGTGCGGCTCTTTCCCACCCGGCTGGAAACCGCCCCATTCGCCGTGGGCATCAACGTGGTTTCCGCCGGCCAGGCGCGTCCATTGATCAACACGCAGGGGTTATTCGGCGCGGCGCAGAACGTCGATCCCGCCGGTTTTCGCGTGATGCACGCCGATGGCCATGGCGATTGGCTGGCGTTCCTTGGCGCATCCTATTTCCGCGCGGCGGGCGAGAAAGACCAGTATGGCCTGTCGGCGCGGGGCATTGCCGTCGATACCGGCACGATGCCTGGAGCGGAGGAATTTCCCGAATTTACCGCGTTCTGGATCGAGGATCTGGGCGGGCCGGAAGGGCGCCAGCGCCTGGTGATCCATGCCCTGCTTGAGGGGCCGTCGCTGACTGGGGCCTATGCCTTCGATACCCGCCAGACCGAGGCGGGCGTGGTGCAAGAGGTGAAATCGGCGCTGTTCCTGCGTAAGGACGTGGCGCGGCTGGGTATCGCGCCGATGACCAGCATGTTCTGCTTTGACGAGGCGACCAAGATGGACCGCCGCGACTGGCGGCCCGAAGTGCACGATTCCGACGGCTTGGCCATCTGGATGGCCGATGGCGAGCGCATCTGGCGCCCGCTGGAAAACCCGCCAGAGCCGCGCACCAACACCTTTCGCGCCAACTCCCTGCGTGGCTTTGCCCTGGTCCAGCGGGATCAGGCGTTCGATCACTATCAGGATGACCTGGCCTTCTACGATCGCCGGCCATCTTTGTGGGTAGAGCCGCAGGGTGATTGGGGCGCGGGTGCGGTTGTGCTCTATGCCTTTTCGACGATCTCGGAAAACGTCGACAATGTGGCGGCTTTCTGGCTCAGCGATCGGCCGGCCAAGGCCGGCCAGCGCCAGGATTTTGCCTATCGGCTGACCTGGACCAACCGCGATCTGGCCGCCAATGCCAATGCCCGCTGCATCAAGGTGTTTGCCGGGCCGGGCGGCGTGCCGGGCGGTGATCCGATCCCCGGTGCCACGCGCTATGTCCTCGATTTCCAGGGCGATTCTCTTGAAGGCCTTAACCGCAGCAGCGGTGTCACGGCCGAACTGGACTTGCCGCCAGAGGCCGTGCTGCACAAGGCGGTCGGCCCGGTCGCCGGGCGGGAAAAGCAATGGCGCGTGACGCTCGATATCAAGACGCAGGGGCTCGCCGCGCGTGAATTTCGCTTGTTCTTGAAGCGCGGCGGCGGCGCGCTCAGCGAAACCGTGATCAAGGCGATCCAGCCATGACGGACCGCGCTGCGCCAGGTGGCCAGCCGCCGCTGCTCCCGGCCGAAGCGCCGCTCGACATGCCGGTGCAGCGCCTGTTCGGCAATGCCCCGGCACGGCGCGAAGTGGAAACGCGCCCTCACGGCCTGCTGGTCAAGCGCTGGCTGCTCATCGCGCTGACGGCGGTGTTGGGCCTTGCTGCGTCGAGCGAGGTGCGCGTCGCCTTTTCGCGCGATGGCCTCAATGCCATCGAGGTGGCGCTGCTCGTGTTCTTCGTGCCGCTGTTCAGCTGGGTGGCGTTCGGCTTTGTCAGTTCGACGATCGGCTTCATCCAGCTGATCAGCGGCGCGCATCCCGGCTTTGTGCCGGTGCCATCGCCCGCTGCCAGCCTGGCCCATCGCACTGCCGTGCTGATGCCGGTCTATAACGAGGATGTCGACGCGGTGTTCGCCCGCGTAGAGGCGATGGCCTTCGCCATCGATCGGTCGGGCGGGGCGCCATGGATCGATTTCTTCGTGCTCAGCGATTCCAGCGCATTGCATGGCAAACGCGAAGAGGCGGCGTGGGCCGAACTGGCCGCGCGTGCGCCGATCGCGGTCTATTATCGCCGCCGCGAGGAAAACACCGCCCGCAAGCCCGGCAACATTGCCGAATGGGTCCGCCGCTTTGGCGGGGCCTATGAAAACATGCTGGTGCTTGACGCCGATAGCGTGATGACCGGCGACGCCATCATCGGCTTGGCCTCGCTCATGGAGGCACGGCCGTCGATCGGCCTGCTCCAGACCGTGCCGATGATCACCAATGCGCGCACCCTGTTCCAGCGCTGGATGCAGTTTGCCAGCGAGGCCTATGGCCCGATCGCATCGGCCGGGCTGCTGTGGTGGAGCGGGGCAGAGGCCAATTTCTGGGGCCACAACGCCATCGTGCGCACCCGCGCCTTTGCCGAAAGCTGTGGCCTACCCGATCTGCCGGGCAAGCCGCCGTTCGGCGGTCATATCCTTAGCCACGATATGGTCGAATCCGCGCTGCTGCGGCGGCGCGGCTGGGCCGTGCACATGGTGATGATCGGTGGCAGCTATGAAGAATATCCCCCCACCATCGTCGATCATGCGCTGCGCGACCGCCGCTGGATGCAGGGCAATCTGCAGCATTTGCGCCTGATCGGTGCCTCGGGCCTCGCGAGCACCAGCCGCTTGCACCTGCTGATCGGCGCCTCTGCTTATCTTACTTCGCCAGGCTGGCTGCTGCTGCTGCTCGCCACGATCGCCCAGGTCGCCATGGCGCGCATCGGCGGCGGGATTGAAGGCAGTGTCCTGATGACCGTGCCGCCGGGCGTGCTGGCGCTTACCGTGCTGCTGCTGTTCGGGCCAAAGGTGATGGGCCTGGTGTGGATCCTCGCCGACGCACGGCGCTGCGGAGCCTTTGGCGGGCCGTGGCGCGCGCTCCGCTCCGTCCTGGTCGAGCTGGTGCTCTCCACCCTGTTCGCGCCGGTGTCGATGCTCTTGCAGATCAAGGCATTGCTCGGCCTGCTGCTCGGCATTCCTTCGCAGTGGAACGCGCAGAACCGCGATGCCCAGGCCATTGCCGTGCGCGCGATCCTGCCGGCGATGCGCGACCACATCCTGCTCGGCCTGGCGTTTGCCGCCACGGTCTGGCTCGACCCGGTCACTGCGCTGTGGCTCTCGCCGATCACGCTGGGCCTGTTGACTGCCCCCTGGCTGGTCAGCCTGACCTCGCGCGAGGATCTGGGCGAAGCCGCCGCCCGTCGCGGCCTGTTCCGCGTCCCCGCCCGCACCATGCGCGTCGGTCGCGCCGAAGTGCCTGATCCCGCCGCGGAGGCCGCGCCCGGCGGCATGGGATCGGCGCAAGCGCAGCCGGTTTCCGCAAAGGCGCTGGGTGCGTGAGGTGCGGGTAGGCTGTGCGGCTTGGGAAATCGCAGCATATAGCTGAAGTTGATCGACCGATTATCCACACATCGCGCAAGAAAGGAAGCTGGACCCCGGATCAAGTCCGGGGTGACAATAAATTTTCACTTAATTTATGTTTCCTCGTCACCCCGGACTCGATACGGGGTCCATCTTGAAAATGCGCAATTACAAATCGGACATAGAATAAAGTAAAATTTTTCTGATTTTTCTCTGCGGCATTTTATATCTATTTCAATAGATCTTGCATAATATGCGTGAGGCCATCATGCTAACTTCATTATTACTGGTGGCCTGAGGATTTCGTTACTACCAACCGGCTTATCCCATCAACGCTGCTGATACTGAACGCAAGCGATGCACCGCTTGCTCAGCCGGCTTGTGGTTTTCTCGGCTTTGGAAATGATTTCACACGAAGCCACGAAGCCACGAAGCCACGAAGAACCCTCTTGTGATCTGCCTTTGTGGCTTCGTGGCTTCGTGTGAACGTCAGGGACGTTGAGCAGCCCCACCTATCATGTGCAAATCGCTCAACCGCAATCGTGCCCGGATCAGCCGAGATTGGCGGGGAACGGACAGGCAGCTTTGAGGAGGCTGGTGGCGATAACTACTGTTCCCGAAAAGGATCGAATATCGAGAAAAGCGGCTAGATCGCAAGCGACAGGATCGGGCGGCTCCACGTTGCCTTGGCAGTCGGTGGTTTCGTACCGACGACGACCGCGCCCATCGCCTCATAGAAGCCCACCGAGGGCGGATGGGAAACGATCTTGATCGAGGCGATGCCCTGCCGCCTCGCTTCCGTCATCATGTGCCGGAACAGCATAGACCCTAACCCGCTACCCTGAACGCCATCTGCTACGAACATCAGGTCCAGTTCGGGTTCACCATCAAGGGTTAGACTGTAAAATCCGCACAACGTGCGATCACGCTCGGCGATATAGAAAACATCTCGCTCGATCTGCGAGGGTTGGACCGCATACCCGTCGAGAATACTTGCATACTTACCGCTATAAGCGGCCGACCCATGCATCAGGTCGGTAAGTGCTTCCGCATCATCGGGCACGGCAGGGCGGATCGTAATCACTGCTGTTCCCTATCACCGGCTAGCTGTTCCCGCAATCGAGCGCGATGCGGGCACCGTCACCTTCCTGATTGGGAGGATTCAGCGGGAAAGCCGTGGCGCCGCAGGGGTGTCATCGCCCCGAATGAGCCGCTTTCCCAAAATCTGTTCCCTATTGAGCTTTCCCGAAATTGCCTGCTGGACATCGGAAAACAGGAATCTGATGACAGTTCGAACGGCGGTCAGGCTCTTATGCATACAGATCGAACGACCGGGGTTGGGCGTAAACTGTCGCGTGGATTTATCCGCCAACCCAGCGCGCGCTGGTGCGGCGCGACCTGTGTTGGCCAAGCGGTCATTCGATCGCGCCGCCTTCTTCTCCTTGCATGGCGATTGCCGGGCACAGCGCTCCTCCGGCTGCGCCGTTATTCCGCCCGCTAAGCCGATACCCTCACTCTGCCGGCTGCGTCGAAAACGCCGGCTCGGGCATCGCGCTGCCCAGTGCCATCGCCGGGGAAAGCTGCAAGGGCGGCAGGCGGCGCACGGGGCCGCGCCATGGGGTCAGGCGGGGCACGATCGGGCGCAGGGCCAAGGCGGCGCCGGTCAGGATGGCAAAGTCCGTTCCCGGGTCGCAGGTGGGAGAGGACAGCGAGGCGACCACGGCATCGACCACTGCCGCCCAGGCGCAGGCCGCGCCGGTCGACAGCGCCATGTCGGGCGAGGGGACATAGGTGGACAGCCGCGTGGGTTTGAACGCGCTGATCATGTGCACGATCATCGCCGTCGCGCCGATCAGGCCGGTGCAGCCCAGCACGGCGGTTGCCAGGCTAGACGAGCGGAAGCTGCCCGGCCCAATGCCGATGCCATGCGTGGCGACAAAGGCATGCCAGCCCTGCCAGGCCCAGAAGCCGCGCTGTTCGCCAGACAGCGATTGGCCCTTGTCCACCGTCATGTGGCGCAGTAGTTCCGTGGCATCGTTGACCAGAACCGGGTGGGCGATCATCAGTCCGGTGATCAACACGATCATGGCCAGGCCCGCGCCGGCAATGATCAGGGCCCGATCGGCCGGCATCGCGCCTGGCAATAGCAAGCTGCGCCCCAGCACCAGCGCGCCATAGATGCCCAGGCCGACATAGGCCGTGGTTGCCGTACTGCACAGCAGCGCCGCTGCCAGCACGAAGGCCGCTGGTCCGGTGTAGCGGCTGTCTACCCGACGCAGCCAGCATTCGAACAGGAACACGAACCAGTTGATCCCAAACCAGGCAAAGCCCGATGCCTCTGGCCACAGCCCGGCCATGCGCACGAACCCGCGATAGCTGTGATCGAGCTGGGCATAGGATCCGTTGCGGAACAGGGCGAGCACGGTTTCCACCGGCGTGCCCTTGGCCGCCACGCTGAGAAAGCCGATCAGGCCGTGCACCAGCCCGGCGATCGCCATGGTGCGTACGAACACGCGGCGCCCGCGCTCCTTGCTGCACACCACGTGCGCGGCAATCGCGGTCAGCAGGGTGCCGAACAGATAGACCGTGGTGGTGATGTTCTGCGCCGAAAAGCTCAATGGGCGGGTGGAATAGATATAGGCGCGCATGGAGATATAGCGCGCTTCCACCTTGCCGCGCATCGGGGTCACGTCAATCTGCCCGGCGAACAGGCGCGGGCCGATAAATGCCAGCACCGCGCCATAGAGGATGAACGTCGCCAGCCAGATATTGGCCCGCGCCGCCTGGCCCACCGCCATGCCATTGCCCACGCCGGGCACCAGTAGGCGCAGCGCCATGAACACCAGGGCAAACTGCACCGGCGGGATCGACGACCCGCCCAGCATCGGCAGCACGATCGCCGCCGAGCCGCCAAACAGCGTCGAGACCAAGAGGAATGCGAACATCGCCTCGATCGATCCGGCAAGGAACAGGCTGAGGCCCAACAGCACCTGGATCGCGCCGATGAAGGTCAATTGCATCGCAGGCTCCGCACAAGCAGGACGATAGAAACGGAAGGGAACGGCGCCATCATGGCCGGATGAAATCGGGCGCGCAGCGCACCGCCTTGGCAAAGCTGGCAGGGTTGCCGCGCCACACCTGCGCGGCGGGAATATCCTGGGTCACCACTGCGCCGGCGGCGACCACGGCATGATCGCCGATAGTCACGCCCGGCAGCACGATCACCCCGCGCCCCAGCCACACATTGCTGCCCAGCCGGATCGGCGCCACGCGCACGCCGTCGCCTTGGTGCACCGGGTGGTGGTTGGTATCGCACAGCACGCAATCGGGGCCGATGCGGCAATGCGGGCCGATCTCGATCGCGCTGTGGCAGATCAATTGCACCCCGGCGTTAAGAAAGACGCGATCCGCCAGCGTGACCAGCGCGCCGCGCGCCACCTCGATGCGCACCGGCGCAACGTCACCACGCAGGTTGACCCGCGCGCCGATGCGGATATCGCCCGTTCCGCTGATGCGCGGGCGATGGCCGTGCACGAAAAGCCGGCGCCCAGGCACCGTCCCGCGCCGCCGCAATGCCAGTCGCGTGGCCAGCGTGACCAGCCGGTTGCGCGGCTGGAGCGCGGCGAGCCAGCGGGCCAGTCGGCCGCTGGGGCCAGCCACGGGCGGCGCATCGACCGCAACGCGCGGCGTAGTTTGCCAGTCTTGCGGGCCTGCCGCAGGGGGGAGTGGCAAGGCCGGGGCGTGACGATCGGTCGAAGCGGGGGCGAGATGCGTGGCCATGGGTATCCCCTGGTCAGAAAGTGGCAGACGATTTCACAAGCACGATGACAGTGGGGCGCCGCGCCCTATTCCAGCGCATGCAACAGCCCCTGGTCGAACCGGTCGGGCGCAAAGCGGCGGGCATCGGCCATGGCGGCGGCTGGATCGAAATGCGGCAACCAGGCTTCCATCGCCTTCACCCCGGCGATCAGCGAGTCCACGCTTTGGCTGGCAAAGAACTGGCCAGTCAGGTCTTGCGTCACGCTGTCGAGCGCGCCGCCTCCGGCATAGGCGAGCACGGGCCGGCCCGAGGCGATCACCTCCACCGGGACGATACCGAAATCCTCTTCGGCTGGAAACACCAGGGCGCGGCACTGCGCATAGGCGCGGCGCAGCGCGGGGAAGGGCAGCCGTGGCAGGATCGTGATGTTGGGCCCGGCACGGCGGCGCATGGCGGCGGCCAGCGGCCCATCGCCCACCATCACCAGCGGCAGGCCCAGCGCGTTGAACGCATCGATCGCCAGGTCGGGCCGCTTGTAGGGCACCATCTGCCCTACCCAGAGATAGGCCGGCCCCACCGCATCGGCGCGATCGAACAGGTCGATCTCTACCGGCGGATGCACCACATCGGCCTCGCGCCGCCAAGCCTTGGCAATGCGCCGCTGGATAAAGCGCGAATTGGCCACGATGCGATCCACCCGCGCGGCCGAGCTGGCATCCCAGGCGCGCAGGCGATGGCACAGCAGCGGCATCATCGTGCGGCTGACCATCCCGGCGGCATCGCGATAATCGTGATAGTGGTCCCACAGATAGCGCATGGGCGAATGCACGTAGCTGAGATGCAGGGCATCAGGCGCGGTGATCACGCCCTTGGCCGGGCCGCTTTCGCTGCTGATCACCAGATCATAGCCGCGCAGGTCAAGCTGCTCGAGCGCCATGGGCATGAGCGGCAGATAGCTTTGATAATGGCGCCGTGCACCGGGCAGGTGCTGGATAAAGCTGGTCGTTACCTTGTGGCGGCGGATCGTGTCGGAAACAGCTGTCGGGTCGTACACGTGGGTGAAGATATCGGCTTGCGGAAACAGGTGCAGCAAGCGCTCCAGCACCCGCTCCCCGCCGCGCATCGTCACCAGCCAGTAATGCACGATGGCCACGCGGGCAAAGCGGCGGCGTGGGTCTGCGCTTGGATGGACCGCTGGGATCGCCGTGCGCTCTGGCTTGGCGGGCAGTACCAGCTGCGCACTATGGTCTTCGGGCCGCCGCGCCGTTTCCGGCACATGCAGTGGCAAAGCCGGCACGTCGGCCGTGCCTGCTGCGCCCGGCGCGGTAACAGCCACCGCCGTGTCCGCAGGCGCAGTGGATCGGCCCGCCGAGCGCCGCCGCTCAGGCATAATAGCTCTCGTAACTGCGGTAGAATGCGGTCTCGCCATAGTCGAAGCGGGGCTGCTTGCGCATGTCCACGCGGGTGAGGGCGACGCCGGCCAATTGCACGCGGTCGATCGGCAACAGGCGCAGCGCGGCGCGCAGGGCCTGCTCCGGTGTCTTGCGCCAGCGCACCACAAAGACCGAGGCATCGGCCTTGCCCAGCAAGAGGCGGGCGTCAGCGATGGGCAGCACCGGCGCGGTATCGATGATCACCGCATCGAACCGTTCGCGCGCCGTGGCGAGCAGGCGATCCATTTCGACCCCGGTCATCAGTTCCGCGCGATCACCCGCCTCGGCGCAGAGCGGCAGGATCGAGAGACCCGTGCCAGGATCGACAACCAGCGCATCGTCGAGGCTGGCCGTGCCGTGCAGCACTTCCATCAGGCCAGGGCGCCCTTCGCCCCCGCGCAGGAACCGGCTGACGCCCTGGTGGCGCAGATCCCCGTCGATCAGCAGGATGCGGTCACCTGCCGCCGCCATGGAGCGCGCCAGGCAGATCGACGTGGTGGTCTTGCCTTCCTCGGGCAGGGCAGAGGTGATCGCAATGATCCGCGCCTCGGTGGTGTTCATCGCGATCGAGGCGCGCAGCGAGCGGAAGCTTTCGGCAAAGACCGAACGCGGATCTTCCAGCAGGGCGCTGGCCGGCACCCGCTCCCCGCGCCGTGCCACCGATTGCAGTGTGGGAATGGCGCAAAGATAGCGCACGCCCATGCGCTCTTCGATATCCTCGCCCGTGGTCAGGCCGGTGAAGGTCATTTCCGCCAGAAAGGCTGCGGCGATGCCAAGCCCGGTGCCCAGCGCCAGGGCCAGCACGGCGTTGATCATGATATGCGGGCTATTGGGGTTGCGCGGAACATCGGCGCGGTGCAGCAAGTCGGCATCGGCCTGTTCGGTGCCCTCGCGCGCGGTCAACTCCTTGAAGCGGTTGAGGTAGCTTTCATAGAGCGCGTTAGACGTTTCGGCACGCTTCTGCAGATCGTCGAGCCCCACTTGCGCCGCGTTGTTCTGCGCCAGTGCGCCGCGCGAGGCATCGAGCGAACCGGCCAGCGAAGCCAGGCGTTGCTGCGATACCCGTGCCTTGGCCTCAAGGCTGGCCATCACGCGTTGGGTTTCGGCGGCGATTTGCCGGTTCACGGCATCAAGCTGCGCCTTGGAGCGCAGCACTTCGGGATGCTGTGGGCCATAGCGTGATGACATGGCGGCAAATTCGGCGGCAAGGCTGGCTTGCTGTGCGCGCATCTGGCCGATCACCGGTGAGAGCGAGGCTTCGCCCACGCCGCCGCTGCCACCGGCCTGCAACTGGCGCTGCGCCGCTTCCAGGCGGGCGGCATCCTCGCTCGCCTGTGCCCGGGCAGCGGTCACTTCCTGGTTATACGACGAGATTTCCTGCTCGGTCAGCGTGCCCTGCGTGGTGCTGAGCAGGTTATGCGCGATGCGATAGCGTTGCACCGTCGCACTATCAGCCAGGGCCTGTTGGCGCAGTTGTTCCAGGCGGTTGGCGATCACCCCGGTGGTTTCGCGCGCGCCGCTGCGCTTGTTCTCCAGCGCGCCCAGCGTGTATTGCTCGGCAAAAGCGTTAGCGATGCGCGCGGCTTCCTGCGGGTCGCTGCTTTCAAACGTGATGGCAATGCCATACGTCGTGCCGATGCGCTGGGCCGCCACGTTCTTGGCCAGGTAGGCAATGGCTGCCTCGCGCGCGCTTTGGTGGGCGCCGGCAGATTTGGTGTTGGCGGCTTTCCCTTCGTCTGGCGATGGGGCAAAACGCGGATCGCGCGCCAGGCCCAAGGCATCGGCGACCGCGGCCGTGTTGGTTTCCGAGGTGATTACCGAAACCTGCGTATCGACAAAGCTTTCGCTGGGAATGGCGGGCTGGTCGGTGCGGTCGTTCGTGCTGGTCGGCGCGACCGGCTGCAACTTGCTGTTGAGCGTGACTTCGGCGCGGGCCTGATAGGTGCGCGGTTGCAACGCCGTGATGACCATGCCGATCGCCAGCACGCCCAGCAACACGCCCAGGAATACGCCGATGCGCCTGCGGAACATGGCCATCAGCCGCCGCAGATCGATGCGGTCGGTTGCCGCTGCGCTGTTGGCCCGCGGCTCGGCCGGCGTGGCCGGCACGATGCCGGCTGGCGCGCGATAAAAGTCGATTGCGGTGTTCACCATTGCCCCCTTCGGCCAAGTCAAGCTCTGCACCCGGCGCGCATGGCGGCGGCGCGATTGGCGCCCCAGGCCTTGCCCGCTCCCGGTATGACCTCAGCCTGTGGCGGTTCGCCCGCGCAAGGAAGGCCAAGCATATCCGCAGCGGAGCAATAGCGAGGCACCGCTTGGCACCCCTTGCAGCCGGCTGATCCGGGCCCAGGAGAGGGGTGCGGCGGGTGGCGCAGGCCGGGTGGCAATCGCGCCGTCGGCTATCGGTAAATCCGCGTATGGCACCGGAAAAATGCGTAGGATTTGCCCGCATATACGGCGCGCTGGCCGGTTCCGCCCGACGGCCATCGATTAGGCATGGCCAAGCCCGCCGCCCGGCCTAACCGGCGATTCCGATCGTTCCGGAAAGCCTCCAAGTCGGAGTTTTCATCCCGGGCCGCTGCATTGTCTTCGCAAGGGCGCGGCATAGAACAACCGGGAAACGAACGCACACGGAGGGTGTAACGTGATTCCCCATATCGATCATGGTCTCTCGCGCCATGCTGCCATGGCCCGGGCGGCCCGGCCCGCCATGCTGGCGGCCGTGCTGGGCTTCGCCCTGTTGTTGCCGGGGTGCGCGGGCACCACGGCGCAGCCATTATCGGCAGTGGACCGCGCCACCGGCCTGGCGGGCTATCGGGTGGGCGCAGGTGACAAGCTGCGCATCACCGTGTTCAACGAGCCGACGCTGACCGGCGAATACAACGTCACCTCCACCGGCGCCGTGGCCTTTCCCCTCATCGGCGTGGTCCAGGCGGGAAACCACACCATCGACGACGTAACGCACGAGATCACCGGTCGGCTGTCGGGCGCTTATGTCAACGATCCGCGCGTTAGTGTGGAAGTGCTCAACTACCGCCCGTTCTATATTCTGGGAGAGGTGAACAAGCCGGGAGAATATCCCTATGCCTCGGGCATGACGGTGGAGCAGGCGATCGCCAAGGCTGGCGGATTTACCTATCGCGCCAACGAAAAGACGGCATTCCTGCGGCGGCAGACGACTTCGGCCGAACACAGCGTATCGCTGCGCAGCGGCGCGCCAGTGGCGGTTTTGCCCGGCGACACGATCCGCGTCGGTGAGCGCTATTTCTGAAGCGGACCATCTGACCACAACGCCGTGCCACCCCGGCCGGCCGGATCGTCGCGCCGGCGCTTGGGCCAGAGCAGACGATCCGGGGCGGCCTCGCGCTGGAGGACGGCTGTGGAGTGCAGCGTGGGGGAGGGGCTACTTCTTCGCGCCGACCACTGCCCCGACGATGGAAATGTCGCCGGGTGATACGCTGGCGCCGGCATAAGGATCAGGATTGTGGCCCTTGATCGCGAACGTATAACCCATCTCTGCCGCTGATGGCCCGAAGAAGGCACCGTTGAATGCGCCGCTGGCAAAGTAGTTGGTGCCGCTGGTGAACGTACCGGCAAACTGGTCTTTCGCGATCGTGCCGCTGCCGCTGTAGACGCCTGCGCTGCCTTCGGTGGGATTCCCGACCGCGCGGAGGGACAGGCCGGTGCTGACCGTGCCCTGGGCGAAATCGGCCGTGAACGTTGCCGTCCCGGTGAGGTCGCTCAGTGTGGCCGGGGCATAGTTGTATGCCAGCATCGTGCCCGAAACGGTGGTGGCATAGGTGGCCGAACCGCTGGTGGGCATACCCTTGCTGCCCGACATTTCGCCAAATACGTAATAGCGGATGTCGGTCTGGTCGGCGCTCGCGTCGACGTGGGTCCATTTGCCAAAGCTGGTGTAGCTCAGGCTGACAGGGGCGGTTGCCGTATTGCCCGGCTGCGCATTGCCATACAGCGTCAGGGTGTCGCCACCTTTGTTGAAACTGGTAGTATAGTCGCTCGACGGCATCTTGTCGGCGGCGGTGAAGCTGGCCGAGGTGCTGCCCGCCTGCACGGTATAGGTTCCCGTCGCGGCGTCATAGGCGATTGTCGTGGCCGCGTTGACGCTTGCCGTGGTGGCGGGCGTCACTGCCAGTGGCTTGCTGAACTGGCTGCCGAATTGGCCGCTGCTCAGGCTGCCGGTGTAGGTTTGCGTGGCCGTCGCGGCGGAAAAGGTGCCCGAGGTGCTCTGCGGAAAAGGCTTGCTGGCCGATACGGAATTGACCGGGCCATCACCGCCGCAGGCTGCGAGCAATCCGCATGCCAGTGGAACAGCCATGCGAATGGTGCGAATTGTATATGCCATCGTTTCGATCGGTCCCGCAAAAGTTGTCTTGCGTGCCGCTGTTACAATAGATTTCCTGACGCGTATCCAAATATTTAGGATCATATCGGGGGAATAGTCTGCCCCCGCCGGATCGGCCGTCACGCGGTCAGCGCGCCGGTTCCGGCGGGGATCGACCAGCGGCTGGATCAGCCCAGAATGCCGGGCAGGTCCAACCCCTTTTCGCGGGCGCAATCCTGGGCGATGGCATAGCCGGCATCGGCATGGCGCATCACGCCGGTGGCCGGGTCGTTCCACAGCACGCGTTCCAGGCGGCGCGCCGCTTCGGGCGTGCCATCGGCCACGATCACCATGCCGGAATGCTGGGAATAGCCCATGCCCACGCCGCCGCCGTGGTGCAGCGACACCCAGGTGGCGCCGCTGGCGGTGTTGAGCAGGGCATTGAGCAGCGGCCAATCCGACACGGCATCCGATCCATCCTGCATGGCCTCGGTCTCGCGGTTGGGGCTGGCGACCGATCCGCTGTCGAGGTGATCGCGCCCGATCACCACCGGCGCCTTGAGTTCGCCGTTGGCGACCATCTCGTTGAACGCCAGGCCCAGGCGGTGGCGGTCACCCAGGCCCACCCAGCAAATCCGCGCCGGCAGGCCCTGGAAGTGAATACGCTCGCGCGCCATGTCCAGCCAGTTGTGCAGATGGGCGTTGTCGGGCAGCAGTTCCTTCACCTTCTGGTCGGTCTTGTAGATGTCTTCCGGGTCGCCCGACAGCGCCGCCCAGCGGAACGGGCCGATCCCCCGGCAGAACAGCGGGCGGATGTAGGCCGGCACAAACCCGGGGAAATCGAAGGCGTTTTCAACGCCTTCATCAAAGGCGACCTGGCGGATGTTGTTGCCGTAGTCGGTGGTGGGCACGCCGCGCGCCTGAAAATCGAGCAGGGCACGCACGTGGGTGGCCATGCTGGCGCGGGCCGCCTTGGCAACGCTTTCCGGCTCGCGCTCGCGCTTGTCGATCCATTCCGCCACGGTCCATCCGGCGGGCAGATAGCCATTGATCGGATCGTGCGCGCTGGTCTGGTCGGTCAACAGGTCGGGCAGGATGCCGGCCTCCAGCATCTGCGGCAGGATTTCGGCGGCGTTGCCGATCAGGCCCACCGAGACCGGCTTCCTGTCGGCGCAGGACTGGCGGATGATGGCCATCGCTTCGTCGAGGGTTTCGGCGGCGTGATCGAGGTATCCGGTGCGCAGGCGCATCTCGATCCGGCTGCGCTGGCATTCGATCGCCAGGCACGATGCGCCGGCCATGACCGCAGCCAGCGGCTGCGCGCCGCCCATGCCGCCCAGGCCCGCGGTCAGCAGCCACTTGCCGGAAAGATCGCCACCATGGTGTTGACGGCCCATTTCGACGAAGGTTTCATAGGTGCCCTGCACAATGCCCTGGGTGCCGATATAGATCCACGAGCCGGCGGTCATCTGGCCGTACATGGCCAGGCCCTTGCGATCGAGCTCGTTGAAATGCTCCCAATTGGCCCATTCCGGCACCAGGTTGGAATTGGCGATCAGCACGCGCGGCGCATCGGCATGGGTGCGGAACACGCCCACCGGCTTGCCCGATTGCACCAGCAGGGTCTGATCATCGTCCAGGCGGCGCAGGGTTTCGACGATCTTGTCATAGCTTTCCCAATCGCGCGCGGCGCGGCCGATCCCGCCATAGACGACCAGTTCCTCGGGCCGTTCGGCCACATCGGGATGCAGGTTGTTCATCAGCATGCGCAGCGGCGCTTCGGTCAGCCAGGATTTGGCGGTCAGGTCCGTGCCCGTGGCGGGGCGGATCACGCGGCTGTTGTCCAAACGGGTCATCGTCATTCTCCAGCAAAGGCAAGGCAGGCGCTGAGCACGCGCTTCAGGATGGGTTGCAGGTGGGCAAGGCGCCGTGGATCGGGGCGGGGCGGCCAGTTTTCCGCCGTGGGCTCCGCCGGTTCCGCCAAATAGCCGCGCATCGCCAGTTCCATCTGCACGGCGTGGATGCCGCGCGCGGGATCGCCATGGTGGCGCGTGGTCCAGCCGCCTTTGAAGCGGCCGTTGACCACGTGGCTTTCGCCGCTGGCGGCGCAGACGGTGGCAACGGCTGCCTCCAGCTCTGGCGCGCAAGAGCGGCCATCGTTGGTGCCGATATTGAACAGCGGCAGTTCGCCGGGGAACAGGCGAGGCACGCGGCTGCGGATCGAATGTGCATCATAGAGCACCACGCGCGGGTAAATCGAACGAAGCCGTTCCATTTCCGCCGCCAACGCTGCGTGATAGGGTGCGTGCCAGGTTTCGCGGCGGTGGGCGATTTCGCCCTCCGCCAGCGGGGCGGGGATCAGCGGTTCGCCATCGAACGTCGTTTCCGGGCACAGGCCGGTGGTGGCCATGCCGGGATAGAGCGAGGCGCCCGAAGGATCGCGGTTGGCATCGATCACGCTGCGCGAAATGTCCGTCGCCACCAGCGTGGCACCCATATCGCGGGCAAAGTCATAGACTTCGTCGATCCACCAATCGGTATCACGCCGGGCCAGCCATTCCGATCCGAAGCCGCATCCGGCCAGATCGGTGCCGCCGTGGGGAAAGGCCACGATGAGTGGCGCGGTGCCGCGCTGGATGGTGAGCCAGTCCATCAGCCCAGCACCGGCAGTTGCAGCGGGCACGCCGCCAGCACGGCGCCGCGTTCGATCATGCCACGCGCGACAGCAATGTCTGGCGCGAAATGGCGGTCTTCGACCAGGGCGGGGACCACGCCGCGCAACATCGCGCGCACGGCCTCCAACGCGTCGCTCGATCGCAGGGGGGCGTGAAACTCGATGCCCTGCACGGCCGCGAGCAGTTCGAGGCCGAGGATCGCATCGAGGTTGCCGGCCATGTCGAGCAGGCGCCGCGCGCCGTGGGCGGCCATCGACACGTGGTCTTCCTGGTTGGCCGACGTGGGAATGGAATCGACGCTGCACGGCGCGGCGCGCTGCTTGTTTTCCGAAACCAGGGCTGCGGCCGTGACCTGCGGGATCATGAAGCCGGAATGCAGTCCCGGCAGCGGGGTGAGAAACGCGGGCAGGCCCGACAGCGCGGGATCGACCAGCATGGCCAGGCGGCGTTCCGACAGCGAGCCGATTTCGGCCAGCGCCAGGGCGATCATGTCGGCGGCAAAGGCCACTGGCTCGGCATGGAAATTGCCGCCCGACAGCGCTTCGTCGGTATCGGGGAAAATCAACGGATTGTCGGTGACGCCGTTCGCCTCGATTTCCAGCGTGCGCGCGGCCTGGCGCAGCACGTCGAGCGCGGCGCCCATCACTTGCGGCTGGCAACGCAGGCAATAGGGATCCTGCACGCGCGGATCATCCACCGCGTGGCTGGCGCGGATGGCGCTGCCGGCCATCAGCGCGCGCAGCGTGGCGGCGGTTTCGATCTGCCCGCCATGGCCGCGCAGGGCATGGATGCGATGGTCGAACGGGGTATCCGTGCCGCGCGCCGCCTCAGTCGACAGGGCGCCGGTGACCAGGCCGGTGGCGAGCAGGCGTTCAGCCGCAAATAGCCCGGCCAGCGCATTGGCCGTGGAAAACTGCGTGCCGTTGAGCAGCGCCAGGCCTTCCTTGGGCCCCAGCGCGACCGGCGTCAGGCCATGATCGGCCAGGGCCTGGGCCGCGGGCACGGCAATGCCATCCACGAAAATCTCGCCAACGCCCAGCATTGTGGCGGTCATGTGCGAAAGCGGGGCAAGATCGCCGCTGGCACCCACCGAACCCTGGCACGGCACCACCGGTACCAGGCCGCGCGCCAGCATGTCTGCCAGCAAGCGCACGGTGGCCACCTGCACGCCCGAGGCGCCCTGCGCCAGGCTGGCGAGCTTGAGTGCCATCATCAGCCGCACTACAGGCACGGGCGAGGGGGCGCCGGTGCCGGCGGCATGGCTGAGCACGATATTGCGTTGCAGGGCCGCCAAGTCTTCATCGGCGATGCGCACGCTGGCAAGTTTGCCAAAGCCGGTGTTGATGCCATAGACGGCATCGCCCTTGGCCAGGATGCGCGCGACGGCCGCGGCGCTGGCCGCGATCGCGCCCCAGGCATCATCATGCAGCACGACATCGGCGCCACCGTGGATCGCGCGCCAATCGGCCAGCGTGGCGGCGCCAGGGGTGAGGACGATTTGGGTCATTTTCCACTCCAGATGCGGGCATGGAGCGGCGCTGCGCCCATCCCGTGAACAAGATCGGCCGGGCGCGCGATATTCCAGATTGCGAGGTCTGCGCGTTGGCCAGGCACAAGCTGGCCCAGCGTGCCGGCCAGGCCCAGCGCGCGGGCGGCATGAACCGTGGCGCCGGCCAGGCATTCGTCCACTGTCAGGCCGAACAGCGTGGCGCCCATGTTCATGGCCAGCAGCAGCGCGGTGAGCGGCGAAGTGCCTGGGTTGCAATCCGTGGCGATGGCCATGGGCACGCCGGCGGCGCGCAGCGCGGAGATCGGCGGCTTGATGGTTTCGCGCATGAAATAGAACGCGCCGGGCAGCAGCATCGCTACAGTGCCGGCCCGGGCCATCGCGGCAATGCCATCTGCGTCAAGGTGTTCGAGATGATCGGCGCAGAGCGCGCCGTGGCTGGCGGCCAGTGCCGCGCCGCCCAAGTTGGAAAGCTGTTCGGCATGCAGGCGCACCGGCCGGCCGAGCGCGCGGGCCGCGCGGAACAGGCGATCGACCTGTGCCGGCGAAAAGGCAATGCCTTCGCAAAAGGCATCGACCGCATCGACCAGCCCCTCTGCCGCCAGCGTGGGCAGCCAATCGTCGGCCAGTTGCGCGATATAGCCATCGGCATTGCCGGCCCATTCGGGCGGCAGCGCGTGGGCACCCAGGAACGTGGTGACGATGCGCACCGGCCGCACCTGGCCCAGTTGCCGCGCAGCCAGTAGCATCGCGCGTTCGGCCTCGAGCGTCAGGCCATAGCCCGATTTGATTTCGACGCAGGTGACGCCTTGCGCCAGCAGCGCATCTAGGCGCGGCAGCGCGGCCCGAACCAGATCATCGACACTGGCGCCGCGCGTGGCACGCACAGTGGCCATGATCCCGCCGCCGGCGCGGGCGATATCCTGATAGGTGGCGCCAGCCAGGCGCGCCTCCCACTCATCGGAACGGTTGCCGGCAAAGACCAGGTGAGTGTGCGCATCGATCAGGCCTGGGGTGATCCAGCGGCCCTGGCAATCGACCGTTGCGTCTGCCTCCAGCGCCGGCGCTGCCGCGGCCGGCCCGGCATAGACGATAACCCCGTCGCGCGCGGCGATCATGCCGTTTTCGATGCGGCCCAGCGCGTCTGCGTCGGGGCCTTTCCCCGCCATCGTGACAAGGTGCGCATTGGTCCAGATCGTGTCGCAGCGCATGCTGGGTTGGTCCTTGCCGGAGGTGCGATAATGTATATACATAATCACGCAAGGAGCGTGACGATGCAAGCGGATTCTCAAACCCTGTTCTTCGATGCGGCCTGGCTGGCCGGGGGCTGGGCACGCCATGTGCGGATGACCGTGGCCGACGGGCAGATTGCCGCGATCGTGGCGGATCAGGCCCCGCGCGCCGGAGAGACGCGGCACGGCTGGGCCATGCCCGGCATGCCCAATTTGCACAGCCATGCCTTTCAGCGCGCCATGGCGGGCCTGGCTGAACGTGCCGGGCCGGGCGCAGACAGTTTCTGGACCTGGCGCGAGGCGATGTATCGCTTCGTCGGGCAGGTAACGCCCGAAGACCTGCTGGCCATTGCCGCGCAGGCGCAGGTGGAAATGCTGGAAACCGGCTTTACCCGCGTGGGTGAGTTTCACTATCTGCACCACGATGTGGCGGGGCAGCCCTATGCCGATCGGGCGCAGATGGCCGCCGCCGTGGTTGCCGCCGCGCAGGAGACCGGCATAGGCCTGACGCTGCTGCCCGTGCTCTATAGCCATTCCGGGTTTGGCGGGCAGCCGCCCAGCGCCGGGCAGGCGCGGTTCATCACCGACCTTGATGGCTTTGCCCGCCTGGTGGAGGCAGCGCGCGGCCATGCTGCGGCCTTGCCCGATGCGGTGGTGGGCGTGGCGCCGCACAGCCTGCGCGCGGTCACGCTCGACCAGTTGGCGCAGGTGAGCGCGCTGGCCCAGGGTGGGCCGATCCACATCCACATTGCCGAACAGGTAAAGGAAGTGGACGATTGCCTGGTGTGGAGCGGGCAGCGCCCGGTGGAACTGCTGCTCGACCGCGCCGGCGTCGACGCGCAGTGGTGCTTGGTCCACGCCACGCACATGACGCCGGCTGAAACGCTGGCCTTGGCGCGCAGCGGCGCAGTGGCGGGGCTATGCCCGATTACCGAGGCAAACCTGGGCGATGGGCTATTTCCGGCTGGCGCCTTTCTGGCCGCTGGTGGTCGCATCGGCGTGGGTAGCGATTCCAACGTGCGGATCGATGCGGCCGAGGAACTGCGCCTGCTGGAATATGGCCAGCGCCTGGACCAGCGCGGCCGGGCCGTGCTGGCGCAAGGGCCGGGCGCCTCGACCGGGGAAACGCTGCTGCGCGCCTGCCTTGCCGGCGGGGCGCAAGCGCTGGGACAGACATATACCGGCCTGGCGGTGGGCTCGCCTGCCGATTTCGTTACGCTTGATTCCGCCCATCCCGCTCTGGCTGGCCACAGGCCGGAAAGTGCAATTGACGCCTGGATTTTTGCCGGCGGCAGCAGCTTGGTCGATGGCGTGTGGCGCAGGGGCCGGCAGGTGGTGCAAGGTGGGCGCCACATCGCCCGTGATGCCATCGCCGCGCGCTATCGCGCCACCATGGCGGCGCTGCTCCACGCGTAAGCCGGCTCAGCGCGGCGCGCGGGCGGCGATGCGCGCCAGGCGGATAACCGGGCGCGCGACGTTGTCGTTTTGATCGAGAAATAGCACGTCGCGCTTGCCGGTGCGGCGCACCAGCCGCGTTTGCTGTGCAGCCGGGCCTTGCCAATCGAGCACGTAGAGCGTGGCGTCAGGATCGCTTTTCCAGCCGCGTTCGGTGTTGAGATCGCCCTCGCGCACATGGCCGTGCAGGCGCAGCCGATAGCGCGTGCCATGATCTTCAAAGCGGATCGGCCGGCCATCGGGGCCGAGGCCGGCGAACACCGCGTAGGCCGGCTGCGCAGGGCCGCTTGGATGGGCGTGCGCGGCGTGCGCGGCGAGGGGCGTTGCGACAAGCACGGCAAACGCGATGGCGGCGGGGCGAAGGAACATGGCGGCGATAGTGTCCGGCAATGGAAATGACCGCCGCAGCATGATGCGATCCTTCGCCGGCCGCAATATCCAGTGCTGGAAGGGTGGCTCCCTGAGTAGGATTCGAACCTACGGCCGCTCGATTAACAGTCGAGAGCTCTACCGCTGAGCTATCAGGGAACAGGCCCGGCGTGGCCGGGACAAGGCGGTGTTCTGCCATATGGCAGAAGAAGATGGCTCCCTGAGTAGGATTCGAACCTACGGCCGCTCGATTAACAGTCGAGAGCTCTACCGCTGAGCTATCAGGGAGCAGTCCCGGTTGCCCAGGACAGGTGCGCGCTAATAGCACTCATTTCGTGCATGGCAACCCGCCGCCGGCCAAATTTTTCCACAGCGCGCGCTGTGCGATCAACTCATGAACTGTTCGGCAAAGATGCGTTCGTCCAGGCTGCGGCCGCGATCGAACAGCAGGGTGAGCTGATGCTCGCGCCAGGCGCTGACGCGCACTTCGCTGATATCGCGCACCTCTTTCTGGTCGGCCACGACAAGCACCGGCCGCTTGACCGATTCGAGCACGCGAAACACGATTTCGGCAGTATCGGGCAGAATCGCCCCGCGCCAGCGACGGGGGCGGAACGGGCTGATCGGGGTGAGCGCCAGGATATTGGCGCCCAGCGGCAGGATCGGGCCATTGGCGGACAGGTTATAGGCGGTGGAGCCGGCCGGCGTTGCCACCAGCACGCCATCGCATGACAGTTCGGGAATGCGGGTCTTGCCGTTGACCACCACTTCCAGCTTGGCGGTCTGGCGGGTTTCACGCAGCAGCGACACTTCATTGATGGCATAGCAGCTTTGCGTTTCGCCGCTGGCAGTGGTCGCGTCCATGCGCAGCGGGCTGATCGCCACGGGACGGGCGCGGGCGATGCGCTCTTCCAGCGTGCGGCTGCTCTTGTGCTTGTTCATCAGAAAGCCAACGGTGCCCAGGTTCAGGCCATAGGCGGGCAGCACGCGATCGAAATCGAGCATGTAGTGCAGCACCTGCAGCATGTAGCCATCGCCGCCCAGCACGACGACCGCCTCTGCCTCGGCGAACGGCACCCAATCGCGGCTTTTCTTGAGCACGGCTGCTTCTGCCTGGGCCCGATCGGTGGGAGACGCCAGCAGCGCGAGCTTTTCATATGTGGCACTGTTTGCCGAACCGATCGCAGCCATTGTCACCCGTTCCCGGCCGCAGGAATCGCGGCGCATGTCGCTTTCGCCGCCGTGGCGCGGCAAAGCTGGGGGCGTGATATGGGGCGCCCCATAATGGCGCAACGCGAAAATGTCCCAGGTGTGCCCGGGGGCAGACAGCCGGCGCGTGGCTCTGCTAGGGCGAGGGGAAGATGACCATGCCTGCCAGCCCTGATTTGCCGCCCGTTGTCCCTGCCATCGCCCCTCCCCCTGGGCAGGACGGCTTGACGCAGGACGGCTTAACCGGGCTGGCCACGGCCGCGCAGGCGCGCGACTGGCTCGATCGGGCGGGCGCGCAGGGAACCGTGCAGGCCATGCTGATCGGCCTCAACCGGTTCCAGGCGGTGAACCTGGCCTTCGGCCATGGCGGCGGCGATCGCGTGCTGGCCGAAGTGGCGCGGCGCATTGCCCATTTCGCCGCCGAGGAACTGGCGCCGGGCGAGGGCGGCGATGGGCCGCCGCTGGTGGCGCGGGTTTCGGGCGGGGAATTTCTCGTCGCTTCGGCCAGCCGCCTCAGCCGCGAACGCTGGCAGGTTCTGGCCCAGGGGCTGGGGCGCAGCATTGCCCGGCCCTTGGCGCTGGGTGGCGATGCCGTGCGGCTGCTGCCGCGCATCGCGTTGCTGCGCGGCCAGGCATTGGAGGGCGGCAGCGCGTTGCTCGATCGGCTGGACCAGGCCCTGGCGCAACTCATGGTCGGTGGCGCGCGCCGTCTGGCCTGGGCCGATGGCCGCCACCGCGCGCGCGGGCGCAGTGTCGCCCGGCTTGAGGCAGACCTGATCGGCGCGCTGCATCGGCAAGAGATCGCCGTGCTCTATCAGCCGCAGTTTCGCGTGGACGATGGCATGCTGGCCGGGGCCGAGGCGCTGGCGCGGTGGGAGCATCCTGGCCTGGGGCGGATCGGCGCGGAAACGCTGTTTGCCGTAGCCGAGCGGGCTGATCAGATGGCGCCTCTGTCACACGCGATTGCCGGGGCCGCCTTGGCCGGGGCCCATGCCTGGCCCGCGCCGCTGCGCCTGTCGCTGAACGTGACGGCTGAGGATTTTGCCTTGCCCGATTTCGCGCCGGCTCTTTTGGCGCGCGCCGATGCGGCCGGCTTTGCCCCCGATCGGTTGACGATCGAGATTACCGAACAGACCCTGATTGCCGATTTCGATGCGTGTGCGGCGGCGCTGCGCACGCTGGCGGCACGCGGCGTGGCGGTGGCGCTCGATGATTTTGGCACCGGCTTTTCCAACTTCCGCACGCTCAAGGCGCTGCCGCTCGATACGCTCAAGCTCGATCGCTCGTTGGTGCGCGATGTGGCGCACGATGGCCGCGATCGCGCGATCCTGGCCGCGATGGTGGCCATGGCCCGGGCGCTGTCACTCAGCGTCGTGGCCGAAGGAGTGGAAAACGATGCGCAGCTGGCCGTGCTGGCGCAAGAGGGTGTCGACCTGTTCCAGGGCTTCCTGCGGGCCGGGCCGCTGGATGGCGCGGCCATGGCGCGCCTGGCGTCCGGGGCGCCGTAACAGCGCCCCGGCACAACCGATCAGAAGCGCGTGACGAGCGCGGCAACGACCTGGTGGCGGCGCACCGAAATGCCGGTGTTCTGGCCTTCGATGTAGGTGTGGCCATAGTCGGAATAGCGATATTCAACGCGGGCCACGATCGGCTGGCTCACGGCCACTTCCACGCCGCCGCCCAGACGGAAACCGCCGTTGTTGAAGCCATAGCCGGTGTTGCCATAGTCAAGGTGCAGGCGGGCGTTGGTGTAGCCGCCCTTGGCATAGACCGAAACCTGCGGGTTGACGGCATAGGCCGCACGCACGCCGGCATAGAGGTCACGGCCGGCCTTGAGCGCCACGGTGCCATCGCTTTCCTTGACGGTCGAACCATCGGCTTCCAGTTCAACGCCCACGCTGCCCTGGCCCATGGCATAGTCATAGCCGGCGACGACGCCATAGACGAAGCCGTCCTTGCTGCCCTTGTCGCCCTGAACGGCCAGGGTCACGTGATCGTAACCACCAACAACGCCAACGGTGAAGCCGCTGTGATTGGCAACTTCCTGGGCCATCGCGGGAGCGGCGCAAGCAAAAGCAGCCGTGGCGGCGCCAAGGGCAAAGATCTTCTTCATTGTGGTATCGTCCTGCAATGTGATTTTTTGGTGCTGACAACATCACCGGGATGTGATCGCCCCGTGCCGATAGTTTTTGTCTGGCAGGATGGTCAACGCATGGTCATGATATGCAGGGATTTGTAACACTATGTGTGGCATAAAAGCCGCATGAACACGATTGCCGCCGGGTTTGCTGGCTCGGTGGTTGGAAAATCTGCATTTTCTGCCTGCGGCCTCAACCATGACAGCCGGCGTGGTTGTCACGGCGGTCAGGCGGCCTTTTTCGCCGCCCGCCGCGCGATGGTGGAAAGCCCCTTGGTCAGTTGCACCAGGCCGTTCAACCGCCCTTGCGCATCGCCCCAGGCGCGCTGGATCACCAGCTTGTTGTCAGGGCGCAGCTTGGCCGTGCCCTTGAGCCGCTCGACATAGGCGATCAGGCCCATGGGATCGGGGAAATCGTCGTTGTGGAACGAGACGAGCACACCCTTTGGCCCCACGTCGATCTTGGCGATGCGCGCCTCGATCGCCTGGCGCTTGACCTCGATCAGCTGCAGCAGGTTCTGTGTGGGCGGGGGCAGCGGGCCGAAACGGTCGATCATTTCGGCCGCCAGCGCTTCCACCGCATCGGCGCCTTCGGCGTCGTTCATGCGGCGATAGAGCGCCATGCGCACGGCCAGGTCGGGCACGTATTCTTCCGGGATCATGATCGGCGCATCCAGCGTGATCTGCGGGCTGAGCGCGTCGCGTTCGCGCGCCATGCCGATATCGCCAGCCTTGGCCGCCAGGATCGCATCTTCCAGCATCGACTGGTAAAGCTCGAAGCCCACTTCCTTGATATGGCCGGATTGTTCGTCACCCAGCAGGTTGCCGGCGCCACGCAGATCGAGATCGTGGCTGGCCAGCTGGAACCCGGCGCCCAGCGAATCCAGATCGCCCAGCACTTTCAGGCGCTTTTCTGCCACTTCCGACAGGGCCTGGTCTTCGGGATAGGTGAGATAAGCATAGGCGCGCAGCTTGCCCCGGCCAACACGGCCACGCAGCTGGTAGAGCTGCGCCAGGCCAAAGCGATCGGCGCGGTGCAGCACGATGGTATTGGCGCTGGGGATGTCTATGCCGCTTTCGATGATCGTGGTCGAGAGCAGCACTTCGTACTTCTTTTCGTAGAAGGCGCTCATGCGGTCTTCCACCTCGGTCGGGCTCATCTGCCCGTGCGCGGTGACAAAGCGGATTTCCGGCACGTTGAGGCGCAGCCAGTCTTCCACTTCGGCCATGTCGGCAATGCGCGGAACGACGATGAAGCTCTGCCCGCCGCGCTGGTGTTCGCGCATCAACGCCTCGCGCATGGTCACGTCGTCCCACGGCATGACATAAGTGCGCACCGCCAGGCGATCGACCGGCGGGGTCTGGATGGTGGACAGCTCGCGCAGGCCTGACATGGCCATCTGCAAGGTGCGCGGGATCGGTGTGGCAGTGAGCGTGAGGACGTGGACGTCGGTCTTGAGCTCCTTGAGCTTTTCCTTGTGCGTCACGCCAAAGCGCTGTTCCTCGTCGACGATGACCAGGCCAAGGCGCTTGAATTCCACCGACTTGGACAAAAGCGCGTGGGTGCCCACGACGATATCGACCGTGCCGGCGGTGAGCCCGGCGCGGGTTTCGGCGGCTTCCTTGGCCGGCACCAGGCGCGAGAGGCGGCCAATCTGGATGGGAAAGCCCGAAAAGCGCTCGACGAAATTGGCATAGTGCTGGCGCGCCAGCAGCGTGGTGGGGGCGATCACCGCCACCTGGTGCCCGGCCATGGCGGCCACGAACGCGGCACGCAGTGCCACCTCGGTCTTGCCAAAGCCCACGTCGCCGCAGACCAGGCGGTCCATCGGCTTGCCTTCGGCCATGTCGCCAAGCACGTCGTCGATGGCGCGGTCCTGGTCTTCGGTTTCTTCCCAGGGGAAGCGATCGACGAACGGGCCATAGCTGGCGGGATCGACCGCCAGGACATCGGCCTGGCGCAGCGCGCGCAGTGCGGCCGTGGCCATAAGCTGCCCGGCCATTTCCAGGATGCGCTCGCGCATGCGCGCCTTGCGCCGCTGCCAGCCTTCACCCCCCAGCTTGTCGAGCGCAACGTTCTCGCTTTCGGCGCCATAGCGCGACAGCACATCGAGGTTTTCGACCGGGATATAGAGCTTGTCACCGCCGGCATAAGTCAGCTGCACGCAATCGTGCGGGCTCTTGCCCACGGTGATCGCTTCGAGCCCCTCGTACCGGCCGATGCCATGGTCCATGTGAACGACAAGGTCGCCCGGGATCAGCGCGGAAAGCTCTGCCAGGAAAGCGTCGGCGTCCTTGCGCTTCTTTTTGCGGCGCACCAGGCGGTCGCCCAGGATGTCCTGCTCGGTCAGCAGTTCCAGGGTATCGTTGGCAAAGCCCTGTTCCAGCGGCAGGACCACGGCCACCGGGCGGCCGCTGGCAGCCAGGCCCAGCGCTTCCTGCCAGGTGTCGGCCAGGGCCGGGGCCTGCTTACCCGCTTCGGCCAGCAGCGAGGCCAGCCGCGCGCGCGAGCCGGTGGTATAGGCCGCGACGATCGGCTTGCGCCCGCGCGTGCCTAGTGCGGCGAGATGCTTGGCCGTCGCTTCATAGATATTGACGCCCTGCGCGCGATCGGGGGTGAAATCGCGCGCGCTGGCAAAGCCGAAATCGATGACGCTGGCGCTTTCCGGCTCGGCAAAGATCGTGGCGCGGTGCACCGGCCAGCCGGCCAGCGCGCGATCGAGCTCCTCGCGCGTCAGATAGAGCGCGTCGGGCTTCAACGGGCGATAGGTGCCCGATTGACGCGCCGCTGCCTCTGTCCGGGCGGCATAGTAATCGGCAATGTCGTCCAGCCGGCTTTCGGCGGCCTTGGCCGCGCCAGCATCGAGCACGACGAGATCGCCCTCGGTCAGGTGATCGAACAGCGTGACCATGCGCTCTTCGAACAGCGGCAGCCAATGCTCCATGCCGGCCAGGCGCCGGCCTTCGCTGACCGCCTGGTACAGCGCATCGCTGGTGGCATTGGCGCCAAAGATTTCGCGATAGCGGCTGCGGAACCGCTTGATCGACGTTTCATCGAGCAGCGCCTCGCTTGCCGGAAGCAGCAGATGGGTTTCCACCGGCTGCACCGAACGCTGCGTGCTGGGGTCGAACAGGCGCAGCGTTTCGAGCTCGTCGCCAAAGAAATCGAGGCGCAGCCCGTGATCGAGCCCGGTGGGATAGATATCGAAGACCGAACCACGCACCGCATATTCGCCGGCATCGACCACGGTATCGGTGCGCGAATAGCCCTGGCGTTGCAGCAGGGCGATCAGGCTTTCACGGCCTATTTCCACGCCCGGCGTCAACAGGCGGGTGGATTCGCGGATGCGGAACGGGGAAAGCGTGCGCTGGAGCACGGCATTGATCGTGGTGACCAGCAGCTGCGGCCGCGCGTCGCGCTTGTGCTGCAGCTTTTGCAGCGCCGCCAGCCGCCGCGCGCTGATCGACAGGGCGGGAGAGGCACGATCGAACGGCAGGCAATCCCACGCCGGGAAATCGATCACGTCCAGCTCGGGTGCAAAGAAACCCGCGCTTTCCACCACCGCGCGCAGGGCGGCATCGTCAGGCGTGATGAACACGCAGCGGCCCTGGGCTTTCGCAGCCGCTGCGGCGCGGGCGAGGTCGGCCATGACCAGCGGCTGGGCACCGCGCGCCACGCTGGCAAGCGTCAGCGGGCTGCGGGCGGAAAGAATGCGGGTCAGGTCTGGCATGGGCGGTTCTTTAAAGCGTGCGTTGCGTGCGCGCCCTTCGACAGGCTCAGGGCGAACGGAGATTGGTATACGGGGCGGGGACAAGCTCAGCCCGAACGGACAAAACACGAAGCATTGCAATAACGTTCCGTTCGCCCTGAGCCTGTCGAAGGGCGGGAAACGCAACCCCTCAGCGCGGAATCTCGACGTAATCAAGTTGGCGCATGCGGTCCATCAACGGCCCGGCATATTCTTCCGGCACCGACAGCGTGCCCAGCGCCCAGCCCAGGATATCGACGTCTTCCTCGTCCATCAGGGTTTCGAACCACACGGCCTCGGCCTCTCCCCAGGTGGAGTGGAAACGGTCGAAGAAGCAGCCGATCATGTAATCGGCCTCGCGCGTGCCGCGGTGCCAGGCACGGAATTTCATGCGGCGCAGGCGCGCGTCGTCCAGCTGCGGGGAGTCGGGAGTCGCGGTCGTTTCGGTCATGACGGCTGCGGGTAAGCCAGCTTGCCCCATGGCGCAACGGCCCGATGGTGATTATGGAGCCGCCATGCGCCCTGATCTGCTCAATCCCCTGTTTGCCGAGGCCACCAGCCTGAAGGGCGTGGGTGCCGGCCTTGCCCGCCCGCTCGACAAGCTGGGGCTGACGCGGGTGCGCGACTTTCTCTATCACCTGCCCGATCGTTTCGTGCAGCGGCGCGCCGTGGCCACGCTGGACGAGGCTGCGCTGGGCGAGCAGATCATCGTGGCGCTGACCGTGCGCGAGCATCGCCAGCCAGCCGGGCGCGGGCCGTTTCGCGTGGTTGCCGAAGACAGCGTGGGCAACCATGTGTCGGTCACCTATTTCGGGCGCGCGGCCTATACCGCGAAAAAGGCGCTGCCGGTGGGCGAGAAACGCTGGGTGGCCGGGCGGCTCGACCAGTATGGCCAGACCTGGCAGATCGTGCACCCCGACCACGTCAGCGAAGACAGCGCCGGCTTGCAGGGCCACCTGACCGAAGCGGTCTATCCCCTGTCGGAAGGGCTGACGCAGGGGCGTATCGCCAGCCTGGTGCACCAGGCGCTGGGCCAGGCGCCGCGCCTGCCCGAATGGATCGAGCCGGGCCTGCTGGCGCGCGAGGAATGGCCGGCATGGCACGAAGCACTGGCCCGCACGCACCAGGCGCCGGACAAGCGCGCCAAGGACCGGCTTGCCTATGACGAACTGTTTGCCAATGCCCTGGCGCTGATGCTGGTGCGCGCGGCCAACCGCAACCGGGTTGGCCAGCCGCTGCACGGCGATGGGCACTTGCGTGCCAAGCTCAACCTGCCGTTCACGCTGACTGGCGCGCAAAGCCGGGCCATTGCCGAAATCGAAAGCGACATGGCCCAAGGCAGCCCGATGCTGCGACTGCTGCAGGGCGATGTCGGCTCGGGCAAGACGGCCGTGGCGCTGCACGCCATGCTGGTGGCAGTGGAGGCGGGCGGGCAGGCGGCCTTGCTGGCGCCGACCGAAATCCTGGCGCGACAGCATGCCGACACGCTGGCCAAGATGGCGCGCGGCACCGGGGTGAACATCGCGCTGCTCACCGGCCGCGACAAGGGCCGCGCGCGCGAAGCGCTGTTGATGAACCTGCTCGATGGCGGGATCGACATTCTGGTGGGCACCCACGCGATCTTTCAGGACAGCGTCGCCTATCGCAACCTGGCGCTGGTGGTGATCGACGAGCAGCACCGCTTTGGCGTGGGGCAGCGCCTGATGCTCACGCAAAAGGCACGGCGCACGCCGCACTGCCTGGCGATGACCGCCACCCCGATCCCGCGCACGCTGACCCTGGCGCAATACGGCGAGATGGAAGTGTCGCGGCTGGATGAAATGCCGCCCGGCCGCCAGGCGATCGACACGCGCGTGGTGGCGCAGGAACGCCTGGCCGATGTGATCGACGGGATCGGCCGCCACATTGCCGCCGGGCACCAGGCCTATTGGGTGTGCCCCATGGTGCGCGAGGCAGAGAACGAGGATCTCGCCGCCGCCGAGGCGCGCCACGCCATGCTGGCCGAGCGTTTTGGCGAGCGCGTGGTCATGGTTCATGGCCAGATGCGGCCCGAGGCCAAGGACGCGGCGATGGAGCGGTTTGCCAGCGGAGAGGCGAGCCTCTTGGTCGCGACAACCGTGATCGAGGTGGGGGTGGACGTGCCCAATGCCACGCTGATGGTGATCGAGCAGGCCGAACGCTTTGGCCTGGCGCAGCTGCATCAGCTGCGCGGGCGCGTGGGGCGGGGCAGCCAGAAATCCACCTGCCTGCTGCTGCGCGGCGACATGGTGAGCAAGGTGGGCCGCGAGCGGCTGGCGCTGATGCGCGAAACCCAGGACGGGTTCCTGCTGGCCGAGGAAGACCTGCGCCTGCGCGGTGGCGGCGAACTTTTGGGCACGCGGCAATCTGGCGACACCCCGTTTCGCGTCGCCGATTTCGAGCAGATCGCCAACCTGCTGCCCATCGCGCACGATGATGCGCGGCTGTTGATGGAGCGCGATGGCGGGCTGTCTTCCCCGCGCGGAGAAGCGGCGCGGGTGCTGCTCTATCTGTTCGAGCGCGATTGGGGCGTCCAGCTGCTGCGCGGCGGCTGAACCGCGGCGGATCGCGGCTTTCGCCAAGATTCCAGAGCATTCCAAGCTGTTGCCAGCCGGCAACACTCTGCGGCCATTGCCCGCTTGGCCCAGCGCCCAGCGCAACATGCCTTGACAGCCTGCGCATACGAATCCTATTTATCGTATAAATAAGACTTCACTGTTTTCCGGGAGGGGCTTTCATGCATCTCGATTTCCGTCGTGTTCTGTGTGCAACCAGCGTGCTGGCGCTGGCCGTGGGTTCCAACGCCGCATTTGCGCAATCGGCTGACAGCGTTGCCGCGCCGCAGGCCGCTGCCGAGGCCGCGTCCGATCAGGCCATCGTCGTCACCGGTCTGCGCGCCTCGTTGCGCGATGCGCTCAATGCCAAGCGCAACACCGCCGTGGTGGCCGAAACCATCAGTTCCAAGGACATCGGCGTTCTGCCCGATGTGACCATCGCCGATTCGCTGGGCCGCCTGCCGGGCGTGACCGCCACGCGCGATCGCGGCAATGCCAGCCAGGCCGCAGTGCGCGGCCTTGGCCCGCGCCTGGTGCTGGGCCTGATCAACGGCCGCGAAGTGGCCTCGTCAGAGCCCGACCGCAACGTGCGCTGGGAAATCTACCCGTCCGAAATCGTCTCGTCGGTGGCGGTGTACAAGGGCCAGAGCGCCAACTTCATCGCAGGTGGCGTGGCCGCGACGATCGACATCCAGACGATCAAGCCGCTGGACTATCACGGCCCGGCGCTGACCGTGCGCGGCGGCGCGATCTATAACGATGGCGGCAAGGACATTCCCGGCTATTCCGGCCTCGGCGCGCGTGGCAGCGCACAATATGTCGGCAAGCTGACCGACAATCTCGGCCTGGTGCTGGGCGGCACCTACCAGCGGCAGAAGAACGGCTTCGAAAGCTTCCAGGGCTGGGGCTATAACACGCCCGACACCGGCACGCCGCCGACCGATGCCAGCGGCAACAAGATCAACGCCCCCTGGGGTGCCCAGTCCGAAGTCAAGGGCCTGACCGAAACCCGCTGGAGCACCACCGCCGCGTTGCAGTGGAAGCCGGGTTCCTATTGGGACATCACGCTCGACGGCCTCTATTCCAACATCAAGATCAACGAAAACCAGGCGCAACAGTGGTACGGCCGGTCCAACGGCTGGGGCGACTGGGGCGGCAATTTCGGGCAGCCGGGCGATATCTATCAGCCGGGCAACTATACGCTGGCTGGCAACACGGTGACGGGCGCCACGCTCAACAACTATTCCTCGGTCACCAACGTGTTCGGCAAATACACCGAAGACAAGACGCTGTTCGTCTCGGGCCTCAACGCCAAGTATGACGACGGCACGTGGTCGGTGAAGACCGACGTCTCCTATTCCAGCGCCAAGCGCAACAACCTCTATCGCTCGGTCGCGACGGAATTCTATCCGTCGAGCACGACCTTTGCCACCGGCGCAGGCCAGGTGCCGTCGCTCTCGGTCAGCGGTGCCAATGTCGGCGACACGTCTGCCCAGACGGTGCAGAGCTATTACCCCGGTCTCTATGACGGGCCGCAGCGCCTGCATGATGACCTGGGCGCCGGGCAGATCGACATTCGCCGCGCCGTCAACAGTGGCTGGCTGGCGGGCGTGGGCGTGGGCCTGCGCTATTCCAACCGGGTCAAGAGCCTGGCCTATGGCAGCGGCAGCGTGGGCACGATCGGCGGTGGCAACGTCACGCTCAACGCCGCTGACCTGACCGCGTTCAATGTGCGCAATTTCAGCGTGCCGACCATGGTCTATGGCAATTTCGACACGATTGCCGCGCAGTCGGTGGTCTATACCCCCGGTGCCGATGATCCCACCAAGGGCTGGCGTGTGCGCGAGGACGACATGGAAGGCTATGTCATGGCCGACCTTGGCGGGAATGGCTTTTCGGGCAACGTTGGCGTGCGTTTCGTCGATGTGGTCACGCACAGCACCGCGGCCGGTTCGAGCACGTCGTGGGATCCGACCGCCAACAACGGCAGCGGCGCCAATGTCACCACGATTTTCCCGATCCAGGGCAACAGCCACTATTTCCGCGCGCTGCCCAGCATCAACCTGAACTTCGAGTTGACCGATACGCTCAAGCTGCGCGTTGCCGCCGCGCGCGTCATCTCGCGTCCGCCGCTCGATGAACTGCGCGCCAACCGCATCCTGTCGGTCTATCCGCCGCAGTTGACCGGCAGTGCCGGCAATCCCACATTGCGGCCATTCATGGCGACGCAGGGTGACATCTCGGCGGAATGGTACTTCCACAAGGATGCGCTGCTGGCCGTGGCCGGCTATTACAAGGATGTCGATACCAACATCGGCTATACCCAGACCACCCAGAACATCGGTGGCGCCGATTACCTGATCACCGGCCCGGCCAACGGCAAGGGCGGCTATATCGCCGGCGTGGAAACCACGTTGCAGATGCCGTTCTACTTCATTCCCGGCCTCGACAAGTTCGGTATCTATGCCAACGCCGCCTTCGTGAAGTCCGACCTCAAGGAACTGGCGCCCAAGGCCAATCCGTTCCCGGCGGTGGGGCTGGCCGATTTCACCGGCGAGTTCGACCTGTGGTATTCGGATCATGGCATCGATGCGCGCCTGGCGCTCAAGCATCATAGCCCGTTCACGGTGATCTATGGCTGGGATGCCTCGCAGCTGACGCGCCTGGACAGCGAAACCACGCTGGGTGCCAGCATCGGCTACAGCATCACCAAGAACATCTCGGTGCGGGTCCAGGCCAACAACCTGACCAACCAGGTGGCGCGCTTCTACTGGAACAACGATCCCAACCAGATCGCCCGCTATGAAAAGTATGGCCGCAGCTATCTGGCCGATGTGACCGTGCGCTATTGATCGTTTCAGGGCGGTTCGATCCTCTCCCCGAACCGCCCTCAACCTGCCAGGGCGCCGCAGCGATGCGGCGCCCTTTTTCTTGGCACTGCGCCGGTGCCATGCAACAAGCGGGCATGACCCGTCGCATCGTGCGTATCCTGCTTGGCCTGCTCTATTTTGCTGCAGGCGTGCTGCACCTGGCGCTGCCCGCGCCATTCCTCAAGATCACGCCTGCCTGGGTGCCACTGGCGCCGCTGGTGATCACGCTGACCGGGCTGGCCGAACTGGCCGGCAGCGTGGCGCTGGTGCAGGGCCATAGCCCCGCCTTGCGCCGCGCCGCGGGCTGGGGCCTGGCGGCCTATGCGCTGTGCGTGTGGCCGGCCAATGTGAACCATATGCTGATGGACCTGGCGCGGCCCGATCATGGCCTGGGCCTGGCGTATCACATCCCGCGCATGCTGGCGCAGCCGCTGCTGATCTGGGCCGCGCTGTGGGCTGGCGGGGTGGTGGGCCGCCACCACATTCCCGTAAAACGCTGAAAAAAGCCCCCTCCTCTTCAGAGGAGGGGGTTGGGGGTGGTGCGAAACCTGGCGCAACTGCCCAAAACAAGCGGGACCCCGGATCACGTCCGGGGTGACGATCACGGCTTGGCTTGCGGCCGGTACGTTTTCCCCAGCCAGTCGAACGCGGGCAGCGCTTCGTGGCGCTTGATGTCGAACATCGCGGCGTTTTCCCAGCTCGATCCCGTGCCCCAGCGCGTCTTGCAGCGGGTGGAAACCCAGTCCGGCGCCCAATAGACAACGCCGTTGCCGCCATTGTCCACCACGGTCTGCGTCAGGTCTTGCAGGTACTTGAGCTGGCCCTTGGGGCTGACCGGGTAGCCCGGGATGGCGCTGTCCGAGCCGAGCAGGTTGGTCGTGTCGTCGGCGTGATCGTCGGAAAAGGCATAGGCGGTTTCCACCACCCACACTTGCGCGCCATAGCGACGGTGGGCGGCGTCGATCACCTTGCCCAGGCCGGAAAGGTTGTAGGTCGACCACTTGGAGTAATAGCTGATGCCGATGATGTCATAGTCGAGCACGCCAGCTGCGGTGGCGGCGTCGAACCAGGGGATGACGTTCTCGGGCTGGGCGATGTGCAGCATCACCTGGATCGGCTTGCCGTGGGCCTTGGCGCTTTCGCGCACGGCGCTGATCCCGGCGTTGAGCAGGCGGGCGTTGCGCGTCCAGTCGATCGGCTGGTCCTTGACGCCGCCTTGCACGGCCGCGTTGGTTTCGTTGCCAACCTGGACCATTTCCGGCAGCTGCCCGGCCGCCGCCAGCTTGTCCAGCACCTCGCGCGTATAGTCGTGCAGCGCCTTGACCTGGGCATCGGTAGGCAGGTTTGCCCAGGCGGCTGGGGCGGGCTGCTTGTCGCCATCGGCCCAATCGTCGGAATAGTGGAAGTCGAGCAGCACGTTGAGGCCAGCGGCATGGGCGCGCGTGATCGTCTTGAGCACATCGTCATAGGTGCTGTACTGCGTCCATGTCGGCGTGTGCCACAGCCGCACCCGCATGACATTGCCGCCATGCTGCTTGAGCACCACGAAGGGATCGGCCGGCTTGCCGTGCTCAAGGAAGCGGGCGCCGCAGGCTTCCATCTCGTTGGTAAAAGACAGGTCTGCCCCGAGATAGAGCGGCGGGGTGGGCGCGGCCAGCGCCGGGGTGGACAGCGTAAGGGCAAGGGCGGTCATCGCGGCGCTGCGGGCGTGGCGCAGAAGGGTCATGGAAAGAGGGGCCTTTCGCATCAGGCGTGAAAGAACAGGTCGAGGCTGGCGGGCGCAAGGCCAGCGGCCGTGACGGTCAGCCGTGCCGCGCCAGCGGTGCCGGCGCTTTGCACCAGGGCCTGCGCCAGGCCATTGAACGCGCGCCGCGCATGGCCCTTGTCGGGTTCGGTCGAAGTGGGATTGCCATTGCCCAGCCCGATGATCCGCGCCGCGCCGCTCAGGGAAAAGTCGATCGCGGTATCGGCCATGGGCACCAGGTTTCCGGCAGCATCGATCACCTCGACCCGCACGGCGGCAGTATCCCCGCCATCAGCGGCCAGGCGGGTGCGATCGGCCGAAAGGCGCAGCGCGGCGGGCTTGCCGGCCGTCACCCGGCTGTCGCGGGCGGCAAGCCGGCCGTGGTTATAGCCGCGCGCCTCGATCCGGCCGGGGGCATAGGGCACCATCCAGGCGAGGTGGCCGTTCTGCGGCATCGCCTTGCGGCCCAGCGAGCGGCCATTGAGCAGCAGTTCCACCTCGGCGCAGTTGCCGTGGACCCACACCTCGATCGGCTGTCCTTCGCGGCCGGCCCAGTTCCAGTGCGGCAAGAGGTGCACCAGCGGCGCGTCCCGGCGCCACCAGGCGCGGTAGTAGTAATAGTTGTCCTTGGGGAAACCGCACAGGTCCATCGCCCCGAAATAGCTCGAAACGCTGGGGAACTGGGCATAGGGCGTGGGCTCGCCGCGATAGTCGAAGCCGGTCCAGATAAAGCCGCCGGCAATGCCGGGTTCGGCCGCTACGATCTGCCACCATTCCTCGGCCGTGCTGGCCCACCACGGATGCTCGGTATCATAGGCACGCACCACGTGGGCGGCGGCATCGTTGGCATAGGCGCCGCGCGTGGCCACGGTGCTGGCGGTCTCGGTGCCGATCACCGGCTTGCCGGGGTGGCGCTGGCGCCACGCCGGGATCTTGTCGGTGCGATAGTTGAAACCCACCACATCGACGGCATCGGCCGCGCCGCCGTCCCAGCCCTTGTCCATCGCCTGGGTGGTCAGCCGCGTGGGATCGAGCTGCTTGCAGCGTGCCACCAACTGCGCCGAAATGCGGCGGCCCCGCTCGGTGCCCTGGTGGCCTTCCTCGTTGCCCACCGACCACAGGATGATCGCCGGGTGGTTGCGCGAGGACAGGATCATGCGATCGAGTTCGTCCATCGCCTCGGGATTGGTGGTGTTGAGGCGGGTTTCGGCGACCATCATCATGCCGGTCGCATCGCAGATATCGAGCAATGCCTGTGCCGGCGGATTGTGCGCACTGCGCCAGGCGTTGGCGCCCATGCTTTGCGTCTGCGCCACGCGCCAGGCATGCAGCGCATCGGGAATGGCGGTGCCCACGCCGGCGTGATCCTGGTGGTTGCACACGCCCAGCAGCTTGACCGGCTTGCCATTGACCGCAAAGCCGCGCGTGCCATCGAAGGACAGCGTGCGAATGCCAAAGCGCGTCTGGGTGCGGTCAATCTCCTGGCCATCGACCAGCACGCTGGTTTCCAGGGTATAGAGCCGCGGCGTTTCGGGTGACCACAATTGCGGCGCGGGCAGGGCCAGCGCTTGGTCCAGCGTGGTCTGCGCGCCTGGCGCCAGCGTGGCGGCCGGTTGCGCGGCGATGGCTGCCACTTCGCGGCCATCGGGGGCCAGCACGCGGTGGCGCAGTTGCGCCGTGCCCGCCACCTCGGCCGCATTGGCAAGCGTAGTGGCGATGGCGATCTGTGCGCCCGTGCAGTCTACCGCGCTGCGCACGCAGGTGCCCCACTGCGGCACGTGGATCGGCGCGGCGCTGACCAGGTCGACATGGCGATAGATGCCCGCGCCTTCATAGAACCAGCCTTCACCCAGGCTGGCATCGACGCGCAGCGTCAACTGGTTGGGGCCGCCATCGTAATCGAGGAAATCGGCGATATCGACGCGGAACGGGGCATAGCCCGAGGCGCTGCCGCCCGCTTCATAGCCGTTGACGAAGACCTTGCAGTCACGAAACACGCCGTCGAATTCCAGCCATATGGCGCGGCCCCGCTCCACTAGACCGCCGCCTGCGCCCACCGGCAGCTTGCAGCGGTACCAGCCCACGCTGTTCTGCGGGAAATCGCGGCCGATGGCACGAAAGCCATGGGCGGCGGCCATGTCTTCCTTGTCCTTGGGCACCGGCGCCTTGGGCGGGGCATAGGGTAGTTCCACCGCCCAATCGTGCGGCACGCGCACGCTGGCCCAGGCGCTGTCATCGAAATCGGGCAGGGTGGCGGGGGAGACATCGAAGCCGGGCTTGGCATAGGTGCGCTGATAGCGGCCGAAATCGAAATCGCGGTCCATGTCAGCGGCATGGCCCAGGGCAAAGCGCCAGCCATCGGCCAGGCGCACGCGCCGCCGGGGCGACGCAGCCGCGTCAGCGGCCGGCGTGGTGAGAGCCGTCTTGGCCGTTGCAGCCAGTGCAGGCGCGGCGCTGGTGGCAAGGCCGGCGAGGCCCAGGGCAAGGGCCGTGCGGCGGTCGGTCGAAGGTGAGATGGTCATGGCTTAGAACTCGAAATCAGGGCCGGTGGTCACGGTGCCGAGCAGCAGGGCATCGGCCACCAGCGAGAGCGGCCGGGCATCGGCATCGCTTTCCCGCCGCGTGATCAGATCGGCAAAGCGCCGATAGATCCGGGCATATTCGTCGTTGCCGGATTCCTGGCGCAGCGTGCCGTCGATTTCCAGGCGATGCCCGCCATCGCGCAGCACCAGTTCGCCATCAGGCGTGTTGACCACGATATCCCATTGCTGGTGGCCGGGGTGCAGGATCGACAGATCGGCAATGATCGGTGCGCCGGTGCTGCAGCGCATGTCCACGTGCGCATCGGTGGGCGCGCCGCGATTGGCCGGTACGTCCATCCGCGCGCCTTCCACGCAAATGCCCGAGGGTAGGATTTCGGTCAGGATCGAAAAGGCGTTGATCGCCGGATCGAACACGCCAAAGCCGCCTTTCGACAGCAGCCAGTCCTGCCCGGGGTGCCATTTGCGCACGTCTTCGCGCCAGGTGATGTGCACCGCACTGATGCTGCGGGTGGCGAGCCAGGCGCGTGCGGACTCGACCACTTCGCTCTCGCGCGAATGCCACGCGGCATAGAGCGTGACGCCGGCGCGCGCGGCCAGTTGCTCCAGCGCCTGGGCCTGGGTCGGGGCGGCGGCCGGCGGCTTTTCCAGCAGCACGTCGAGCCCGGCGGCAATGGCCGCGCGCGCCAGCGGCACGCGCACAGCGGGCGGCGTGCACAGTGCCACGGCATCGAGCTTGCCCGCTTCGCCGGCCAGCATTTCCGCCAGGCCAGCATAGCCGCGCACCCCGTCAAGCCGGTGAACCGGATCGGCCACCGCGACCAGATCGAACCGGGAATTGCCCGCAATCGCGGGGAGGTGCTGGTCGCAGGCGATCTTGCCCAGGCCCACCAGGCCAAGGCGGATCGGAGGGTATGACATTCCAGGTTCCTCGCAAGCTTATGGGGTGGCTCTTTACATTTATCATATATATATGGTTAGAGAGGTCAATGGGCGGGGACGGCAGAACAAAAGCCTGCATCCTGCCCCGGCCGAAGGCACGAAAAGGAGCGGCTTCAAGTGGGCAATGAGCAGACGGAACAGGGCAACGCCGCAGGCAGCGACGCCGGGAAGAGCGGCTTTCGCGCCTTGCGTTCGCGGGCGTGGTTCAACAATCCCGAATCGGCCGACATGACCGCGCTCTACCTGGAACGCTACCTCAACTACGGCCTGACCATCGAGGAACTGCAATCCGATCGGCCGATCATCGGCATTGCCCAGACCGGCAGCGATCTTTCCCCGTGCAACCGCCACCACCTCGTGCTCGCCAGCCGCGTGCGCGACGGCATTCGCGAGGCGGGCGGCATTCCCATTGAATTTCCGCTGCACCCGATCCAGGAAACCGGCAAGCGGCCCACCGCCGGCCTCGATCGCAACCTGGCCTATCTGGGTCTGGTAGAAGTGCTGTTCGGCTATCCGCTCGATGGCGTGGTGCTGACGATCGGCTGCGACAAGACCACGCCGGCGGCCTTGATGGCGGCGGCCACCGTCAACATTCCCGCCATTGCCCTGTCGGTCGGGCCGATGCTCAATGGCTGGCACGAGGGCAAGCGGACGGGCAGCGGCACGATCGTGTGGAAAGCGCGCGAAATGCTGTCCAAGGGCGAGATCGATTTCAAGGGCTTCATCGAACTGGTGGCCAGTTCTGCGCCTTCGACCGGCTATTGCAACACCATGGGCACTGCCACCACGATGAATTCGCTGGCCGAGGCGCTGGGCATGAGCCTGCCCGGCTCGGCCGCGATCCCCGCGCCGCACCGCGATCGCCAGGAATGCGCCTATTACACCGGCAAGCAGATCGTGGAGATGGTTGCAGCTGATCGCAAGCCGTCGGACATTCTCACCCGCAGTGCCTTTCTCAACGCCATTCGCGTCAATTCCGCGATCGGCGGATCGACCAATGCGCCGATCCATCTCAACGCCATTGCCCGCCACGTGGGCGTGGAACTGACGCTGGAAGACTGGGAAAACCATGGCGCCGACATTCCCCTGCTGGTGAACCTGCAACCCTCGGGCGAATATCTGGGCGAAGACTATTTCCGCGCCGGCGGCGTGCCGGCGGTAATGGGTGAACTGGCCCGCGCCGGCTTGCTCGACGGCGCCGCGCTGACTGCCAATGGCAAGAGCGTGGCCGACAACGTGGCCCACGTGAAGATTGCCGACGAGGATGTGATCCGCCCGTTCGATCGCCCGCTCAAGCCGGCGGCGGGTCTCACCGTGCTGGGCGGCAACCTGTTCGATGCTGCTGTCATGAAGAAAAGCGTGATCAGCGACCAGTTCCGCGCACGCTATCTGTCGAACCCCGATGATCCCGAGGCATTCGAAGGCCAGGTCTTTGTATTCGACGGGCCGGAAGACTATCACGCGCGGATCGATGATCCCGCGCTCGGCATCGATGAACGCGCGATCCTGGTGATCCGTGGTGCCGGGCCGATCGGCTATCCGGGCGGGGCAGAGGTGGTCAACATGCGCCCGCCCGCCGCGCTGATCCGCGCCGGGATCGATGCGCTGCCATGCCTGGGTGACGGGCGCCAATCGGGCACCAGCGGCAGCCCCTCGATCCTCAACGCCAGCCCCGAGGCGGCGGTGGGCGGAGGCCTGGCGCTGCTGCGCGATGGCGATCGCATCCGCGTCGATCTGAAAACCCGCAGCGTCAACCTGCTGGTCAGCGATGCCGAACTGGCCACGCGCCGCGCCGCGCTGGCGGCAGAGCCGTTCCGCTTCCCCGAAGACCAGACGCCGTGGCAGGCGATCAGCCGGAAGATCACTGGCCAGTTTGCCGGCGGCGCGGTGATCGAGGATGCCGTGCGGTTCCAGAAGGTAGCCCAGGTCTATGGAGTGCCGCGTGACAGCCACTGATCAAGGCCCTGATCAAGCCACCGATCAAACCACCATCCAGGTTGTGCCGGTGGACCGCCCTGGTGCGTTTCACGGGCACGACCTGCTGGGCGAGGGGCTGATCTGGTCCGATCGGCAGCAGGCGCTGTTCTGGGTCGATATCATCGGCCAGCGCATCAACCGGCTGGACCTGGACAGCGGCATCGTGGCCGAATGGGACGTGCCCGACATGATCGGCTGGGTGCTGGAACGCGAAGGCGGCCCCGGTTTCATTGCCGGGCTGCGCAGCGGCTTTGCCACGATTACGCTCGATCCGTTTTCCTGCGTGCCGATCGGCGCGCCCGAGCCCGATCTGCCGCGCAACCGCATGAACGATGCCATGGTCTGCCCGCAGGGCTGCATCTGGGCCGGCACGATGAACATGGACGGGGAAACCCCGACCGGCAATTTCTACCGGCTCGATCACGATCTGTCATGGACGCGGGTGGACAGCGGCTATCGCATCGCCAACGGACCGGTGCTGTCGGCCGATGGGCAGTGGCTCTATCACACCGACAGCGCGCTCGGGCGCGTCTATCGCTTTGCCTTCCACGGCAACGGCACGCTGGGCCCGCGCGAGGTGTTCCTCGATTTTCCCGAAAGCTGGGGTTCGCCCGACGGCATGACGATCGACAGCGACGGGGGTCTGTGGATCGCGCAGTGGGGAGCAGGCAGCGTCAGCCGCTTCCTGGCTGACGGCACCCGCACCCATTGTGTTGCGCTGCCCGCCAGCCAGATCACCAACCTGGCCTTTGCCGGGCCAAGCCGCGATCGCCTGTTCGTCAGCTCTGCCGCCGATGGGGTGGACGAGCCAGCCGGCGGCGCCCTGTTCGAGATCGTCGGCAGCGGCTTTCGCGGCTGCCCCACGCCCCGGTTCGGGGGCTGAGCGGCGGCGATGTGGGTGTCAGGCCAGCGCTTCCTCGTTCAGGCGAATGGCATCGAGCGCGTCCTCGATGATCACGCGCATGCGGGCTTGCGCGGTCTGCCCATCGCGCGCCAGGATCGCCTCCATCACCGCCTCGTGCGCGGCAAGATCGGCGCTGCGCCCGACAATGCGGTTGGTATAGCGGATCGAGGTCTTGAGCGCGGTGGACACCACATCGCGGAACTGGCCGAAGAAGGGATTGCCCGACGCCTTGAGAATGGCGACGTGGAAGGCAACGTCGGCTTCCAGCACATCGTCCTGCCCGGCATCGGCGGCGCGCATGCGGGCAAAGCCGGCACGGATCAGCGCCAGGCCATCCTCGGTCGCCTCGCGCGCGGCGAGCGCCGCCGCAGCCGGCTCGATCGCTACGCGCAGCTGGCCGAAATGGGTGAGCAGGTCGATCGAAAAGCGGCGTTCCAGCATCCAGCGCAGCACATCGGGATCGAACAGGTTCCACTGGCTGTCGGGCTGGATGATCGTGCCCTGGCGCGGGCGCGCGCTGACCAGGCCCTTGGCCGTCAGCATCTTGACCGCCTCACGCGTGACAGAGCGGCTGACGCCGTGCGCGTCGGACAGTTCCGCCTCGGTCGGAAACGGCCGATCGGCATAGGCGCCGCCCACGATCAGCAGGCCCAGCCGATCGAGCAGACCGTAGGTGAGATTGCGGCCGAGCGCGTCGCGTGCTTCGAGCGGTTGGAATGCCACGGATATCCCTTCACGATGGGGTGCTTTTTTAATCATATAAATAGACGCGGATCAGGATTGGCAAGGCCAAATCCCGCGCAAACGACCAGAGAGGGCGGGAAATGAGCCTATCGACACTCGATGCGACCGTGGTGGCGGCCTATGCCGTGTTCATCTTCGCGCTGGCCCAATGGGTCAGCCGCAAGAAGGCTGGGCACGAAACCGACACGACCGACTACTTCCTCGCGTCCAAATCGCTGCCGTGGTGGGCGATCGGCGCCTCGCTGATCGCGGCCAATATCTCGGCCGAACAGATCGTCGGCATGGCCGGGTCGGGCTATGCGATCGGCCTTGCCATCGCCTCGTACGAATGGATGGCTGCGGCCACGCTGCTGCTGGTCGCCAAGTATTTCCTGCCGATCTTCCTCGCGAACGGCATCTATACCATGCCGCAGTTCCTGGAGCAGCGCTTTGGCCCGACGATCCGCACGGTCATGGCGGTGTTCTGGCTGGTGCTCTATGTCTTCGTGAACCTCACCTCGATCATCTGGCTCGGCTCGGTGGCGGTAATGCAGGTGGCCGGCGTCAACCAGGACGTGGCGCTGGCGGGGCTGGGCATCTTCGCTTTGCTCTATCAACTGCGTGGCGGGCTCAAGGCCGTGGCGCTGACCGATATCGTGCAGGTGACGCTGCTGGTGCTGGGCGGGCTGGTGATCGCCTGGCTCACCCTGGGGCAGATCGGCCAGCTCTATGGCGATGGGCCGGGTATCCTCTCGGGCTTCAAGGCGCTGGTGCAGCAGGCGCCCGAGCATTTCCACATGATCCTCTCGGCCAATGATCCGCACTACAAGGATCTGCCGGGCCTGTCGGTGATCATCGGCGGGATGTGGATCGCCAACCTGTCATACTGGGGATGCAACCAGTACATCATCCAGCGCGCGCTGGCCGCCAAGAGCCTGCCCGAAGCGCAGCGCGGCATGGTCTTTGCCGGTTTCCTCAAGCTGATCATGCCGATCATCATCGTGCTGCCCGGGATTGCTGCCGTGCTGCTGGCGCCCAACCTCGCCAAGCCCGACGAAGCCTATCCGGCGATGATGCGCATGTTGCCGCCGGGCCTGCTCGGCCTGGTCTTCGCCGCGCTGGTCGCCGCGATCATCGCCTCGACCGCCAGCAAGATCAACTCGATCGCCACGATCTTCACGCTCGATATCTATGCCCGCTTTGCCAAGGGGCAGCAGAGCGAGAAGAAGCTGGTGACGGTGGGCCGCGTGGCGGCGGCCCTGGCGGTGGTGATCGCCATCCTCACCGCGCGGCCGCTGCTCGGCGGGCTCGACCAGGCGTTCCAGTATATCCAGGAGTTCTCGGGCTTCGTCACGCCGGGGATCACGGTGATCTTCCTGCTCGGCCTGTTCTGGCCGCGCGCGACAGAGGCGGGCGCCCTGACCGGCGCGGTGGCCTCGGTGCTGCTCAGCCTGGTGTTCCGCTTTGGCGGGATCGCCGCGCTTGAGGCAGTGCCGTTCATGAACCGCATGGCGATCATCTTCGTGATTTCGCTGCTGCTGGCCATGGGGGTTTCGCTCGCGCGCCCGCAGGTGCAACAAGGCGAGGGCATCCACAAGGAAGCGCACCTGTTCCGCACCAGCGCCGGCTTCAACGCCGCCGCCGTGGCGATCCTGGCGATCCTGGTGGCCCTCTATGCCTATTGGTGGTGATTTGACCGTGAACGACCGTTTCCTTGCTATCGATTGGGGCACCACCAATCGCCGTGTCTATCTGTTCGATCGCGCGGGTAGCGTGTTGGAGACCTTTCGCGACGATCGCGGCGTGCTGGCGGTTGGGCCGGGCGGCTTTGCCGATGAAGTGGCCGCGATCCGCGCGCGGATGGGCGATTGGCCGGTGGTTGCCGCCGGCATGGTCGGCTCGCAGCGCGGCTGGGCGCTGGTGCCCTATCTGCCATGCCCGGCGGGCGCGGATCAGATTGCCGGCGCGCTGCATGAAGTGGCGCCGCGCACGTGGATCGTCCCGGGCCTGTCTGACCCGCGCGGCGATGTGATGCGCGGCGAGGAAGTGCAACTGCTCGGCGCCGTACACGCCGGGCTCGCGCCCGCCGACGCGCTGCTGTGCCAGCCCGGCACGCACTGCAAGTGGGCGCGCATGGTTGATGGCGCGGTGGCCAGCTTTTCCACCAGCATGACCGGCGAAATGTTTGCCCTGCTCAAGCAGCACAGCCTCTTGGCCGAGTTTCTCGGCGGGCCGGTGGCCGACGGCCCGGCGTTCCGCGCCGGGGTAGCAGCCAGCGCCGACCCGGCCTTGCTAACGGCGCTGTTCGGCGTGCGGGCAGCGGCCCTGCTGGGCCTGCGCGTGGTGGAAGACAGCGCCGCGCACGCCTCGGGCCTGCTCATCGGCAGCGATGTGCGCGGGGCAGGCGTGACCGCGGGCAGCGATGTCTATCTCCTTGCCGATCCGATGCTCGGCGCGCTTTACACTGCAGCCATTGCCCAATGCGGCGGCCGCGCCCACCTTGTTGACAGCCATGCCGCGTTCGTTGCCGGCATCGCCCAGATCTGGAGCCTTGTTCGTGACCGCTGACCACACCGCCGCCGATCGTTTCGCCCAGGCCATGCGCCACTGCCCGCTCGTGGCGATCCTGCGCGGGGTGCGCCCGGACGAGATCGAGGCCATGGCCGACGTTCTGGTCGAGGCCGGCTTTGCCATGATTGAAGTGCCGCTCAATTCGCCCGATCCGCTGGTGTCGATCGAAAAGATCGCCCACCGCTATGGCAGCAACGTGCTGGTTGGGGCGGGCACTGTGCTCAATGTGGACCAGGTGGATGCGGTGCGTGATGCCGGCGGCACACTGGTGGTTTCGCCCAACGTGAACCCGGCGGTGATCGCGCGCAGCGTGGCGCACGACATGGTGTCGCTGCCCGGCTATGCCACGCCGACCGAGGCTTTTGCCGCGCTCGACGCCGGCGCCCACGGTCTCAAGCTGTTTCCCGCTGAGGCCGCGAGCCCCGCCGTGCTCAAGGCGCAACTGGCAGTGATCCCGCGCCATGTGCCGGTGCTGGCCGTAGGCGGCGTCACGCCGGAAAACCTGTCAGACTGGATGGCGGCGGGCGCGGCCGGTGGCGGCCTGGGCTCGGCGCTCTACAAGGCCGGGCGCAGCGCGGAAGACGTGGCCAAGGCAGCCAAGGCCTTTGTGCGCGAAGTGCACCGCCTGATCGACTGAGCGATCCTCGGTCTTATCTGAACCAACTCGTCACCCCGGACTTGATCCGGGGTCCCGCTTTCTTTTGTTCCTTGCGCTTGGATCAAGAACAGCGGGACCCCGGGGCAAACCCGGGGTGACGATGGTTTGTGGATTGGGGTTGCTTGCCACCCGCACAAAAAAACGGCAGCGCGGTGTGTGAACCGCGCTGCCGGCAAGGTGGAAACGACGCGTCTTAGAACTTGTAGCCGACCGTGGCAAACACTTGGCGCGGCGGAATGTATTCCACGCTGGTGGTGCCCGAACCATAAGGATCGGCGAACTTGTTGCTGACCCCGGCCTTGTCGGTGATGTTGGTGCCCGTGACCGAGAAGGTGAAGGGCGAGGCATCGGGCTGATACTGGATCATCAGGTTGCCGATGGTGTAGGACGGCACCGTGTCGAACTGCGGCACATTGAAGATGCGCGAGTTGAACTTGCCGCGATAGATCACTTCGCCGCGCAGCATCAGCTCGCCCGGGCCAACCGGCGCGGTATAGGTCGCGGCAAAGCTGCCCTGCACACCCGGCAGCTTGGGGATCTTCTTGCCGTTGGTATTGGTGGACGCGGCGATCACCGCGGCAATCACGCGCGGATCGTAATACCACCCGGCGGGATAACCCAGCGCAGCATAGGTCGTGGCGCGGATATCCTGCGCGGTCTGCTTGTCGATCGTGTAATAGTCGCCGTGGAACTTGCCTTCGGCCAGCGCCAGGGTACCGTCAAAGCGCAGTTGCTTGGTCGGCGCCCAGGTGGTTTCAAACTCCACGCCATAGGTCTGCGCACGCGGAATGTTGGCCGTGCCGCCGGCAAAGGGCACCGGGTCTTCGGCAGTGAACTGGAAATCCTTGTACCAGTAGTAATAGCCCGCCACGTTGAGGCGCAGGGTCTTGTCGAAGAACTCGTTCTTCGAACCCACTTCGGCCGCCCAGACGGTTTCCTTGGCGTAGGTGCTCTTCACGAAGATCGAATTGCCCGCGAACGTGACGCCGCTGGGCTTGTAGCCCTTTGACCCGGTCACATAGAGCATGTTGGTGGGCGTGACCTGGTATTGCACGCTGACCTTGCCGGTCAGCGCATCGCTGGTGGCGATGCGTTCGGGCACGGTGGCGAAATACTGCACCGGCTGGGCCGAGATCTTGTCCCAGCTGTAGCGCGCGCCGGCGATCAGATCGAGTGTGTCGGTAGCATGGAAGATCGCCTGGCCATATCCCGCCCAAGAGGTGTGCTGGTAGGGGCTGTCGGTCTGGAATGACACGGCCTGGCCGGTGGCCGGATCGGTGGAAAAGCCGCCGGTGGTGTATTCCATGATGTTCTGCAGCGCATGCTGGCGCAGGTAGAACCCGCCGACGACCCATTCGAGCGATTTGTTGGGCGTGGACGAGGCGGAGACTTCCTGCGTCCAGGTGCTGCTCATGTCCTGCCACCGGACGATGTTGTCGTGATAGTTGGCATAGATGAAGCGGTCGTTGTCACCCGACTGGTTCTTGTTGAGATACTGGTAGGCGGTGACCGACTTGAGCACGACCTTGTCATCGATCGTCTGCGCGATCGAGAGGTAGGCCATGCGCGTTTTCGTGACGTACTTGCCGCCAAAATCCTGGCTGACCACGCGGGGATCGGCATTGGGATCGGCGATGTAGGTGGTGCTGCCGGCGGCCGGATCGGTGCTGCACAGCAGGCACTTTTGCAGCGCCGCATTGTGGCTGGCATCGAACGACTGGGCCGAAAGCGTCACGCTGGTATCGGGACTGGGCTGCCACAGCAGCGAGACGTGGCCGCCGATATTGTTGGCATCGTCGAGCGGATACTTGGCATAGCCGGGCACGCCCACGGCATAGCCATAGCCATCATGGCGCAGGTATTGCACCGTGCCCCGCAGGGCCAGCGTTTCGGCAATCGGCACGTTCAAGGTGCCCATGGCGCGCACATAGTTGTAGTTGCCATAGCTGAGCTGCGCTTCGCCGGTATATTCGCCGAGCACGGGCTTGCGCGTGATCACGTTGACCGCGCCGCCGGTGGACGTCTGGCCGAACACCGTCCCCTGCGGGCCGCGCAGCACTTCCACGTGATCCACATCGAGCAGATCCTGGTTCAGCGCTACGACGTGGGCGATATAGACGCCGTCGATATGAAACGCGACGCCCGGCTGCGAATTGGGGTTCTGCGCGGTTTCATAGCCAACGCCGCGAATGGCGATGACGCGTTCGTTGCCCTCGCTCTTGGTCACGGTGAGGCCGGGAACGAAGCCGTTGAGATCGGCCAGCTCGGTTGCGTTGCGCTGGCGCAGCGCGTCGGCCGAAACGGTGCTGATCGCGATCGGTGCGGTTTGCAGGTTCACTTCCCGCTTTTCACCGTTGACCACGATGGTGCCGAGCGGGCTGCCATCGGCGTCGACCATCGGATCGGCAGCCGGAGCAGGCGCCGTTTCGGCGGCGGTTGCGCTGGCCGCATCGGCGGCGCGGGCAGAGGTGGCGGCAAGCGCCAGGAGCGATGCAGTGGCAGTGAGCAGGACGGATGACGGGCGCATGGGTTTCCCCCCTCGAGAAATGCTTTTCATCGCTTTCAGACAGCCTCCCGGCTGTATGTTCTCCCTGAACCTGGCCTTCGTTATGGCCGGCCTTTTTGTCGTGCCCCAGCATCGGTGTTCAACCGCCCTGCGGTCTTGCGTGGCAACGCACGAATAGTTGACCGATCCGCGATGCAGCAAGCCCCATGTTGCGATGCAAGGTGCCCAAAGGACCGATGATGTCGGATGACGCGGGCGGTGCCGGTCCAAATCTCTTGCGCGCCAGGTCAAGACATGGCGCAGTGCATGATGGCACATGCGTTTTTGTCAGATGCTTTCGCGCCGCTGCAAAGGAACCAAGCCTTGTCCGTGATCACGCCTTCCGCCCCCGTGCTATCCCCCATCACCAGCCGCGCCGCCTGGCGTGGCGACCGGCTGAGCCAGGGGCAGGACTGGGTCTTTGAACTGTCGGCCGCGCAGATTGCCGAACTGGAAACGCTGGGCGCGCGCTTCATGGCCGACGATCCCGATCTGCGCACTGTGCAGGCGCAGGACTATCCGCTGGTGGAAACTGCCCAGGCTTGCGAGGAATGGCGTCAGGAAGTGGATTTCGGGCGCGGCTTCGTGCTGGTGCGGGGCCTGCGTGCAGAAATCTATTCCGATGCGCTGTCCTGTGCGATCTATTACATTCTTGGCCTGCACATGGGCGATCCCATCCGTCAGAACGAGATGGGCGACCTGATCGACCATGTCTATGCCACGTCTGACAAGACGATGGACGATCCCACCGCGCTCTCGTCCAAGGTACGCGACAAGTTGGTCTATCATTCTGACAGCTCGGATATCGTGGCCTTGATGTGCCTGCGCGGGGCGCGGGAAGGGGGGCTTTCGTGCCTGGTTTCGGGCGCGGAAATCTACAATGAGATCCTGCGCCGCCGCCCCGATCTCGCGCCCCTTTTGTTCGAGCCGTTCCACTGGGACTGGCGCCGCCAGGATCATGAAGCCCCTGCCGATACCTATACCTCGCCGATCGTCAGCCTGGAGGATGGCGTGTTCAGCATGTATGCCGGCTCGCTCTATATCCTTACCGCGCAGGAATATCCCGGCGTGCCGCAGTTGACCGAGGACCAGATCGAGGTGCTGCGCCTGTTCGACGAGATCACCTATGAAGACGGCATGGCGATCGAGATGGATTTCCGCCCCGGCGATATCCAGTGGCTGTCGAACTACGCCGCGCTGCATGCGCGCACCACATTCTGGGATTGGCCCGAACCGCAGCGCAAGCGCCACCTGCTGCGCCTGTGGCTGTCGAGCAAGGGCGCGCGCCCGGTGGTCGAAGGCTTTGGCAAGAACGGCGTGGTGCAGCACCGTGCCGCCCCGCGCGATGGCGCGGCCGAACATCCCGATGCGCATTTCGATGTGCGCGGCATGGCAGTGCCGCGGCTGATTTCCTGATCCAATTTTTGGCGCACAAAAACAGCCCGGTGGAGCGATCCGCCGGGCAGTTTTGTTGGCAGGTCAGAGATCGAAAACCAGCCAAACAGGCATTGCCTAACCGTCACCCCGGACTTGATCCGGGGTCCCGCTTCTTTTCTCGGCCTAAGACAGAAAAGCGGGATCCCGGGTCAAGCCCGGGATGACGGGGTCTCTATAGGTTTGGCACGGTGCAAGACCCCCGCCGCCACTGCCACTGGCACGCATGACGCGCCCAGCAGCCATATCGCGCCGGCATAGCTGCCGGTCCACTGCGCCAGTACCCCGGCCAGGCCAGGCCCTAACGCGGCAAGGCCGGCGAGCGTCCAGCACAGGGCGAGGCCGGCGGTGCCGGTTTCGTGCCCGAACCATTCCATGAGCAGTACCGTGACCGCCATGGCGACAAGGGCCGAGCCCACGCCGAACAGCGGCACAAAGCCCCAGTTGACCATCAGCGCACCGCCTTGAGCCAGCGCGCCCATGCCCAGCGCCGTCGCCAACAGCGACAGCGCCAGCAGCCGCGCCGCGCGGACATGGCGCAGGGCAAAGCCGGCAAGGCCGGTGCCCAGCGCGCCAAGCAGGCCTTGCAGCGCGAGCACCCGCGCCACGGCGCCCGCGGTCCACCCCAGCGCCGGGGAAAGATGCGCCGGCGCAACGCTGAGCGCGGTCATGATCACGGCTTGCGAAAGGACCATGGCACTGGCGAGCACGGCAAAGCGCAGGCCCAGCAACGGTCGCCACCAGCCAGCCGCGCGCGGGGCATCGGGCAAGGCAGGCACCGGCGGATCGCGCAGCACAGCAAGCAGCAGCAGCGCCAGGCCCAACGCCAGGCCGCAAGTGCCGCGCCAATAGCCCAGGCCATCGGCGATCAGTTCCTGGCCCAGGGCCGGCCCGGCAGCATTGCCGAGCGCACCGATCATCAGATAGAGGCCCAGCACGTGATTGGTGCGCGGCCCCGACCAGCCCGCGATCATCGCATAGGCCGGGGTATTGGCGAGCAGGGAAAAGCCCGCGCCCACCAGCGCCATGGCCGGCAGCAGCAGGGCAAGGCCGCTGGCAAGGCCCGCCAGCGCCAGGCCAGCCGCCATGACCAGCGCGCCGCCGGTCATCGTCAGGCGCCCGCCAATCCGCGTGATCAGCCAGACGGGCAGGGTGGCCCCGGCGCTGGCCCCCACGATCACCGTGGTAAAGGCTGCGCCCAGCGCGGCGGGCCCCAGGTGCAGGGCCTGGCCCGTGGCAAACAGCGCCAGCCCCATGCCGGCAAAGACGATGCCCTGGCCCAGGAACAGCGCCAGCGACACGGCCAGCGCCACCATGCCTTCACGCGTGGTGAAGGCGTGGTGGCCGGCGCTCATTCCGGCTTTTCGCCCAGGATTTGCACGCGATAGCCCGAGCGCACCTGCGGGAAATAGTCCCAGATCGCCGAATGCTGCGCACAGCGGTTGTCCCAGAACGCGATCGAATGCGGCTGCCAGCGAAACCGGCACTGGAACATCGGATGCTGCACGTGTTCATAAAGATAGGTCAGGATCGCGCGGCTCTCGATCGCGGGCACGCCCTCGATATGGGTGGTGAAGCCACGGTTCACATAGATGCACTTCTTGCCCGTCACCGGGTGGGTGCGGATCACCGGATGGCTGTGGCGCGGCAGCTTCATGCCTTCGGGCGTGATCCCGCCAAAGCCGACCACGGCATCGTGCACGGCGGTTAGCCCCGAAAGATAGGCCTTCATGCGGTCAGACAGCGCGTCATAGGCGGCATACATGTTGGAAAACACCGTATCGCCGCCGACGGGTGGCATGGTGTGGAGATAGAGGATCGAGCCCATTGGCGGGGCTTCATCGCAGCTCATGTCGGAATGCCAGTCTTCGCCGGCCACGAACGTGCTGTTTTCATCGGCGTGGATGATGGTCACTTCCGGGTGGCCGGGCACCTGCCAGGGCGCGGTGCTGGGCGCGATGTGCACGCCGCCGAAATAGTTGGCCAGGCGGATATGGTCTTCGTGGGCGATCGGCTGATCGCGGAAGAACAACACCAGCCGATCGGCCATGGCGGCTTTCAGCTCGGCCACCTGCGCGTCGGGCAGGGGCCGGGTCAGATCGAGGCCAGAGACTTCCCCGCCGATCGCCGGGGTCACATTACGTACCGTTATCGTTTCATAGGCCATGGGAATGCTTGCCTTTGTCAAAGGATCGGCCAGGCCATGCGCAGCGGCAGGCCCGACCTGGAAACCAGCGCTTGCGCGGCGTCTTGCGCCTGCGCCAGCAGTTGTTCTTCATCGATAGTGGTGCAGCGCCCAGCGTCGACCACGCGGCGGCCATCGACCCACACGCTGTGCACGCCGCGCCCATCGGCAGACCACACCAGTTGTTGCACCGGGTTGTGCAGCGGCATCCATTCCGGGCGGCGGGTATCGTGCAGCACCAGGTCTGCCCGTGCGCCCACGGCCAGCGTGCCCACCTGCCCTTCCAGGCCCATGGCGCGCGCGCCGTTGACGGTGAGCATTTCCAGCGCGCTTTCGGCCGGGAACAGCGCAGTGTCGCCGCGCGCATCCTTCCACAGGCCGGCCATCAGGCGGGCAGAGGGCATCAGATCGTGTCGGTCGCCGCCATCGGTGCCGATCGCGATGGTGACACCGGCCGCAGCCATTTCGGGAAACAGCCCGCGCGTGGTGGCCTGATAGCCGCCTTTGAGCGAGGCTTCCGGGCAGTGGACCACATGCGTGCCGCTTTGCGCCAGCAGGGCCACTTCGCGTTCATCGACATGCACCATGTGGACCAGCGACAGGTGATCGCCCAGCACGCCAAGGTCTGCCAGCCATTCCACCGGGCGCTTGCCGGTGTTGGCCAGATACCATTCCGGGTCACCGGCGGCGGGTGCCATATGGGCAGAAATGCGCAAGCCGCGCGCCCGCGCGATGGCGGTGGCCGCCTGCCACAGCTCGGCAGTATTGGTCATGTGCCCGACCAGCAGCGGCCAGGCGGCGATCAGGCGCCCGTCATCGGGCCAGGCGGCCAGATCGGCGCCAAACGCGTCGAGCGCGGCCTGGGTCAGCGCGGCCTGGTCCTCGCCAGGAGCAAACGCGCGGTCCATGCACCAGCGGCCGATGCGTCCGCGAATGCCTGTGCCCTCCAGCGCCTCGGCCACGGCCTCGAACGCGATCAGTGTGCCGGCTTCGAGAAAGGTGGTCGTGCCGGTCTTGAGCATGGCCAGCACCGCCAGCCGCGCGGCAATGGCCTGCTCTTGCGCACTATGCCCCTGATACAGCGGGATCACCCATTGGTTCAGCCCTTCGTCAAAGGGCAGCGCCTCGGGCAGGAAATTGCGGATCAGGGTTTCGGTCAGATGCACGTGCGCATTGACGAAGCCGGGCGTGGCGACAAAGCCGCGCGCATCGATCACCTCGCGCGGCGCAACCATGGCGGCCACCTCTGCGCTGGGCCCCACGGCCACGATGCGGCCCTGTGCCATGGCCACCGCGCCATCGCGGATCACGCGGCGTTGCGCATCCATCGTCACCAGCATGGCGCCGGTGACCAGGGTATCGACCGCCTGCATCCTAGCCGAACCGGAAGGCAGAGATATCGGCCATCATCACGTTGTCGGTAAAGTCGCGCTGGCCCGGCGCATCGGCGGCGGCACCTGCTGCCACCATCAGCGGGATGAGATGCTCTTCGCGCGGGTGGCTTTGCCGACCGGCCGGTGCGCTGGCCCACTGGCGCAGGGACTGCCAGCGCTGTTCGGGCGGGCTTTCGATCGCCTGGGTAAGCCAGGCATCGAACGTGGCCGAAGGCTGCGTGGCGGCGGGCGAAAAGAACGCGCGCATGTTGTGGAAGCTCATGCCCGAACCCACGATCAGCACGCCCTCGTCGCGCAGCGCAGCAAGGGCGCGGCCACAGCGCAGGTGCTCCTCGGGATCAAGATCGCGCTTGAGCGACAGCGGCACCACGGGAATATCCGCCTCGGGCGTGACCAGCAGGAACGGGATGAACACGCCATGGTCGAACCCGCGCGCGGCATCGGTGCGTGCCGGCAGCCCTTCGGCCTGGATCAGCGCGACAATCCGCTCGGCAAGCGCAGGTGCGCCCGGCGCGGGAAACTTCAATTCATAGGTGTGTGACGGAAAGCCATAGTAATCATAGATCATGCCCGGTGCAGGCGCGGTAGAGACGGTGAAGGCATCTTCTTCCCAATGCCCGGATATGACCACGATGCCCTTTGGTTTTTCCGGCAGGCTCGCGATCAGACCCTTGAGATAGCCGGCGGTCTTGTCCCAGGCGTCGGCCGGCCCACCCATTGCGCGCCAGTCCATGAAAAAGCAGGGGCCGCCGCCATGGGGAATGAACAGGCTGGGCATCCGGGTGGCGGAATCGGGCATGAGGTCGCTTGGCTCCTTGCGCATCGGCACTATCGTGGCATCGTCGTTCCGGGCTTTGCCCCGAAAGGTCCGCTCGATGATGGCACGCTGATCGGCCTCGACCTAGCGGGGCAGGGGTTCCCCGTCTTGACGGCCCGCGCAAGCAATTTTGCAAGGCGCGCGTGTTGCCAAGGCCAAGTGCATGATAAACAGGTCTTGGTGGCGCTGCCAAATTGATGCCGGGCGCCCTCGTTGTTGCGAGCGGGCCTCTATGCTTGGCAAGCGCGCCGGCGTGGGGTCTGATAGCCGCGCCATTCACTATCCGGGACTCGCCGCGCACCATGCCTTCTGCGCCCAGCTATCAGGCGGCCAAGGTCGCCATCGCCGCCACCATCGCCAACACCTTGTGCATGACCGCGGCGATTTCCGCCACGATCGGCGTGTTTCTGGTGCCGATCGCACAGGATTTCGGCTGGCCGCGCGCCGGTGTTTCGGGCGTGCTCGGGCTGATTTCGGTGATCAGCGCGATCAGCTATCCGCTGATCGGCCGCGCGATGGACCGGTTTGGCGCGCGCTGGCTGCTGCTGGCGGGCAATCTCGGCCTGGCGGTGGGCATCCTGCTGGTGTCGCGCGCCGATGGCACGATGCTCGATTTCTACTGGCGCTTCGCCGTGGTCGGGCTGTTCGGCACCATGGCGGCCACAGGCATGGTCAGCAAGGTGGTGTCGAACTGGTTCGATGCACGGCGCGGGCTGATGCTGGGGATTACGGCGGGCGTGGGCAATGGCCTGGGCGCCACGATCATGCCAATCGTGGCCGGCGTGGTCCTGTCCAGCCATGGCTGGCGCATGGGCTATGTGGTGATCGGGCTGATCGTGGCGCTGGCCGCGCCGTTCATCGCGCTATGGATGCGCGATGCGCCACCCGCTGCGGCCAGTGATAGCCATGCCATATCCCCGCTCGCCAGCGGCATGAGCCTGGGCCAGGCCGCGCGCACCGGTACATTCTGGCTGATGCTGGTGGCGGTGGCGGCCGGCGCCGGCGGGATGACCGCGATGTTCACCCATGTCGTGCCGATCCTCATGGGCCATGGTGTGTCGCTGGCGCAGGCCACCGGCGTGGTGGTGGTCTTTGCCCTGGTCACGGCGGGCTGGCAGGTGGTGACCGGCGGGCTGCTCGATCGATTTCGCACCCCGCGCCTGATCCTGCCGATGTATGCCAGTGCCATGGCCGGCATGCTGATCCTGCAGTTTTCCACCGGCAGCCTGGCGATCATCACCGCCGGCGCGTTGCTCGGCATCGGCATGGGGGCGGAATATGCCGCGCTGTCGTATTTCGTGTCGCGCTATTTCGGGCTGCGCCACTTCGGCACGATCGTCGGTGCATTCTATGCTGTCGTTGCGTTCATCCAGGGCGTGGCGCCGATGCTGATGGACATGAGCTTTGACCGCAGCGGCACTTATGTCGTGGCGACGCTCGCCATCGTCGGTGCATTGGCACTGGGCATGGTTCTGCTGGCGCTCTTGCCGCACCCCGACCGCTTTGCTGCCAGCGCGCCAGACGCGCGCCCGGCCGCAGACAGCGCCACGGGCGATCTGGTGCTCGCCTGATGGCAGTCGTCGTTTTCGGATCGATCAACCGCGATCTGGTCATGCGCGTGCCGCACCTGCCGCTTGCCGGGGAAACGGTTGCGGCCACCAGCTATGACCTGCTGCCCGGTGGCAAGGGTGCCAACCAGGCAGTCGCCGCCGCACGCCAGGGCGTTCCCACGGTGATGCTGGGCGCGGTGGGTGATGATGCCCATGGCGTGGCGATGCTCGATGCCCTGGCTCAGGCCGGCGTGGGCACCGGCGCGGTGGCGCGGCTGCCTGGCCCAACCGGGCTTGCGCATGTCTTCGTGTCTGACGCGGGCGAGAACCAGATCGTGATCGTGGCGGGCGCCAATGCCGCGCTTCCCGCACCGACAAACTTTCCCGTTGGTGCCGCCCTGGCCGTGGCCCAGGCCGAAGTGCCGGCTGAGGCCGTGGCCCGCTTTCTGACCCTGGCGCGCGAGGCTGGCGCACGCACGCTCTACAATGCCGCGCCAGCCACGGCCGAAGGGCGTGCAATCCTGCCGCTGGCCGATATCCTGGTGGTCAACGAAACCGAGCTGGCGTTCTTCCTGGGCGAAGGCGTGCCGGAGGGAGACATCGCCCTGGCGGGGGCCGCGCGCCGGCTGATGGCGCGCGCGGGGCAGTGGGTGATCGTCACGCTGGGCGGGGCCGGCGTGCTGGCCGAAGGGCCGAACGGCACGATCCGCCTGCCTGCGCGGGCCGTGCCGGTGGTGGATACGACCGGCGCGGGTGATACCTTCTGTGGCGTGCTGGCCGCGCGGCTGGCGGAAGGTGAAACCATGGCCCACGCGCTGACTGTGGCGGTGGTTGCGGCCGGAATCTCGGTGCAGCGCCTGGGTGCTGCCGCCTCGATGCCCACGCGGGCAGAGGTGGACGAGGGCCTGGCCGGATAGGGCGCGCAAGGGCGGGGCTTCGACAAGCTCAGCCCGAACGGTATTCATAAACCTGCTTCCCCGTTCGCCCTGAGCCTGTCGAAGGGCGTTGGCACGTCACCCAAATCCACGCGCGAAAAGCGCCGGAAAGCCAAGGCTCTCCGGCGCTTCCTGTGCGACCCTTGGCAGGGCTTACTGTGGGTCTTTGGCCACGCCCTTGGCGGGGAACATGTCGCGGTTGATCCGCGCGTGCACGCCCAGCGTGCCGTCCACCACCTGGGTCACGCCGAAATCGGCGGCCACGCTCATCAGCGAATAGGCATCGTTCTTCGACAGGCCGACTTGTTCGCTCAGCAGGTGGAGCATGTCGAGCGAGGCGTTCTTCATCGCCGCATCGAGATCTTCGCCAAATCCGTGGACGATCCAGTGCTTGGGCGTTTCCAGCAGCGGCGAGGGGAAATCGAAATCCTTGCGCAGGATGATCTGGAACAGGCAGTTGAGCGAGCTTTCGATCGCAGTGCCGGAAATCTCGCCATCGCCTTGGCTGACATGCGGATCGCCGATGGAAAAGAGGCCGCCCTTGACCTGGCACTTGTAATACATCGTTGCGCCGGCGCCGATGCGCCAGTTGTCGATATTGCCGCCATGCAGGCCTGGGGGAATCGTGCTGACCGGCTCGTTCACCGCCGGGGCCACGCCGGCCGTGCCCAGGTGCGGGCGGGCCGGGATGGTCACACCCGGCAGGGCGGGCTGGCGATCGCACACCGGGCAGTTGGTGATCGTGCCAGGCACCAGGTACTTCCCCGGAAAATCATAGGCATAGAGCGCGCTGGCGGTTTGCGTGGTGGGATCGAGTTGGTAGATCGTCACCCGCTCCTTTTCGTCGAACTCCTGATAGAGGTGGCCCCAGTTGGCCGCGAGGTTGGAGCCATAGTTGTTGCGTGGCACCATCTGGAGATAGCGCACCTCCAGCATGTCTCCCGGCTCGGCGCCTTCGACAAAGATCGGCCCGGTCATGATGTGCACGCCCGGCGCGCGGGTGGTGGGATCGATCTGGGTGAAGATCTGCTCCACGCCATCATCGAACATCAGTTCGGGCGCATCGCCGGCATGGTGGGTGATCGCTTCGGCATGCACCAGATCGCCGCTCTTGATCGTCAGGGCCGGCTTGATCGTGGGCGAGAAATAGCCCCAGTGCACGGTCTCGGGCGTGGCTTTCAGATAGTGCAGGGCGCCGGGCGCCGTAGCCGTCCGCTGCTGACCGTGGGTGCAGACCAAACTCATGCGTGTGCCTCGTTTCGATGGGTATCAGGACGCCTTGGTTGTCGGGCCAATGCTGCGCTGCGGTCTTGTTTGCGCGCGCCCTATGACTTGGCCGCGCCGCGCACGGATCAACAATCGGTGCGCCCAGGTCCAAGCCGGGCGGGGGCGCGCCTTGCCACAAGGTGGCGATTGACCCTGCTGGCCAAGGAAAGGCGCTGCCAATGCCCAACACCCTGATTTTCGTCGATATGCCTGCCGATGACCCGGCCGCCGCAGCCCGATTCTATGCCGAGGTGTTCGGCTGGCAGAACGATGAAAAGCCGGCCGGGGTCTATCACCGCATGGTGCCGGGCGGGCAGTTCAAGAACCCCGATGGCAGCGACAGCGCGATCGGCAACCTGCACCTGGGCATCTTTGCCGCAGCCAATGCCCGGCCGCACCCAGAACCGGCCGGTGTTGCCCCGCGCGATCTGGCGAGCGACGGGCGCAAGCCGCGCATCTGGATCCTGATCAGCGACGATGACAGTGCCGATCGCATCCTGGCCGCGGCGGAGGAACGCGGCGCCACGATCCTGTGGCGCAATCACTATTGGTCCACTTTCAACGGCTATAACCATGCCTTCCAGGACCCGTGGGGCAACGAAATCCTGCTGTGGGGCAAGGCCGGGGCCGATCCGCAGGTGCCGGCAGACTTTACCCGCGAATGAAGGCGGCGGCGGGGGACGCAAATCCCCCGCCAATTGTGTTCTTCATTATTGTTGCGGCGCAGCATGGCTTGGCGCAGACTGCGCAGCACCCCACGCTCAACAATTCGTGCTGCCCGGCTCAAGACCAGCGGCCTGCGACACCGCTAAACAGAGCTTCGATCCAGCCCGTTTCAGGAGTTTGCGCCCGTGACCCTCGTTACCGACAGCTTCATCCGCTCGCTTGAGAGTTCGGCGACCGACCTCGCCGAGGCGGAGACCCTGCCGCCCGAGTGCTATACCAGCGCGGAATTCTATGCGTTCGAGAAAGAGGCGCTCTACAACCACGAATGGCTGTGCGTGGGCCGCGCCGATTGGGTGGCCAAGCCGGGCGACTATTTCTCCACCCGCGTGATTGGCGAGCCGATCCTGGTATCGCGCACGCTGGATGGGGAAATCCGCGCGATGTCGGCCGTGTGCCAGCACCGCGCGATGCTGGTGGCCGAAGGGCACGGCAATGCACGCGGTTTCCTGTGCCCCTATCACCACTGGAGCTACAACCTGGATGGCAAGCTGGTCGCCGCCCCGGCGATGAGCAAGACCTGCAATTTCGACAAGGCGCAATACAGCCTGCCCACGTTCAAGGTGGAACTGTGGAACGGCTTCATCTTCATCAACTTTGATGCCGATGCCGCCCCGCTGGCGCCGCGCCTGACGGCCGTGGCCGAGGCCATCGCCGGCTATGACCTGGCAGGGACCGAAGGGCCGCGCCCCGATCCGGCGCCGACCTTGCCGTGGAACTGGAAGGTCATGTTCGAAAACAACAACGATGGCTATCATGCCAGCCGGCTGCACCACGGCCCGCTGCACGATTTCGTGCCATCGGGCCTGGCGGTGTTTCCCGATAGCGACCCGGCCGATGGCGGCTTCCTGCGCTTCAACGGCACGCTGCACGCCGATGCCAGCTTCAACGCCACGCAAAAGGCCGTGCTGCCGGTGTTCCCCGGCCTGTCTGACGAAGCGCGCATGCGCATGACCTTTGCCAACATCCCGCCCACGCTCAGCCTGGTGATGATGAGCGACATGGTGATCTATCTGATCCTGCGGCCCAATGGCCCGGAATCGCTGGAGATGGACACCGGCTTCCTGTTTGCGCCGGGCGCGATGGCCGACCCCGCCTTCGATCACAAGCTCGACATGAACATCCGCGCCTCGGGCCATATCATCGCGCAGGATCTGCATGTCGATGAACTGGTGCAGCAGGGCCTGCGCTCGCGCTTTGCCCCGCGCGGGCGCTATTCCTGGCAGGAAGGCGCGCAAGGCCAGTTCAACAAGTGGCTGGTGCACCGCTATCGCGCCACGCACCAGCGCCTGGCAGCCCGGGAAATGACCCAGGCCTGACCCGATCCGGGGCACGCTTTGTTTGCGGTGCAGCATTGCGTGTCATCACAGATGGCGTAAGGTGGTTGCCAGGCCGGCAACCATAAGCCGCGCCGCCATCAGGGTCGATCAACCTAGGGGGCAAGCCGTTGCGCTTTACCACCAATGCCTACCCGCGCGAGCAGCGCCACGACGCGTGGCGTTTTGCGCTGCAGCGTGTCAGCCTCGAAGTGCTTGGCACCGCTGAGGAACTCTATGGCGAGCTGGTAAGCTTCACCAGCGGCCAGGGCATCCAGTTCGTGCGCGTGACCGGCAATGGACAGCGCCTGGCGATCGACATGGCCCAGGATGCCCCCAGTTTCTGGCTGGTGCTGCTGTTGGAAGGGCGGCTGAGCGCGACCCAGGGCACCACCGCGATCGAACTGTCCGAAGGGGACATTCTCTATGGCGGTGGCTCTGCTCGCACGCAGATCGATCTGAACGGCGAACACCGCTTTCTGCTGGTCAAGGTGCCGCACGCGCTGCCGGCGCTGCGCTCGCGCTCGGCCCTGCCATCGCAGATCAGCAACCTGATTGCCGACGAGGCGATCGGCCGCATGCTCTCGGCGCTGCTGCGCTCGGTCGCCGATACCATCGTCGACGTGTCGGACGACCAGATCCGCCCGGTTGAGCTGGCGCTGCCCGAATTCATCGCCGCCACGCTGCTCGACAAGGCGCCGGTCAAGGAACTGGGCGGCGCGGCCGGCGCACGCGCGGCGATCCTCGAACGAGTGTTCCAGTCGATCGAAATGCGCCTGTCCGATCCCAATCTGTCGATCCACCAGATTGCGGCAGAGCACCGCATTTCCCCGCGCTATCTGCAGAAACTGTTCGAAAGCGCGGGCGAAAGCTTTAGCCAGTTCGTGAAATTCCGCCGGCTGGAACGCTGCCGGCTTGACCTGGGCAGCCCGCTGCACGCGCAGCGCTCCATTTCCGAAATCCTCTTTCAGTGGGGGTTCAACGACAGCGCCAGCTTCAGCCGCGCGTTCCGCGAACGCTATGGCATGAGCCCACGCGAATACCGCAAGGTCGGCGCCCTGCCGGACGAGTCGATCGAGGCGCCCCGGCGCGGGCGGCCCAGCGCGCAAAAGGATGCCCGGCCCGAAGAGCGCGAGGAAGCGCCTGCTGCCACCACGCTCGATCCTGCGGTAGAGGCCGATGGCCTGGTCGAGGACGTGCAGGTCGATGCCGCGCCGGGCGTGCGCCACCATGTGCTGCCGGTGCGCCCCGATACGATCCACTGGGGCTATTTCAGCAAGCATCTGAAACCCGCGCTGGAAGTCTGCTCGGGCGATTATGTCACGGTGGAAACCCTGACCCACCACGCCAACGATGACGCCGAACGCATGATCCATGGCGATCCGGCGGCAGAGGCGGTCTATCGCTGGACAGCCGAGGGCAAGGTGGTGGATCGGCGCGGGGCAGGGCCGCTCGATGCCTCGGTGCTGGGGCGTGGGCCGGGCGAGGGCTTTGGCGTGCATATCTGCACCGGCCCGATCGCCATTTCGGGGGCAGAGCCGGGCGACGTGGTGCAGGTGCGCATCCTCGATATCGATCCGCGCCCCAGCCGCAACCCGCGCTTTGCCGGGCGCGCCTTTGGCAGCAACGTGGCCGCCTATTGGGGATTTCACTATGCCGAACTGATCACGGAGCCGAAGCCGCGCGAAGTGATCACCATTTACGAGATCGAAAAGGGCGCCGGGCTGCCGCTGGCGCACGCGGTCTACAACTATCGCTGGACGCCGCAGAAAGACCCCTCGGGCGTGATCCACCCGATGTACGATTACCCCGGCGTGCCGGTGGACCCGGAAACGATCGAAAAGAACTTCAACGTGCTGCGCGATATCGAGATACCGGTGCGGCCGCATTTCGGCGTGGTGGCGCTCGCGCCGGCCCATGCCGATCTGGTCGATTCGGTGCCGCCGGCCAATTTCGGCGGCAATATCGACAACTGGCGCCTGGGGCCGGGGGCGAGTGTGTTCCTGCCGGTGGCAGTGCCTGGCGGCCTCTTGTCGCTGGGCGATCCCCACGCCAGCCAGGGCGATGGCGAACTGTGCGGCACGGCGATCGAATGCTCGATGACCGCCGTGATCCAGGTGATCCTGCACAAGGCCAAGGGCGCGCCGGCCCACGTGCGCGAGCTGGATTATCCGATGATCGAGACGCCCAGCGAATATGTGATCCTGGGCTTTTCCAACCCCGATTACCTGCGCGACCTGGGCGGCAAGGCGCAGAGCGAGGTTTACAAGCGATCATCGATCGATGCCGCAATGCGCGACGCTTTCCGCAAGGCGCGGCGCTTCCTGATGACCATCCGCGACCTGACCGAGGACGAGGCGATCTCGCTGCTCTCGGTTGGCGTCGATTTCGGGATCAGCCAGGTCGCCAACGGCAACTGGGGTGTGCATGCGGTGATCCGCAAGGCGCTGTTCACCAGCTGATCGAGGCGTTGCGGTGCGCTTCAAGGAAGCGGGACCCCGGATCAAGTCCGGGGTGACGTGGAAAGACATTCTTTCAGGCATCGTCACCCCGGACTTGATCCGGGGTCCCGCTATTTGCCGTCACAACGTTGCGATACCCGCTCGATCAGGGGGTCAGCACCGGCTCCGCCGCAATCGCCAGCGTATAGCCCTGCCAGCGATCGAATTGCCCAGCCAGTTCGCCCAATTCGTGTTCGGCATAGTGCAGCGCGTCGTCACCCAGCAGCAGCACCAGCGGTGGCTCGGGCTCATCCAGCGCGGCCAGGATTGCTTGCGCGGCCAGCGTGGGGCATCCTGGCTCGTTGCCGTGCTTGTCCTGCAGGATCTGGCGCGCAAGGTGGGCCGTGCCGGCATAATCGGCGATGACTGGATCGGCGCCGGGCAGGCGTTCGGCGGAAAAGGCGGTGCGCAATCCGCCGGGCGCCACATTGGTCACCTTGATGCCGAGCGGCGCCACTTCCTGCGCCAGGGTGCGGCCGATGCATTCCAGCGCAAACTTGGTGGCGCCATAGATCGCCGTGCCATGCCAGGCCGCCAGGCCCGAAACCGAGGTGATGTTGACGATGTGCCCGGCGCGGCGGGCGCGCATGGCGGGAAGCGCGGCCTTGATCACCGCCATCGGGCCGAACACGTTGACATCGAACAGCGCGCGCGCATCGGCCAGGCTGGTTTCCTCCACCGCGCCGGTAAAGCCGCGCCCAGCGTTGTTGACCACGTAATCAAGCGGGCCAACCAGTCCTTGCGCGGTGCGGATCACCACCTGCACGGCGGCTTCGTCGGTCACGTCCAGCTTCATCGCATGGGCGCGGCCGGGGGCAAGGGCAGTGAACATTTCCGCGTCGGCCTGCGCGCGCACTGTGCCTACCACGGCATCGCCACGCCCCAGCGCGGCGCGGGCCAGGGCCAGACCCAGGCCCGAACTGACGCCGGTGATGAACCAGTTTGCCATGCGCATTCCTTCTGTTGGTTTGCGCCAAGGCTAGTTGGATGTGGCGGGCGCGTCTTGCCGTGGCGCGCATGGATTTGTGCACCAGCGCCGGAGTTCATGCGCTGCACAAACCTTCGTGCGCGTGGTGACAAGATACGCGGGCCAAGCCGCCCTAGCTTGCCCGTGATCCCAACCCGCGCCACACATCCTGTTCATCACTGCAAAATCACGGACCAGCCATGACCGAACCCACTACCACGGTTGCGCATTTCGGCCTTCCTTCCGACAGCGGCGGGCGCGACATTGGCATTTTCATGCCGATGGCCAACGGCGGCTGGATCATTTCGAAGAATTCGCCGCGGCTCGACGGCTCCTATGGCTATAATCTGGAAGTGGCCAAGCTGGCCGATGCCATGGGGCTGGACTTCATCATGGCGATGGCCAAGTTCAAGGGCTATGGCGGCGAGATTCAGCACTGGGAATCCTCGCTCGACAGCCCGCTGATGATGGCCGGCCTGGCCCAGGCGACCAGCCGGGTAAAGGTCTGGGCGACGATCCACACCCTGCTGCAAAACCCGGCGGTGGCGGCCAAGATGATTGCCACGCTCGATCAGATCAGCGGGGGCCGCGCCGGGCTCAACGTGGTGACCGGCGCCTACAAGGGCGAATTTGCCCAGATGGGTGCCTGGCCCGAAGGCGTCGACCATGACGAGCGCTATGTTCTGGCCACCGAGTGGATCGAGAATATCAAGCGGCTGTGGAGCGAAGACCGGGTCACCGCCCATGGCAAGTATTTCACGCTGGACGATTGCACGTCGTGGCCCAAGCCGCAGCAGCGGCCGTTCCTGGTCTGCGCCGGCACGTCCAAGGCCGGCGTGCGCTTTACTGCCGAGCACATGGACGCGCTGTTCCTGGCGGGCAACAACCTGGACGAGCTGATTGCCAACACGCACAAGGCCAAGGCCGGCGCGCTGGAACTGGGCCACGCCATCCGCACCTATTCGATGATGATCCTGGTCATTGGCGAAACCGATGCCGAGGCCGAGGCGATGGTGCAATCCTATCGCGACGGGCTGGATGAAGAGACGCTGTGGGGCATGATGCGCGCCTATGGCATGCTCGATGCTGAAATCGGCAAGGAGAACGATTTCACCCGTAAGGCGCGATCGGCGCTGATGGCCCCGCATGTGGCTGGCTCGCCCGAGACGGTGCTGGCGCAGCTGACCGAAATCTTTGAAAAGACCGCGCTGGACGGGCTGATGCTGATCTTCCCCGATTATCTGACGATGCTGCCGGTGTTCGCCGAAAAGATCCTGCCCGTCCTGCGCGCGCGCTTTCCCGGCACGATCAAGGAGGCGATCGATGCCTGAGGCGGCGGCCCAGACCGTGATCGATCCGGCCACCGCCTTGCCGCACGTGGCCCAGCCCGGCGCGATGATCGCGCCGGCGCGCACCGCGCTGGTGGTGGTCGATGTGCAGGTCGATTTCGCCGCGCCGCATGGCGTGGTCGCCGGCTATGGCGCAGACATGACCGAATCCGACAAGGCGGTCGACCGCATTGAGGAACTGGTCGCCGCTGCCCGCGCGGCTGGCGTCACCGTGGCCTTCATGCGGGTGATGACCCGGCCGGAAAGCGACAGCCAGGCGCTGAAAACCTGGATGGCCAGGCGCGGCTCTTCTGGCGGCGAGGCGATCTGCCGGATCGGCAGCGGCGGCGAGGATTACTGGCGCGTGGCGCCCCGGCCAGGCGATATCGAGATTGCCAAGCTGGCCTATTCCAGCTTCCACGGCACCGACCTTGATATGCAGCTGCGTGCGCGCGGCATCGATACCCTGGTGATGACCGGGCTGACCACCGATTGCTGCGTCGATTCCACCACGCGCGATGCGTTTCATCACAACTACCACACCTTCGTGGTGTCCGATGCCTGCGCTGCGGCCGAGCCTGATCTGCATGTGCACGCGCTCAAGGCCATGGCGCAGCATTGCTCGCTGCTGACGACCAGCGCCGCCGTGGTGGGGGCTTGGCGCGCATGAGCCCTGACGGGGACGGCCCTATCGCCGCCGATTTCGTGATCCGCAATGCCTGGATTGTGACGATGGACGCCGCGCGGCAGATCTGGCGCGATGGCGCGTTGGCGGTGGCGGGCGATCGCATCGTGGCGGTTGGCCCGACCGCGCAGGTCATGGCCCAGGTTGCCGCGCGCGACGTGATCGATGGCAGCCGCTTCGTGCTGACGCCGGGGCTGGTCAATTGCCATGTGCACATCACTGGGGAGCCGATCACGCGCGGCTATGTGCCCGATGACACCGATTGGCGCACCAACGTGTTCGATTGGCTGATCCCCACCTATCTGGCGCAGACCCCGGCCGAGGAACAGCTTGCCGCCACGCTGGCCTCGGTGGAAATGCTCAAGAACGGGGTGACCACGTTCATCGAGGCCGGCACGATCCTGGATCTGCCCGCCGTGATGGAGGCGGTCGATGCCGTGGGCATTCGCGGCCGGCTGGGGCAATGGATTCAGGATCGCGCCTTTGCGCCCACGGACGATCAGCCCACGCTGACACGCGATGCGATTGCCCGGCTCGAGGCGCAACTCGATCGCTGGCCGGTGGCCGATGACAAGCGCCTGGCGGCCTGGGGCTGCCTGGTAGGGCACAACACCGCCACCGACGACCTGTGGCGCGCGGCAACGGCCATGGTGCGCGAACGCGGTCTGGGCATCACCGCGCACATGAGCGCCGACCCGGCCGATCCCGACTATTACCTCGCCACCACCGGCAAGCGCGCCTTGCTCCATCTGGAAGAGCTGGGCGCATTGGGCGATCACCTGTCGCTCACGCACATGATCCACCTCGATCACGCGGAAGTGGCCGCCGTGGCGCGCAGCGGCATGCGGGTGACGCATTGCCCGCTCACCGCGATGAAGGGCGGCTATGGCGCCACCAGCCACGGCCTGTTTCCCGAAATGCAGGCGGCGGGCGTGCCGATCCAGCTGGGCACCGATGGCAACAACAATGGCAATATCGCCGATCTGATGCGCGCGATGTATCTGCTCGCCGGCCTGTTCAAGGATGCGCGGCGCGATGGCGATCTGTTCCCCGCGCATGCCGTGCTGGAATGCGCCACGCTGCATGGTGCGGCGGCGGCGGGCCTGGCGGGATCGGTCGGCGCCCTGGTGCCGGGCATGAAGGCCGATTTCGTGGCGCACGATCGCAACCGCCCGGAATGGACGCCGCTGCTCAACGTGATCAACCAGCTCGTCTGGTCGGCCGATGGACGCGGCGTGCACAGCGTGTGGGTGGATGGGCAGCGCCTGGTGGACAATTATCGGATGACCAACGTGGACGAGGAAGCGCTTTATGCCAGCGTGCAGGCGGCAGCGCCGGGGGTGATCGCGCGGGCCGGTCTTTCGGTCCCTTGCGCCTGGCCGGTGGCTTGACCATGTCGGCGCGGGCAACCCAGCCAGGCACGGGTATCACCAAGGGCACCAAGCCGATGCGTATCGTCATTCTGGGCGCGTTCGCCGCGCTCTATTTTCTGTTGATGGCCTCCACATTCAATTCGTTGGGCCAGGTTCTGCCGATGATCGTGGCTGATCTGCACTTTACCTGGGCCCAGGCGGGCATGGGCTTTACCGTGCTGGGGATTGCCTGCGGGGCGGCCTCGATGCTGCCGGCGGCTGTCATCCGCCGCCATGGCGTGGCGGTTACGCTGCTGATCGGCATGGTGCAGCTTATCGCTGGATTTGCCGCGCTGGCCTGGATGCAGGGCGTGTGGATGTATCTGCTCGCCACGCTGCTTTTGGGGCTGGGCTTCTGCTTTTGCGGGTCGATCGCGGCGGTCGATGCCATTGGCAATGCCTTTGACCGCAAGCGCTCCACGGCCATCGGCCTCTATTTTACCGCTGGCAACCTGGGGGCGGTGGCCGGGCCGATCACCTTCTTCGCGATCCATTCGGCCACCGGCAGCTGGCGCCTCTATTGGCTGGCCTGTGCGGCCGGCGCACTGGTGCTGGGGCTGTTCGCGGCGGCGGTGTGCGGCCGTTATGAACGCCGCGTCGGCGTGGTCCACGGCCCGGCCGATGAAGCGCCGCCTCCGCCCGAAGGCTGGACGGCGCGCGCCGCGCTGGCTTCATGGCAGTTCTGGATCGTGGTGCTGGCCTATACTGCGTGCCTGTTGATCAACACCACCGTGCACAGCTTTGCCTATCAGCACATGCTGGAACACCGCGTGGCGCCGGGCGTGGCCACGGGGTTTATTTCGGCGGCGGCCTTCGTGGCGGCCGTGGCAGCGGCGCTCGCCGGTTTTGCCGGCCAGCGGGTCGATGCCCGTGCGCTTACCGTGGTGGCGCTGGTGGGATCGGCATTTTCCTCGCTCGCGCTGATCCTGCCGCTGGGCACCGCCGCGCTGGGCTTTTTTGCAGTGACCTTTGGCATCGGCATCGGGGTTTCCACCGTGGGCACGGCCCTGCTGCTGCGCGGCTGGTTCGGCGGGCGCGCCGCGCTGGAGCTTTATTCGGTGATGACCGTGGTTTCCACCTCGGCCGCGATCGGGCCCAGCATTGGTGGGCACCTGCACGATACCATGGGCAGCTTCGTGCCCAATTTCGCGGGGCAGGCGCTGATCGGCCTGGCCGTCGCGCTGGTGGTGGGGCTGGCCCGCCGCCCGGTGCCGCGCGCGGTGGCTGGGGATGCAGCGCTGGCGTGATGATGCAAAAGCGGGGCCCCGGGGTGACGAAAAGTCCAATAGGTCAAGAATATACGTCACCCCGGGCTCGACCCGGGGTCCCGCTTTTTCCTAAGCGCCGTGCTCGATGATCGTTTCCATCGCCACATAGGTCGATGTGCTGGCCACGTTGGGCAGGCTCGAAATCCGCTCTCCCAGCACGCGGCGATAGGCCAGGATATCGGCCGTGCGGATTTTCAGCAGATAATCGAAATGGCTGGCAATCATGTGGCATTCCTCCACCTCCTCCACCTGGAGGACGGCGCGGCGGAACGCGTCGAGCGCCTTTTCGCGGGTGTCTGACAGCTTGACCTGGGTAAACGCGATATGCGCCAGGCCCAGCTTGTGCGGATCGACCACGGCGCGAAAGCCGCGGATCACGCCATCGGCCATCAGCCGCTTGAGCCGCGCCTGGCACGGAGTCTTGCTCAAGCCCACGCGGCGGGCCAGTTCGTTGATGCTCAGCCGCCCGTCGACACGCAGCTCTTCCACGATCTTGAGGTCGATACGGTCAAGCGGCGGCTGTTCCATGGCCAGGCCGTTCAGGGCCGGGTTGAGCCGCGCACGACCAGGCGCACCGGCACGCGCCGCGCCGTCGCCGTCTCGCCCGAAATCATCGCCAGCAGCCGATCGACCAGCAGCGAGCCGGCCACCTCGAAATCGGATTCCACGGTGGTGAGCGGCGGCGTGGACCAGGCACCGGCACGCACGCCATCGAAGCCGACGATACCGATCTGATCGGGCACGACCAGCCCGCGCCCGGCCAGTTCCTTAAGCGCGCCGAGCGCGATCTCGTCGCTGACGCCAAAGATCGCATCGAACGGGCGGCCACTTTCGATCAGGGCCACGGCGGCACGGCGGCCTTGCTCTTCGCGCGGCAGGCCACGCTCGATACGCTGAAGCACCGGCTCCAGCCCGGCGCTTTCCATCGCTGCGGCATAGCCGTCATAGCGTTCCTTGAACTGCCGCTGTGGCGAGGTTTCGGAGCCCAGGCACACGATATGGCGATAGCCGCGCACCAGCATGTGGCGCGTGGCGAGCGTTGCCCCGGCGTGGTTGTCACTGCGCACCCAGGGAAAATCGTCCTGCGTCGCGCCCCAGCACACCCAGTGGCTGCCCTGGGGCAGCGCGCCGAAATAGTCCCACGCTGCGGTGTTTTCGCTGGTGCCGATCACGATCATGCCGTCGGCCTTGCGGCGTTCCTGGTAATGGCCCCAGAAATTTTCGGGGCTGTCCTGAAACGCCACCAGCACCTCGAACCCGCGCGCGGCGGCCGCCGCGCAGGTGCTGCCCAGCAGGGCATAGTAGAACGGATTGAGATCCTTGCGATCCTGCCCCGGCCGGCAGACCATGACGACAGCCAGCGTTCCGGTCTTGCCCCGGCGCAGCCGCGCGGCGTTTTCGTCCACCTGATAGTTGAGCTTGCGCGCTGCCTCCATCACCCGCTGGCGGGTCGGCGCGCTGATCGACGGGTCACCCGCCAGCGCGCGGCTGACGGTGGACTGGCTGACGCCGGCCGCTTCGGCCACGTCGAAACTGGTTACACGGGTGAGGCGCTTTTCGGCCATGGATCAAGGTCTCTTTCGCGTGCAACGGTCAGCGGAAGCTGTCCTTGGCCGCGCGCAAGGCGGCAAAGGTGGCAACGGCGTCGCCGCCGCCCCAGCGGGATTGCAGGACGGGATCGTCTGCGCGCAGGAAGGGGTTGGTGGCCAGCTCGCGCGCCAGCGGGGTGGGCACGGTGGGCAGGCCCTGCGCGCGCCGCGCCGTGATGTCCTGCGCATATTCGGCCAGCGCGGCATTGTCGGGATCGGCGTGCACGGCAAAGCGGGCGTTGCTGGCGGTGTATTCGTGCGCGCAGTAAACGAGCGTTTCGGCGGGCAGCGCCTTGAGGCGCGTGAGGCTCGCCCAGAACTGGGGCGCGGTACCTTCAAACATGCGCCCGCAGCCCAGCGCAAACAGCGCGTCGCCGACAAACGCCAGGCCGGCATCGGGCAGGTGATAGGCGACATGGCCCAGCGTGTGCCCACCCACGGCCAGCACCTGCACCACGTGATCGCCCAGGCGCACGGTGTCGCCGCCATCCACAGCGCGGTCGACGCCCGCGATCTTGGCGGTTTCCTGGGCCGGCGCGCTGATCGTGCAGCCAGTGGCGGCCTTGATCGCCGCGTTGCCGCCGGCATGATCGGCATGCCAGTGGGTGTTCCAGATCTGCGTGATCTGCCACCCGCGCGCGGCCGCCTCGGCCAGATAGCGATCGGCATCGGGAGTATCGATGCACACGGTTTCGCCGCTCGCGCTGTCATGCACGAGGTAGCCATAGTTGTCAGACAGGCAGGGAAACTGGTGAACTTCGATCATCGCCCTCGCTCCTCGCGTTCCCTCATAGCGGAAATGCTGCAAAGCAAAAGACGGCAAACGGCGGTTAACCGGCGCAGCGGCACTGCTCAGTCGATGCGGGCCAGGCGCGCGACATGGGCAAAGGCCTGGCGCGCCCCGGCGATCGCCTCGGCTTCCTGCCCGGCATCGAGCGGCACGGCATCGAGTGCGTCGGTAAAATCGCGCCAATGCGCCGCCGGGCCGGCGCCCCACGGCGCCAGGTGCCGCGCGCCGAAGGCGTCTGACAGGCCGATGCGCATAACCAGCTTGCGCAGCACTGCGGCGCCCAGGTTCGATCCTTCCGCCACATAGAGCCAGCCGAGCGCGGCGCCGAGCGTGGGCTGCAGCGGGGCGGGCGGCGGGGCAGACGCATCAAGGCCCAGATCGGCCATGTCCTGGATGACCAGCGGCAGCCGGCAGCGGTCTGCCAGGCCGGGCAAGGCGGCCTGCAGCGCGGCGTCGTCATAGAGCGGCGCGACCGTGCGGTGAAAGCCCAGCTGCATGGCCAGGAAGCTGGCATAACCTTCGCGGCTGGCAAAGCTTTCCCGCGCCATCAGCGCTGCATCCAGCGCCGCATGCACATCGCGCGTCGCCTCGCGCAGGCGCTGGGCGCGGCCGGGATCGGGCTGGGTGGGTGAGGGCATGCGCGTGGCCAATTCTCGAGATCTAGGTGGGATGTTTTTGCGCCATGCTCCGCTCGTCCTGAGCTTGTCGAAGGACGCGAGGCGCAGCGCTGACGTGTAAACAGCCCTTCGACATGCTCAGGGCGAACGGAATGCGGGGTGGCCATGGGATGACGCATCGAATGTAGGCCGAGCGCCTGGAAAACGCCACCGCATGAAAAAACCCGCCCGGCGTGGTGCCAGGCGGGCCTTTTCGGTTTCTCGGTTGGCAGGGGCCGCATGGCCCCCGCCAGGCCGGGATCAGCCGCGAGCCTTGAGGGCTTCGCCGAGGATGTCGCCGAGCGAAGCGCCCGAGTCCGACGAACCGTACTGTTCCACCGCTTCCTTTTCTTCGGCCAGCTGACGGGCCTTGATCGAGAAGTTGGGCTTCTTGGAACGGTCGAAGCCGGTGACCATGGCATCGATCTTCTGGCCAACCTGGAAGCGGTCGGGACGCTGTTCGTCACGATCGCGGCCCAGGTCCGAACGCTTGATGAAGCCGGTCGCGCCGTCTTCGCCAGCCTGCACTTCGAGGCCGCCATCGCGGACTTCGAGGACAGTGACGGTGACGACTTCGCCGCGACGCAGCGAGCCCGAGGTGGCAACGCCGCCAGCAGCCGGAGCGCCCTTTTCGAGCTGCTTCATGCCGAGCGAGATGCGCTCCTTGTCGACATCGACGTCGAGGACCACGGCCTTGACCTGCTCACCCTTGCGGTGGAGGGCCAGGGCGTCTTCACCCGAGATGCCCCAGGCGATGTCGGACATGTGAACCATGCCGTCCACGTCGCCATCCAGGCCGATGAACAGACCGAATTCGGTGGCGTTCTTGACTTCGCCTTCGACGATCGAACCGACCGGGTGCTTTTCGGCAAAGCCTTCCCAGGGGTTCTGCTGCGCCTGCTTGAGGCCCAGGCTGATGCGGCGCTTGTCGCTGTCGACTTCCAGAACCATGACGTCGACTTCCTGGCTCGTCGAAACGATCTTGCCGGGGTGGACGTTCTTCTTGGTCCAGGACATTTCCGAAACGTGGACCAGGCCTTCGATGCCCGGTTCCAGCTCCACGAAGGCGCCGTATTCGGTGATGTTGGTGACGGTGCCGCGCAGCTTGGCGCCAACCGGGTACTTGGCGGCAACGCCATCCCACGGATCGCTTTCCAGCTGCTTCATGCCCAGCGAGATACGCTGCGTGTCCTGGTTGATGCGGATGATCTGGACGCGCACGGTGTCGCCGATGGCGATCACTTCGCTCGGGTGGTTGACGCGCTTGTAGCTCATGTCGGTGACATGGAGCAGGCCGTCGATGCCGCCGAGGTCAACGAACGCACCGTAGTCGGTGATGTTCTTGACGACGCCGTCGATGATCTGGCCTTCCTTGAGGTTCTGGATCAGGCCCGAGCGCTGTTCAGCGCGGGTTTCTTCCAGAACGGCGCGGCGCGACACGACGATGTTGCCACGGCGGCGATCCATCTTGAGGATCTGGAACGGCTGCGGCATGTCCATCAGCGGGGTCACGTCGCGCACGGGGCGGATGTCAACCTGCGAGCCGGGCAGGAAGGCCACGGCGCCGTCGAGGTCGACGGTGAAGCCACCCTTCACGCGGCCGAAGATCACGCCTTCAACGCGCTTGCCTTCGCCGAATTCGGATTCGAGCTTGTCCCAGGCGGCTTCGCGGCGGGCGCGGTCGCGGCTGAGCATGGCTTCGCCTTCGGCGTTCTCGACGCGGTCGACGAACACTTCGACTTCGTCGCCGACCTTGAGGCCGTGCGGCTGGCCGGGGGCGGCGAATTCGCGCAGGGCCACGCGGCCTTCGCTCTTCAGGCCCACGTCGATGACGGCCTTGTCGTTTTCGATGGCGGTAACGGTGCCCTTGACGACGCGGCCTTCAAAGCCACCGGTGGCGCCAGCGCCAAGCGATTCGTCAAGCAGCGCGGCGAAATCGTCGCGCGTCGGGTTGGTCGACATGAAAAAGTCTTCCTGATATCGATGTTTCCGGCCAGGCGGTTGGTTCCGCCGGTCTTTTCTCCATCACCTGCCCCATGCAGGATGATGGGCCAAAAGGGCCGATCCGCCCATGCGGGCCGGATGCCCGCGCAGGCATTCTTGTCCCTGTCGGGAAAGAACCTGGCGCGCTTAGGCCTGCCCCCAGTGAAATGCAAGCAAAACCGCGTGTTTTGCAAATGCCCGCTTTGCGCAAGGTCAAGGTGATCGGCGCGCGGGCAGACTAGGGATTGTGCATCCAATCCGCACGACGGGAGTTGCCGCAATGACTGCCACCCAAACACCGCCCCCCATGGCTGCCCTGGCCCGCGCCGCCACCGTTGTCACCCGCCACGGCGTGACCTTGAGCGTGCGGCAGGCCTTTGCCGAAGACGAAGATGCGCTGGCCGCGTTTTTCGATGCCGTGCTGCCCGAAGACCGCCGCTTTCGCTTTCTCGCGGCGGCCGGCCATCTCGATCACCAGCGCCTGTTGCCGCTGACCCGGGTGGACCATTGGCGCACCGAAAGCTTCCTGGCGTTCGACCAGGCAAGCGGTGATCTGGTGGCGTCGGGCATGCTGGCCTGCGATGCGGCGATGGAAACCGGTGAAGTGGCGGTTTCGGTGCGCGGCGATTTTCGCGGGCAGGGCGTGGGCTGGGCCATGCTCGACCTTCTGGCCCACGAAGGCGAACGGCGCGGGCTGGACCGCGTGATCGCGATCGAGGACCGGGCCAACCAGGCCGCGATCGACCTGGAAAAGGACTATGGCTTCATCGCCCATGGCGTCGAGGGCGATCCGCACCTGGTCATGCTGGAAAAGCGGCTGGGGTAATATGTAGCGCGTGCCCCCGGCCTGGCTGGGGGGCACGCACCGGTCCATGCGATCAGGTAAGGCTGCCAAGCACGTCGCGGGCAAAGGCGGACAGCGTATCGTCGCGCGCGCCCATGATCACGATCCGGTCTCCCGGACGGGCGAGGGCGGCCAGCCGCTGGCCGGCCTCGGCGCGCTCCGCCACGTGTTCGGCCTGGCCGCCATGCGCGTTGACCAGGCCGACGATGCGCTCTGAACCTTGCGTGCGATCCACCGTGCCGCCGAAATAGACCGGGTCGGTCAGGATCACTTGATCCCCGGCGCTCAAGCGCGTGGCCAGCACTTCGGCCAGTTCCGCGCCCATCTGGCGCAGCGGGCCATAGCCGTGCGGCTGGAACAGCGCGAGCACGCGGCCGGGATGGGCCTTGAGCGTTGCGAGGGTGGCGGCAACCTTTTCCGGGTTGTGGCCAAAATCATCAATCACCGTCACGCCGCTGGCGCTGGTGCCGACGATGTCGAACCGGCGGGCGAGCCCGGCGTAACCGCTCAGGGCCGCCACCGCCTCGCCCAGCGGCAGGCCCGCCGCATCGGCTGCGGCCAGAGCGGCCAAGGCATTGGCCAGGTTGTGCCGGCCCGGAACGGCCAGCGTGATATCGTGCTGCGCGCCACTGCGCCGGTCGATCACCGTGGCGGCAATGCTGGTCGGGCTTTCCACCACGCTGGCGGGCACGACCCCGATCATCGCGGTATCGGCAAAGCCGAAGGTGACCGTGGCCCGCGCGCGGTGGGCCAGGGCCATGCTTTCCGCGTCATCGGCATTGATCACCGCCGTGCTTGCCGTGGCCAGGAAATTGCCAAACAAATCGCGCAGTTCTTCCAGACTCTTGTGATCGAGACTGACGTTGTTGAGCACGGCGATCTGCGGCCGATAGAGCGCGATCGAGCCGTCGCTTTCATCGACTTCCGAAACGAACAGCCCGCCCTGGCCCACGCGGGCCGAGGCAAAGGGCGCGTCAGGCGTGGCAAAGTTCTTCATGACCGCGCCATTCATGATCGTGGGATCGCGGCCCAAGGCCGTGAGCATCCAGCCGATCATGCCGGTGACGGTGGACTTGCCGCTGGTGCCGCCCACGGCAATGCCGATCGGCGCGGCGTTGAACAGGCGGGCGAGCAATTGCGCGCGGGTGAAGCGCGGGCAACCGAGGTCGCGGGCGCGCACCACTTCGGGCACGGTGTCTTCCACCGCAGCTGAGGCAACGAGCGCCTGATCGGCCGAGGTGATGCCGCTGCCGTCTTGCGGGAACAAGGCAAAGCCCAGGCTTTCCAGCCAGGCGAACTTTTCGGGCGTGCGGCCCTGGTCGCGGCTGCGATCAGACCCGGCCACTTGCGCGCCTGCGCCCTTGAGGATCAGCGCCAGGGGCAGCATGCCCGATCCGCCAATGCCGCAAAAGAACCAGGGATGGGCAGTTAGCGCGCCATCTGGCGCAAGTGCAGTGTGGGCCATGGGCACAGGGCACTACAGCAATCAGGGGGCGTGGCAAGATCGCTGCGACAGGTTTGCCCCGCTGCCGCGTCTGGCCGCAGCAGCGCAGGGATGAAAAGGCTGGCCGGAGCCGGGCGCACGGGGCGCAGGGTTCGGCCAGGCTCTTTTCCGGGCCAGGCTTGCGGGCGCGAGGGCAAGGTCGGAGCCAGTGCCACGGCAAGCGTCGGCATCGGTTCGGCCAAGCCCATTTCGCCCGACGCCTGGTCCGCGATGCGGTCAAAGGCGCAAGGTGTGACAGCACCGGAGCGGCCCACGCCCGGCAAGCCATGATCGCTTGCCAAGGTGCCCGTTCGGCCCTGTCATGCCCTCTAACGCGGTTGGCGCGGAAACCTTTCCCGAAAATCGCGTCCTAAGTATTTGGGCAAGGTTTCGCTAACCATGTGTGATGGACGAACCCCCGCGCAGGCGATAACACCGCGCCCATGTTGCGCATTGCTGTCTGTGCCCCGTCTGCCCCATTCGATCGCGCCGATGCCGGGCGGGTTGCCGCTCTGGTGGCAGACTATGCCGGCCTTGATATCCACTTTCACGAGCAATGTTTCGCCCAAAGCGGCCATTTTGCTGGCACGGACCAGCAGCGCCGCGACGCCTTCGTGGAATGTGCCAACGATCCCGGGTTTGACGCGGTGTGGTTTGCGCGCGGCGGCTATGGCGCGGGGCGGATTGCGCAGGATGCCATCGGCCGGCTGACGCCGGCGGCGCAGAACAAGGCCTATCTCGGCTATTCGGATGGCGGGGTGATGCTCGCCGCGCTCTATCGCGCCAAAGTGGGCCGCCCGGTCCATGCGCCGATGCCGGCCGATGTGCGGCGCGATGGCGGCGAGGCGGCGGTGCGCCGCACGCTCGCCTGGCTGGCGGGGGACGCCATCGGGCTGGAGCCGACGATCCCGGCGGCAGAGCCCGTGGTGGCGTTCAACCTCATGACCCTGTCGATGATCATGGGCACGCCGGTGATGCCTGATCTGGCCGGGCATGTGGTGATGGTGGAAGAAGTGAGCGAATACGATTATGCCGTCGATCGCCTGCTGTTTCATGTCAGCGCCGGGCTGGCGGCCATGAAGGTGGCCGGCCTGCGGCTCGGTCGTGTGACGCAGGTGCCTGAAAACGATAGACCTTTTGGCATCGGGGTGGAGGATATGGCGCGGCATTGGTGCGCGCGTACAGGCCTGCCTTACCTCGGTCGCGCGGATATCGGGCATGATGGCGATAATCGCATCGTGCCGTTCGGGCTTGCAGGAACCCCGCCGGGCCAATAGGGCGCGCGCCAGTTTTCAGGAGGCATCGATCAATGCGGGCATTCGTTTTTCCGGGGCAGGGCAGCCAGAAGGTGGGCATGGGCGCCGAGCTTGCCGCCGCCAGCACCGCCGCGCGCGAAGTGTTCGAGGAAGTGGACGACGCGCTCGGCCAGAAGCTGTTCCAGATCATGACCCAGGGCCCCGATGATGCGCTGACCCTGACGGAAAATGCCCAGCCCGCGATCATGGCCCATGCCATCGCCGTGCTGCGCGTGCTGGAAAAGGAAGGCGGCATCCAGCTGGCCGACAAGGCCGATTTCGTGGCAGGGCACAGCCTGGGCGAATATACCGCGTTGTGCGCTGCCGGTGCGTTTTCGCTGGCCGATACCGCCCGCCTGCTCAAGCTGCGCGGGCAATCGATGCAGGCCGCCGTGCCGGTGGGCGAAGGCGCGATGTGCGCACTGCTTGGCGCCGATATCGACAAGGCCACCGCGCTGGCCGAAGCCGCTGCGCAGGGTGAAGTCTGCACCGTGGCCAACGACAACGATCCCACCCAGGTGGTTCTTTCCGGGCACAAGGGCGCGATCGAGCGCGCGGTGGCGCTGGTCAAGGAGCATGGCATCAAGCGCGGCGTGCTGCTGCCGGTGTCTGCCCCGTTCCACTGCCCGCTGATGCAGCCGGCCGCCGATGCCATGGCCCAGGCGCTGGCCGCCACGCCGCCCCAGGCCTTTCGCGTGCCGCTGTTCGCCAACGTGACCGCCTCCATCGTCACTGATCCGGCGCAGGTGCAGCAACTGCTGGTAGAGCAAGTCACTGGCCGCGTGCGCTGGCGCGAAAGCGCGATCGCGATGAAGGACGCCGGCGTCGAGGCGTTCGTCGAACTGGGCGGCAAGGTGCTGGCACCGATGATCACCCGCTCGGCCGGGGCCGATCTCTCCGTCACCAGCGTGATCACCATGGCCGACATCGAAGCCCTGGCCAAGGATCTCTGAGAGCGCCGACCGTCTTCTCGCCAACCCTCTTCCCATCGTCACCCCGGACTTGATCCGGGGTCCCGCTTGGGTCCACCGTGCTGCCGATGCAGTGTAGGACCCCGGATCAAGTCCGGGGTGACGGTGAAGCAGAGCCGGCGGCCAATATTTCGTGGAGCCAAGATTATGGAAAACCGTCTTTTTGACCTGACCGGCATGACTGCCCTGGTTACCGGCGCTGCTGGTGGCATCGGTTCGGCGATCAGTCATGCGCTGGCCCGCCAGGGGGCGCGGCTGGCGCTTTCGGGGGCCAACCCGGCCAAGCTGCGCGCGTTTCGGGAAGAGCTGAACGAGACCTATGGTCACGATCACGTCGAAGTGACCTGCGACCTGTCGAACGCCGAACAGGTGGAAAAGCTGGTGCCTGCCGCGCTCGACACGCTGGGCAAGATCGACATCCTGGTCAACAACGCCGGCATCACGCGCGACAACCTGGCGATGCGAATGAAGGACGAGGAATGGGACGCGGTGATCCGCGTGAACCTGGAAGCGGCGTTCCGCCTGATGCGCAGCGCCACCAAGCCGATGATGAAGGCGCGTTTTGGCCGCATCATCTCGGTTACCAGCGTGGTCGGCGCTACCGGCAATCCCGGCCAGGTGAACTATGCCGCAGCCAAGGCGGGCCTTGTCGGCATGTCGAAGAGCCTGGCGCAGGAACTGGCCAGCCGCAACGTCACGGTCAACTGCGTCGCGCCCGGTTTCATCCGCACCGCGATGACCGATGTGCTGCCCGATGCGCAGAAGGATGCGCTCAACGGCCGCATCCCGATGGGCCGCATGGGCGAAGGCCAGGATATCGGCGCGGCGGTGGCCTATCTTGCCAGCAAGGAAGCCGGCTACGTCACCGGGCAGACGCTGCACGTGAACGGCGGCATGGCGATGTTCGCCTGATGCGCGGCGGGTGGGTGCTGGCCGTGGTGGCGGCTGGGCTGGCGGTGCCGGCCGCAGCCTTTGCGCGCCCGCCCGAAACGCTGGCCTGCGCCATCAAGGCTGCGCCCGAGGGGCTGGACCAGAAGGTGGCCGATGCCATCCTGACGCCCGGCACCCCTGCGGCCAATGCCACGCAGGCCGATCTGCGCGCAATCACCGATGCCTGCGCGGCCGACCAGTTGCTGAACGACAAACAGCGCGATGCCTATTTCAGCTATACCTGGGGGCGCATGGGGCGCGATGCGCTCGATGGGCGGATGGCGGCGCTGGGCATCGCCTCGGCGCTGATCGACCGGGCGCTGGATATCGGGCCGGGGAATACCAACAACCCGGCCGACAAGGTGACGCCAGGCGATCTGCGCATCGTGAGCGAGGCGCTGGACAAGGCGGGCAAGCCCCCGGCCAGCGTGACATCCCAAGGCTGGCAATTGATCACCGGCTGGATCGTTGCCACCGCCTTGATGTTCGATGGACAGCGCGATCTGGACTGAAACGACATTTTTTCGAGTTTTCGGGTCATTTATGCACAGTTTCACTTGGGCCATGCAAGGGGAGCCTTGCCCAAGGGGCACTCCACGCTAAGAAAGGTGGTCCGAAACGCAACGCTGCTGGCTGTGATTCCATGGCCTTCTGGTGTGCAGCCAACCCGGACGGCGCCTGTCCGTCCAGTCCGGCCTGTTTCAGATCGGTTCTGAAGCAGCCGGGTTACGAGACTGGGGATCGAGACGAGAATGAAGGCGACCATTGAACGCGCGACTCTTCTGCGCTGCCTGTCCCACGTCCAGTCGGTTGTCGAACGCCGCAACACCATTCCCATCCTGTCGAACGTGCTGATCGAGGCTTCGGCCGACAATTCGGTGCGCCTGATGGCCACGGACCTTGATCTGCAGATCGTGGAATCGATGCCGGCGGTTTCGGTGGAGGGGCCGGGCGCGATCACGGTTTCGGCGCACCTGCTGTTCGACATCGCGCGCAAGCTGCCCGATGGCTCGCAAGTGAGCCTGGAAACCACCGACAACCGCATGGTGGTCAAGGCCGGGCGCAGCCGGTTCCAGCTGCCCACGCTGCCGCGCGACGATTTCCCGGTGATCGTGGAAGGCGATCTGCCGACCAGCTTTGAAATTCCCGCGCGCGTGCTGGCCGAACTGATCGACCGTACCCGCTTTGCCATCTCCACCGAGGAAACCCGTTACTACCTCAACGGGATTTTCTTCCACGTGGCCGATGAAGTGCTCAAGGCCGCAGCCACCGATGGCCACCGCCTGGCCCGCTACACCCTGACGCGCCCCGAAGGCGCCGAGGGCATGCCCGACGTGATCGTGCCGCGCAAATGCGTGGGCGAGCTGCGCAAGCTGCTGGAAGAAGTGCTCGATACCAATGTGCTGCTCGATCTTTCGGCTAGCAAGGTGCGCTTTACCCTGGGCGGCGAACACGGCGTGGTGCTGACCAGCAAGCTGATCGACGGCACGTTCCCCGATTACAGCCGCGTGATCCCCACCGCCAACGACAAGCTGCTCAAGCTTGATCCGCGCAGCTTCTATGAAGGCGTGGACCGTGTGGCGACGATCGCCACCGAAAAGACCCGCGCGGTGAAGATGGCGCTGGAAACCGACCGCGTGACGCTGTCGGTCACCAGCCCGGACAACGGCACCGCGGCTGAAGAACTGCCGGCAGACTACACCGCGCAAGGCTTCGAGATCGGCTTCAACGCCAACTATCTCAAGGACATCCTCAGCCAGATCGACGGCGACACGGTGGAGCTGCACCTGGCCGATGCCGGCGCGCCGACGCTGATCCGCAAGGATGACAAGTCGCCCGCGCTCTACGTGCTGATGCCGATGCGCGTCTGACGCGGGGCAGACCAGCCCGGCAACATACCAAAGGGGCGCGATCGGCCAGGCTGATCGCGCCCCTTTCGCGTTTCGGCAACGCGGGCGGCTGCCGGCACCTCGGGCAAATCCCTATATGCCTTTTCAGCGGTCTTGATCGCCCTGCGCCTATGCCTGTCGCATCGGAGTTAGACAGGTAGATCCCATGGCGCTTACCCAGCAGGACGTTGACCGCAAGCTGACGTTCTTCAACATCAGCAGTGATGACGTGGCCCGGTTTGGCCAGATTGCCGGCGCCATGGACGGCCTGGCTCCGCCGGCGCTGGAACGGCTGTATGATCGCATTGCCTTGACGCCGGAAACGGCGCGCTTCTTCCCTTCGCGCGCCGCCATGTCCCATGCCCGGGACAAGCAGATCGAGCATTGGGGCAGCATGTTCAGCGGCACGCCCGGCATGGCCTATGCCGAACGCGCCCAGCGCATCGGGGATGTTCACGCGCGAATCGGGCTGGAGCCGGGCTGGTATATCGGTGCCTATGCCTCGGTGCTGGACGAGGTGATCGTGCGGTTTCTGGGGCGCGGCCTGGGCAAGCTGGGCAGCCGCCGCGCCAAGGCCGTGGCCACGCTGGTGAAGATGGCGCTGCTCGATATGGAAGTGGCGCTGTCTGCCTATTTCCAGGCGGAAGATGCCAAGCGCCAGGCGGTGGTTACCCAGGTGGGCCATACTGTGCGCAAGATGACCGAGGGCGATTTTACCGTGGCGTTGACCGGCCTGCCCGAAGCCTACGCCGCGCTGGAAGCGGACCTGGAAACCATGCGCAAGAAGGTGAGCGGCGCGCTGGGCGCGGTCTCGCAGACGTCGCGCGCAGTCGACACCGGCGCCAAGGAAATTCGCGAGGCTTCGGACGATCTTGCCCGGCGGACGGAGCAGCAGGCAGCCTCGCTCGAAGAAGCCTCGGCCTCGATCACCACGCTGGCGGGCACGGTGGGCAAGACGGCCGAAGAAGCGACCCAGCTGCATTCGGCGGTGCAGGACGCCCATGGTGACGCGCGTCAGGGCGGCGGCGTGCTGGAAGAAGCGGTGCAGGCGATGAACGACATTCACCGCTCTGCCGCCGAGATCGGCAAGATCATCGCGGTGATCGATGGCATCGCTTTTCAGACCAACCTCCTGGCGCTCAACGCCGGGGTGGAAGCGGCGCGCGCGGGTGATGCCGGGCGCGGCTTTGCCGTGGTGGCCAACGAAGTGCGCGCGCTGGCGCAGCGATCGGCCGAGGCGGCGCTCGATATCAAGAAGCTGATCGGCGAAAGCTCTGTCCAGGTGGAGCGCGGCGTGACGCTGGTGGACCAGACTGGCGAGACGTTCGAGCGGATCGTCAGCCGGGTGGGCGCGATTGCCGACGTGGCCAGCAACATTGCCGAGGGCGCCAGGGCACAGGCCGCGAATATCCGGCAGATTCAGGCCACGGTCAACGAACTGGACCTGATGACCCAACAGAATGCGGCCATGGTGGAAGAAGCGACGGCGGCATCACGCAGCCTGGCTGGAGAGGCCGATCGCATGGCCGATCTGGTGGGCCATTTCCGCGTGGAAGGCCTGGTGCCACACCAGGCCAAGGCGACGCGGCGCGCGGCCTGACGCGGCGCAGAGGCCCGTCACGCCGCGTCGAGAAATCCGCGCAGCGTGGCGGCAAAGCCTTCGGGATCGGCGAGCATGAACAAGTGCCCGCCGCCCTTGAACATTTCCAGCCGGCTGCCTGGGATGGCGCCGTGCAGGAACTGGGCATTGGCCGGCGGGATCAGCTGGTCTTCCTCGTCATGCATGACCAGAGTGGGCAGGGCCAGCAGCGGCAGGAACGGTGCGCTGCTCCAGGTGGAAAAAGCGGCCAACTGGCAAGCCCAGCCGACCGGCGAGGGCGGCATGGCCGCATTGAGCGATACTGCCTGGTGGCCACCGCCATTGTACAGCGAGGCAAGGTTGCGCTGCAGGGTGCGCGCGACGGTATATTCGCGCGGATCGGCCATGTGGCTCATGATCGCGGGATTGCCGGGCACCATCGCCGCCCCGGCGGCGGTGGCGGCCAGCGCCAGCCGGCCGATGCGGGCGCGATGCTGGAACGCGAACTGCTGCGCCACGGCGCCGCCCCAGCTGATGCCCAGCACGTCTACCGCATCGAGATGCAGGCGATCGAGCAGCGCGGCCAGCGTGAGCGCGATACACGGCATGGTATAGGGAATGATCGGATCGGGTGACTTGCCGATGCCCGGCATATCGAAACTGATGATCCGGCGGCAGGGCAGGGCGCGAACCACCGGTTCGAGCAACTCCATGTTCATGCCGATGCCGCCCAGCAGCACCAGCGGACGCGCACCTTGGGCGCCGACATGCCACTGGCCAAGGCGCAGGCGCCGGCCAGCAACGCCAACCATCGAAAAATCAGCGGTAAAACTCGCCACGATCCCGTCATCTCCTGCCGGGTGCATGGCGCCTGTGCGCCGGCAATCCCGCCAACGTTCGCCCTGATAAAGTCCCACCCACGTCCGGCATGCCGCCTAGCAGGTTCATTACGGAGGTAAAAGTGGGCAGATTTCGTGTCGCTTCGTCAGGCCTGCTTAACGGTTTTTCAAAGCCGTTCGGGCATGCGGGTAACCATGGCAGACGTATCCGGGGCAGAGCAGATCGAAATCGAAGCGCGGGGCGAGGAGCGCCGTGACTTTGCACGCACGCAGCGGCGGCGCGAACGCGTGCCGGCCAGCCACGCGCCAAACCCGCGGATGGCCAACCGTTTGATCGCGCGCGAATGGCCGCAGATCGCAGCGCCGATGGCGGTGGGCCTTGCCGGGCTGGCGCTGCTTAACGGGGTGATTCCCGATGGCATCGTGGTGTCGGTGGGAATCACCGCGGTCATGCTGGCGTTGCTCGGCGCGCTGGCGGTGCGGGTGGAAAACGCTGGAATCGTCGGCACCGCGCCGCGCATGCTGCTGATGGCGCTGGCCGTGGGCATGCCGATGTTTCTGTTTGGCGCGGCGGTGGGCCACTGGGCGGAGATCGGCGCCGTGCCATGGTTGCAGGGGCTGGCCCTGCTGGTAACCGTGTCGCTGCTCGCCACCGTGTTCGAAAGCGGGCAACTGGCCAGCGTGCTGGTGGCGCAAGTGGCGATCTGGGCCGGGGTGGCCTGTGCGGCCAACCGCCTGGGCGGGCTGGTCACGCTGGGTATTGGCCTGGCCGTGGCGGTGGCAGCCTATTTCCGCCAGCGTGAAATCGAAGCGCGCGCGCGTGAGCAGATGGAAATCGAAACGCGCATCCAGACCCGCGCGCAGGAGATTCTGGCCGATTACGAGGAAACCGGCCAAGGCTGGTTCTGGGAAACCGATCGGCGTGGCCAGATCACCTATCTTTCGCGCCCGGTCGCCCAGATCCTGGGGCGCGGCGTGGAAGAACTGATCGGCCGGCCGTTTCCCGAACTGTTCAACCTGGCCGACCAGGCCGGCGAGGGTGAGCGCACGCTGGCGTTTCATCTTTCGGCGCGGTCGAGTTTTTCCGAACTGGCCGTGCGCGCGGCAACCGACATGGAAGAGCGCTGGTGGCAGATCAATGGCCGCCCGACCTATGACACGTTCAACAATTTCCAGGGCTTTCGCGGCTCGGGCACCGATCTGACCGAAAAGCGCCGCTCGGCCGAGCATGCCTCGCGCCTGGCGCAATTCGATTCGCTGACGGGCCTGTCGAATCGCCTGCGCATGTCGCAGACGCTGGAAAAGATCCTGGTAGCGCCGCAGGTGCAGCACCGTGCCTGCGCGGTGTTTCTGCTCGATCTCGACCGGTTCAAGCAGGTGAACGATACGCTGGGCCATCCCGCCGGCGATGCGCTGCTCAAGCAGGTGGCGCAGCGGCTGGAAGGCGTGATCGGCAATGTCGGCCGCGTCGGGCGCCTGGGCGGCGACGAGTTCCAGGTGATCATGCCCGGCAAGATCGAGCGCGACCATCTGGCCTACCTCGCCAACCAGGTGATCGAACAGCTTTCCGCGCCCTATGCCATCGACGGCAACCGCGTGATGATCGGCGCATCGGTGGGCATTGCTATTGCCCCCGATGATGGCGTGACCAGCGAGGCGCTGATTCGCAACGCCGATCTGGCGCTCTATGCCGCCAAGGACGGCGGGCGCGGGCGCTATCACTTCTATGCCGCAGACCTGCACAGCGATGCCGAGGAGCGGCGCCAGCTGGAAGAGGAATTGCGCGATGCAGTGGCCCATGGCGGGCTGGAGCTGTATTACCAGCCGGTGGTGCAGACCGCGACCGAGCGGATCACCGGGTTTGAAGCTCTGCTGCGCTGGCACCATCCCCAGCACGGCTTCATTTCGCCGGCCAAGTTCATTCCCATTGCCGAAGATACCGGGCTGATCGCCGCCATCGGCGAATGGGCGCTGCGCACCGCCTGCCAGGATCTGGCGCAGTGGCCGCAGGACGTGCGCGTGGCGGTCAACGTCTCGCCCCTGCAGTTTGCCAATCCGGCGCTGCCCACGATCGTTACTTCCGCCCTGGCCCACGCCGGAGTGGAGCCCGAGCGGCTGGAGCTGGAAATCACCGAAAGCGTGTTCCTCAACAACGACGAGGGCACCGACCAGATGTTCAAGCAGTTGAAATCGATCGGTGTGCGCCTGGCACTCGACGATTTCGGCACTGGCTATTCCTCGCTCGGCTATCTGCGCTCTGCCCCGTTCGACAAGATCAAGATCGACCAGTCGTTCGTGCGCGGGGCAACCCAGCCGGGCAGCCGCAATGGCGCGATCATCGCCTCGATCGTCAGCCTGGCCGAGGCGCTGGGCATGGAAACCACGGCAGAGGGCGTGGAAACGCTGGATGAGTTGGACCTGGTGCGCATGCTTGGGTGCAGCCATGTGCAGGGCTATATCTATGAACGGCCGCTCTCGGCGGCCAACGCCGCGGCGCGGCTTTCGACTGGGCTGGTGGCCGTGGCCCAGGGGCCGCGCTCGGCGCGGGCCAGCCGCCAGTCGATGCTGCGCAAGGTCGTGCTGGAAAACGCAGGGCACAAATACAACGGCATGGTGCGCAACATCTCGATGACCGGCGCCCTGATCGAGGGGCTGTGGAATGTGCCGGAAGGCACCGTGTTCCGCATCCAGCTCGCTGATGGCCACGTGGTGACGGGTACGTGCCGGTGGAGCAACGACGATCGCATGGGCGTGGAATTTGCCGCCCCGCTCAAGGCCGATGACGATGGCCGCATTGCCGTGGTCCAGGTGCGCACGCCCGCGTTGGCGCCGGTGCTGGAGCGGCCCTTGCAGCGCAAGGTGGGGTGAGGGCTTCGGGCCCTGACATGCCCTCCCCCAGCCCCTCCCGCGTGCGGGAGGGGCTGGGGGAGGGCATGTTGGCCAACCTTAAAACCCCCGCCGAAACTGCCCATCGCGCCTGATGACAGCGCGCAGCGGGCCTGCTAACGGCGGCGCATGACCGACCTCGCGCTGATCCGCAATTTTTCCATCATTGCCCACATCGACCATGGCAAGTCCACCCTGGCCGACCGCCTGATCCAATATACGGGCGGCCTGGCCGAGCGCGAGATGACCGCGCAGGTGCTGGACAACATGGATATCGAGCGCGAGCGCGGGATCACTATCAAGGCACAGACCGTGCGCCTGGATTACAAGGGCAAGGATGGGCAGACCTATCAGCTTAACCTGATGGACACCCCCGGCCACGTCGACTTCGCCTATGAAGTCAGCCGCAGCCTGGCGGCGTGCGAAGGCGCGCTGCTGGTGGTGGACGCGGCGCAGGGCGTGGAAGCGCAGACGCTGGCCAACGTCTATCAGTCGATCGAGCACGACCACGAGATCGTGCCGGTGATCAACAAGATCGACCTGCCCGCTGCCGAGCCGGAAAAGGTGAAGAACGAGATCGAGGAAGTGATCGGGATCGACGCCAGCCAGGCCGTGCTGGCGAGCGCCAAGGCCGGCATCGGCATCGAGGAAGTGCTCGACGCCGTGGTGGCGCGCATTCCCCCGCCGGGCGGCGATCGCAATGCGCCGTTGAAGGCCATGCTGGTCGATTCCTGGTATGACCCCTATCTGGGCGTGGTCATCCTGGTGCGCGTGATCGACGGGGTGATCAAGAAGGGCTTGCAGGTCAAGTTCATGGCCGGTGGCACCGAACACCTGATCGATCGCGTGGGTTGCATGCGGCCCAAGATCGAGCAACTGGCCGAACTGGGGCCGGGCGAGATCGGTTTTATCACCGCGCAGATCAAGGAAGTGGCGCAGGCCCGCGTCGGTGACACGATCACCACGGTCAAGGGCGGCGCCAGCGAAGCGCTGCCGGGCTTCAAGGAAGTGCAGCCGGTGGTGTTCTGCGGGCTGTTCCCGGTCGATGCCGCCGATTTTGAAAAGCTGCGCGATTCGATCGGCAAGCTGCGGCTGAACGATGCCTCGTTCAGCTTTGAAATGGAAACCAGCGCGGCGCTGGGCTTTGGTTTCCGCTGCGGGTTCCTGGGCCTGTTGCACCTGGAAATCATCCAGGAGCGCCTGAGCCGCGAATACGATCTCGACCTTATCACCACGGCGCCGTCGGTGGTCTATCGTCTGACCATGACCGATGGCTCGCACATGGAACTGCACAACCCGGCCGACATGCCCGATGTTGTGAAGATCGACACCATGGAAGAGCCTTGGATCAAGGCGACGATCTATACGCCCGACGAATACCTCGGTTCGATCCTCAAGCTGTGCCAGGATCGCCGTGGTATCCAGACCGGGCTGACCTATGTCGGCGGGCGCGCGCAGGTGAACTATGAACTGCCGCTCAACGAAGTGGTGTTCGATTTCTACGATCGCCTCAAGTCGATCAGCCGCGGCTATGCCAGCTTTGACTATGAGCAGATCGGCCTGCGCGAGGGCGACCTCGTCAAGATGAACATCCTGGTCAACAACGAGCCGGTCGACGCCTTGAGCATGATCGTGCACCGCAGCCAGGCCGATGCGCGCGGGCGCGGACTGTGCGAGCGGTTGAAGGACCTGATCCCGCGCCATCTGTTCAAGATTCCGATCCAGGCGGCGATCGGCGCCAAGGTGATTGCGCGCGAAACCATTGCCGCGATGCGCAAGGACGTGACTGCCAAGTGCTATGGCGGTGATATCAGCCGCAAGAAGAAGCTTCTGGAAAAGCAGAAGGAAGGCAAGAAGCGCATGCGCGAATACGGCAACGTGCAGATTCCGCAGGAAGCCTTCATCGCCGCGCTGCGCATGGGCGAGGAATAGGGGCGTATCTGCTGCGGGCCGGGGAACCGAACCGCGCGCTGTCCGGTTACGTTGGGTGGGAGCGTTCGCTCCTGCAGCAATACCGGAGGCCCTTTGCTCATCGTTCGCCTGTTCCGATTTGCCCTGATGGCGCTGCTGCTGGGCGTGGCGCCGCTGGCCCACGCGCAGTTGACGCCGGCGGCAGCGTCTAGCCCGGCCGCACCCAGTGACCCGTATGGGCGCGAAACCCCGCGATCAGCGGTGGCTGGCCTGATCCAGGCGCTGGCTGGCCGCGATTACGAACGTGCGGCGCATTTCATGTCGGTGCGGCTCGATAATCCGCGCCTGGCCAATGGCGCCGAGGAACTGGCGCGGCGGTTGCAGGTGCTGCTCGACAAGGGTGGTGCGCTGCGCGCGTTTGGCGCCCTGTCGAACGATGCCGTGGGCGATCTGAACGACGATCTGCCGTTCAACCGCGAGCAGGTTGGCACAATGCGGGTGGGCGATCAAAAGGTGCCGGTCTTGCTGGCCAGCAGCCAGCAGGGCCAGGTGGTGGTCTGGCGTGTTGCCCCTGAAACCCTGCAGATTTTGGCCAAAGCCGACGTGCCGCGCGACGCGCCGGTGGCGAGCACCAATCCGGATAGCTGGATGGTCGGCGGTGCGCCGATCGGCGATTGGGCGCTGCTGCTGGGCCTGGCGGCGGCCAGCTTTGCCGCGTTTCGTTTGCTGGCCGCGCTGATCCTGCTGGTGGTGCGGCGGTTGATCCCGCAGTTCCAGGATAGCGCGGTCTATCGCTTCCTGGCAGCGGCCTTGCCACCGCTCAGCCTGTTCCTGTCGATCATGATCTTCTTCATGTGGGCCAACCGCCTGCCCGTGGCCATCGTCGCCCGGCAGACGCTGCTGCGCTATGGCGGCACGGTGGGCCTGGTGGCGCTGGTGTGGTTTGCGCTGCGCCTGATCGATGCCATTGCCGAGTTGGCCACACGGCGCCTGCGCCATCACCAGCGGCGCCAGGTGATCTCGGTGGTCAACCTGCTGCGGCGCGGGGCCAAGCTGCTGCTGCTGGCCTTCACCGTGGTAGGTGTTCTTGATACGTTTGGTATCAATGTTACTACCGGTATTGCGGCGCTGGGCATTGGCGGCATCGCCTTGGCGCTGGGCGCGCAAAAGACCGTGGAGAACCTGGTCGGCAGCGTGACGGTCATTGCCGATCAGCCGGTGCAGGTGGGCGATTTCTGCAAGGTGGGCGATGTTTCGGGCACGGTGGAGGACGTGGGCATCCGTTCCACCCGCATCCGCACCAACGATCGCACCTTGGTGACCATTCCCAACGGTGATTTTGCCGCGCGGCAGATCGAGAACTTTGCCACGCGCGACCGCTTCCTGTTCAACCCCACGATCGGTATCGCCTATGGCCTGCCGGTCGCCAAGGTGCGCGAGGCGGTGGACATCGTGCGGCAAACCCTGCTCGATCACGACGGCGTACTCAACGATGGCGTGCGCGCCACGTTCACCAACTTTGCCGACACGGCGCTGACCATCGACGTGTGGTCTTACCTGGCGGGGCCGGATTACAACGCGGCGATGGCGGTGCGGCAGGACGTGCTGCTGACGATCATGGAGCAGTTCGAGGCGGCCGGCATCGTGCTGGCGCAGCCGACACGCTCGGTCATGGTCCAGGGCGGCATGCCGTTGCCTGCTGCCGAAGTGCCGCCGAGCGCGGCGTGATCACCCGATCAGGCGGGATGCCACCACAGCCACGGCGACCAGCACCCCCGCACCCCAGATCGCGCGCGTAAGCGGACGGACCAGGGCGGCCCATTGCGGGGCCGGTTCGATCGGCGCCGGCGGCTCGGTCAAGCGCTGCACCCCGGCGCGCAACAGGCGCGGTGCGTCATTGCCGAGATGGGCCAGTTCCAGCCCCAGCGCGCGCAGGATCGGTTGCCAGTGATCGGGCGACAGCCGCGCGGCAACCAGGCGAAGGGTAGATCGGCGCAGCGCGGCGGACAGTTCGAACCCGGGTTCGATGCGGCTGAGCACGCCGTCGATCGTGACCAGCGCCTTGAAGATCAGCAGCAGGTCTGATGGCATGACGATGCCGGTTTCGCGCAGCAAGGGCAGGAAATCGGCAACCATTGGCGCCAGGCGCAGGCTCTCGCCGCCGTGGGTTTCGACCAGGCGGCGCGCCGCGGCGGCCACGGCTGATGCCGACGCGCTGCCGCTTTCATCCCAGGTGGTGAGAACGTCGGCCATGGCGGCATCGTCGCGCGCGACGAGCGCCTGGGTAAAGCGGATGAACTCCTCGCGCCGGCGGGGCGATACCTGGCCAACCAGGCCAAGGTCGAGCAGCGCAATGGCATTGCCGCGCAGGCAGCGCAGGTTGCCGGGGTGCGGATCGCCGTGGAAGCGGCCATTGATCAGGACCATGTCCAGCACCACGTCGGCACCCAGCGCGGCAATGCTCGCCGGATCGATACCGGCGTCGCGCAAGGCCTGTCCGCTGGTGGGGGCAACGCCAGCAACGAAATCCATCACCAGCACGCTTTCGCTGCTGACCGGCCAATGGATCGTGGGCACGACCACGCGCGGATTGCGTGCAAAATCGGCGCGCAGCCTGTCGGCATTGCGGCCTTCCACCGTGAAATCGAGTTCCTGGCGCAAGGCATCGGCGAGTTCCGCCGCCATCGCTCCGGCGCGCAACTGCCGCGCCTGGGCATTGGTGCGCTCGGCCAGGGCAGCGGCACCCGCGATCAGGCGCAGGTCCGCCAGCATAGGGCCAGTGATGCCGGGCCGGCGGATCTTGACGGCGACCGGGGTGCCATCGGGCAGCGTCGCCCGGTGCACCTGCGCCATCGAGGCGGCGGCCAACGGGGTTTGATCAAACGTGGCAAAGCACGTTTCCAGTGGCGCACCCAGCGCCTGCTCAAGATCGGGGCGCAGCGCGGCAAAGGGCAGCGTGGGCGCCTGGCTTTGCAGCTGCTCCAGTTCTGCGATCCATGGCGCGGGCAGAAGATCGGCGCGCGTCGCCAGGATTTGCCCCAGCTTGATCCAGGCCGGGCCTAGTTCCTCCAGCGCCAGGCGTACCCGGCGCGGCGTGGTGGCGGGATCGCCGTCGGGCGTCTCTGCCGCGCCGCTGCCGGGCATGAAGCGGGCCGCCAGCCAGCCAAGCCCGTGGCGGGCAAGAATGCGGGTGATATCGGCAAGGCGGGCACTGTCGGCTGCGCGGCCAGGGAAGGGCAGGGTCATGCCAGCCAAGGTAGGGTGGCGATTGCCGCGCGCAACCTTGGGCTGCGGCATGGCTGGACTCACTCGCTAACAATTGTTAGGTTGACGAACAAGTAGGGTGCGCCAGATCGCCCTGCGGTGCGAGAGGATCTGCCATGGATGCCGCGTTGCATGCCCGCCCCGATGTGTTCGACCCGATCGAGGAAACCGCGCGCCAGGCGCCGGCGATGATCCGCTATCTAGGGGAGGGGGATTTCGTCACCCGCCGCTATGTCAGCCAGGGGGCCGAGATCAACACTGGCACCTATACCGATCACGCCGTGGTGGTGCGCGATGGCATGCCGCTGCGCGATCACTTCACGCTCGATACCCATGGTTTCATGATGGGCCAGCACCGTTCGGCGGTGGACGACTTTCACGATGCCGCGATGGTTGACGCGCTGTACCTGGCAGAGGTGGAAGCCCTAGTAGCGCAGTTGTGCGGGGCCAATCGCGTGGCGGCGCAAGGCTGGATGATCCGCACCTCGGCCGATCTTTCTGCCCGCGCGCGGGAAAAGGTGGCGAATTATCAGCACAATGGCGGCGTCCAGCCGCCAGCGGGCGAAGCCCACGTGGACTACAATCGCCCCACGGCGCGGCGCGCGGCACGGCGCATGCACGACCAGCGCTTTGCCGATCATGGCGGCTATTCCCGCGCGATCTGCTTTTCGCTGTGGCGCACCTTTTCGCCGGGGCCGCAGGACTGGCCCTTGGCGGTGTGCGACGGGCGCAGCGTGAGCGAGGCGGAAACCGCATCCAACACCCTGTTCGTGGTAGATGAATTTCCCGAAGGCGACGCGCTGACCGCGCCGGTGGCGGGAGAGGAAAACATGATCGCGGCGACCATCTTCCGCTATTCGCCCGCGCATCGCTGGTGGTATTTTGCCAATATGGCGGCCGATGACGTGCTGCTGTTCAAGTTCAACGACACCGACGAGAGCGTGACCTGGCGCTGCCCGCACACTGCCTTCCACGATACCAGCCTGCCCGATCCGCGCGTTCGCAGCAGTATCGAGGTGCGTTGCATCGCCTATTTCGACTGACGTTTGGATAGGGTGTGTGTGCCAACGTGCCCCCCCCAGGCCCCTCCCGCTTGCGGGAGGGGAGGCATTCGGTTCTGCGCAATGCGTTTGTGACCAAAGTTTGGCTTGGGGGCGCTTAACCAATTCGCCCTGTCATTCCAGGCGCGGCCTGTGCCAAAGGCGGCGCCATGACCAGCCCATCGCTCACCCATCTCCAGCGCCTTGAAGCCGAGGCGATCCACATCATGCGCGAAGTCGTGGCCGAGGCGCAGGCGCCGGTCATGCTCTATTCGGTGGGCAAGGACAGCGCGGTGATGCTGCATCTGGCGCGCAAGGCGTTCTATCCCGCGCCGCCGCCGTTTCCGCTGTTGCACGTCGATACCACCTGGAAATTCCAGGACATGTATGCTCTGCGCGATCGCATGGCGCGCGAAAGCGGGATGGACCTGCTGGTCTATCAGAACCCCGAAGCCCAGGCGCGCGGCATCAATCCGTTCGATCACGGCGCGCTCCACACCGATATGTGGAAGACCGAGGGCCTCAAGCAGGCGCTCGACCTCTATGGCTTTGACGCGGCGTTTGGCGGCGCCCGGCGCGACGAGGAAAAGAGCCGGGCCAAGGAGCGCATCTTTTCGTTCCGCACCGCCAGCCATGGCTGGGACCCCAAGAACCAGCGGCCCGAGCTTTGGAACCTCTATAACGCCCGCAAGAACAAGGGCGAGAGCATCCGCGTCTTTCCGATCAGCAACTGGACCGAGCTGGACATCTGGCAATACATCCACTTGAACGACGTGCCGATCGTGCCACTCTATTTTGCCGCGGTGCGCCCGACCTATGAATGGGACGGGCAGCTGTTCATGGCCGATGATATCCCGCGCCTGGAAAAGGTCTTGGGCTATCGGCCCGAGATCGTCGAGCGCTCCATCCGCTTCCGCACGCTGGGTTGTTTCCCGCTGACCGGCGCGGTGGAAAGCAGCGCGGCGACGCTGCCCGAAGTGATCCAGGAAACCCTGCTGACCACCACCAGCGAACGCCAGGGCCGCGTGATCGACAAGGATGCTGGCGGCGCCGGCATGGAAGTGAAGAAGCAGCAGGGGTATTTCTGATGACCGATCCGGTTTACGTCACCGATGCCCTGATCGCGCAGGATATCGACGCCTATCTCGATACCCATCAGCACAAGACCATGCTGCGCTTCATCACCTGCGGGTCGGTGGACGATGGCAAGTCCACGCTGATCGGGCGGCTGCTGTATGATTCCAAGATGATCTTTGAAGATCAGCTGGCTGCGCTGGAAAACGACAGCAAGAAGGTGGGCACGCAAGGCCAGGCGATCGATTTCGCGCTGCTGGTCGATGGGCTTGCGGCAGAGCGGGAGCAGGGCATCACGATCGACGTGGCCTATCGCTTCTTCAACACCGAAAAGCGCAAGTTCATCGTCGCCGATTGCCCCGGGCACGAACAATACACCCGCAACATGGTGACCGGCGCCTCTACCGCCGACCTGGCGGTGATCCTGATCGATGCGCGCAAGGGCGTGCTGGTACAGACCCGGCGCCATTCCTACCTCTGCCATCTCCTGGGCATCCGCAACATCGTGCTCGCGGTCAACAAGATGGACCTGGTCGATTACAGCCAGGCGCGCTTTGACGAGATAGTGGCCGAGTATCGCGCTTTTGCCAGCAGCATCGGCATCGAGGCGTTCACCGCGCTGCCGATCTCGGGCTTTGCCGGCGACAACGTGACGGCGCCTTCGGCCAATACGCCCTGGTACACCGGCCCTTCGCTGATCGCTCATCTGGAAACCGTTCCGGTGCGCGGGGCCGACGATCTGGCCCGCCCGTTCCGCATGCCGGTGCAATGGGTCAACCGCCCGAATCTGGATTTCCGGGGCTTTTCCGGCCTGATTTCCAGCGGCAGCGTCAAGCCGGGCGATACCGTGCGCGTGCTGCCTTCGGGCAAGACCAGCACCGTGGCGCGGATCGTCACGCTGGAAGGCGATCTGGACCAGGCCCAGGCCGGGCAGGCGATCACCCTGACGCTGGCCGATGAAATCGACTGCTCGCGCGGGGACGTGATCGCCCTGGCCGACAATCCGCCCGAGGCGGCCGACCAGTTCGAAGCGACGCTGGTGTGGATGGCTGATGAAGCCTTGACGCCCGGCCGTGCCTATTGGCTCAAGCTGGGGACGCAGACCGTTTCGGCCACGGTGCGGGCGCCCGAATATGTCGTGAACGTCAACACGATGGAGCGCCTGGCGGCCAAGACGCTGGAACTCAACGCGATCGGCGTTGCCGAGGTGGTGACTGACAAGGCGCTGGTGTTCGAACCCTATGCGCAAAGCCGCACGCTGGGTGGGTTCATCCTGATCGACAAGATCACCAACGCCACGGTCGGCGCCGGCATGCTCAATTTCAGCCTGCGCCGCGCCCAGAACGTGCACTGGCAGGCGCTGGACGTGACGCGCAAGGCGCATGCCGCGCTCAAGATGCAGGAACCGGCGGTGCTGTGGTTCACCGGGCTGTCCGGCTCGGGCAAATCGACCATCGCCAACCTGGTGGAAAAGAAGCTGCATGCCCTGGGCAAGCACACGTTCCTGCTGGACGGGGACAATGTCCGCCATGGCCTGAACAAGGACCTGGGCTTTACCGACGCCGATCGCATCGAGAATATCCGCCGCGTGGGCGAAGTGGCCAAGCTGATGACCGATGCTGGCCTGATCGTGCTGACCGCGTTCATCAGCCCGTTCCGCGCCGAGCGCGAACTGGTGCGCAGCCTGCTGCCGGCGGGTGAGTTCGTCGAGGTGTTCATCGATACTCCGCTGGAAGAGGCGGAAAAGCGCGACGTGAAGGGCCTGTATAAAAAGGCGCGCAGCGGACAGCTCAAGAACTTCACCGGGATCGACAGCCCTTATGAACGGCCCGAAAATCCCGAAATCCGGGTGGACACCACGCGCGAAAGCCCCGAAGACGCCGCCGAGCGGATCGTGGAGCGGGTGATCGGCGCGTGGATGCCGGTGATCTGACCGGATCGCAGGGGGGAAGGCGAATGGACGATCTGGCGCTGGCGCGGCATCTGGCCGCTGAGGCGGGGCGCATCCTCATGGATTTGCGCGCTGCCCGCACGCACGAGGGCAAGGCGCTGGGCTGTGAAGGCGATGCGCGGGCCAATGCCTTTCTCATGGCGCAGATCGCGCAGCACCGTCCCGACGATGGCGTGCTGAGCGAAGAAACGGCTGACACGCCGGCGCGGCTTGGCAAAAGCCGCGTGTGGATCATCGATCCGCTGGACGGCACGCGCGAATATGGCGAAGGCCGCGCCGATTGGGCGGTGCACGTGGGCCTGGCGATCGATGGCAAGGCCGTGCTGGGCGCGGTGGCGTTGCCGGGAGAGGACCTCGTGCTCGACAGCGGCGGGGTGGGCGTGATGCCTGCCATGGCCGCCGTGCCGCGGCTGCTGGTCAGCCGGTCGCGCCCCGCGCATGAAGCGGTGGAAGTGGCCCGCGCGATTGGCGGCGAACTGCTGCCGATGGGCAGCGCCGGGGCCAAAGCCATGGCCGTGGTGCGCGGCCAGGCGGAAATCTATCTGCATTCGGGCGGTCAGTATGAATGGGACAACTGCGCGCCCGTGGCCGTGGCGGCCGGCGCCGGCCTGCATGTGTCGCGCATCGACGGCGCGCCGCTGGTCTACAACAACGCCGATACCTGGCTGCCCGATGTTTTGATCTGTCGGCCTGAATGGGCCGACAGGGTGCTTGAGGAAGTTGCCCGGATCGGCGATTGACGCAGCGCAGCGATAACTTTGACCCAGGCGAGGACCCCATGATCGTTCCCAAGCATTTCCGCACCGTTCTGGGCGCCTACCCCACCGGCGTTTGCGTGATCACCTCGGTCGACGAGGCGGGCGTGCGCACGGGCCTGGTGGTCGGTTCGTTCACGTCGATTTCGCTAGATCCGCCGCTGGTGGGCTTTTTCCCTGACAAGCGATCGAGTTCCTGGCCGCGGATTGCCGCCACCGGACGGTTTTGCGTCAATGTGCTGGGCGCCGACCAGCTGGACCTGTGCCGCCGCTTTGCCGCCCGCGCCGACGACAAGTTTGCCGAACTGGCCCATGGCCATACGCCGTCCGGGCAGCCGCTGCTCGACAATGCGCTCGCCTGGATCGACTGCCGCATCGAGCGGGTGGACGATATCGGCGATCACTGGCTGGTGGTCGGCGCGGTTGAGGCGCTGGATGCGCGGGCCGGGGGAACGCCGCTGCTGTTTTTCCGTGGCCAGTATCACGATGCGGTAGAGATCGCCCAGGGCGTGTGATTGCCCACGCACGGCCACCAATTTGCGCCATTTCAGCGCTAATTGTGGCGTGGTTGACGCGGATCAAAGCGGACCCCACGCGATCGGCCTAGACCGGAAATCGCCGAAGGGAACAGGTCTTTCCAACCCGGACAGCCTGTTCGTTTCGCGTGATTTCTCCCCAACTCGGGCGGCATGCCTTGCTTGCCGCCCCCCTTTTCGTTGGGGTGGCCTTATCACACTTTGGTCTAATAAGGCCGTGTCTTGTCATTGTCTTGGCGCGCGCAAGATGGTAATTGCACGGCCATGTCTTCTTGCGAAACCTGCGTCGTCCGCAACCGGGCCATCTGTGCCGGACTCGACAATCAGGAGATTGTCGCGCTCAATGCCATTGGGCGCCGCCGCAGCGTGTCTGCTGGGGAGCCGTTGATCTGGGAAGACGACGATTCGCTGCTGGTCGCCAATGTCATCGATGGCGTGCTCAAGCTGACGACGAGCACCGAGGATGGTCGCGAGCAGATCGTGGGCGTGGCCTATCCGTCCGACTTCATCGGGCGCCCGTTCGGTCAGACGAGCAAGGCCAGTGTCGTGGCGCTGACCGATGCGCGGGTCTGCGTGTTCTCGCGCAATGATTTCGATCGCTTTGCCCGCAGCCATCCCGAGCTGGAGCACAAGCTGCTGGAGCGCACCCTGGCCGAGCTTGATCGCACGCGGTCGTGGATGATGCTGCTGGGCCGCAAGACCGCGCCGGAAAAGATCGCGACGTTCCTGCTGGAAATGTCGGATCGCTTGGCCGAAACCGGCTGTACCCCGATCACGCGCGGCCCGGCCAAGCGCTTTACCCTGCCGTTCTCGCGCCAGCAGGTGGCCGACGTGCTGGGCCTGACGATCGAGACCGTCAGCCGCCAGTTCACCAAGCTCAAGAACGAGGGCGTGATCGACCTGCCGGCGCGCCGCGACGTGGAAATTCTCAATCGCGCCTCGCTGGTGGCGCTCGCCGGCTGATCCAGCCGGCGCGCCGATCACACGATCAGCGGGCGATGTGGTAAACCGGACAGCGCCTCGCGCCGATCCGGCCACCACATGCCAGTGATTTGCGTGGCCGATCAGCTTTCCGGCATGGCCGCAGCGCGCAGCGCATAGGCGCCGGTCTCGCCATTGTTCGCGCTGGTCACGCGGACGATATAATCGCCTTCCGTATCCGGCGTGAATGCAATGAACGCGTTCTTGCCGCCGCCGCTGTCATCATCCTGGGTGATCGGCTGGTCGGTCGTCTTGCCTTGCGCATCGAAGATCTGCAGCACCGGGTCGATCGCGTCGCTCTTCAGGAAGAACAGCATGGTCTGGCCGCTGTTGACGTGGAAGATGAACTCGTCCTCGTACTTGCCGCGGATTTCGCCATCAGACGCTTCCAGCGTGCCGCCATAGGTTTCCAGGCGCAGCGCGGTGCTGCTTTGCGGCTTGGCCTTGGTCGGGGCGGGCAGGGGGCGCACTTCGCGCAAGGTCAGCTTGTAGTCCGCGCCGGGCTTCGCGCCGTCCACGGCCTTGACGCGGACGCGATAGGTGCCGCTGCGCGTCGGGGAAAAATCGAGCAGCGCGTTGTTGCCTTCGCCGCCGTCATCATCGTCGGCGATCACTTCGGCATCGGGATCGGTCAGCGTCATGGCCGGATCGAACGCCTCGGAATCCACGCCGATTTCGTAGCGCTTGCCCGCAGTCAACTGGATCGGATAGCTGGCATAGATTTCGCCATCGCGGGCATTGCGGCGATCAAGCTTGCCGGCATAGGTAATCGCCTGTGCGCGCTGCGCCAAAGCCTGTTCCACGCCACCGCTCTCACCGGCCAGCATGAGCCCGAGGGCGATGAGGATTTTCCGTTTAGCCTTGGCAGCCATGTATGTCGTCTCCTGCTTGCGATGGGGGCGGGCCGTTGCATTGGGCCAGAGGCGCCGGCAGCCGGACCACCCGCCTGATTTAGCATATTCTATTTATTGAAATTTTTTGTGACGGAGACGATCGTCTGTCAAGGCTGCGGTGCGCCCACGGACGTGGCTGGCGCACATGAAAACGGGCGGGCCGATGCCAGGGGATCCCAGACCCTGGACCGACCCGCCCGCTGGCCCTGCATACGACGGATATGCAGGGCTGTCGGTGCAAAGGCTTAGAAGCGGTAGGCGACGCCGGCGCTGAGCACCCACGGGTCCATGCGGTGGCGGGTGGTGAGCGCTTCGGTGCCGTTGGCGGTGTAGAAGTGCGCGGTGGTGCTGATCCAGTACTTCTTGGCATCGAGCGTGAGGCCAAGACCGGTCTTGGTGATCGGAATATCGATGCCACCCTGGACCACGACACCAGCATCGTTGTCGAGCTTTACCCGCGTGGCACCCAGGGTCTGGGCGGTCGCGCCGGCGCGTTCGTCGATATAGAAGAACCAGGCCCCACCGGCGCCGACATAGGGCTTGATGCCGCCCGGCAGGGTGAGGTGATACTTGGCCGTGACAGTGGCCGGCAGGATCAGCGCGTGATCGACCAGCGCAGCCCCGGCGAGCGAGCCCGCCCCGGTGACGTGGTGCGCGGTAAAGCAGCAGATCGTTTCGACCGAGACATTGGGCAGGGCGAAGTATTCGATCGCCAGCGTGGGGGTGAAGCTGTTGTTGCTGGCATCGGTCTGCGCGCCGGCGGGCAGGCCGATCAGATCCTTGCGCACCGCGGTGATCTTGCCATCGGCCAGAACCGAGGTGGCCAGCACCTTGACCTGCCACTTGCCGGCCGGTGCCTCGTCGGCCGCCAGCGCGGGAGAAGCGAACGCCAGCGCCAGGGCGGCGGCACCAAGAGCTTTGCCAAGAACCTTTTTCATCACGCGTTTCCTAGTCAGATGCAGCATGCACCGCTGCAGGCTGCGCCACTGCAGGCGGCCTGCCCCTCGCAGGCTCCGTTCCCTCTGGCGTGGCACCGTCAATGGCGGGCGGCGCGATTCGCTACATTGACGCAACGCAAAAAAGCGCAAGTTCCCAACAATTCGTTCACCGCACAGGTTATTTGACTCGTATCAATGTGAAAGACCGGCAATCGGCGCAGGGGCACAATCTGTAGTTTGGCATGGAAGGGAAGGGTCCATGGAACAGGTTCTGTTGCGCGCCGGCCTATGGTTTGGCGCGCTTGTCCTGGCGGTGGTTGCCTGTGCTCTGGCAGTTGACCAGGGTTTTGCGATTCATATGGCGCTCTTCGGGATCGCCGCCGCCATCGCGCTGTGGGTTACCATCAGCGGCAAGAGCGTCGACAATGCAGTGCGCGGTATCCTGCGCATGCCCGATCAGGGCCGCTATGACGACGATGTAATTCGCTGGGGCGTCATCGCCACGGTTTTCTGGGGGGTTGCCGGATTTACCGCCGGCCTGTGGATCGCGCTGGAGCTGACCTGGCCCCAGCTCAACTTCGGGCTGGAATGGATCAACTTCGGCCGCCTGCGCCCGCTGCATACCTCGGCGGTCATTTTCGCTTTCGGAGGCAATGCGCTGATCGCCACGTCGTTCTACGTCGTGCAGCGCACCTGCCGGGCGAGGCTGGCCTTCCCCGGCCTCGCCCGTTTCGTGTTCTGGGGTTATCAGCTGTTCATCGTCATCGCGGCGACCGGTTATCTGCTGGGCATTACCCAGGGCAAGGAATATGCCGAACCGGAATGGTACACCGACCTGTGGCTGACCATCGTCTGGGTGGCCTATCTGGCGGTCTTCGTCGGCACGATCATCAAGCGCCATGAGCCGCACATCTATGTGGCCAATTGGTTCTACCTCTCGTTCATCCTGACCGTGGCGATGCTGCACATCGTCAACAACCTCAACATTCCCGTCAGCCTGTTCGGATCACGGTCCTACCCGGTCTTTGCCGGGGTGCAGGGGGCGCTGGTGCAGTGGTGGTATGGCCACAACGCGGTGGGCTTTTTCCTGACCGCCGGGTTCCTGGGCATGATGTATTACTTCGTGCCCAAGCAGGCCGAACGCCCGGTCTATTCCTATCGCCTGTCGATCATCCACTTCTGGGCGCTGATCTTCCTCTATATCTGGGCCGGGCCGCACCACCTGCATTACACCGCGCTGCCCGATTGGGCGCAGACGCTGGGCATGGTCTTCTCGGTCATGCTGTGGATGCCGAGCTGGGGCGGCATGATCAACGGGCTGATGACGCTCAACGGCGCGTGGGACAAGATCCGCACCGATCCGATCATGCGCATGCTGGTGATGAGCCTGGCGTTCTATGGCATGAGCACGTTCGAAGGCCCGATGATGAGCGTGAAGAGCGTCAACTCGCTCTCGCACTATACCGACTGGACCATCGGCCACGTGCATTCCGGCGCACTCGGCTGGAACGGTATGGTGACATTCGGCGCGCTCTATTACCTCGTGCCGCGCCTGTGGAACCGCGAGCGGCTCTATTCGCTGCGCATGGTCAACTGGCACTTCTGGTGCGCGACGCTGGGCATCGTGTTCTATGCCGCCTCGATGTGGGTGGCGGGGATCACCCAAGGCCTGATGTGGCGCGAATACGGGCCTGACGGCTATCTGGTGAACAGCTTTGCCGAAACCGTGGCCGCGCTGCACCCGATGTATGCCCTGCGTGCCTTTGGTGGCCTGCTCTACCTGAGCGGCGGGGTGATCATGGTGATCAACATCACCAAGACGATCCTGGGCCAGTATCGCACCGAAGCCCCCATGCACGATGCCGCGTTCGATCCCGCCAAGGATCGCCCCATCGTGGCCCAGCCGGCCTGACCGCCCGCGAGATAAGGAAACTCGAACAATGTCCAGCATTGTTGAGCGTCACAAGACGCTGGAGCGCAATGTCACCCTGCTGGCAGTCCTTGCCTTTGCCGCGGTGACGATCGGCGGGATCGTGGAAATCGCCCCGCTGTTCTGGATCGACAACACCATCGAGAAGGTGGAGGGGATGCGCCCCTACACCCCGCTGGAGCAGGCCGGCCGCGACATCTACGTGCGCGAGGGCTGCTATGTCTGCCATAGCCAGATGATCCGCCCGTTCCGCGATGAGACCGAACGCTATGGCCATTACAGCCTGGCGGCGGAATCGATGTACGATCACCCGTTCCAGTGGGGATCGAAGCGCACCGGGCCGGACCTGGCCCGTGTGGGCGGCAAGTATTCGGATGAATGGCACGTCCAGCATCTGAAAGACCCGCGCTCGGTCGTGCCGGAATCGATCATGCCCACCTATCAGTTCCTGGCCGGGCGCCCGCTCAACCAAGGCGACATGACGGCAGAGCTGCAAACGCTCTACACCACCGGCGTTCCCTATACGAAGGACCAGATCGCCAAGGCCAACGACGATCTCAAGGCCCAGGCCGACCCGGAAAACGCCACCGAGTTCAAGAAGCGCTGGCCCAAGGCCCAGGTGCGCGACTTCGATGGCGATCCCACCAAGCTGACCGAGATGGATGCGCTGGTCGCCTATCTCCAGATGCTGGGCACGTTGGTGGATGTGAATGCGCCTGCTGCCCAGGAAGACCTGGCAAAGGAGAAGGGGCGATGAGCACGTATGACGCGCTGCGCCATTTTGCCGACAGCTGGGCGCTGGTGGTGATGGGCGCGATTTTCCTGGCCCTGTGCATCTGGCCGTTCCGCCGCGGGGGCAAGTCCTCCGGCAGGGAAGCGGCCAACTCGATCTTCACGGAGGATCACGATGGCTGACAAGCGCATCGACGAGCCCACCGGCGTTGAAACCGTCGGACACGAATGGGACGGCATCGAAGAACTCAACACGCCCTTGCCGCGCTGGTGGCTGTGGACGTTTTACGCCACGATCGTTTTCGCGATCGGCTATGTGGTGGTCTATCCGGCTATCCCCGGCCGCCATGCGGCAACCGCGGGCACGCTGGGCTGGACCAGCCGTGGCGCGCTGGACAAGGACCTGAAGGCGGCCGACGCCGCCCGGGCCCAGACCCGCGCGGCGATTGCGGCGACGCCGGTGGAAAAGCTGGCGGACAATCCGCAACTGCTGCGCGCCGCGATCGAGGGCGGGGCTGCCGCGTTCAAGCAGAACTGCGTGCAGTGCCATGGCGCGGGCGCGGCCGGCTCCAAGGGCTATCCCAACCTCAACGATGACGACTGGCTGTGGGGCGGCGATATCGCCACGATCCACCAGACGCTGGAACACGGCATCCGCTATCCCGGTGACGAGCAGACCCGCGTGAGCCAGATGCCCGCATTTGGCAAGGATGGCATCCTGACCGCCGCCCAGGTGCAGGACGTGGTCAGCCACGTGCGCGTGATCAGCGGGCAGGACAAGCCCAATGCTTCGTCCACGCGCGGTGCCCAGATCTTTGCCGACAACTGCAGCGTGTGCCACGGCGCCAATGGCGAGGGTAACCGCACGGTGGGCGCGCCGCGCCTCAATGACAAGATCTGGCTCTATGGTGGCGATCGCGCCACGCTGACGCAGACCGTCACCTATGCCCGCCAGGGCGTGATGCCGGCCTGGGGGCAGCGGCTGGACCCGGTCACCATCAAGATGCTGGCCGCCTATGTCCACTCGCGCGGGGGCGGGGAAGCCCTTCCACCTGCGCCACCTGCAGCGCCTGAGGCGCCGGCAACGGCCGCCGTTGCCCAAGCAAGGTAACCCAGACCATGCCCGCTGATCCCAAGCTCAAGCTGGTAGCCTCCACCCCCGCGCCGCAAGGCGGGGGTGGGGCACCCCACGAACCATCGCTCTATGCCCGGCGCGAACCTGTTTGCCCGAGCAAGATCGATGGGCGGTTCCGGCGCTTCAAATGGGCCGTCATGGCGTTTTGCCTGGCAGTCTATTGGGGCACGCCGTGGCTGCGCTGGGATCGCGGGCCCTGGGCGCCCCACCAGGCGGTGCTGATCGACCTGGCGCATCGCCGGTTCTATATGTTCGGCATCGAAATCTGGCCGCACGAGTTCTATTTCGTGGCCGGACTGCTGATCATGGCGGGCATCGGCCTGTTCCTGGTCACATCGGCCGTGGGCCGGGCGTGGTGCGGCTATGCCTGCCCGCAGACGGTGTGGACCGATCTGTTCCAGCATGTCGACCGCCTGATCGATGGCGATCGCAACGCGCAACTGGCGCTGGACCGCGCCCCGTGGACGGCGCGCAAGGTGACCAAGCGTGTGGCCAAGTGGGCCATATTCTTGGGCCTGAGCTTTGCCACCGGCGGGGCGTGGATTTTCTATTTCGCCGACGCCCCCACGCTCCAGCGCGAATTCTGGACCGGCACGGCGCCGGGCGTCGCCTATGGCTGCGTCGCCGTGCTCACGTTCACCACGTTCTGGCTGGGCGGATTCATGCGCGAGCAGGTGTGCGTCTATATGTGCCCCTGGCCGCGCATCCAGTCGGCCATGCTCGACGAAAAGTCGCTGATCGTCACTTACAAGGATTGGCGGGGCGAGCCGCGCGGATCGCTCAAGCAGGCCAAGCGCCTGCCTGGCGCAGTGGGCGACTGCATCGACTGCAAGCAGTGCGTGGCGGTGTGCCCCACCGGGATCGACATTCGCGAAGGCGCGCAGATTGGCTGCATCACCTGCGGCCTGTGCATCGATGCCTGCGACCGGGTGATGGGCCAGGTCGGCCGCGCGCGCGGCCTGATTGACTATTGCACGCTCGATGATGCCGAACACGAACGGCAAGGCGGGGCAGCCAAGCCGTTGATCCGCGCGATCTTCCGCCCGCGCACGCTGGTCTATCTCGGCCTGTGGGGTGGGATCGGTCTGGCGCTGCTGTTCATGCTGGGCCAGCGCACCCGGCTCGACCTGTCGGTCGCGCGCGATCGCAACCCTGAATTCGTCCAGCTTTCCAACGGTTCGGTGCGCAATGGCTTCACCGTCAAGCTGCGCAACATGGAAGACCGGCCGCGCCAGGTCGTGCTGTCGCTCGATGGCTTGCCGCAAGGCGCGATCTATAGCGACGAGATGGACGCAGCCGCGGCGCGGCCCGCGCTGGGCTTCACCGTGCCGGCCGATACCACGCAGCGCCTGCGCATCTATGCCGTGGTGCCCAGCGGTGCCGCGCAAGAGCGGCATTTCACCTTCCGCCTGACTGCCCAGGCCCGGCCCGGCGAACAGCCGGCGCAGGATGCCGTGAAGACCGAATTTTCCGCCCCCGGCGACACCGACTAGCAAGGAGCACAGCCGATGACCCAGCATCGTCTTCCGCAGGATGCCATGCCCGCCACGCGCGTGGCCCGCCCGTTTACTGGCCGCCATATGGCAGCGATCCTGATCACGTTCTTTGGCGTGGTGATCATCGTCAACGTGGTCATGGCGCGGCTTGCCCTGTCAACGTTCGGCGGGGTGGTGGTGGAAAATTCCTATGTCGCCAGCCAGAACTTCAACCGCTGGCTGGGCGAGGCACGCAGCGAAAAGGCGCTGGGCTTTGCCGGCAGTATCGCGCGCGACGAGACTGGCGCGCTCGCCGTGGTGCTGAACGATGCGCAGGGCCATGCGATTGCCGGGGCGGCGGTGACCGCGCTGGCCGAACATCCGCTGGGCCTGCGTGATGACCTGGCGCTCAGCCTGAATGAAACGGCGCCGGGCCATTATCGCGCCGCACTGCCTGGCGGGCGCTGGCGCATCAAGCTCAATGTCGTGCAGCACGGCGCCACATGGCGCATGATGGGCGACGTGGGATGACCCGAGCCGCCCAGACCCTGGCGCCGACCGATACGGCGGCACCGGCACCGCTGCACACCGCGCTGTCGGTGCCGGGCATGCATTGCGGCGGCTGCATGGGCAAGGTGGAGCGGGCGCTGGCTGCCGTGCCCGGCGTGGTCGCCGCGCGCGCCAATCTCACTGCGCGCAGCGTCGGCGTCGATCACGTGGCGGGGGTGGCCGTGCCCGATCTGGTGGCGGCGCTGGCGGCCACCGGCTTTGCCGCGCAGCCGCGCGCCACCGTGCTGGAACAGGCGCCTTCTGCCGTGCGGCCGTTGCTGGCACCGCTGGCCGTGGCGGCGTTTGCCTGCATGAACGTGATGCTGCTGTCGGTCAGCGTGTGGTCGGGGGCCGATGGCGCCACGCGCGATCTGTTCCACTGGCTTTCGGCGCTGATCGGGGTGCCGGCGATTGCCTATGCCGGGCGGCCGTTCTTTGCCTCGGCATGGGGCGCCTTGAAGCACGGGCGCACCAACATGGATGTGCCGATCTCCATCGGCGTGACGCTGGCCACTGCGCTGTCGTTCTATGAAACCGTGACTCACGGCGCCGAGGCATGGTTCGATGGCACGCTGATGCTGCTGCTGTTCCTGCTGGCCGGGCGCGCGCTGGATGCGATGATGCGCGATCGCGCGCGGGCCGGGGTGGATGCCCTGCTGCGTCAGGCCGCGCCGGGGGCCATGGTGGTGGCCGCCGATGGCACGCCCGCTTGGCTGGCGGCAACAGACCTGGCGCCGGGCATGATCATGCGCGTGGCCGCCGGAGAGCGGCTGGCTGCCGATGGCGTAATCCTGCGCGGGGCGAGCCGGCTCGACCGTTCGCTGCTGACCGGTGAAAGCGCTGCCGTTGCCGCCAAGGTGGGTGACCTGGTGCTGGCCGGCACGCTGAATGAAGAGGCGCCGCTCGACGTGGAAGTGCGCGCGATCGGCGAGGATACCGCCCTGGCCGAGATCGCCCGCCTGATGGAGACGGCCGGTCAATCACGCTCGCGCTATGTGCGGATCGCCGATCGGGCTTCGCGCCTCTATGCCCCGGCGGTGCACAGCCTTGCGGCGCTGACCTTTGTCGGCTGGATGCTGGCCGGAGCCGGGCTGTACAAGGCGCTGGTGATTGCCATCGCCGTGCTGATCATCACCTGCCCCTGCGCGCTGGGGCTGGCGGTGCCGGTGGCGCAGGTGGTCGCGGCGGGCGCGCTGATGAAGCGTGGCGTGCTGATCAAGGACGGCTCGGCGCTGGAGCGGCTGGCCGAAGTGGACCGCATGCTGATCGACAAGACCGGCACGCTGACCCTGGGGCGCCCGGTGCCCGACGCCAGCGCACTCGATGCCTTGACGCCACAGGAAGCCGGCGTCGCGCTGGCGCTGGCCAGCCACAGCCGCCATCCGCTGTCGCTGGGTCTGGCCGAGGCTTTGGCCGCGCGCGGGGTAAAGGCAGCGCCGCTCAGCGAGGTGGAGGAAGTGCCCGGACGCGGGGTGACCGCGCTGTGGCAGGGCATTGCCGTGTCGCTGGGCCGGCCATCCTCGGCCGCCGGCGGCATGGCGGCGGCGCTGGCCCTGGGGGCTGATCCCGTGCGCCTGATCGGCTTTGCCGACTGCCTGCGGCCCGATGCCCAGGCCGCGCTGGCGGCCCTGCGGCGTCAGGGGCTGGAAGCCTCGATCCTGTCGGGCGACAATGCCCAGGCGGTGGCCCATGTGGCGCGGGAAACCGGATTGACCGCGCAGGCCAGTGCCTCTCCGCAAGACAAGCATGACGCGATCGCGCGGCTGACGGCCGGCGGGCGCCGGGTGCTGATGGTGGGCGATGGGCTCAACGATGGCCCGGCGCTGGCGGCGGCCCATGCCTCGATCGCGCCGGGCACGGCCAGCGACGTGGGGCGCCAGGCCGCAGACGTGGTCTTTACCGGGACGTCGCTCATGGCACTGCCGCGCTGCGTTTCCATGGCCCGCGCCACGATGCGGGTGGTGCGCCAGAACTTTGCCCTGGCGATTGCCTACAACCTCCTTGCCGTGCCGCTGGCGATGGCGGGGCTGGTTACGCCACTGATCGCGGCGGTCGCGATGTCGACCTCTTCGCTGATCGTCGTGGCCAATTCCCTGCGGTTGTCGTGGGTGGGGGGAGATGTGGCATGACCTCTATGGCCGTTCTCATTCCGATCGCGCTGGGCATGGGCCTGATCGGGCTTTGCGCGTTTTTCTGGGCCCTGCGGCGCGGGCAGTTCGTCGATCTCGATGGCGCGGCGGCGCGCATCCTGATCGACGAGGCGGACGAAGCGGACCGGCAGCCATGACCTGGCGCGGCCGCCTGTGGCTGGTCACGCCGGCCTGCACGCTGGCGGTGCTGCGGCTGGTGCTGCCGGCGCCCGCGCTGGCGCAGGTGGGCGGTGGCAGTGCCTTTGCCGTGCCGATCTGCGGCGAGGCGGGCCATGTCCTGGTGATCCGCATTCCCGGCCAGGGCCAGCAGCGCAAGCCGCAGGGCGATGGCACCGCGCCGTGTTGCGCGATTTGCCATAGCGCAATGCGCAAGCGCGCCACGGGCGATAGCTGCTGTGGCGAGGAGGACGATGACGATGTCGCTTGAAGCAGGCCCAGCTGCCCAGATGAACACCGCCGTTGCCGCGATTGCCGGGGCGATGCCGCCGCAATCGGGCGAGCGATTCGATGATTGGACCTGGTATCCCGAACTCTTGGCGCGGCCGGTGCCGCGCTATACCAGCTATCCCACAGCGGCCGAATTTGCCGACGCCGATCTGGCCGATGCGCAAGCGCGGGCGCTGGGCCTGCTGCGCGGGCCGGTCTCGCTCTATCTGCATATCCCCTATTGCCAGGAAATCTGCTGGTATTGCGGCTGCAACACTGGTGCAGCCAACCGCAGCCAGCGCCTTGCCGCGTATCTCGGCGCGCTTCACCGCGAGATCGAGATGGTGGCCCAACTGATCGGGCCGCAGGCGCGGATCACGCGGATCGCCTTTGGCGGGGGCAGCCCCAACGCGATTTCACCCACCGATTTCGTGCGGCTGATCGATACGCTCACGCTCAATTTCCGCCTGGCGCGCCCGGTCATCTCGCTTGAACTCGATCCGCGCAGCCTGGTGCCGCAATGGTTCACCGCGATCGCCGGGATCGGTGTGATCAAGGCGAGCCTGGGCGTGCAGACTTTCGATCCGCGCGTGCAGGCGGCGATCGGCCGGGTGCAGCCGCAGGACGACATTGCCCGCGCGATGGATGGCCTGCGTGGGGCCGGGGTGGATTCGATCAATTTCGACCTGATGTATGGTCTGCCCCATCAAGACGAGGCCGTGCTCGACCAGACGCTGGATACCGCCATTGCCATGGCGCCCGATCGCGTTGCGCTGTTCGGCTATGCCCATGTGCCGCACGTGGTGCCACGCCAGCGGCGGATCGACGTGGCCGCGCTGCCGGGCCAGCGCACCCGCTTTGCCATGGCCGCGCAAGGATCGGCGCGGCTGCGCGCGGCGGGCTATGACGCGATCGGGTTCGATCACTTTGCCCTGCCGGATGATGACCTGGCCAAGGCGCGGCGCAATGGCACGCTGCGCCGCAACTTCCAGGGCTTTACCGACGACAGCGCCGGCGCGCTGATCGGCCTTGGCGCCTCGTCGGTCGGGGTCTTTCCCGGCCTGCTGGTGCAAAACGAAAAGAATGCCGGGCGCTATCGCCAGCAACTGGAAAGCGGGCGCCTTGCTGGCACGCGCGGCGTGGTCCAGACGGTGCAGGACCAGCGCCGCGCGGCGGTGATCGAGACGCTGCTGTGCCAGGAGGCGGTAGACCTGCCGGCCGACCTGCTGGATGAAGCCCGAGACGGCCTGGCGCCGTTCGTGGCCCGCGGCCTGGCACGTATCGAGGGGCAGCGCCTGGTCCTGGCACCACACAGCGCGCCCTATCACCGCTCCATCGCCGTGCTGTTCGATGCCTATCGCGGCGGTGGGCACCAGTTCAGTTCTGCGGTGTGACTGAAACACGGGGCAGCCAAGCCGCTGGCGCGGTTTTTGCCACACTTTGAGGAAATAGCTATGCGCCCGGTCTGTTAGCGGGTGCACAACTGCGCGTTGAGGGGCTAGGCTTTTCTCCTGCCAAATGCGGGGAGAGTTCATGAAGCCGATCGAAGCCATCATGCGCACGGCGCCTGTCATTCCGGTGCTGGTGATCGATGATGTGGCCCATGCCCTGCCGGTCGCCCGCGCCCTGGTGGCCGGCGGCTTGCGCGTTCTTGAAGTCACGCTGCGCACGCCTGCCGCGCTCGAGGCGATTACCGCGATGAAGAGCGTTGAAGGCGCCATCGTCGGCGCCGGCACGGTGACCAATCCCGATGAACTCAAGGCCGCGATCGACGCCGGGGCCGAGTTCATCGTGTCGCCCGGCCTTACCGATCGCCTGGGCCAGGCGGCGGTGGATGCGGGCATTCCGTTCCTGCCCGGCACGGCCTGCGCCGCCGATATCATGCGCGGCCTTGACCTGGGGCTGACGCATTTCAAGTTCTTCCCGGCGTCCACCTCGGGCGGGTTGCCTGCGCTCAAGGCGCTGGCCGCGCCGTTCTATCAGGCGCGCTTCTGCCCCACCGGCGGGATCAGTGCGGCCACGGCACCCGAATGGCTGGCGTTCGATCGCGTGCTGTGCGTGGGCGGCAGCTGGGTCGTGCCCAAGGGCGCGCCGGACGAGGCCGAGATCGAGCGCCTGGCGCACGAGGCCTCGGCCCTCGCCAAGGGCTGAGGGGCCCAGGCGCGGGTGGCGGGCAGGAAAGTTCGCTCGACAGGAAAGCCGCATGGCGCAGCAAGGCCAGCAGGGGGGAAACGGCAGATGAAGACCGTCGCAAAGCTTAGGGACCGTTTGCGCAAGCTGCATGAACGGACGTCTGAAACGCCGCTGTTCAATCCGGTTTTTCAGCTGAGCCACGATCTGTCGCGCGATCTGGAAACCGGCGCCCTGTCACTCGACGACATGGAAGGCCTGGTGGCCGAGCTGGAATGCGAGGCTTTGCAGAGCCGCGCTGGACGCCTGCGCCGCCTGGTCGCGCCAACCGATCCGCAGGAAAACCTGTCGCGCATCGCGGCCCTGCTGGACGAGGAAGATGGCTTCAGCCAGTTCCGCGCCCGCTGGGAAAAGCCGCTGCTGCACGGCGTGTTCACCGCCCATCCCACGTTCCTGCTCAACCCGTCGCAGGCCGATGCCGTGGCCACCGCCGCCCTGGCCGACGATCCGCTGGCCTCCACGGTCTGCGCGCTGCCGGCCCACGGCCCCAAGATCACGTTGGAATTCGAACACCTTGAGGTGTGCAACGCGATCGAGCGGGCCGGCCGCGCACGCGACCGCATCAACGCCACGCTGCTCTCGCACGCCCGCCAGCGCTGGCCGGGCCGCTGGCTCGATTTCCGCCCGCTGCCGTTCCGCTTTGCCACCTGGGTCGGCTATGACATGGATGGCCGCACCGACATCGGCTGGCACACCTCGATCGCGTTCCGCCTGCGCGAAAAGGCGCGGCGCCTGGGCACCTATCGTGCCAGCCTGGCTGGCCTGGCGCCCGATCACGCGCTGATCGCCACGCTTGATGCGGCGCAGATCCATGCCTCTGACATGGCGGAGCTGTTTTCCCGCCCGCTCGATACGCCCGAAGCGCTGGCCGCTGCCGCCAACCGCATGACGGCCGACGATCCGGCCAAACTGCTCAGCCTGACGCCGCTGATCGAGGCGCTCGAAGCCGATGCGGCCGGGGCCGAAGATGGCGATCTGGCGGTGGGCCTGGCCACGCTGGCCGGCGCGATGCGCGCCGATGGCCTGGGCATGGGGTGGATCCACTTCCGCGTCAATTCCTCGCAACTTCACAATGCCTTGCGCCGCCGGATCGACCCGGAAGGCACGCTCGACATCGCCAGCAAGAGCGCGATCTCGCGGCTGCGCGAGCTGCTGGCCGAGGTCAAGCCGCTGCGCGTCAACTTTGCCGCGCTGGCGATCGAGACCAGCACCGCGATCCGCCAGTTCCTGGCGATGGCGCAGATCCTGCACCATATCGATGCCGATGCGCCGATCCGCATGCTGATCGCCGAATGCGAACAGCCGCAGACCGTGCTGGCCGCGCTCTATTTCGCCAAGCTGTTCGGCATCGATGACAAGGTCGACGTTTCTCCCTTGTTCGAAACCGAAACCGCGCTGGAACATGGCGGCCGCTTCCTCGAAGCGCTGCTGGCCGAAGAAGCCTATCGCGATTACGTGCGCCGCCGCGGCCGCGTGTCGATCCAGACCGGCTTTTCCGACGCAGGGCGCTTTATCGGCCAGCTGCCGGCCGCGCTCGCGATCGAGCGCCTGCAAGGCCGCCTGGCTGAAGCGATGACCAACAACGGGCTGGCCGATGTGGCCGCCCTGGTGTTTGACACCCACGGCGAATCCATGGGGCGCGGCGCGCATCCCGCCGGCTTTGCCGATCGCCTGACCTGGCCGCTCAGCCGCTGGGCGCGCCGCCGCTTTGCCAAGGCGGGCATCGCGCTGGAAGCCGAAGCCAGTTTCCAAGGCGGCGATGGCTATCTGTTCTTCCGCAACGACGAACTGGCGCTGGCCACGCTTGCCCGCATCGCCGAGGCGGAAGTGGCGTTCACGGCGCCGGCATCGCGCGATCCGTTCTATGATCGCACCGATCTCAGCCTCGATTTCTATCGTGCGATCCGCCGCGTGCAGCGCGATCACCTCAAGAGCGCGACCTATGCCCGCGCGGTCACCGCGTTTGGTCTGGGCATGCTGACGCCCACGGGCAGCCGCGTCTCGCGCCGCCAGTCGGATATTTCGGCGGATCGCTCGATGAGCCTGCGCCAGATCCGCGCGATCCCGCATAACGCCATCCTGCAGCAGATCGGCTATCCGGTGAACGTGATCGCCGGGGCGGGCACCGCGGCCGGTGACGAGATGGAGGCGATTGCCGAACTCTTGGGCCAGTCTGACCGTGGCAACCAGCTGGTGCGCCTGCTGCGCGCGGCCAATGGCCTGGCCTCGATCAAGACGGTGGCCGCCTATGGCGAGCTGTTCAATTCCGCCTATTGGGCCAGCCGGCCCTATCGCGGCACTGAAACCGCGCTGGAAGCAGCGTGCATGGCCCTGGCCGAATACCTGACCAAGGACGATCGTTCGGGCGTGTTCCGCCGCCTGACCTCGCGCCTGCGGGTGGACTGGATGAAGCTGCACCGCCTGCTGGCGCTGGTGCCGGGCATGCCGTCCGGGCGCGATCCGGTGGTCGATGCCGAACGGCGCAACATCGGCCTGCTGCAGGCCGTGCGCCTGTCGCTGCTGATGCACATGTTCCTGCGCGCGGTGCAGGTGCCGCCGTTCTCCCGCTCCAACGACGTGAGCCGCGACGACGTGCTGGAAATGGTGCTGTCGCTGCGTGTGGACGATGCGCTGGCGCAGCTGCGCCGGGCCTATCCGGTGGCGATGCCGCACGTCGCTGATTTCAGCGTGGACGAGCCGAGCGACTTTCCCGATCATGAGGGCGAAGATTATGGCGCGATCCGCGCCCGCTTCATCGACCCGATCGAGCGGGCCCACGCGCTCAACCTGCGCGTGGCGGTGGCCGTGGCCAACTACTTCGGCGCCCACGGCTAAGCCGTCCGGCTTAAATGCCGCGGTTTTCGCCCAGGCGGCGGTGCCATGCCATCGCCGCCGCGCCCGCCAGCATGCGCAAGGTGCCCAGTCCCTGGGCATGGGCCATCGCGCCGCTGGTGCGGTTGATCAGGCCACCCAGATCGTGCAGCGCGGTTTCGGCCTCGATGCTGGCGAGGCCAGCGGCGCGGCGCACCGTTTCGATCTCGGCAAAGGGGCGGGCGGCGCTGACCGCGTCGAAATAGGCGCGGTTGGCGGCAATGCCTTCGGCGATGCGCCCGGGCAAGGACGCGCCGAAATCGGGCCACAGCAGGAAGACCGCGAGCAGGGCCGCCAGGCTGCCGATGACATTGTCGATCATCCGCGCTGCGGCAATGCCTTCGCCGGGATGGAGCATGGCCGTGACAATCACGAACAGCATCGTCAGGAACACCACGAACACGGTGTAATTCACCGCGCGCAGGGCAATCGCCACGCCGGCCAGCAGCGTGGCGAGGCACGCCAGCGGCACGGTTTCCGCCCCGCCAAGCAGCAGCAGGGCCGAGGCGAAGAGGCCGCCCAGCACGCTGCCCAAAATGCGTTCGAGGCAGCGCGCCCAGGTGACGCGCACCCCGCCTTGCAGGACGACAACGACTGCCATCGCCGCCCAATAGGGATAGCCCAGCCCAAAGGTGAGCGCGGCGGCATAGACCGCCACCAGCCCGGCGGTCTGCCGCAGGGCCTGTTGCACCGCCGCGCGCGACAGGGGGCGGGCGCGCAGCACACCGCCCGCGGCCGGCAGCGGTGCGGCGGGTGGGAAGGGGGCGGCAAAGGCCTGGGCCATGGCCAGGGTGCAGCCAGCGCACAGGTCATCGCGTAGCCCGCGGGCGAGGGCGTGCAGGCGGCGCAGTGCCCAGGGCAGGGCGGCAGGTTCCGCGATGCCGGGCGGCATGGCGCGGTCGTGCATCCAGGCGAGCAGCGCGGTGCGGCAGGCCCGCGCCACGGCCAGCCGCTCGCGCGCCGAACCGACCTGCTCGATAAAACCCTGGTCCAGTGCGATCAGCGCGCCAAACAGGGTTTCGGCCGTGGCCAGCGCCTGGTGATGCGGGGCAAGGCCGGTGGTCTGTACGGCATAGCGATCGAGCAGGCTGCGCAGCCGCTCTACCGCCAGGCGCACGGTGCGGCGATGCTCGGCATGTTCGCTGTGCCAGGCGCCATCGCGGTGCGGGCCTTCACCCAGGCTGACGAGGCTTTCGGCCATGTCGAGCAGGCGCACGATCACGGCATCGCTGGCGCGCACCAGCGGGCGCAGCGCATCGATCGGCCAGAGCAGCGTGATCAGCAGAAAGGCCCATGTCGCCCCGGCGAGAAAGGCCAAGGCCTGCGCGCCGGCAAGGTGCAGCCCCTGCGGAAAGCCCACGGCAACCACTGCCACCACGCCGAGCAGCGTGCCGAGCAACCCGCCATAGGCAATGCGCCCGCACGCCAGCAGCACGGCAAACACCAGGATGGGCCCCAATAGCAGCCCCGCCATGGGCCAGAGCGCGGCGAGCGCACTGCCGGCAAAGGCCATGGCCGTGCCCGCGCCCAGGAACGTGCCCAGCATGCGCCGCCGCACCGCATCGGGTGCCGGGGCATCGCACAGGCAGGTCCAGAATGCCGCGAATACCGACCAGCCCAGCACGGGCAGCCCGCTGGCCAGGGCCAGCGTCAGCGGCGCGCCCACCGCCAGCGCGGCGCGCAGCCCCTCGGCCAGGTCGAAATGCTCCGGCACCAGCCCGAACGAGCGCAGTTCGAGCCGCCGCGCCACCCAGCGCAGCATGCTGTCGGGGCGGCGCCTCATGACGGGCCGCGTGGCAAGAGGGGCGGGGGCGGGATCGGGCATGGCAGAGCCGCGCTCCTGCCCAGCGCCACGGGGCGCAGCAATTGCCATTCTTGCATTCGCAGTTGCGCCGCGTTCATCGCACCAGGGCGCGGCCGTGCTTCACCGGCCGGGCCGGAGCGTGGAACACGGCGCCGGCCGAAAGGCGGCTGCCGCGCACGACCAGCAGGATGCGGTCACCGGCCTCGATCCGCACGTCTTCGCCGGGATGCTGGATCTGCTGGCCACCGGCGCGATCGATCTGGACGATGAAGTAGGCGCCGTTGCCGCGCCGCTCTGCCTCGCCCACGCTGGCGCCGGTCAGCGCGCCCTTGGCCGGGCAGGTCACCACTTCCAGGTCCAGCCCGAAATCGTGCAGCTTGCGCTTTACATCGCCCATCGGGCTGTTTTCCCCCATCGCCGCACCGGTGGCGGGATAGAGGATCAACTCGGTGATGCGCTCGGCTCCGATGTGGGTGGGCAGCACGACCTTGTCTGCCCCGGCGTGGAACAGCTTGCTTTCGGTGGACGGCGCCTCGCCCCGGGCGATGATCTGCACGCCGGGATTGAGATTGCGGGCCGAGAGCGTGATGAACACGTTGGCGGCGTCATCGGGCAAAACCGTGGCCAATACCTTGGCGCGGGTGATGCCCGCCTCCTTGAGCGTTTCTTCCAGCGTTGCCTCTCCCACCAGGGTCAGGAAGCCATGGCTGCGCGCTTCTTCGGCCTTGGCAGGCGAGCGTTCCAGCACCAGGAATGGGTGGCCCGCCTCGGCCAGGGCCTTGGCCAGTTGCACGCCGATGCGGCCATAGCCGCAGATGATGGTGTGCCCGCTCAGACGTTCGATTTCGGTGTGCATGCGATCAAGCCCCAGAAGGCGGCGGAACTGGAACAGAGTGAAGACCTGGACGAGCGCGCCGGTCAGCACGATCATCCCGGTGCAGCCCAGCACGATCGTCATAGTCGTCCACAGCCGCAGGAACATGCCATCGATCGGCCGCACTTCGCCATAGCCGACCGAAAAGATCGTCAGCAGCACCATGTAGGCCGCATCGCCCAGCGGCCAGCCGGCGCGGACATAGCCCATCGTCGACACCGCAAACAGCGCCACGACATAAAGCAGCGTGCCCGCCAGCAGCCGCAAAGGTGAACCCAGCACGCTGTTGGCGCCATGCGAGAATGCCGATTCGCTGCTCTGCCTGATGTCTGCCATTGCCCCCGTCCGGCCGGGAGTGTGGCGGGCGATCATGGCGCTGTCCAGCGCGCGGGCGCCACTCAGTGCGCGCTGATGGCGTCTTCCACGCGGGCGAGGGCGGCAGCAAGCGGATCGGTTTCACCCAGCAGGCGGAACGTGCCGTTGAGCGCGAAGAAGCAGTGACCGTGCACCGTTGCCAAGAGCGAGCGCGCCAAGGGCTGGGCCTGCGCCTGGCGGGCGGGGGGGAGGGCGGCGGCCACTTCGCGCACCACGACATCGGTGATCGCGGTGACGCGGGCGGTGTAATCGGGTGGCGGCACCTCGTTTTCCGGCAGGCGGAAATCGTAGAGCGCGGTCCAGGCGTGGCGATGGTGGCTGGCAAAATCGAAATAGGCGGCGATCGCCTGGGCCAGGCGGTTTTCGCTTTGCCCCGCCAGCCGATCTTCCAGCGCGGCGCGCCACAGATCGAGCGTGTGGCCATTGATGGCCAGCATCAGCGCATCCAGGCTGCCCATGACGTTGTAGATCGTACCAATCGAATAGCCGATGCGCTTGGCCACCTCGCGCGCGGAAAAGCGGGCAAAGCCCACTTCGGAAAGCTGGCGATGCCCCTCGCGCACGATCATGGCGTGCAGCTCTTCGCGGGTATGGTCTGATCGGCGGCCCATGACGACTGCTTTAACCGAGAAAATGAACGCCGTCTAATTATTTAATTGAACGATGTATAATTCTGTGGGAGATACTGGCCCACCGCCGGTGAGTCGCGGCGTGAACGGGTAACATTCGGCAATCCTTAAGCTGTTGCCGGCCAAGCACGGGCCGGGGCAGCGCAGACGGGGTAAAGGCGCATGGCGAAATCTGATATCGGGCTGTTGGGCACACGCAGGTTCGGGCCGATTTTCGTGGTGCAGTTCCTGGGCGCGTTCAACGACAACCTGTTGAAATTCGCGCTGCTGTTCCTGGCCAACTTCGGCCTCTACGCCGCCGCGCCCGACAAGGCCAAGATGCTGGCCGCAGTGGCCACCGGCCTGTTTATCCTGCCCTATTTCCTGTTTTCTGCGCTGGCCGGGCAACTGGCCGATGGCATGGACAAGGCGCGCCTGGTGCGCTGGATCAAGGGGGCCGAACTGGCGATCATGGCGGTGGCCATGGCCGGTTTCTGGCTGCTCTCGGTGCCGCTGCTGCTGGCCGCGCTGTTCCTGATGGGGCTGCATTCCACGCTGTTTGGCCCGGTCAAGTATTCGATCCTGCCCCAGCATTTGCGCGGGGACGAGATCATGGGCGGCACCGGCCTGATCGAGGGCGGCACATTCCTGGCCATTCTTGGCGGGCAATTGCTGGCCGGGGTGATGCCCTCGCATCTGGCGGGCTTGGCGCTGACCGCGCTGGCGCTGGTGGGCTTCCTGGCGAGCCTGGCCGTGCCGGCGGCGCCCGCAGGCCGCTCGGTCGAGCGGCTGGACTGGAACCTGTGGCGCGGCACCATGGCCATTCTGGACGATGCCCGCGCCATTCGCCCGGTGTGGGGCGCGATCCTGGGCACCAGCTGGTTCTTTGCCGCCGGCGCGGTGCTGGTTTCAGAATTTGCCCCGCTGGTGAGCGGTACGCTGGCCGCGCGGCAAGACGTCGCTACGCTGTTCCTGATCGTGTTCTCGCTGGCGATTGCGGCCGGTTCGGTCTGCGTCAACCTGCTGCTCAAGGGCGAAGTATCGGCGCGGTGGGTGCCGCTTTCCGCGCTGGGCCTGGCGGCCGGACTGATCGACCTGTGGATTGCCGCCAGCGGCTTTTCGGTGGAAGTGGCCGGTGCCTCGATCGGGCAGTTCCTGGCGACCGACGGGGCCTGGCACATTCTGATTGACCTGGGCGTGATCGCCTTTTCCGGCGGCATGTTCATCGTGCCGCTGTACGCCATCATCCAGGTGAAAAGCCCGGTGGAGCAGTGCTCGCGCCTGATCGCGGCCAACAACGTGGTCAATGCCGCGCTCACCGTGGCGGTGGTGCTGGTCGTGGCTGGCCTGCTGGCGCTGGGCGTGGACGTGCCCGATCTGATCGGCGTGCTGGGCTTTGCCACGCTCGCCGTGGCGCTGGCCAGCGTGTGGCTGCTGCCCGAAACGCTGTTCAAGGACGTGATCCGCCTGACGCTCAAGGTGCTCTATGGCGTAGAGGTGCAGGGCCTTGAACACATGCCGCGCGCGGGCGAGGGGGCGGTGGTGGTGGTCAACCACCTGTCGTTCCTGGATGGCGTGCTGCTCGGCGCGTTCCTGCCGGGCAAGCCAACCTTTGCCGTCCACACCGCGATCGCCAAGTCTTGGTGGATCCAGCCGTTCCTCAAGCTGTTCAAGGCCTTTCCGGTCGATCCCACCAATCCCATGGCGGCCAAGGCGATGGTGCGCACGGTGCGCGATGGCGCGTGCCTGGTGATCTTTCCCGAAGGCCGCATCACGGTGACCGGCGCCTTGATGAAAGTGTTCGACGGGCCGGGGATGGTGGCCGACAAGGCCAATGCGCCGATCATCCCGGTGCGCCTAGATGGCCCGCAGTTCTCGCCGTTTTCCTATCTCAAGGGCAAAGTAAAGCTGCGCTGGTTCCCCAAGGTTTCGCTCACCGTGCTGCCGCCGCGCCGCTTTGCCATCGACGGTGAGATGACGGCGCGCGCCCGCCGGGCCGAGGCAGGCCGCCGCCTCTACGACGAGATGAGCGGCATGATCTTTGCCACGTCAGACACGCAGACCACGCTGTTTGCCGCCCTGGCCGAGGCGCGCCGCCTGCATGGCGGCAAGACCCGCGTGCTCGAAGACATCAAGCGCGTGGCGCTCAGCTATGACAAGCTGCTGGTGGGCGCTGACCTCCTCGGCAAGCGGTTGGACCAGGGCACGGCCGTGGGCGAGGCGGTGGGCCTTCTGATGCCCAACGTCAACGGCGCGATGGCGGCGTTCTTTGCCCTGCAGGCGATCGGCCGCGTGCCGGCAATGCTCAATTTCACCGTGGGCGCGGCGGCCATGCGCTCGGCCTGTGCCACGGCGGCGGTGCGCACGGTGGTGACAGCGCGCGCGTTCGTGGCCCAGGCCAAGCTGGAAGAGGTGATTGCCGCGCTGGAAAGCGATGGCATCACCGTGCGCTATCTCGAGGATATCGGGGCCACCATCGGCGCGGGCGAAAAGCTCTGGGCGCTGTTGCGGGTTGGCCGGCTGGCCCGCGCCCATGCGCGGCGGCGGATCGATGCGGACGCGGCGGCGGTGATTCTGTTCACCAGCGGGTCGGAAGGGCTGCCCAAGGGCGTCGTGCTGTCGCACCGCAACCTGCTGGCCAACTGTGCCCAGCTTTCGGCGCGGATCGATTTCAACAGTGCCGATGTGGTGCTCAACGCGCTGCCGGTGTTCCACTCGTTCGGGCTGACCGGCGGCACGCTGCTGCCGCTGCTTAACGGCATTCGCGTGGTGATGTATCCCAGCCCGCTGCACTATCGCATCGTGCCGGCGCTCGCCTATGACGCCAATGCCACGATCATGTTCGGCACCGATACTTTCCTCGCCGGCTATGCCCGCATGGCCCATACCTATGATTTCTATGCGCTGCGCTATGTCTTTGCCGGGGCGGAAAAGGTGAAGGACGAAACCCGGCGCACTTGGGCTGACAAGTTCGGCCTGCGCATCCTCGAAGGCTATGGCGCCACCGAGTGTGCGCCGGTGATCGCGGTCAACACGCCGATGCACTTCCGCGCCGGCACCGTCGGCCGCCTGCTGCCCGGGATCGAGACGCGACTGGAGCCGGTGCCCGGCATTGCCGAGGGGGCGCGCCTCTATGTGCGCGGGCCCAATGTCATGGCTGGCTATTTCCTGCCCGCGCAGCCTGCCGCGTTGCAACCGCCGGCGGATGGTTGGCACGATACCGGCGATATCGTCACTATCGATGCCGAAGGATTCGTCACCATTCGCGGCCGGGCCAAGCGGTTTGCCAAGATCGGCGGCGAGATGGTGTCCTTGCCAGCGGTAGAGGCGCTGGCGGGCGGGCTGTGGCCGCAGGGCGCCCATGCCGTGGTCACTCGCCCCGATGCCCGCAAGGGAGAGCAACTGGTGCTGTTCACCACCCAGGCCGATGCCACCTTGCGCGCCTTGCAGCAGTGGGGGCGGCAACAAGGCGCGGCAGAGCTGGCCATTCCGCGCGAAATCCGTGTGCTGGAGGCTTTGCCGGTGCTGGGAACGGGCAAGGTGGATTACGTAACGCTGGGCGACTGGGCGGCGCAGGCGCCCGCCACCGTGATGGCAGATGAAGAGGAGAGCGCCTGAGCTGCAGCGGGCATACATCAGGCAGTCAGGATGGCTTTGGCACAGCCACGGGCCATCCACCCCCGCTGGGAGAAGCATGTGCCATGACGTGCCGCAATCGCATTGCCCTTGTCCTGGCCCTTGCCAGTTCCGCCGCAGTGTTGCCCGGCAGCCTGGCACTGGCCCAAGCACCTGCCGCCGCCGTGGCTGCCCCGGCCTTGCCGGCCATGCTGCAAGGCCTGCCAGCCGGGCGCTATGTCGTCGACCCGGCGCAGACGGTGGCGCGGTTCAAAGTGCGCTATCTGGGCGTCAACCATGTGGAGGGCACCGTGCCCGGCGCCAGTGGCACGATCATGCTCGATCCGGCCAACCTCGAAACCATGGCGCTCGACGTGGTGATGCCCGCCACGGCCATCGCCACGCAAGACGGCACGTTTGACGATGAACTCAAAGGCCCCGGCCTGTTCGACGTGGCGCATTATCCCACGATCCGCTTTTCGGGGCGCCGGCTGGTGCCGACCGGCCCGAATGCCGCGCGGATCGAGGGGGAAGTGACGATGCACGGCGTCACCCGCCCCTTGCTGCTCGATGCGACCTTTGCCGATCCGGCAGGTGCCGCGCCCGGTGCGGGCCTCGCGGTCAATGCCTCGGGCGTGGTGCACCGCTCCGAATTCGGGATGACCAAATTTGCCCCGTTCGTGAGTGACGACGTGCGCATCACGATCACCGCCGTGCTCAACCGCGCCGGCTAGACCCTGCTAGCCCTGCGCGCAGCGCCGGTGGGCGGCTGCGGCAGGGCAAGCAAGGGGGTCAACCCGGGTGGCCGCCCTCGTGGTGGGCGTGGGCGGCCATGGCGCGTTCCTGTTCGGCCTGATGCTGCGCTGCCATTTGCGCCTGGTGCTGGGCCTGTGCCTGGGCACGCTGTACCTGCATCTGCTGGGCCCGGGCCATGGCTTCCTCGCGATGCTGCGCCGCTTGGGCCTGCGCCTGTTCGCGCGCCTGGGCTTGGGCCTGGCGTTGCTGGGCCATTTCCTGCGCGCGCTGCTGCTGCATCTGGCGCTGCTGTGCCTGCTGCTGCATGGCGCGTTGCTGCGCCTGGGCGCGTTCGGCCTGCATGGCCTGCGCGCGCTGGGCTTGCTCTTGCGCCCGTTGCGCCTGGGCTTGGGCACGCTGGGCCTGCGCCGCAGCCTGATGCTGTGCGGCCATTTGCTGTTCCTGCGTGCGGCGGGCCTGCTGCTGTTGCATCATCTGCGCGCGCTGGTTGGCCGCGCGGGCTTGGGCCTGTTGCTGGGCCTGCTGCATCGCCATGCGCTGCATCTGGGCATGTTGCATCGCAGCCTGCTGCATCGAGGCATGTTGCATGGCCGCTTGCTGCGCGCGCTGTTGTGCAAAGAACTGCTGCTGCTGGCGCTGCTGCATGAACTGCTGTTGCTGTTGCTGCATCGCTGCCTGCTGGCGTGCGCGCTGGAACGCGGCCTGCTGGGCCATCGCCTGTTGCTGCTGGGTAAAAGCCGCCTGCTGGCGCTGCTGCTCTTGCCGCTGGCGATCGTTGCCGAACCAGTTGGAGAACCAGCCAGACGGGCGCTGCTGCGGAGGAGGTGGGGGCGGACTATAGACCACCGGGCGCGGCGGGGGAGACATGAAGCCCACCTGCTGCCACGCGGCAAACTGCTGTGCTTCCATCGCGCGGCGCTGCGCTTCCTCTTGCCACTGCGCGCGCTCCTGCGCCTCGTGTTCCTGGTGATAGGCCTGCCATTCGGCCTGCTGCGCCATGTCTTGCGACCACTGCGCCTGCTGCGCGGCGATTTCGGCGCGGCGCGCGGCCCAGTTGGCGGCAATCACGCCGCGATGCTCGCGCTCTTGCGACAGCTGCGCCAGATAGGCAGCGCGATCATAATAGCGCGAGGCATAATCGACGCGGGTTTCATAGTCGTCTGGCGGCAGCAGATCGCCACGATCGTCATAGACGGCAACCAGCTGCGGCCCCGAATAGGCATAGCTGTATTGCGGATCGCGCACGAGATAGGGCGTGTCGGAATCCGCCTGATAGTAATAATAGCGGTAGCCGCCATCGACCGGCTCGGCATAGCGGCGATCGCCCAGGCTGGTCTGCCACACCCAGGGATTTACCCCGCCATCGTCATAGGAATAATCCGGCGGGGCATCGCCGATCGCGCGGGTCACCCCTTCGGCGCGATCGAGATAGGCATAGGCATCGCGCTGGTTGGCGACGCGCGCCACGCGCACCCGGTTCTGAATCGGCAGCGCCTGTACCGCTGGGGCCGGGGCCATGGCCGTGGCCGCGCCGGCCTGCAGCGGCACCGCCGCGGGCAGCGCGGGCAGGCCATTGCTGGCCTGGGCCGATGGATCAGCGTCGGGTGTGGAGGCGGAATGGTTGCAGGCAGCAACGCCCATGGCCAACGCGCTGGCCGCGGCGATGCTCATCGTCTTGCGAAATGTCAGCATGGCGTGTCACTTTCGTTGCGCGTCCCGGCATGACCATGGGCGGGTATGCCTGAACCGGCGGTGGCGGCTCCGTTCATCGCGGCCTAACGCACGCCTGCCTGTCATGATCCGCAACAAAACCCGTATCGCGCCCACGAAAAAGGGCGCGCCCGGCGGGCGCGCCCTTTTTCATCAAGCCAAAGCTGGAACGGTTCAGCCCTTGGGGGCGAGGACCATCAGCATCTGGCGGCCTTCCATGCGGGGGAAGGCTTCGATCTTGGCGATTTCGGCCACATCTTCCTGCACGCGCTTGAGCAGGTTCATGCCCAGCTGCTGGTGCGAAAGCTCGCGGCCACGGAAACGCAGCGTCACCTTCACCTTGTCGCCATCTTCGATGAAGCGATGCACGTTGCGCATCTTCACGTCATAGTCGTGATCATCGATATTCGGACGCATCTTGATCTCCTTGATCTCCTGCGTCTTCTGGCTCTTGCGGGCAAGGTTGGCCTTTTTCTGTGCCTCGTAGCGGAACTTGCCCACGTCGAGGAACTTGCACACCGGCGGATCGGCGTTGGGCGAGACTTCAACCAGGTCCAAGCCGACTTCGGCTGCCTGGTCGATCGCTTCACGCGTGTACATCACGCCAAGATTCTCGCCGTTTTCATCGATCACGCGCACCTTGGGCACGTTGATCATCTGGTTGAAGCGAGGGCCGCTCTTGACGGGGGGCGCCAACATGCGCCGGGGTGGGGGAGCTATAGTGCTATCTCCTGATGTTGATCCGGGTGCGAGTCATGGAAAGGACTCAAGGCGCGCTCATATCACAACAGCGCCGCAGATAAAGAGCCTTCGGGCATATCTGGGCGGCCGGGCGCCTGCTTTCAAGCCGCAGCGGCCTGCCATAGTGGGAAATGGGCCACACGCGCCGCCGTGGGCACCAGCGCGGTAATGCTGCGTGCCGGTTGCATCGCCTTGAGCAGCGCGGGATGCGCGGCATCCAGGCCCCCGGTCAGCGCGCCGAACGCGGGCAGGATCAGCTTGCGCTCGCTCATCACCGCGCAGGGCCGGCTCACCGTGCGGCCACGCGCCGCCACGCGCAGGCGCGGGTGAAAGTGGCCCGACAGTTCCGGCCCGGCTTCCTGCCCCTGCGCCTCGTGCCGCAGCATTACGCCGCGCACCATCACCTCGCGCAGCATCGTGCCGCCGATCAGGTCATCGGCCGGGGCACCGTCTTTCTCGTCATGGTTTCCGGTGATCCACACCCAGTCCACTACGCGCACCAGCGCGGCCAGCCGCTCTGCCGCGCCAGGGTCAAGCCGCGTCGGGCCATGGGCATCGTGGAAATTATCGCCCAGGCAGAACACCCGCCGCGCCCCGGTATGCCGCACCAGTGCGGCCAGCCGATCGAGCGTTTCGCGGCTGTCATAGGGGGGCAGCATCTGCCCGGTGCGGGCAAACCAGCTGGCCTTTTCCAGGTGAAGATCGGCCACCAGCAGGGCCTGCTCCTCTGGCCAGGCCAGCGCTCGCGCCGGGCCGAGCAGCCATTCCTGGCCGGCAAACTGAAAGGGGGCGAACGAAAGGGGAACCATGCCTTCCCCTTGCCGCAGCCCCGCCGATTTGGCAAGCGGTTGGCTTGGGCGCTGGCTGGCCCATGGGAGATGGCATGACCGACTGGACACCCCACACCGCACGCGCCCGCGCCTGGTTCGAATCGCTGCGCGACCAGATCTGTGCCGCATTCGAAAGCATTGAGCGCGAGGCCGGCAGCGACGCCCGCTTTACCTACACCCCGTGGAACCGCGAGCACGAGGGCGAGCCGGTGGAAAACGGCGGCGGCGGCGTGCAGGGCCTGATGAAAGGCAAGGTGTTCGAAAAGGTCGGCGTCAACGTCTCGACCGTGCAGGGCGCGTTCAGCCCGGAATTTGCCCGCACCATCAACGGCGCCGATCCCGATAATCCGGGCTTTACCGCCACCGGCATCAGCCTGGTGGCGCACATGGCCAATCCGCATGTGCCGGCCGTGCACATGAACACCCGCTTCCTCACCACGCGCAAGGCCTGGTTCGGCGGTGGCGGCGATCTCAATCCGCCGCTGCCCTATGAACAGGATACCGCCGATTTTCACGCCCGCTTCCAGGCCGCCTGCGACGCGCACGATCCGGCCTATTACCCGCGCTTCAAGGCCTGGGCCGACGACTATTTCTATATCCCCCACCGCAAGGTGCATCGCGGTGTGGGTGGCATCTTCTATGATCACCTCGAATGCGCCGATGACGCCGGGTTCGACGCCAACCTGGCCTTTACCCAGGCGGTGGGCGAGGCATTCCTTGATGTCTATCCGCGCCTGGTACGGCGGCGGATGAACCAGGATTTCACTGCGGCCGACGAATTGCAGATGCTGGAATGGCGTGGCCGCTACGCCGAATTCAACCTGGTGCACGATCGTGGCACGCTGTTCGGCCTCAAGACCGGCGGCAATATCGATGCCATCCTGATGAGCCTGCCGCCCCGCGCGGTGTGGGGCTGACACCATGGCCATTGCCGAAACAGGCGCCCCGCTCAGCAGCGGGTTTCACGCCCTGGCGCCGGGCGACCTTGCGGCCGTGGTCACCGCGCTCGAGGTGCGCAGCCCGCCGCCCAGCCTCCAGCGCCTGGTGCCCGAGGCCGACGTGCCGTTGCAACTGGTGCGCTGGAAAGCGCCAGACCCCGCCAAATACCGCCTGCTCTATCGCCGCGTTGGCGCCAAGTGGCTGTGGTGGTCGCGCCTGGCGATGGGCGACGATGCGCTCACCGCAATCGTCCACGATCCGCAGGTGGAAGTCTATGCCGTGGCCGACCGCGCCGGGGTGGAAGTGGGCATGCTGGAGCTGGATTTCCGCCAGGCCGGCGAAGCGGAAATCGCCTTCTTCGGCCTGATCCCTGGCGCCACCGGCAAAGGCTTCGGCAAATGGCTGATGCGCCGCGCCCTGCAAAAGGCCTGGAGCCACGACGGCGTGGCGCGCGTGTGGGTGCATACCTGCACGCTGGACGGCCACCAGGCGCTGCCGTTCTACATGGCGCAGGGGTTCGTGCCTTACGCGCGCTTCGTCGAAGTCTTCCCCGACCCGCGCGGGCGGGGGCTGTTGGGGGATGAGGCGCCGCAGGTTCCGGTTTTGGGGTGAGAGTCAGGGGGGGGGGAGCGTCGGGCTATCGGCGCCGTAGGCGACCGACCGGCTAGGCTGCCTACGGATGGACTACATGTGGTCACCAGGCGAGGCTATGCCAGCCAAAAGCACAGCAAGTGTGCGAGGATTATGTCACGACGGTCTGCGATTGAGTATACTTCTCTTTGAATTCCTTCCCTCACGTTATGACAGAAGCTGGTCTTGTGATTCGGGCTCAGACCAAACTTAGATCGACATTCGCTGCCGCGTGGCTCGGTCGCAAAGGGATTTCAGTTCTGTCAACGAAAACTTTTTCGTTCTATCTGATTTTTGCCTCGTCTCGTCGCATATTCGCTGATTTTTCCGCAGGACGGCCTTGCGTCTGCGATCAATCTGCATATATATTTCATAGAATATGTGATGAAAAATTTATCATCGATTTGAGTGTGTCAGTCAAAGTGATTGGTTGGCGCTTTTTTTGTGTCCGAAAGGTTTTTATAGAGTGAGTAGCATATTGAGCGAAGCAGTGCCCCCCATAGAACGGCTTTCGCCCGTCTCGGGCGTGAGCGCGCTTGCCAGCGTGCCTCACGCTTAACTTAATCATATTCTGCTCACCCTCAAGTGAGCCGCAAAACATATTATGGAGCATGCCATGAGTGAACTAGCCCTCCTGCAAGACGAGCTGTTCGGCGACGCTGCCAATGCAATTTCTGATATCAAGTTCTATCCCGGCGAAACGCAGGAATGGATGATCGACGAGATTGCGGAAACCATTCGCAAAGGAATTGAAGACATCCGCAATGGTGGCGGCCGAGACATTGACCTAAGTCTCTAAACTCGCTAACTCGCGCCCTTCATTTTGGCGCGCGGACTTAGCTCGACTTTGACCCCGCGCTGCTTTTCAGCGCGGGGTTTTTAGTGTATCCTACTCTTTATAAGTCGCGACAGGCTGAGCCAAAGTATCTACCGCGTTCTTGGTACTACAATGATGCACTTCGCCTGCCTTGGGTAAGGACAATCGCGATTAAAAAAACAGCTGCGCTCGATAAAGAGCGTGTGCGAGGCCTCATTTATGCGTCGAATAAAGAAACTCATGGCGGCCTCGAAAGTCTTGACTATACAATCATCATTGCCGACGGCATGACTCCTGAGTACGAACGCTTCGTGACGATCAAGGAGCTGATGCATTGCTATTTTGCGCCAAATAACGAGAAAAACGTACGATATTTGACAGGAACGCAAATAGCTCTCGAGAATCACATGAATGCTTTTTTTGGTGGCGCAACATCTAAACCGCCACAGGACGAAGCTGAAAAGATGGCACTGTGGATGGCAATAGGCGTCCTCACGCCTGAGCATGACAGAACCGCCCTTATTGCTCGCATCAAGGCTAAGACGACTTCAGTCGAACAAGAAGGCGTGACCCTGAAGGTGCCAGCTAAGCAAGTTAAGGCCATGATTTCAAATTTTTATCAGGCGGAGATATCTAAGCTAATTTCGTGTTGATTTAATTGCTTCTTGAGTTGTTACGATTTTAGACGCGCTACATAAGAGTTTCAAGAATGCTGAGTTCCGGGAAGCATGCCTCATGAGTTCCAGGGATTGAGGGGATTTGCGCGGTAGTATACCTCATTCTCTTCCCCCGATCACACTCATCGCCAAAATTCCCCAGCCTTTCCCCTTGCCCTAGGCCGCATTTTTCCCCCATTTAGGGCGGGTAATGCTCCGCCAATATGAACTTGTCGAACGTGTGCTGGCCTATGCTCCCCAGGCGGACGAGGCCATGCTCAACCGTGCCTATGTCTATACCGTGCAGAAGCACGGGACGCAGAAGCGTGCCAGCGGGGATCCCTATTTCTCCCACCCGGTGGAGGTGGCGGGCCTGATGACCGAGCTCAAGCTCGACCAGGAAACCATCGTTACCGCGCTGCTCCACGATACGGTGGAGGATACGCTCGCCACGGTGGACGAGATCGAGCGCCTGTTCGGGCCCGATGTGGCGCGGCTGGTCGATGGGGTGACCAAGCTTTCCAAGATCGAGACGATGACGGAAAGCGAGCGCGCGGCCGAAAACCTGCGCAAGTTCCTTCTCGCCATGAGCGAGGATTTGCGCGTGCTGCTGGTCAAGCTGGCCGACCGGCTGCACAATATGCGCACCTTGCATTTCATCAAGAGCGAGGACAAGCGCCGCCGCATCGCGCGCGAGACGATGGAGATCTATGCCCCGCTCGCCCAGCGCGTGGGCATGTATGAATATATGCGGGAAATGCAGCTGCTGGCGTTCGAGCAGCTGGAGCCCGAGGCCTATGCCACGATCACCGGCCGCCTCGCTGCCATCCGCAGCGAGGGCGGGGGCGAGGTGGGGGACATTGCCCTGTCGATCAAGCAGGCCCTGGCCGAGGCGGGCCTGCGCGTGGAAGTGGCCGGCCGCGAAAAGCATCCCTATTCGATCTGGAAGAAGATGGCCGAACGGCACGTGTCGTTCGAGCAGATTTCCGACATCATGGCGTTTCGCGTGCTGGTTGATGATGTGGGCGATTGCTACAAGGCGCTGGGCGTGCTGCACCAGACCTGGCAAATGATCCCCGGGCGGTTCAAGGATTATATCTCCACGCCCAAGATCAACGGCTATAAAAGCCTGCATACCTCGCTGATCTACAACAACGCGCGCCGGGTGGAGGTGCAGCTCAAGACGCGCGAGATGCACCACCGCAACGAATATGGCCTGGCCGCGCACTGGGCCTACAAGCAGGGTGGGGAGCCCGATGGCCAGGTCGGCTGGCTGCGCGACCTTGTCGAAATCCTCGACGCCAGCCACGATCCTGACGAGTTGCTGGAAAACACCAAGATGGCGATCTACCAGGATCGCATCTTTGCCTTCACCCCCAAGGGCGCGCTGTTTCAGTTGCCCAAGGGCGCCACGCCGATCGACTTTGCCTTTGCCGTGCACACCAACCTGGGCGGGGCGGCGGTAGGGGCCAAGATCAACGGCCGCCATGTGCCGCTGCGCACGCCGCTGGGCAATGGCGACGTGGTGGAAATCATCAAGAGCCGCAATTCCGAGCCGCAACTGTCGTGGCTGGGCTTTGCCGTGACGGGCAAGGCGCGCGCCGCCATCCGCCGCGCCGTGCGGCAAAAGGAACGCGCCGAAGTGGCCCTGATCGGCCGCAAGCTCTATGAGGAAATCACCGAGCGGCTGCCCACGCAAGTTGGCAAGAAAGCCCTGGCCGATGCGATCAAACGCCTGAAATTCAACAGTGAAGAAGACCTCATGGTGGCGATCGGTTCGGCCAAGCTGGACGATCGCCAGGTGATGGAGGCGCTGGTGCCCGGCAGCACCGCCAACCTGCCCAACCCGGAGGATTGGCCGCGCCAGCAGCGCGCCATCGCCGTGCGCGGTCTGACGCCGGGCATGGCCTTCAAGCTGGCCGAATGCTGCCACCCGGTGCCTGGCGATCGCATTGTCGGCCTGCGCCGCCCGGGCAAGGGTGTGGAAGTGCACGCGATCGATTGCGAGAAGCTGGCCGATGGTGTGGACGCCGACTGGATCGACCTGTCGTGGGACAAGCGCACCGATGGTGCGGTAGGCCGCTTGCGCGCCGAGCTGTATAACCGCCCTGGTACACTGGCCGAAATGGCGGGGATATTTGCCAAAAACCACGCCAACGTGGTCAACCTGGAAATGACCCAGCGCGAAAACCCGTTCCACACCTATCTGGTCGATCTGGAAGTGCGCGATCTGGCGCACCTCACCCGCATCGTCAGCGCCTTGCGCGCCAGCGATGCGGTGGCCCAGGCCGACCGAATTTAGTGGCGCGTCACGGCTTCTGGCGGATGGGCACCGGCACGTTGCAGATGTCCACCCCGCCGGCCGGGCGCACGTAGAACGGATCGCGCCGGTTGGCACGGGCATCGGCATAGCGGGCAAAGCTGGCGCTGGCGGTGGACAGATACTGCCACGTCGGCAGGCCCGGCACCGCATCGCCCAATCGCACGCGCTGGATCGGCGTGCGCTCGGCGGCCTGGCGATAGAAGCCCATCTCACCTTTGCCTCGCGGCAGGCTGGATAGCCATTCCATCCCGGCAATCACCCGGCCGACCACCGCGATGTTGCGATCAAGCTGGCGTGGCGCATCGCCGATCACGGCATAAAGCTCCGCACCGCTGCCGGCGTCGGGCGGCATGTCGCGCCCCACGCCCACCGTGCCATAGCAGTGCACTGGCCAGGTTTCGGGCGCCTCGCCCGGGCCCGTGGCGATCGGCCAGCCGTGATAGAACCGTGCCTGAGCGGCATAGATGCCATCGGCAATGCGCGGCCCCTCCAGCGCCGGCGCGGCCCCGGCGGTGAGCGTATAGGCGCCCTGCGACACGCTCAGCAGCGACGGGGGCAGGGGCCGCGCCTTGGCCTTGTCCTCCGCATCGGGATCGCCCCATTGCACGACGTAGCCATCCTGCACGCGGGTGATCGCCGTGCCATCCCACCAGTGCGCCGTGGCCAGCTTGCGGATATTGCCCACCCAGCCTTGCGACCAGGGCGCGGGCAGCAACTGGATCACCACCTGCCGCGCGGCGCCGTCGGCGGCCGGCGCCAGGTCCATCACCAGCAGATCCGCAGGCGCGATCGCCACCCAATCGGCCGCCGGCGCCGCGCCGACGATCTCGGTCGGGCTGGGGGGAACCGGGGGCGCAGGCGGCTGCGCCTGTGCATAACTTGCAGCCGTAATGGCCAGGATCAGCGAAGCGGCGGGGCGGATCAACATTTTGCCGTTGTGATCACCAAACCGCCCTTGCGCAACCCCACACGGGCGGCTAGGGGGCGCCTTCCAGTGCATGCGGAGCGGTGGCCGAGTGGTCGAAGGCGCTCGCCTGGAAAGTGAGTATACGTCAAAAGCGTATCGAGGGTTCGAATCCCTCCCGCTCCGCCATATGCCCCCTCCGGCAGCACGCTGGGCTACCCTAAAATACGATCCAAAGTGCGGAAAAATAGGCGTTTTTTCTGAAGTCCTCATTTTTGCTGGGCGAGCCGTTAAGCGCGAAGTGTGGGCTAGAGTGTGGGCTAGCGCAGGGACGGTCGGTTTGAAACCGGGCCCTCCGGTGATAGATTCCGGGCATGGGAAAGCTCACCAACTCCATGGTCAACGCGTTGACCGAACCTGGTCGCTATGCTGATGGCGAAGGGTTGTATCTGCGCATCTCGCCTGCCGGTGGCAGGAGATGGGTGCTGCGGATTCAGATCCATCACACACGCAACGACATTACCATCGGCGACGCTTGGCACATTTCACTGAAGAACGCGCGCCTCGAAGCGGCCGCTCTGCGTGCACAAGTTGCAAAGGGCGGCGATCCCGCTGAGGAGCGGCGCAAGGCCAAGAAAAAGGTCCCTCGGTTCGAGGAGGCAGCCCGGCGGGCCCATGCCGAGATGTGCAAGGGCTGGAAAAACGGCAAGCACCAGCAACAGTGGATCGGGACCTTGGAACTCTATGCCTTTCCCAAGCTGGGCAAGCGCACAGTCGACAAGATCGATGGGCCGATGATCCGCGATGTCCTGGCTGAAATCTGGCTGGATATTCCGGAAACCGCGCGCCGCGTGCGGCAGCGGATCGGTGCTGGACTGGTGCTATGCCAAGGGTCTGCGCGACAGCGAAGCGCCGATGCGCTCGCTCGCGCGCGGCTTGCCCCGCCAACCCAAGCGCATGGGGCATTTTGCCGCGCTCCCCCATTTCGAGGTCCCGGCCTTTCAGGATACCCTGCGCGCCAAGCCGATGAGTGCCGGCACGCTGGCACTGGAACTGTTGATCATCACTGCGGTCCGTTCGGGCGAGGTCCGGCATGCGCTGTGGTCGGAAGTGGATGATGACCTGACGATCTGGACCATACCGGCCGAGCGCATGAAGATGGGGGTCGAGCATATCGTCCCGCTGTCCCGCCAGGCAGCCGATGTGCTGCGGCGTGCCAGGCAATTGTCGATCGATGACAATCCATACATCTTTCCCGGCCCGATTTCGGGTGCGGCTCTGACGGACATGGCGTTGCTCGAACTGGTGCGCGGCATGGACGTGCCTGTGACGGTCCATGGCTTTCGCTCGAGCTTTCGCGACTGGGTCGCCGACGAAACCGACACGGCCGATGAAGTGGCTGAAGCTTGCCTTGCGCATTCCATCGGCAACAAGACCAAGGCAGCCTACCTGCGCACGGACTTCTTCCGCAAGCGGCGTGCGCTGATGCAACTCTGGGCGGACCACTGCCTGCCGCCGGCCCGCATCGTGGCCCTGCCGGCGCAGCCTGTCGCGACGATCCAGCAGACGCCCGTGTCTGCGGTGGTGAATTGCTGGGAGAGGGAAGGGGGATTTGGGGGGCTGAAGCCCCCCGGGAGCCAGGGCATGGCGGTCCGCCCTGTTTGCCTGGATGGCCGTGGCGCCCGTGTCGTCGGCAAGCTTGGCGGCGGCATCGCGTGATCCGGCATAAGGTGAAAGCCACTGAGGCCGCACCCTCGCTGAACCGGCGGACGATGGCGGCACCGATGCCACGGCTGCCGCCAAGCACGAGAACATTCTTTCCGATAACGTCGTTCATGTCAGCCTCCTCTGGATGGGAGCAGCGGGACCGGCACTGAAGAGGCAGGCCGTCGCGCTGTCTGGACGGGAAGATGCCGATCGGGCAGCGTTCGCACCAGCTATCCAATTCTGGTTTTGAACGACGGGAAAACCGAACAATGATGAAGCTCGACGGCGTTACAGCCTTCGTCGCCACGGTTGACCAAACCTCGATCAGTGCCGCAGCGCGACGCCTTGGACTGGCAAAATCGGTGGTCAGCGAGAGGCTGGCAGAGTTGGAGAGGGCGCTGGGGGCAACGTTGCTCCAGCGTTCCACCCGGCGCCTGACCTTGACCAGCGCGGGCGAAGCGTTCTTGCCGCGTGCGCAACGCATCCTGCGCGAAATGGAGGAAGCCGCAGCAGAGATCGACGCGAGGAGCGGCAAGCTGGCCGGGCCGCTGCGCATATCGGCGCCCGTGGGCTTTGGCATTCTTCACCTGGGGCCGGCGATTGCCCGCTTCCTGCAGGAGCACCCGGGGATCGAGATGTCTCTCGACCTGGACGATCGCTTTGTCGACGCGGCGACCGGCGGGTTCGATGCCGTCCTGCGACACGGCGCCATCGGCGATGGCCGCCTGATCGCGCGACGGCTGGCGACCAGTCGACGCCTTCTGGTGGCTGCGCCTTCCTATCTTGCGGAGCATGGCAAGCCCACTTCGCTGACGGAGCTGGAAGGTCACACGGCCATTCTTTACGCTAACAGGTCAGGTGACTGGCGCTTCGCTGCGGGGGCTGGCTGGACTGTCGTGCGGCCGCGAGCGGCGCTGCGGGTCAACAACGGGATCGTGATGCGCGATGCCGTCTTGGCCGGCCTTGGGCTTGCCATGTTGCCGACATTCTTCCTGCACCAGGAAATCAAGACCGGGGCCCTGATCGAAGTGGACATAGGCTGGCCTGCGGAAGGCGCGGAACTTTTCCTGACATATCCGCGCGATCATGGTGCCGCGAGCAAGATACGCGCGTTCGGGGACAGTCTGCGCCGTAGCTTTGGCGATCCGCCCTACTGGGAGCAGCCCTGATTGCGCATCGGTTATTCCGTTTGCGTGAGGCCCATCGGCAAGATCCGGCGTGGCGGGGTCGTCCCTTCAGGCTTTCCTCATGTAAACGCTTACTCCGGAATTTGCCGAGTGCGACGTCATTCAATCTACCGACGGTGTCGGCTGGGGCTGATGTTGGTTACGTTGGCAATTTGGCTGGCGTGATACGCTGGTTACCCCATTTCGAGCGGACATGCTGATCTTGATGGGGTCGGTTCCGAACGGTCTCTCGTGAATGAAAGCGCTTGCATAAAGGGCGGGAACGAGGCTATGCGGTGCTTCAGGGCGCGCAAGGCCTGTGCGGACCCAGATACAAAATCAGAACGCGGGCCAGCTTCATGCGCCGGGCAGTGTCCGATATCGGGAGAGGGGTATCCAATATGAGGTATAAGCACTGGATCGCAGGCGTGTTGCTTGCTGGAACGTCGGCTCCTGCATTTGCGCAGGCCGAAGGCAGTGGTGCGGCCGCCGACGAAGGCGCGGCGGCCCCCGGCATCGTGGTGACCGCCGAGCGCCGCAGCCAGAGCGCGCTTTCCACGCCGATTTCCGTCGTGGCGCTCAATGCCGACATGCTGAAGGCCCGTGGCGTGAGCGATATCAACAGCTTGCAATCGCAGGTTCCGTCGCTGAGCTTTGCTGACTACGGCAACGTCAAGTTCGTCAACATTCGGGGTGTCGGCATTTCCGAAGGGGCGCCGAACCAGTCGGTTGGCGTGGCGATCCATTGGGATGGCACCTATGTCGCCCGCGAATTCGTCTACGGGGACTCGTTCTTCGATGTTGCCAGCGTGGAAGTGTTGCGCGGCCCGCAGGGCACTTACACGGGCCAGAATGCCAGCGGCGGCGCGATCTACATCAGTTCGGTGCGGCCCGATTTCAACGGAACCAGCGGCTTTGGTAGCGTCACGTTGGGCAATATCGGCCGCAAGCAGGTCGAGGCAGGCGTCACCACGCAGTTGAGCGACAAGCTGGCCGTCCGCCTGTCGGGCCAGGTCGAGCGGCGCGGTTCGGCGTTCACCAACCTGGGGCCGACCGGGGCGGCGCAGCCCGTGCGCTATGGCAACCAGCCGGGCAACCTCAGCCGTTTCCTGGGCCGCGCCCAACTGCTCTACAAGCCGATCGATGACCTGGACCTGCTGCTGATCCACCAATACAGCGACCGGCGGACCGATGGCCTGCCCACGCAGAGCTTTGCCCAGGCCCCGGTGGGCAATCGCACGATCGCCTATGACACCGACCAGGCGCTCAACACCATGTACAACCGCACCACGGCGGTGCTCAACTACAGCGGCATCGATGCGTTCAAGGTGCGCGTGCTGGGCACCTATCAAACGACCGACCAGCTCTCGGTGCGCGACAACGATTATTCCACCGCTGCCACCGGAACGTCGAGCAAGATCACCATTCACGATCGCTATTACACGGGCGAAATCGATCTGATCTCTCCTGACAATCGCCCGTTCACCTGGACGGCCGGCGCGACCATGCTCAATTATCGCCAGCCGGCCTTTACCGTGCCGAACATCGCCAAGGGCGCGCCATACGAGCAGAGCCTGACTATCTTCACCGATGCACGGCGGCGCAACGAGGCCGTCTTTGCCGAAGTCGGCTACAAGCTGGGCAATGGCTTGGAAATCAAGGCCGGCGGCCGCTACAGCTGGGACCACGTGGGCTTCATCGACAGCTACATTGCCCCGGCCGGCCCTTCGGGCTTCCGCATCCCCCTCAATCCCGGCATTCGCGACTTTTCCGAGTTCACCGGCCGCGTCGCGCTCAACTGGCAGATCGATCCCAGGCTGTTCATCTATGGCACGATCAGCAAGGGCTACAAGCCGGGAGGGACGACGCCGTTTGGCATCAACTACGATGCCGAGCGCGTCATCAACTATGAAACCGGCGTCAAGGGACGCCTGTTCGATGATCACCTGACCGCTTCGGTCAGCGGCTTCTACATGACATACCAGAATTTCCAGGCGACCTACGCGGCCGACATCAACAATCCCGCGACCGCGATCACCCGCAACGTCAACGGCACCAGGATCAAGGGTGTGGAAGGGCAGTTCGACCTGAAGGTGGGGGGCTTTGCGGCCGATGCGTCCTTCTCGGTGCTGGATGCAAAATATGGCCAGTTCGAGATTGTCCAGCCTGCGGGCCTGTTCGGCAATGGGCTGCCGGCACAGCCCGAACTGATCAACCTTGCCGGGCGCACCATTCCCTTTGCTGCCAAGTTTTCGGGCGCGGCGGGCGTGTCCTACGTCTTCGCCCTGGGCAAGGGCTCGCTGACCCCGTCGGCCCGCATCAGCTACCAGGGCGCACAATGGGTCAACTTCTTCCAGGCGCCCTATAACCGTCTCCCCGCCCGGACGCTGGTTGGCGCGCGCCTCACCTACAAGGCGTCCGACAACTGGTCGCTGGCAGCCTATGTCGATAACCTGCTGGACAACAATTACATTGCCAGTGTCGACCAGGTTACCGACGGCATCGGGTCCTATATCCTGGGGCAACCGCGCGAGTTTGGCGCAACACTGTCGTTCCGGTTCTGATCGTGAAAGTCCCCTCCATGAACAGCGTTTTGCGCAAACCCGGTCTGCTTCGTCTCCTCGCGGCGGGCCTGCTGCTTGCGGGAGCGAACGACGCGGTGCTGGCGCAGTCGGCGGTGCCGGGTGCGGCTGCGGCCGCCAATTCAACCGCGGTCGTGCGGCGCCTGCCGCTGTTCGTGGGGGGCACCACGCTGCAAAGTTGGATGCGGATCGATCCCGCGCTGTTCGACTTCCCCGGCCTTGGCACGGTCCTGACCGGAAAGGGCGGTCTTGCCGCAGGGGAAGCCGCCGCGCGCGCGCAGATCGAAAGCGGCCGGTACCAGGTCTTGCACCTTCAACCGGATCACCTAGTGGACGGCAAGGGCCAACTGGAAGCCACGCGCAACGCCGCGGATCGGCTGGCCCGGGCGGCGCAGGGGGCGGGGCTGAAGGTGGTCCTTGCACGGCCGCTCGGCCTTGCGGCCGGCGCGTCGCGCGATGACGAGGCGTTGGCGCAGTGGATGCAGGATGCCGCCCTGGCACGCGGGTATCGCTATGCGGATTACAACCACATCGATTTCCATCCCGAGATCAAGGTGGATTCGCCGGCACGGCTCGCGCTGGTCAGCAACACCGTACGCGGCGCGCTCGACGCGGCGTTTCGCGCGGTGCCCGGGTTGAGCGACGAGGCCGTCCTTCAGCGTGAACGCGAACACCTCAACGGCCTGCCCGACGAGCCAGGCAGCGGCCCTTATCCCGCGATCCGCGCGATCGAGCCCGCCTTGCCCGGCGCCGTGCTCTACCGCCCGGCAAATCTGGCTCTTTTCGAGCAGGCCAGGCTGCCGGTGCTGATCTTCGGCAACGGCGGCTGCATGGCCGATGCCAGCAACGCGCGCCGGCTGCTGACCGAAATTGCCTCGCACGGCTATGTCGTGATCGTGCCCGGTGCCATGCTGGAGGGCCCGGGCGGCTTGCGCAACTATCCGCAAGGCGCCGTCCTGGCGCCCGATCGCCCCGGCCAAGGCGTAAGCCCGGCAGACATGACCCGCGCCCTCGATTGGGCCAGCGCCGATGCCGCCGGCAATGGCGGCTGGGCCCGCTATGTCGACAAGGCACGGATCGGGGTTGCCGGTTGGTCGTGCGGCGGCTTGCTTGCGCTGAGCCTCTCGACCGATCCGCGCATCCGCGCCACGATCGTGTTCGATTCCGGGCTTTTCCCGGCGGGTGGTGCCGGCATGCCGGGCGTGGCGGTGGACAAGAGCCTGCTGGACCGGTTGCATGCGCCGATATTGTACATGTTGGGTGGCATGACCGACGTGGCCTATACCAATGGCACCGATGATTTCGCCCGGATCCGTTCGGTTCCCGCGGTGCTGGTGAGCCGCGACGTCGGGCATTCGGGCACGTTCTTCGAACCGCGCGGCGGGCTTTGGTCCATCGTTGCCCGGCACTGGCTCGATTGGCAGCTCAAGGGCGAGCGTGCCGCCAGCGCGGCGTTTGTCGGCGCGGATTGTCGGCTGTGCCGCGATCCCGACTGGACCGTTCGCCGAAACCTCCGGGTGGTGGCGCCATGAAAGCCATGGCCACCCTTGCCATGGCCATGGTCATGGCGCCGACCTCCGGTGTCGCCCCGGCCCAACCGGTACCGTCCACCGACCCGGTTCCTGCCGACGTGCAGGTGCTTTCGGGCACGCTGCCTGGCGGCGGGCGGTGGCACGCGATGGTTTCCGGGCATTGGAATGGTACGTTGCTCGTCTGGGGGCGGGGGTACGAACCGCAGGCGGCGTTGCCGGATCCGGCGCCCGCCGGGTTGCGTGACACGCTGCTGGCGCGGGGATACGCGCTTTTGGCATCGGATTATGCGTCGGGCGGATGGTCGCTGGCGCAGGCCGTACCGGCGCAGCGCGCTGCCATTGCTGCCTTTGCCGCCCAGCATGGGGCCCCGCGTCGCACCATCGCCTGGGGGGCTTCGATGGGCAGCCTCGTCACCATTGCCTTGGCCGAGCAGACCCGCGGCGGACCCGATCGTATCGATGGCGCAATGGCGCTGTGCCCGTCCATCGGCGGCGCTGTCGGCATGATGAACATGGCTCTGGATGGCGCCTTTGCCTTTCGCACCTTGCAGGCGCCGGGCGACGGCATCGTGTTGACGGGCGTTGCCGACGATGCGGCCAACAGCATGCGGGTGCGCGATGCGGTCAAGGCCGCCATGGCGACACCGCAGGGGCGGGCGCGGCTGGCGCTGGCCGGTGTGCTGGGCGGCATGCCCGGATGGACCGCGCCCGATCAGCCGGAACCGCGCGCCGACGATGCCGATGCCCAGGCTGCCAACATCGCGGCGACCTTTGCGATGGCGGTGTTCCCGCCGCGCCACGACCAGGAAACCCGCGCCGGTGGGGCGTTTTCCTGGAACACGCAGGTGTCCTATCCCCGTCAACTGGCGCTTTCGGGGCGCCGTGCATTCGTGGCCAAGCTCTACGCGCAGGCCGGCTTGAACCTCGATGCGGATCTGGCCCGCCTCGATGCGGCGCCGCGCATCCCGGCCAAGCCGGCAGCGGTGGCTTACATGATGCAGCACTACACACCCGACGCGCGCCCACGCGTGCCGGTCGTCTCGCTCCAGGCCGAGGGGGACGGCATCACATCGCCGTCCTTGCAGCAGGCCTATGTCGACGCGGCCAGGCCTGCGATGGTCAAGGGCCTGTGGTATCGCGGTGCCGGCCATTGCCGGTTCCCGCCCGAGGCGCTGCTGGGCGCGCTGTCGACCTTGGAGGCGCGGCTCGACCGCGCGCGCTGGGTTGTGCCGAAAGGCCCGTTCGTTGCCCATCGCCCGGCACCGATGCTCCGCCCGTGCCTGCGAGGAAAACCCTGCCGATGACCAGGCCTGCTCAATCCACGCCCACCTCCGCGACCGGCGGCATGGCGATGGAACTGCTGCTGCTGGGCTATCTCCTGTCCTATCTGCCCAGCATCATGCTGACGCGGTATCTCGCGACAACGTCGATCGTGGCCCTGGGACGTCCGCTCACCGGCCTCGAACTCCTGCCCGGCTCGCTGATTCTCAACCTGGTGATGACTTATGCCTTCATCTGGCTGTCTGGCTGGCATCGGCAGGCCAACCGCCTGGCAATCGGTCGTTGGAGCGTGCCGTTTCCCCGCCGTGCGACGTTCCTTTCGGGGCTGGCGACCTCGCTGGTGCTGTTTACCGTGCCGTTGTCGCTGACGTTCAAGGGCGTCAGCATCCCGTTCATCCAGCTGATCATGCGCGGTGACATTCTGATCCTGGCCCCGCTGGTCGACGTGCTGTTCGGGCGCCGCGTGCGGTGGTGGAGCTGGCTGGCCCTGGCCATGGTTGCATTCGCCCTGGTGATCACCCTGACCGATCGGGGTGGGCTGCGGCTGCCTCCTCTCGCGGTGCTGACCGTGGTGCTTTACACGCTTGGCTATTTCCTGCGCCTGGTGGTGATGACGCGGGTGGGCAAGACCGGCGATCCACAAACGGTCAGGGCCTATTTCGTCGAAGAAAAGATCATCGCGCTGCCCATGTCACTGGTGGCCCTGGCGGCCATTTCCACGCTCGGCCTGGGTGGACAGGCCGATGAACTGGCGCGTGGGTTCATCGGCATCTGGCGCCTGGGCGTGATCTGGCCGCTGGTGGGCATGGGCGTGACGCTCACCGCCGTGTCCATCCTATCTATTCTCATCCTGCTGGACCCGCGCGAGAATTCCTACTGCGTCCCGCTTGAGCGGGCGGCCAGCCTGATCGCGGGTGTCGTGGCGGCGCTGCTGCTCGCCTGGATCTGGGGCATGCCGGTGCCACGCCCTGCAGAATTGGCCGGTGCGGCGATCCTGATTGCCGCGATCGCCCTGCTTTCGCTCGCCCCCCGCCTTTCCGTCCGTGCCGCGCACGGCGTCATGCCTGCGCGCGCCATGGCCAGCCCTGACAAGGACCACTGAGATGACCGCAATCCCGCCGGACTTCGATCCCGAGGCGCCCGAGGATTTCGACAGCGCCCATCGCGAATATGCCCGGCTGCGCCGGGAATGTCCGGTGGCCCATACGGACGGGCTTGGAGGTTTCTGGGCGCTCAGCCGCTATGAGGATGTGCGCCGCGTTGCCAGTGATTGGGCTTCGTTCTCCACCGAAACGCAGAACGTGATCCCGAAGGTGGCGTTCACCGGCCGGCGCCCGCCATTGCACCTCGATCCGCCCGAACACACGCCTTTCCGCCAGGCGCTCAATCCCTTGCTGTCGCAGGACAAGGTGCGTCGCCTCGAAGCCGATACCCGGCGCTTTGCACGCGAAATGCTGGCGCCGATGGTGGAGCGCGGTGGTGGCGACATCTGCACCGATTTTTCCTCGTTCTTGCCGGTGCGGGTGTTCGGCCTGTGGATGCGCATGCCGCCCCAATGGCTCGATACGCTGCATGATGACGGGCGTGCTTTCGTTCTGGCCGTACATCGCAACGAGCCGGAACTGATGAAGGCCACCAGCCTGCGCCTTTACGACATGGCGCGTGATCTGGTGCGGCTGCGGCGCGAGGCGCCCGAAGACCCTGCGATCGACCCGACGAGCGCCCTGCTTGCCGCTGTCCACGGCGGGCAATCCTTGCCAGAAGACCTGCTGATCGGGGCCGTGCGCCAGGTCTTGGTGGTCGGCATCGTAGCCCCGATGGTGCTGGTCGGAAGCATGGCGGTGCACCTGGCACGCGACCAGGAATTGCAGGCGCAGTTGCGCGCAGACCCGGCGCTGGTCCCCGCCGCCGTCGAGGAATTTCTGCGGCTCTACACACCCTATCGCGGGTTTGCCCGTACCGCCGTCAACGACACGGTGGTGGGTGCGCGCGCGATCAAGGCCAACGATGCCATCGCGCTGCTCTACTGCTCCGCCAATCGCGACGAGGCGATCTTCCCCGATGGCGACCGCTTCGTGCTTGATCGCCCCAACATTGCCGAGCATCTTGCGTTTGGCCGTGGACCTCACAACTGTCCGGGGCTGCACCTGGGGCGCATGGAACTGTGCGTGGCGCTGGGCGAACTGCTGGCTGCCACGCCGGGTGGTTTTACGCTCGACGGGCCGATCACGTTGAGCCGCTGGCCAGAAATCGGGCCACTGACTGTGCCGTTGCGGTTTGGATGAGAACGCTTGCATCTTTCCGGCAAATTCGGAAAGGGTGGCAACCATGGTCCGTCCTTCCACGCGCAATCCCAAACTCGATGATGTCGCCGCGCGGGCCGGAGTATCAACGGCCACGGTCAGTCGCTTCCTCAACAACCCGGACATCGTGGCTGCCGGCACTGCGGTGCGAATCCGTGCCGCGATCGAGGAAATGCAATACGTACCCAATCTTCTGGCGGGAGGATTGGCGTCGTCGCGCTCCAAGATGGTTGCGGTGCTGATCCCCCATTTGGTGGACTCGTTGTTCGACCGCACGATTGAGACCATGGTGGAGGAATTGAACGCCGGCGGCACCATGGTCATGCTAGCCTTGACCGGGACAGCGGCGGGCCGCACCGAAGCGATGATCCGGGCCGCCATGGGCCGCCAGGTGGACGCGATCGTCTCGACTGCGCCCCTCAGCGCCGAAACCACGGCGCTCATACAGCATTTTCCGGGCCTCTTTGTCCAGATCTGGGATCTTCCGGCGGAACCACCGGGCATCGCGGTCGGTTTTTCCCACGTCGAGATCGGGCATGACCTTGCGCGCTTCATCTATGAACGCGGCTATCGCCGGCCGGCGCTGGTCTCGGCAGAACTGGGCCGGGCCCGCCTGCGCCGCGATGGCTTCGTACAAGGATGGGAAGCGCACAGCGACACGCCGGTCAAGGAAATCGCGGTCGACAGTCCTTCCCGCTTTGGCCACGCCAGACGTGTCTTTGCAGAATTGCGCCGGCAGCCGGAACGCCCCGATGTGGTCGTCTGTGGCTCGGACTCGCTGGCCCAGGGCATCATCGTGGAAGCCAATGCCGCAGGCCTGAAGGTTCCTGATCAGCTTGCTGTCGTCGGTTTCGGCAATGCCAGCGTTGCCAGTGACATGCGCCCGACAATCACGAGCGTCGAAATCGACGGGGCGCAGATTGCGCGCGAGGTCAATGCCGCGGTGCGGAGCCATGTCTCGGGCGTGGCGCCGAAACAGCGTTCGGTGAACGTAGGATTTCGCATCATTGCCCGCGAGAGCGCTTGATTGGATACCCGTTCTGAGGGGGCAAAAGGCGGCAGGTCCCTGGTTGCGACGCCAGCGCCTAAGCCCAACCGGCCGCGGTGCCGGCCTGCCGCCGGGCACGCGCCTTGCGTTTGGCGCGTTGGCGTGCCTACCAGAACCACACGCCGGTGATCGCGAAGAAGGGCAGGCCAAGGCTGGTGACGAACAGCACGATCTGTCCCGCCCTGCCAAAAAAGGCGCCCCGATGAATCTCGAACATGCTCGCCAGGATCTGCCGGCCCGGCTTGCCACCCGGCTCGCCTTGCCGGGCGATCTCGCCACCACGCCACCGGCGGCGCAGGAGACGCTTGCTGCGGTGCCGGATTGGCGGGCCGCCTCGCTGTTTGCCTCACCCCGACACACCGGCAGAGCGGATCAGCCAACGCCAGGCGTCACAGCGGATGCGCTTCCGGCGGGCCTGCGCAACAGCCTCTATCCAAACGCAACAGGCAGCCAGCCATGATCGCGCTGCCCAACGCCAGCGCTATGTCGGCATGGCCAAAGGGCTGCGATGCTGCGCATCGAGCCGCAATCGATCCCCGCGATAGAGCAGCAGCGCCAGCGCCGCGACGATCAGCGTGCTCAGCCCGAGCAGGGCACCGGTGAGCGCCAGGGTGGCGTGGAATGGCAAGGCCCACACGCCCAGGCGGTTGTGCCAGTCGGCCTCGGCCAGGCGCCGCGATCCGCCCAGGCGCAAGTGGAACGCATCGCGCACCACGCGCGGATGGGCGAGCACCCCGGAGACGAGCGAAGACAGCAGGGCCACGCCGGTCAGCCCGACCAGGAACCCGCCCCAGCTTCGCGGCAGATGCAGGTTCACAGGCAGGTGCAGCAGGAAATCGCTCCAGCGCGCACTGAGCGGTGCAAGCGTGCCGTCGCCGGCCACGGCCCAGGTCTGGTCGGCGCGATTGCCGCGATAGGCCAGCAGCACCGCGCCGTGAGCGACAAGGTGGCGCCGGGCGGCGCGACTTGTGCAGCCTGGGCGAGGGCGTGGCAGGCGGCGGCGTCGGCCAGCGTGGCAACCACCGGCGCGCGCGGCACTTCCCAGTGTTGCCAATCGGGCGTGAAGACGGTCAGCGTGCCGGTCAGGCAGACGAGATAGATCACCCCGGCAAAGGCGAGGCCCAGCGCGCCATGGCCGCTCAAAGCGGCGCGCACGGTTTCGGGCGAGAGCGGCCAGCGCCACGCCTTGCCGTTCCTGGTGTTCCGGTCGCTGCTCATGCCGCATCGCCCAGCGCCGCGATGCCGAGGCCGAGCAGGCTGGTGCCGACCAGCATCGCCAGCGCGCGCAGCAGGCGGCGGTCGGCCAGCGTCCAGGTCATGGCGAGGCCCCACAGCACGGGCGTGGCGAGGCCGCTCAGGACAATGCGGGTGCGCGGATTGCCGGGCGGGTAGACTGCCAGGCACAGGGCCAGGGCCAGTGCCGCGACCATGCCGAGCGGCCCGGCGAGCAGCACGCGCAAGACCCCGCGCCATAGCCGGGCGCGCTGCTCCAGCGGTTCGGGGGCGGCATCGCCCATGCCCATGCTGGCCTCGCCACGCGGCGCGCGCGCCGGCTGGCGTTGCACGCGGCCTTGCCAGACCACGGCGAGCGCGCCGGCTGCCTGCATCGTTGCCGCCAGTGCCAGCCCCTTGACCGGGCCGATCGCCAGCATGGCCAGCACGGTGGCACCGCTCATCACCAGCCACCCGCCCGCCACCAGCGGCGCGATCATGCCCTGGCGATGGCGCCATGAACGCCGCAGCAGCGCCGCGCCGAACGCACCGGTGAGCGCCAGGGCCAGTCCCGCCAGCGCGATCACCAGTGCAGCCCCGCGCCGACGCCGAAGGTCTGCGGGTCACCCAGCACCGCGATATGCGCGGCGGCATAGTTGTATTGCTGATACTTGGCATTCAGCAGGTTGCGCGCGAACACGAACAGGTTCCAGTGGTCGGCCTGGTAACCCACCTGCCCGTTGACCACAGTGCGCACGCCGACGCGGTTGGCGGCCTGGTTCTGGCTCGATCCGCCGGAGCGATAGGCGCGCTGCACGGTGAATGCGGTGGTCAGGTCCGGCGTCCAGTCCATGCTGACCCCGGCCTTGGGCAGGAAGGCATGGAACGTGCGGGTGTTGGCGGCCATCGGCGCATTGGCATCGTCGACCAAGCCGAGCACCCTGGCGTTGACGGCGGAGACCAGCGGGGCATAGCGGGTGCCCAGGAAATCGGTGGCGGGCAGCGTGTCGGTGAAGGTCGTTTGCGTTTCCGCGGCATAGCGATTGCGCTCGCGATCGAGGCCGAAGCCGCCGATCAGGGTCAGGCGGTCGGCCACGCGCCAGCGCGCGTCGCCAAACAGCGCCATGGTCTCGACCCGCTCCGGCTGCGAAGCGGCATAGGCAACCGGGATGACCGGCAGCACCTGGGCATAGGCAGTGGCGATCATGGCGGCGCTCGTCGCCCTCACGTAGGGCGTGAGCAGGTTGGTGATCGTGCCGGTGGGCGTGGTCACGTTGATCTGGCTGCGCGCGGTCAGCCCGCCGGTGCGGCGATAGTCATGCGCCGAGCAGGGCGCTGAGCCGGTCGCCTTCGTAATTGACGCGAAGTTCCTGCGTCAGGGTCTTGAAGCGATAGAGATTGTTGATCGTCGAGAGATTGGCCGCCGTGTTGTCGGAGTCGGCCACCGATTGCACGCGGGAGCGGTTCCACGACGTCGCGCTTGACAGCTTGAGGCCGTCGGCCAGCGGTACGCTCAGCCGGAACAGGGCGATGTCGCTGGCCACCCAGCCGCGATTGGGCTGGTCAGCGGTGGAGGTGCGGTTGTCATAGTAATCGGGCACGTCGGTGAGGGCATAGACATCCTGGATCGACAGCAGGGTTTCGCGGGTGATCTTTTCCGGCGACGTCACGGCGATGCTGGTGGGCGTGTGCTGAAGCGTGCGCGCGGCCTTTTCGCCGGTCACGACGATCTCGCCCGGCGCAATCGTCCGCGGCGCCTCGGCATCTTCGGCGTGCAGGCCAGTAGAAGCGAGGAGCGCGGCGAGGGCACTTCCGGCGAGCAAGGCGTGAAATCGGGTCAAATGCGGAGCCTCCCTGTTACGGGACGGCAACTGGCTTAAACAGTAATGAGAGGAAATCGCATTAGCAGGAGGAATGGCAATTTCGTCTGTTGGGTGTGGTTTGGCATAAAACCATATAATAATATAAAATGACTATTCATGTTTGCGCGTTCCGCGTAAAACTATCGCCATGGCGATTCCCGGTTTCCTGTCTGCCTCGGCCCCATCCAGCCCGCTTCTGTCCGCTCATGGCCGATCCGCCATGGCCGGTGGCGCGCGGCATCCGGGCTTGCGCAGCAGCCATGATCGCGTGGTCCATGGCATCGGCAGCGCGATCGTCGCCGGCGCGTTTGCGCAAGGAGGCACGCTGCCGAGCGAAGAATTGCTGCTGGAGCGCTTCGCGGTGTCTCGCACGGTGCTGCGCGAAGCGTTCAAGACGCTGGCGGCCAAGGGCCTGGTCGTGGCGCGCACGCGCGTGGGCATGCGGGTCTGTCCGCGTCAGCAGTGGAACCTGTTCGATGCCGACGTGCTGGCCTGGCACGTGGGCGAAGGCGTCGAAAGCCGCCTGCGCGAGGAACTGGCCGATTTCCGCCTGGCGATGGAGCCGGCCGCCGCCGCCCTGGCAGCGCGCCATGCCACGCCCGCGCAGATCGCGCAGATGCGCGGGCTGATCGCCGCGATGGGTGAGCCGGGCCTGTCTCGGCTGGATTTCGCAAGGGCGGACCTCGCCCTGCATAAGCTGATCGGCCAGGCTTCGGGCAATCGCCTGATGGCCGGGACCGAAGCGGTGATCGAAACGGCGCTGTTCGCCGCGTTCACCCTGAGTTCGCCGGTAGACGATGCGGCAGAGCACCAGGCCAGCCTGCGCGGCCATGCGGCCATCGTCGAAGCGATTGCCGCGCGCGACGGCGTTGCCGCCGCAGAGGCGGTGTGTGGCGTGATCCGCCACGGCCAACAGAGAATCGACGCTGTCGAACAGCGCGAAGGGGAGATCAGGAACCATGAAGGATAGTCTTTCCCGCCGGGCCATGCTGGCGGGTTCGTCGGCTGCGGCCGGCACTTTGCTGTTGCCGGGCAACGCCCTGGCCAATGGGCATGGCGCGAGCGATCCGGTCGCGCCGTTCCGCACGCCCTACAAGCTCGGTCGGCTGATCCTCGGCGGCTCGAAGGTGGCGGGCAGTTTTGACGAAAAGGCCGTCGATTGCCCGTTCGTGTTCCGCCACGAGGGCCGCTTCTACCTGACGTACGTGGGCTTTGACGGCACCGGCTACCAGACGGGCATCGCCGTGTCCGACGATCTGGTGAACTGGCAGCGGCACGGCGTGATACTGGCGCGCGATCCCAGCGATCCGGTCACCCGCTTCAACGTCGCCTCGGCCTCGATCCTGCGGGAAACCGAGATGCATGCGCCCGGCGAACTGATCCGGGTGAACGGCGAATATGTCTGCGCCTGGCACGCTTATCCCAGTCCGGGATACGAGGAAGGACCGGCGGTGATCGGCCTGGCGTTCAGCCGCGATCTGCGCACCTGGCGGCGCGGGCCGCCGATCCTGCGCGCGGAAGATGGCGCGGCGTGGGAGCGGGGCGGGCTGTACAAGCCCTACCTCGTCAAGCACGGCAACCAGTTCCTGCTCTATTACAACGCCAAGACCGCCGAGAAGGACTGGCACGAGCAGACCGGCGTGGCGGTGTCCACCGATCTCAAGACCTGGCGCCGCCATCCGGGCAACCCGATCCTGCGCAACGGCGCACCGCCCGCGCCGGACTCCCGCTTTGCCAGCGATCCGGTGGTGATGACGCATCAGGGGCGCTGGGCGATGTTCTACTTCGGCCTGTCGGGCACCGACTACAAGGCGCGCGACCTGCTCGCGCTGGGCCGCGATCCGTTCACGTTCCACAAGGTGGACGAAGTGATGATCGATGTCGGCAAGCCCGGCTCGGTCGACGATGGATATGCCCACAAGCCCTCGGTGATTTTCTGGAAGGGGGATCTCTACCACTTCTACACGGCGGTCAGCGGCCCCTATCCCAATGATGTGCGGGGGATTTCGGTCTGCCGGTCGCGCCCCTGGAACTGATCGAACGGGGTGGCGGCGCAGCCCTCAAGGCAACTCCGCCACCAGCACGCCATGCCCGCCGATCTGTCCGCCCGGTGCCGCGCCGATCAGCGGCCGGGCGCCGGCCGGCAGGGCCAGGGCGCGCGCTTCATTGCCATGGTTGATCGCGATCAGCAGGGTGCGGCCCTGGCCGCGTCGCAGCCCGATTTCCACGTCCGCCGCTGTGCCCGGCAACAGCGGGGTAACCCCGGCCTGGGGCACCAGGCGCGCAGCGAGGCGTGACAGCGCCTCCGGCTCCAGCCAGGCGCCGACATAGACGATCCGCCCGCGCCCGACCTGGCGGGAGACGACCGCCGCCTTGCCATCGAGCCAGCCGTCGGGCTGGCGATAGCGCGCCAGGATCTCGGTTTCCGGTGCATCGGGCACCAGCGCCTCGGCCCAGATGGCGGCCTTGCCCTCGCCCAGCGGGCCGGTGATCGCCACGGTGCCGTCCTGCACATAGAATTGCTCGACATGCGCGCCCAGCAGCGTGCGCAGCGGCCCAGGCTGGCGCGCGGCCCACAGCGCGTTGGCATCGTCCTTCTGCCCGGTGCGCGGGCCGAGTACGAGCGTGCCGCCGTTCTGCACATAGGCGGTCAGGTGCTGCGCCTGGGCAGCGGTCAAGACGTTGAGACTGGGGGCAACCACCAGCTTGTAGCGCGCCAGGTCCGCTTCGGGCGCGACCACGGCGGCGCCTTGCGCGGCGAGGCGGAACGGGCGGTAGAAGTCGGTGAACTGGCGCACCGGGTCGAAATCCTTGTGCATCCGTTGCAGGTCGATCGCCCAGCGACTGTCGTAGGAAAACAGGAAGGCCATGTCTGCCACCGGCTCCGTGCCGGCCAGCGCGGCCGAGGCCTTGGCCAGTTCGCCGCCCAGTCCGGCAATTTCGGCAAAGATCGGCGCGGGCGTACCGTCTGCGGCCAGCAGCGTGCCATAGTTGGTTTCCTGGCCATTGGGCGCGGGGCGGAATTCCCAATAGAGAATGGCATCGGCGCCGTGCTGCACGGCCTGCCAGCCCATTTCGCGCACTTGGCCCGGGCGCATCGCGCGGTTGACCGGCGCCCAGTCGATCCGCCCGGCCTGGGTTTCCATCAGCCAGAAATTCTTCTGCTTGTAGCCGCGCACGAGATCGTGATCGGCACCATTGGCGATCCAGTCCGGCTCGGCATCCTGGATATAATTGTCCCAGGCGGCGATATCGAGCCCCTGGTGCAGCGCGAAATGATCGAACCCGTCGTTCCAGAACATCGTGTTGGTGGTGATGAACTGGTGCGGATTGGCCAACGCGCGGATCGCGTCGGCCTGGTTCATCACATAGCTGGTCCAGGTGCTGGTGAGGAAATGGCGGTAATCGAGCAGCAGGCCGGGATTCTGCTGCCCACCCAGGTGCATCGGCACCTGGTCGAAACGCTGGTAGGTCTGGCTCCAATAGGCGGTGGCCCAGCGATGGTTGAGCGTGTCGATCGTGCCATAGCGCTGCGCGAGGAACGCATGCCACAGCCGCGCGGCTTCGGCATCGAACGAGGGCAGGCCGATCTCGTTGTCGATCTGCCAGCCGATCACGGCGGGGTTGTGGCCATAGCGGCGGGCCATTTCCGTGGCGATGCGCCGGGCAAACTGGCGGTAGCGGGCGCTGGCGAACGAGAAGTGGCGGCGCCCGCCATGGCCGGCGCGGCTGCCGTCTTCGTCCACGCGCAGGATTTCGGGATAGCGCTCGCTCATCCAGATCGGCGGGCCGGCGGTGGGCGTGCCCAGCACCACGCGCATGCCGTGCCGTGCGGCAGCGGCGATCGCGCGATCGAGCCAGGCGAAATCGAACCGGCCTTCCTCCGGCTCCATCCGGCTCCAGGCGAATTCGGCGATGCGCACGGTGTTGATATGGGCCTGCTGCATCAGCGCCAGGTCGGTGTCCCAGCGCGCTTCGGGCCATTGTTCGGGATACCAGGCGGTGCCAAAGGCAATGCCCGGCGCGGCCGTCGCCTGCATCGGTATCGGTGCCGAAGCGGCCAGGGCCGGCAGGGCCGTGGCGCTGGCCGAAAGGCAGAGGCAAAGCGCCAGGGCGCGGCTGGAAAAGCGCATCATGGAAAGTCCCCTTGCAGGCGGAAGCCGCCGATCAGTCTTGCGGGATGGGAAAGGCGCGCGCGCGCGCGGCGGCATAGCAGGCCTCGACCAGCGCCATGGTCTGCCAGGCATCGTCCACGTGCGTGGCGAGATGGGTGTCCTCGCCGCTGGCGAAGCGCTGGAGATTGCACATCGGGCCGAGGAACGCGTCGGGAAACCAGTGCCCTTGCAGCGGCACCTGCTGCCACTCGCTGCCGCGCCGCACGATCCACAGCTCGTCCGGCTCACCCACCGGATAGTCGAGCAACAGGCCAAGCTTGACGAGCGCGGCGCCTTCGGTGCCTTCCACGCGAAAGCTGGCATCCTGGAACTGGCGCGCGAAATCGTGGTGGTGGTTGATCGACAGCGTGACGCGCAAGGGCGCCGGGTAATCGAGCAGGATCGTGGTGCGGGTATCGGCCAGCGGGCTGCCGGGATAGCCGAAGCTGCGTGCAAAGACGCCGCTCGGGTTGCCGGCCAGGGCGCGGATCGTGTCGAGATAATGGATCGAGTGGGACACGATCTCCACGCGCGGATTGGGGATCAGGTGCGGAAAGAGGTGCCAAGGCGTGGCCAGGTTGAGATGCACCTCGATCTCCAGCAGCGTGCCGAGATCGCCGCGCGCCAGGCAATCGGCCAGCGCCAGCATCATCGGCGAATAGCGCAACTGGAAATTGACCGCTGCGGTCTGTCCGCGCGCATGCACCGCGTTGCGGATGGCGCGCGCGGCATCGAGATCAAGGCCCATCGGCTTTTGCAGCAGCACGCTGGCGCCGCGTGGCAATGCTTCCAGGATGGCAAGATGCGCCACCGGCGGCGCGGCCACGTCGAACACCGCATCGGCTTTTGCCGCATCGGCCAGCGTGGGGAAGACGGTGCCAATGCCGAACGCATCGGCCAGGGCGCGGGCGCGGTCCTGATCGGGATCGTAGACGCCGTAGACCGGCAGGTCGGCCTTGCGATAGGCGGGCAGATGCGCGTCGTGGGCAATGCCGCCGGTGCCGATCAGCACGATCGGACGGGGCTGGGCGGGGTGGTCCCAGGCCTGGCGCAGCGGGGCGGTCATGCCAGTGCCTCCGCCTGGCGCTGGGCTTGCGCCAGCAGGTCCGCCGTGGTCTGCTCGCCGGTCACCGCCTGGCCCAGCACATCGTCGATGATGTGCGAAAAATCGGCCAGGCGCGTGGTGTGCGGCAGCGCGCGCGCGGACTGGTGCAGCCAGTCGAGGCGGTGGTAATAGGGGATGGCGGCATTGACCGCCGGATCCGCCCAAGTCGAGCGGCGCGTGCCGATGGCACCATGGGTGGTGGTCAGGCGGTCCATCTCGGGCCGGGTGCAATGGCGCAGGAAGTCCCAGGCGAGATCGCGGTGCCTGCTGCCACTGCCGATGCCCAGCACCCAGAACACGTTGAGCGATACCGTGCCACCGCCCTCGCCAGCGGGCAGCGGCGCCACGTCCACCAATCCGCGCACGGCGCTGTCGGGCGCGGTATCGGCATAGGCGGCAAAGCCGAACCAGTTGGCCATCATGGCCACACGTCCGGCGGCGAACAGCATGCCCGATTGCACGCTGTCGGTCTCGCGCGCGCCCGGCGCGATGGCCTGTGTGTCGCGCGCCAGCGTGCGCAGGAAATCGAGCGCCGCATGGGCCTGCGGCGAGGCGAAATCGGGCCGGCCGGCGGGCGTGAAAGGCTCTCCGCCGCGCGACCAGATGTGGATGCAGAAATCGTAGAACCCGTTGTGGCCATCGGGAAACAGCGCCAGCACCGTGCCGCTGACGCCGCTGGCCGGATCGTGCAGGCGGCGGGCGGCGGCGTGGTATTCCTCCCAGGTGCCGGGCACGGCCAGGTCGGCAGCGGCCAGCAGATCCTTGCGATAGACCAGGCATTCCGGGCCATCGTGATAGGGCAGGCCCCAGACGCCGCCGGCGAAGGCCTGCATGGTGGTCAGCGAAGGGCTCCAGCCGTGGGGATAGTCGCTGGCCGGCCGCTGCGCGAGCAGAGGCGCCAGATCGGCCAGTTGCGCCATGGCCTGGGCCTGCGCCAGCCAGTCGGTGCACAGGAACGCGATGTCATAGTCGCCGCGCGCCAGGCCGCCTTGCGCAATCGCCTTGTGGTGCAGCGTGTTGAGATCGAGCACGTCCAGCTCGATCCGGGCAGAAACGCCGGTGTGCCGCACGAAATCGGCGAACTGGGCGGCAATGGCGCTTTCGAATGGTGCGAATTCGCGCACCGCGATGCGCAGGACGGTTTCGGTCATCGTGTTTCCCCGCGCTTGCGGTTGCCCAGGGTGTAGATCGCGGCGGCAACGATGATCACCGCGCCTTCGATGATGCCCTGGTAGTTGGCTCCCAGGTTCAGGATGTTGAACCCGTTGGTCAGCGTAAACAGGATCAGCGCCCCGGCAACGGTCTTGATCACGCTGCCTGCTCCGCCATAGAGCGACGTGCCGCCCAGGATCGCCGCGGCGATCACGGTCAGTTCCGCGCCCTGCATGGCCGTGGGGTTGATCGCGCCCAGGCGCGAGCCGAACAGCGCCCCGGCAAAGCCCGCCGCCAGGCTGGAGAGGATGAACACGCCGAGCCGATAGGCGCGCACGTTGATGCCCGAAAGGCGCGCCGCCTCGGCATTGCCGCCTACCGCCTGGATACGCCGGCCGAGCACGGTCCGCTCCATCACGAACCAGGCGGCGGTCGTGAACAGCAGCAGATAGATGACGGGTGCCGCCACAGTGAAGCGCGGGCCGACCAGGCCGGCCAGCGCCAGCAGCCCCAGGCCGCCCAGCGCCGGAGCAGGCGCCAGGCGTAGCGTCGCGATCGCCAGCGCCACGGCACCGAGTGCGAGGAGCGGCCAGAACAGCGGCACCCGCGCGCTTTCGAACGCCAGCATTTGCGCCAGCACCTGCGGGTCTTCGACCATCAGCGAGCGCCCGTCGGTGACCACCAGGACCAGCCCGCGCACCGCCGTAAGCGTGCCGAGCGTGACGATGAAAGCGTTGATCCCGACGAATTCGACGATCACGCCATTGAGAATGCCGATCATCGCCGCCGTGCACAGCGCGCAGAGCAGCGCGGGAACGAAGCCGATCTGCCCAGCCAGCCCGACCAGCACTGCCGCCGCCAGGGCCGCAACCGATGCCACGCTGAGATCAAACGCGCCGGTGATCAGCATGATCGTCATCGCCACGGCCATGATCCCGACGAGCGAGGCTTGATAGGCGATGTTACCCAGGTTCGCCGGCGCCAGATAGGGCGGCAGGCCGCGGCTGGCAGCGAGCGCCGCCAGAATGCCGAGCAGCGCCAGCAGCGCATAGAATACGCCGGCCTGGCGCAGGCCCAGGCTTTGCCGCCAGGGGATTGAGGCGATCATGCAGGAACTCCATCGCAAGCCGGTGCGCTGCCGCTGGCCAAAAGGGTAAGGTCGATCTCGCTGCTGGTGGCCGGGTCCACGTCGGCCACCACGGCGCCTTCGCGCAGCACCAGGATGCGGTCGCTCAGCGCCAGCAGTTCGGCGAAATCCGAAGAGACCAGCACGATCGCCTGCCCTTCGTCGGCCAGGCGCCGCACCTGTTCGAGAATGTCGACCCGCGCGCCGATGTCGATGCCGGCGGTCGGTTCGTCCAGCAGCAGGACGCGGGTCTGGTCGGTGAGCCACTTGGCCAGCACCACTTTCTGCGCATTGCCGCCCGAAAGGGTGCCGACCGGGCGCTGCGCGTCTTCGGTCTTGATCGCCAGGGCGGCAATCGCGGCCTCGGCCTGTTGCCGTTCGGTGGCGTGATCGATCAGCCAGCCCCGGCGGGGCAGGGCGATGTTTTCGGCCACGCTGAATCCGGCCACAAAGCCCTGGCGCTTGCGATCTTCGGGCACCAGCGCCAGCCCGGCGGCGACGGCGCTGCCGGTATTGGTCACCACGCCCGGCCCCAGCACCGGCATGCCATCGACCAGCACCGCGCCGCGCGCGCAGGGATCGGCGCCGAACAGGGCGTGCAGCAGCTCGCTGCGCCCGGCGCCGAGCATGCCCGCCAGGCCCAGGATTTCGCCGGCGCGCAGATCGAACGAGATTGGCGCCAGGCCAGCCGGGGATGCCAGATCGCGCACCGCCAGGCGGACGGTTTCGCCGATGCGGCGCGCCCGGCGGGTCAGCCGCGCCACCGCGCGTCCGCTGATCGCGGCGGCCAGAGCGGCTTCGTCGAGGTCTTCGGTGCGGCGGTGAAGCACGTCACGCCCGTCGCGCAGGATCGTCACGCGGTCGGTCAGTGTCAGGATCTCGTCGAGAAAGTGAGAGACGAACACGATCGCCTTGCCTTCCTGGTGGGCCAGGCGGCGCACCACGTCATAGACCGCCTGGCGGTCCTGCGCGGCGAGCGAGGCGGTCGGCTCGTCCATCACCAGCACTTGTGCGCCATCGAGCAGCGCCTGTGCCAAACTGACCATCTGCCGCGCGCCGATCGGCAGGTCGGCCACCAGGGCATCGAGCGGGAAGGGATTGCCCAGTTGCGCCACGACCGCTTCGGCGCGTGCGCGCTGTTGGCCATCGCGGCGCTGCCAGCCCGGCGCGCCGAGCAGGAGGTTGTCCAGCGCCGACAGCGTCGGCACCAGCGGGATGTGCTGGTACAGCGTGGAAACCCCGCCGCGCCGTGCGTCTGCCGGCCGCCGCCAGCGCACCGGGGCGCCGCGCCACAGGATCGCGCCTTCGGTGGCCGTGGTCGCGCCCGAGAGAATGCCGATCAGGGTGGACTTGCCCGCGCCGTTGGCGCCGAGCAGGCCATGCACTTCACCGGCGCGGATTTCCAGCGAGGCGTCTACCAGCGCCTGCGTGCCGTTGGGATAGCGCTTGGCGATGTGCCGCAGCGCGAGCAGGGGCGGGACGGTCACCATTGGCCAGTGCACCGTTGCGCGCTGGCGCGCGTCACTGCCGGGATCGGGTAGGTGAGGAAGCGCGGCGTGCCTGGTGCGGGCGGATGGGCCAGCGCGCGGAAAGCCAGCGCGCCGAGCGCTTCGGGCTGGAAGCAGACGGTGCCGTCGATCGCCCCGGCCTTGAGCGAGGCCATGGCCAGGCGCGAACCGCCCACGCCGATCAGCCGGGCATGCGATCCGGCCGCGCGCACGGCGCGGGCGCAGCCGATCACCATGTCGTCCGCCTGGTTGAAGAACAGGTCGATGCGCGGGTCGGCTGCCAGCATGTTCTGGCAGGCGGCCTCGCCCCCGTCCGGTGTCCAGTTGCCGGGCTGTGCGGCCACGATGGTGTCGCGCCGGCCGCTGGCGGCAAGGCCGGCGATAAAGCCACGCGTGCGCTGTTCCACTTCGGGAAATCCGGCGGCCCCTTCGACAATTGCGATCCGCGCGGGACGGTCGGCGGGCAGCAGTTGCGCGGCGAGTGTGCCGGCGGCGCGGCCGGCGGCGACTTCGTCTTGCGAAACCAGCGCGGCCAGGCCGGGATAGACATCCTGCACCGCGCGCGTGCGCGGGTCGCCCACCAGCGCGGCCACCGCCACCACCGGCACGCCGGCGGCCTGGGCGCGCTTGACCCAGCCTTGTGCCACGATCGAATCCAGCGGCATGATCGCCACGCCGCGCGGGTGCTGCGCGATCAGGTCATCGATGTCGTTGGCCTGCTTCTGGATATTGGCCTTGCCGTCCACCACCAGGCCTTCGGCACCGGCTTCGTGCGCGGCCTGGCGAAAGCCCTTGGCGATCGCGGCGGCAAAGGGAAAGCTCAGGCCCACGGTCGATAGCGCATAGCGCGGCGCGCCGGGTGGCAGCGGGGCGCCGGCGGCGGCGGCAGCCCCATCGCTGCCGTGGCGCGCCAGCGCAACGAGCGAGAGGCTGCCCACGGCCACGACCAGGGTGGCGGCCAGCAGGGGAAGGGGGCGGATCGGGCGCATTGCGTCAGGCCGCCGCCGAACGGCGATCGACCAGGTAGAGATGCTCGCAGGCGAGCACGGTTTCCTCGCGCTGGTTGCGGATGTCCACCGTCTCGGTCACCACGCCCTGGGCGGTCCGCTTGGGATGGTCGCGCTTGTCGGCAATGCGGGTGATCGTGGTGATCGTGTCGCCGATGTGCACCGGGCGGATGAAGCGCAGGCGATCATAGCCATAGGACATGGCGCGCGGGTTGATCACCGTTGCGGTGAGGCCGATGCCGATGCTGAACACCAGAGTGCCGTGGGCGATGCGCTGGCCAATCTCCTGCGTGGCGCACCAATCCGCATCCATGTGATGCGGAAAAAAGTCTCCGGTGTGGCCAGCATGCACGACGAAATCGGTCTCGGTGATGGTTCGGCCAAAACTTCGCCGTTCCGATCCAAGAACATAGTCTTCGAAAAACTGTTCGATGATCATCGCAGATACCTCTCCGAAAAATCTGCAATAGTATTTTTATATGATTTATATTATTGCTAAGCTGTGATGATCCCGGAGTCAACCGGTGTTGTTCGCCGTGCAGGCAAGAAGGAGGATGGGATGAGCGAGACGACCTTGAAGGGCATGACGTGGGATCACCCGCGCGGTCACGAGCCGCTGGTGGCCGCTTCGCGCGAGTGGGCGCGGCTCACCGGAACGGCGATCGAGTGGGAGCGGCGCTCGCTCCAGGCGTTCGAAACCCATCCGGTGGAAGACCTTGCCCGCGCCTATGACCTGGTGGTGATCGATCATCCCCACGTTGGCATTGCCGCGCAGTCGGGTGCGCTGCTGCCGTTCGCGGGCGGCGATGCCGATGCTGCGGCCGGCAGCGTTGGCGGATCGTATGAAAGCTATGCCTGGGATGGCCGGCAATGGGCGCTGCCGATCGACGCGGCGGCACAGGTCCAGGCCTGGGTGCCTGGTCGCCTGCCCACGCCGCTGCGCGATTGGGGCAGCGTGCTGCGCCACGCGGAGGCTGGCGGCATCGGCCTGCCGCTGCGCGCGCCGCACAGCCTGATGAGCCTGATGACCTTGTGCGGCCTGATGGGCCTGGAGCTGTGCCCGGCGCCGCGCGTGCTGTTTCCCGATGCGGCGGCCGTCGCGGTGGAGCGGCTTTACGCCTTGGCCGAACGCGCTGCCCCAGGCGCGGCCGAAAGCGATCCGATCGCCGTGCTCGAAGCGATGGCCCGCGCGGATTCGCCGCTGGTCGCCGCGCCTTTGATCTATGGCTATGTCAGTTATGCGCAGGACGGGTTTCGGCCAGTGCGGCTGGCGTTCGCCGACCTGGCTCCATGGCAGGGCAGCGCGCCGCGCGGTTCGGTGCTGGGCGGCACCGGCATTGCCGTCTCGCGCCTCGGCCGCGATCCGGAGGGCGCCATGGCCTTTGCCCGCTGGCTCGCCAGTGGCCCAGTGCAGACTGGTATCGTTGCGGCAAATGGCGGGCAACCGGCCCACGCCCAGGCCTGGGCCGACATACCGACCAATGCCGCCACCGGCGACTTCTACCGCGCGACTCGTGCCACGCTGGACCATGCGTGGATTCGCCCGCGCCACGCCGGCTACATGCCGTTCCAGGACGAGGCCTCGGGCCTGATCCTGGCCGCCATTGCGCGCCAAATGCCTGCGGAATCGCTGGTTTCCACGCTCAACCGGGCCTTTGCCGCGAGCGTTCCGTAACGATTGGCAACGCACCAAAGTGTGTTTGTTAAAAAACATCTTGTTCATATACGAACAATCTGCCACATAGTCTACAGCCCTCGCAGAGGGGCGACGAAAGGATTGAGGATATGGCTGCGGCCATGAAAAGCCTGTCTTGCATCATGCTGGCCTGCGCTCTTGCCGGAGGGACAGCCCTGGCCGCACCCGCCGGTGCGCAGCCCGGCATCTCGTCCGATCCCAAGGCTGCCGCCGCGCAGATCGCCCGGATGGATCGTGAGGTCGCCGGGGGGCGGTTCAAGGCGGACTGGTCCTCTCTGGCCAACTATCGCGTGCCGGAATGGTACCGCGACGCCAAGTTCGGGATATTCGTCCATTGGGGCGTCTATGCGGTGCCGGCCTCGGGCAGCGAATGGTACTCGCGCAACATGTATGTGCCGGGCCACGCCGATTTCGTGCACCAGCGCGCGACCTATGGCGATCAATCCGTCGCCGGTTACAAGGACTTCATTCCCCAGTTCCGCGGCCAGCGCTTCGATCCGGCGGCGTGGATGGCCTTGTTCAAGCATGCCGGCGCGCGCTACGTCGTGCCGGTGGCCGAGCATTGCGACGGCTTCTCGATGTATGGCTCGGCGATCAACCGCTGGAATGCCGTGGCGATGGGGCCGCAGCGCGACGTGGTGGGCGAGATTGCCAAGGCCGCCCGCGCCGCCAATCTGCACTTTGGCCTGTCTTCACACCGCGCCGAACACTGGTGGTGGTATGGCCAGGCGCCTGCCGGCAGCGACGTGTGGAACCCGGCCTATGCCGATCTCTATGGTCCGGCCGCGCCGCGCACCCTGCCGGGCAGCGATGCCAGCGCGGAGCCCGATCCCAACCATCTCGAACAGTGGAACCCGCCGTCCAAGGCCTTTCTTGACGATTGGCTCGCGCGCACGGGCGAAGTGATCGAGAAGTACAATCCTGAATTCGTCTATCTCGACTGGTGGATCAACCAGCCCGCCTTCGCGCCTTACTTGCAGCGTCTTGCCGCCTATTACTATGACAGCGCGGCACGGCGCGGGGTTGGCCCGGTGCTGGCCTATAAGGAAGAGGCGTTTCCCGCTGGTTCGGCGCTGTTCGATATCGAGCGCGGCCGGCTCGATGCGCTGCGCCTGCTGCCCTGGCAGACCGATACCTCGGTCAGCATCAACAGTTGGGGCTATGTCGAGAACGACAAGTATCGCACCGCTGCCAGCCTGGTGGCGACGCTGGCCGATGTCGTTTCGAAGAACGGCAACCTGCTGCTCAACGTCGGGCCCAAGGCCGATGGCACGATCCCGGCCGAAGCGGCCAGGGTGCTCGACGAAATCGGCGGCTGGCTGTCGGTCAATGGCGAGGCGATCTACGGCACGCGGCCGTGGGTGATGTTCGGCGAAGGACCCACGCGCAACGCGGTCGGCTCGCTCAAGGAAGGGGGCGATCCCACCTATACCCCGGCCGACATCCGCTTCACCACGCGCGACGGGCGGCTCTACGCGCTGGGTCTGGCCCATCCGGCCGACGGCGCGGTGCGCATCGGCGTGCTCTATGCCGGCAATCCCTATGCGCCGCCGGTCAAGGCCGTGCATCTTCTCGGCAGCACTGCGCCGCTCGCCTGGCGCCAGGAGAAGGATGGCCTGCATGTCACGCTGCCGACCACCGGCGCCAAGGCCGACATGCCCTATGCGCTGCGCATCGAGTTTTCGCCCCCGAACAAGACGTGACGGGGCACTTGCACACCACAAGCTGACACAAGTTTGGGATAATGGGGAGGTTTAGCAATGAAGAACGTGGGAGCCTATCTCTGCACCGCCGCGCTCGGTGCCCTGGTCATGCCGGCGGGCTCCGCCCTGGCGCAGACCGCGCCGGCAGCGGCCAAGGCGACGACTGACGCCAAGGATGAAACCGTTGCCGACGCCATCGTCGTCAGCGGGGTCCGCGCCAGCTTGCGCAGCGCGCAGGATCGCAAGGCCAATGCCAGCCAGATCGTGGATTCGATCGTGGCCGAGGATATCGGCAAGCTGCCCGACCAGAACACCACCGATGCGCTGCAGCGCGTGACAGGCGTGCAGATCGAGCGCGACTATGGCGAAGGGTCGACCGTCTACGTGCGCGGCCTGGCCCAAGTGAACACCACGCTCAACGGCCGCGAGATCTTCACCGCGCAAGGCGCTCGTGGCCTCAACCTCCAGGATATTCCGGCCGAACTGCTCGCCGGGCTGGATGTCTACAAGTCGCCCTCGGCCAACCAGATCGAAGGTGGCCTGGGTGGCCTGATCGACTTGCGCACGCGCCGGCCGCTCGATTTCAAGGGCCTGACCGTGGCCGGCAACATCCGCGGCATCTATTCCGACCTGGCCAAGGAACTGACCCCGGCCGTCTCGGGCCTGATCGCCGATCGCTGGGACACCGGCGCGGGTGAGATCGGCGCGCTGGTCAGCGTGTCGTACCAGGAGCGCAAGTTCCGCTCAGACCTGATTTCCACCGGCACCCCGGCCAGCAGCACCACGATCGTGCCCGGCCAGACCGTGGTCGCTCCCAACGGCGCCTATGACGTGACGCCCTATGGCGATCGCCGCCGCCTGGGCATCAGCGGCACCTTGCAGTGGAAGCCCACGCCCAACCTCGAAATCTATTTCGAAGGCCAGTACGCGCGCTTCAACAACCTCAACGACAACTACGGCGCTTCAGTTGGCCTGGGTGGCTTGACCGCAGAGCCGGGCGCGACGGTGGCTGCCAATGGCGACGTGACCAAGGCGACCTATCTCAACGCCCCGCTCACCGTACTGTCTTATGCCTATGACACGCGCGACCGGATGACCCAGTTCGCCGGAGGCGGCAAGTGGACCAACGACAAGCTGACCGTGTCCACCGACATCAGCTATACCAAGGCCACCGGCAGCGTGGTGTTCAACAGCGGCTTCACCGGCGCCACGATCCCGCGCTTCTCGGTGGACAACACCGCGTTCGTGCCGGGTTCGAGCGCCAATGGCTATGACCTGCTGAGCCAGTCGAACACCAACTTCCAGTTCCTGCTCTACCAGGGCACGCAGAACAAGGCGGACCAGTTCGCCGGCACGCTGGATGCGTCCTATGCGGTGGACAGCGGCTTCCTCAAGTCGATCGACGTCGGCTTCCGCTACGGCAACCGCACGGCGCAATCCAACCAGACCAGCTTCTTCCTGTTCAGCGGCGCGCCCGGAACCGCTGCGCCCTCGATCCTGGCTGCCAACCCGGCCAGCGATTTCTTCAGCAAGTCTTCGCGCGGTACGCCGCTGCTGTCTAACTACCTGGTCATTCCCGTGCCGCTGCTGCGCGATCATCTGAGCGAAGTGCAGACCGCGCTGGGCTTTGACGCCACCGATCCGGTGAACGGGCCGCTGGCGTTCTATCGCGTCAGCGAAAAGACCACCGCGCTCTATGCCATGGCGCGCTTCGGCTCGCCCAGCGGGCTGGTCGATGGCAATGTCGGGTTGCGCTATGTCCATACCCAGACCGCGCTCAACGGCAACCGCACGCTGTCGGGCGGCGGCGTCGGGCCGATCCAGGTCAATTCCAGCTATGACGACTTCCTGCCTTCGGCCAACATCCGCTTCAACCTGACCGACAAGCTCAAGCTGCGTCTGGCCGCGTCCAAGGTCGTCACCCGCCCGAACTTCAGCGATCTTTCGCCGTCGCTGACGCTCAATTCGGTGCAGCAGAACGGGTCGGCCGGCAATCCCTACCTCAAGCCGCTCAAGGCCGACCAGCTCGACGCGTCGCTGGAATACTACTTCGCGCGCGGCAGCTCGATCTATGGTGCGCTGTTCTACAAGAAGGTGCGCAACTTCATCTCGGTCAATCCCTCGGTCGAGGTCTACGACGGCATCACCTATACGATCAGCCGCCCGGACAACAACCAGGGCGGGGAGATCAAGGGCGCCGAAGTGGGGTATCAGCAGTTCTTCGATTTCCTGCCCGGCGCGCTGTCGGGCCTGGGGATCCAGGCGAACTATACCTACGTGGACAGCAAGACGACCTCTTCGATCGTCGGCCAGACCACCCCGCTCCAGGGCTTGTCGAAGCACACCTACAACCTGGTGGGGATGTACGAGAAGTACGGCGTTTCGGCCCGCGTCGCCTACAACTGGCGCAGCACCTACTTCGACAGCACCTATCTGTTCAACGGGGTGGGGCAGCCGAGCTTCCGCCGCGGCTATGGCTGGCTGGCCGCTTCGCTCAGCTATGACGTGACGCCCAACGTCACGATCAGCCTGGAAGGCAACAACCTGACGCGCGTGATCCGCCGGTCCTATTACAACAACATGGATACCCGGCCGCACGAAACCCAAATCGACGATCGCCAGATCATCTTCGGGGTTCGCTTCAAGTTGTGATGCCTCCGCGCATCGGGCAGGCTGGCATCCGGCCGGCCCGATGCGCGGCCCAGACAAAGGCCTGCCATGCCGTCCAAGCGTGACTTCGATGCTGTATTTCCGGGCCTGATGGTGGATCGCCGCTCGGCCCTGCTGGGCGGATCGGCGGCACTGTTGTGCACGGGCACCGCGCCTGGCACCGGCCACGCCGCGACGGTCGATCCGCAAGCGAGCGCCTGGGGCGAGGCATTCGACCGCCCTCCGCCCGAGGCCGGACCGGGTGTCTACTGGTACTGGCTCGATGGCGCAGTCAGCGCGGCCGGGATCACGGCCGATCTTGAAGGCATGCACGCCAACGGCATCACCACGGCGATGGTCTTTGCCATTGGCGCCTCGGCCAAGCCGCCGCTGGTCGATCCGCCGGCCGATGCACTCACGCCGCAATGGTGGGGCCTGATCGATCACGCCGTGGCCGAGGCGGAGCGGCTGGGGATTACGCTGTCGCTCAACATCTGCGATGGCTGGGCTACGGCGAGCGGCCCCTGGGTCACGCCCGACCTGTCGATGCAGGTGCTGACCTGGTCCGACACGCGCGCCACGGCCGGGCAGGGCGCGATCCGCCTGGCCACCCCGCCGATGCGGCGCAACTGGTATCGCGACGTGGCGGTGCTGGCATTTCCCTGGCCGGAAGCGCTGGACGAGACGAGCGCACGGCGCCATCCGCGCGTTTCCACCACCTTGCCGCTGGCCGGGCCACCGCTCGCGCGCCTGCTCGATCCCGGCAACGACGAGGACGTGTTCGACACCACCCAGGCCGGCCAGATCGACGTGGCTTTCGACCAGCCGTTCACGCTGCGCTCGGTCACCGTGCGCACGCCGTCGCCCTGGGGCTATTCCCCCGGCGTCTATCGCGCGGCCAATGCGCTGCGCGTGGAAGCAAGCGAGGATGGCGTCACGTTCCGTCCCGTTGGCCGGCTGGAATATCCCCAGCATGGCTGGCAGACCGACCTGACCACGCTGACCCACGCCTTGCCCGAAACCACCGCGCGCGTGTTCCGCTTCGTGCACGAGCCGCAGGCGCCCGGCCCCTATTTCGAGAATTACGATTTCGGGCAGGACGTGCGCCTGCGCCTGTTCAGCCTGGAGCTTTCGTCCCGGCCGGAAATCCACCAGATCGTGGGCAAGACGGCGGCGCAATGGTCGATCAGCCGCCGCACCGATGCGCGCGACGTGCCCGATGCGGTCTGCGTCGATCCGGCCAAGGTGCTCGACCTGACCGACAGGCTGGCGGCCGATGGCACGCTCGACTGGACTCCACCGCCCGGCCGCTGGCGCATCCTGCGCCTGGGCCACACCAGCAATGGCCGCGAGAACTCCGCCGCCGGGGGTGCGCAGGGGCTGGAAGTCGATCGCTTCAACGCGGCGGCAGTGACCATGCAGTTCGATCGCTGGTTCGGCGCCGCGCTCGATCGCATCGGCCCGGCGCGCGCGGGCAAAGTGTTGAACACGGTGCATGTCGATAGCTGGGAAGCCAGCGGGCAAAACTGGACGGCGGATTTTCCTGCCCGGTTCCAGGCCTTGCGCGGCTATGCCCTGCGCGTCTGGCTGCCGGTGCTGGCCGGCGTGCCGGTCGGCAGCGCAGAGCAGAGCGAGGCGGTACTGCACGATTTCCGGCAGACCGTGGCCGATCTTACGCAAAGCGCGTTCTTCGAAACCATCGCGCGCCTGGCCCATGCACGCGGCTGCCGCTTCAGCGGGGAGCCGGCCAGCCCGACCTATGCCGTGGACGGCTTGCGCTGGGCAGAGGCGACCGATGTGCCGATGGGCGAATTCTGGCTGCGCACGCCGCGCAACGACAAGCCGACCGATGTGGCCGATGCGGTTTCGGGCGGGCGCATCTATGGCAAGCGGATCATTGCCACGGAAAGCTTCACCGAGAACGACATTCTCTGGGACGAGCACCCCGCGATGCTCAAGCCCTTGGGCGATCGGCACTATTGCCGGGGCATCAACCGCTTCATGCTGCACGTCTATACCGCGCAGCCGTTTCTCGATCGCGCGCCGGGGCTGACGCTCAACGGTATCGGCACGATGTTCAGCCGCACCCAGACCTGGTGGAGCCAGGCGCGCGGCTGGTTCGATTACCTGCGCCGCTGCCAGGCAGTGTTGCAACGCGGCCTGCCGGTAAGCGACGTGGCCGTGTTCACCGGGGAAGACATTCCCAACCGCGCGCTCTTGCCGCACCAGTTGGACGCGCCATTGCCGGCCGGCGTGGCCTATGACTCGATCAACCGCGATGCGCTGGTGCGCCTGGCGCGGGTGGAGCAGGGCGCGATCGTACTGCCCGGCGGCATGCGCTATCGCCTGCTCGTGCTGCGCGCGGGAGCGCGCTATTCCAGCGGCTTCCTCGCCGCACTCGAACGCCTGGTGCGGGCGGGCGCCACGGTGCTGGCACCGCCGCCGCTTGGTGCCGTCGGGCGAGAAGCCGATCCCGCGGCGTTCGTTGCACAGTGCCGCCCGCTCTGGCCGGAAGCCGGACGTCAGGGCGAAACCCGGCTGGGCGCCGGGCGCGTGGTCTGGGGGCAAAGCCCTGCGCATGTGCTGGCCAGCCTGGGGATCGCGGGCGATCTTCTGGCGAACGATGCGGCGGGGCTCGAATGGACTCATCGCCGCGAGGCGGGGGTCGATGTCTATTTCCTGGCCAACACCGGCGGTGCCGCGCTCGATACCGAAGTATCCTTGCGCGTGACCGCGCGCGCCGTGGCGCTGTGGGATGCGCTGGAAGGGCAGCGCCTGCCGGCACCCGCCTGGCGGAATGTCGCCGGGCGCACGGTCCTGCCGCTGCGCCTGGCGCCGGGGGAAAGCCGGTTCATCGTTCTGAGCGACGGCGGCGTGGCACCGCATCTCGCACAGGCCCATCTCGCGGCCGGGCAAAGCCTGGAATGGCGCGGTGAGCGGCTGGTCATGGCCGGGGCTGGAGAAGCTCGGCTGCTGCGCAGCGACGGGCGCCGCCTGGCACCGGTGGCGCCGGCCATGCCCCCGGCAATCGAACTCGACCAGCCCTGGACGCTTAGCTTTGCCGGCTGGCGCGCCCCGCCCGAGCGGCTGACGCTGAAGCAGCCCGCGCTGTGGAGCGACCTTGCCCCCGATCGCGTGCGCTTCCATGCCGGATCGGGCACCTATGCCACGCAGATCGACCTGCCGCGCCACCTGCTGGTGCGCGATATCCGCCTGATGCTCGATCTGGGCGCAGTGCATGCCATGGCCGAAGTCGCGGTCAACGGGCGCTTGGCCGGCCGGCGCTGGATTGCACCCTTCCGGCTGGACATCACCGCATTCTTGCGGCCGGGACGCAACACGATCGCCATCACCGTCACCAACACCTGGCACAACCGCCTGGTGGGCGATCGCGTCTTGCCCGAAGCGGAGCGGGTTGCCTGGGTCTATCCCAAGCTGCGCGGCACCAAGGACTGGCTGCCGGCCCGCGATGCGCCGCTGCTGCCGGCGGGCCTGGCCGGTCCGGTCCGGATCGTGGCTGAGCCACTTGTGGACATTCCGGTCTAATGAGGCTGGACCGTCGCACCGCGCTGGCCGCGATCGGCGCGACGCCGCTGGTGGCCGGCGCCGGCAGGGCGCATTCTCTGCCACCGGGTGATCTGCTGGCGCAAGACTTGCGCGTGGAAGGGGTGGCCGAGCCCGCGGGGCTCGACCTGCTGCGTCCGCGCTTTTCCTGGGGCCTTGCCGCGCGCGATCCAAGCGCGCGCGGCCTGGTGCAGCGCGGGTTCGAACTGATCGGCGGCACCGATCGCGCCCGCGTGGCTGCTGGCCAGGGCGCCCGCTGGGCCGGATCGTCCGCCGCCGGCGGGCAGACTCTGGTGGTGCCGACAGCGGACTTGGCGCTCGACAGCCACCGCCGCTATTGGTGGGCGGTCCGGATATTCGATGCGGCGGGGCGGCCGGGCGCCTGGAGCGCGCCCGCCGCGTTCCTCACCGGGGTGCTCGAGCTGGCGCGCTGGCCCGACCGCTGGATCGCGGCGGAGCCCGACCCGGTTCTACCGCCGCACCGTCAGGGGCAGGCGAGCCCAGCCATGGTGCCCGCCCGGCCGCTGTCGATCCTGCGTCGGCCATTGCGCCTGGCGTCGCCGCCGCGCCGGGCCGTGCTGTCGGTCTGCGGCTTGGGCCAATATCGCCTGGCGATCAACGGGCAGGCCGTGGGGTATGCGGCGCTGACGCCGGGGTGGACCAACTACCGCCGCCGCGCGCTTTATGACACGCACGATGTCACGGCCCTGCTGCACGCTGGCGACAATGTCCTGGCGCTGATGCTGGGCAACGGCATGTACAATGTAGAGGCCAAGGAGGGCCGCTACACCAAGTTCCTCGACAGCTTCGGCCGGCCCAAGGCGATTCTGGCGATGACCATCGAGCATGCCGATGGCCGGATCGAGCACATTGCCAGCGATGGGCAATGGCGTTGGCGGGAAGGGCCGATCCGCTTTTCCTCGATCTATGGCGGCGAGGACTGGGACGCGCGCCTGGTGCCGCCCGCTTGGATGGAACCTGGCTACGACGATCGCGACTGGCAGCCGGTAGTGGCCGTGCCGGGGCCGGGCGGGATGCTCCGCGCCGGGCTGGTGCCGCCGGTGGTCGCCGCGCGCACTCTGGAGCCGGTGGCGATCACGGCCGTGGCGCCCGATGTGCTGCTGGTCGATTTCGGCGTCAACTTCGCCGGTCGGCCCCGCCTGATGATCGAGGCGCCGGCCGGTGCCACGCTGACCATCCTGCCGGGCGAGACGCTGGACGAACAGGGCCGGGTCAGCCAGCGCAGCTTCAACGCCGGGCCGGGCAACCGCGTGGCGTTTACCCACGTCAGCACCGGGAGCGGGGTCGAAGCGTTCGAGCCGCTGTTCAGCTATCACGGCTTTCGCTGGCTGGAATTGCGCGGCCTGCTGCGCGCCGCGATCCATGCGGTCGAAGGCGTGGTGCTCCACGCCGATCTTGCGCGCGTCGGCCGGTTCCAGGCCGATGATCCCTTGCTCAACGCCATCCATGGGCTGATCGACCAGGCCGTGACCAGCAACATGGTTTCGGTCCTCACCGATTGCCCGCACCGCGAAAAGCTGGGCTGGCTGGAACAGACCTATCTCAACGCGCCCACGGTGCTCTACAACCGCGATGCCGCGCCGCTTTATGACAAGCTGGTGCACGACATCGCCGAGGCGCAGCAGGCCGATGGCATGGTGCCGGGCATCGCGCCGGAATATGTCGCCTTCCAGGACGAGCAGGGGCAGGACCAGGTCTGGCGCAATTCCCCCGAATGGGGCGCGGCGGCGGTGCTGGCACCCTGGGCGGCCTATCGCTTTTGCGGCGACGCCACCGTGCTGGTGGCGGCCTGGCCGGCGGCGCAACGCTATTGCGCCTATCTCGCGCAGCGGGCGCGGGATGGCATCGTCGATTTCGGCATGGGCGATTGGTACGATGTCGGCCCCAACGATCCGGGCGAGGCGCAACTGACCTCGCGCGCGCTGGTCGGCACGGCCACTTATATTGCCTGCTTGCAGACGATGGCCAAGATCGCCGCGCGGATCGGGGCGGTTGCGGATTACGCCGCACTGGCGGTGCAGGTTACGCAGCATTTCAACGCGCGCTTTCTCGATCCGGCCACCGGCCGCTACGAACGGGGCAGCCAGACAGCGCAAGCCATGCCGCTGGCGCTCGGCCTGGTGCCCCAGGCGCAGCGTGCCGCGGCGCTCGACCGGCTGATCGCGGCGATTCGGCGCGAAGGCAATGGCGTTACCGCCGGGGACATCGGCTATCGCTACGTGCTGGAGGCGCTGGCTGCGGCCGGGCGTGACGATGTGATCCTGGCCATGCTGCGGGTGCGCGATCGCCCCGGCTATGCCCTGCAACTGGCGCGCGGGGCCACCGCGCTGACCGAGGCGTGGGACGCCAATCCCACCAAGTCGCTCAACCATTTCATGCTCGGCCATGCCGAGGACTGGTTCTATCGGCGCCTGGGCGGGCTGGACATCGATCACGCGCGAGGCGGGGACGCGGCCTTGCGCCTCGCGCCGCAGATGCCGGCCGATATCCCGGCGGCCGAGGCCAGCTATCGCCTGCGCGAGGGCGTTCTGTCCTGCGCCTGGCGACGCGAGGCAGGCCACCTCGCCGTGACCGTCTCCGTGCCGCCGGGGCGCCAGGCGCGGCTGGTCTTGCCGGGGCTGCCCGCCAGCGACTGGCGCGAACAGGGCCTGGCCCCGGCGCGCGTGCCGGGCGTGCTCGGTTTCGCGAGCGAGGAGGCCGGCCAGGCCATCACGCTCGGCTCCGGCCACTATCGCTGGACCGCCCGCGACGCTGGTTGAGTACGCGGGCGGTTCGCGGCATCAGCGACGGGGCGCTTCGAACAGGCTGGGCGAAACGGCGGCCGCCAGGGCGGCATAGCCGGCATCGTTGGGGTGGAGATGGTCGCCCGGCTCCAGACGGGGATTGATCCGCGCCGGGTCGGCGGGATCGGCCGCCGCCTTCTCGAAATCGATCACTCCGTCGAACAGCCCGCCGGTGCGGATGAAGGCGTTCACCGCCTGGCGCATCGCCTCGCCCTCCGGCGTGAAATAGACCGCGCCCTTGTAGGGCAGGATCGTCGCGCCGATCACTTTCACCCCGCGCGCATGGGCGCGGGTCACGATCTGGCGATAGGCCTCGATCACCTGCGCGGCGGTCACGTCGCTGTCGGGCTTGTTCCACCACCCGATGTCGTTGATGCCTTCCAGCAGCACGATATGCGTGACCCCGCTGACCGCCAGGGCGTCGCGGTCCAGCCGCGCCAGGGCGGGCAGGCCAAAGCCTTCGTGCAACAGGCGGTTGCCACTCATCCCCGCATTGACTACGCTCCATCCGCGATAGCGCGTATCGGCGGCAAGCCGCTTGGCGAACTGTTGGGGCCAGCTCATGTCCTTGCCGGGGGTGGAGGCGGCGCCTTCGGTGATCGAATCCCCGAACGCCACGATCACCGGGCCGCGCTGGGGCCGCGCCACTTCCACTTGCGACACCACCGCCGGGCCGCGCAGCGGGCGAGCGCCGGCCATGGACGCAGCCGCCAGTTGCTCGCCGGGCGCCACCACCAGATCGCCATGATGCGCGGCGGGCATCGCGCTGTCCTTGTAATAGACCGAGATCGCCAGGTGTTGCAGCGCCTCGATTGGCAGCGGCACGGCATCGCTGAGCAGCGGCGCGCCGGTTGGAATCCAGGCTTCCGCGCCGCCGGCAAAGGTTACCGCGCGGTCGCTGCCCGGCACCAGGCGTCCGTCTGCATCGACCAGCGCCACGTGCACCCCGGCGATCCGCACCGGGGCGATGCCCAGCTCGTTGGTCAGCTTGAGGCGGATGGCATTGCCAGCGGTGTCCACGCGCAGGATCTGGCGCACCGTCTGGTTGGCAAAGATCGCCGGGGTGCCGCCCGGCTGGCCGGCAATCGGCGCGAACGGCGCGCTGAACCAGCCGGCCGCCCAGTTGCCATTCCCGTCGCCAGCCGCAGGCGGACTGGCCGCCATCAGCAGGGGTGCCCCAAGCAGGGCGAGCGCGGCGATGGGCCTGGCAATCATGATCTCTCCTATTTTGTGGTCTTGCGGGTTCTTGCCGGCTTGGCCGGGGCAGGGGTGTCCACCGCGCTACCCAGCGGCCCACTGTCCAGCCCCAGGCCGGCGGCCTGGCTGATGGCGGCGGCCGTGCGTTGCAGCGGTTCGAGCAGCGGATCGAGCCGCGCGTCGCCATTGGCGTCAATCAGCGTGGCGATGGTCAGCGCGGCGTTGAGCGGCGCGCCCGGCGTGCCCACCAGCACGCCGATATCCGCCCCGCCCAGGAAGCGTTCGCCCAGCGAGCGGGCATGGCCGCGCGCGCGCACGTCGTCGATGCGGGCGAGCAGATCCTGCCGTGCGGCCGGCGCCATCGCCTGCCATTCGCGCGAATGCCCCAGCCAGGCATCAAACGCGGCGGGCGCCAGGCCCGCGAGCAGCAGGCGCCCCGAATTGGTGCGCAGCGGCGAATGGGTGGAGCCGACTTCCACCGACAGGCGGAACGGGTTGGGGCTCTCTTCCTGGGTGAGCACGAGCACCTGGTTGCCTTGCAACACGGTCAGGTGGCAGCTTTCGCGCACGTCGTCGGACAGCGCGCGCATCAGCGGGCGCGCCGCCGCGATCAGCGTTTCATAGGGCGAGTGAATGCGCGCGAGCTGGAACAGCTTGAGCGTCAGCGCATAGCCGCCGTTGGTCGGGTCGCGCCGCACATAGCCGCGCCCTTCCAGGCAGGCGAGCATGCGGAACAGCTCGCCCGGCTGGCGGTTGAGCGCGCGCGCCAGTTGCGATTGCGTCATCGGCACGGCCTGGTCGGCCAGGTACTCGACGATATCGAGGCCCTTTTCCAGCGCCGGCACGGCATACTTCCGGCGGCGCTCGTCGCTCGACAGGATGCTGTCCGCCAGCATGCCCTCTGACCGCCCGTCGAGCGGGCCGTCGCCCAGGTCCGGCATGTCCGGCGCAGGGCTGTCTGCCTGGGTGGCTGATTCGGGGCGCGCATCCATGTTCTGTCCTTCCGCGGCTGGTCTGGCGATCGGGCGGCTTGCGTAACCCATGGCGGCGCGAAGTGCCATCATCGCCTGCCGCTTTGCCCGCCAGCACGGGCGCGCGCCGCGCTGGCCGGGGTGATAGCGGAAGAGGCGCGTGGAATTTGCATTGATTGTTTATATAGAGAATGTATGTTAGCCTGTAAACAATGAGTGATGTGGAGGACGGGATTGGAACAGCGGCTTATCCGCACGGATTCGGCAACGGACACAGCGTCGTCTGCGGCCAGTCCCGGCCCCCTGTCCGATCTGCTGGTGCTCGACATGGCCCAGTTCCTCGCCGGCCCTTCGGCCGCGCTGCAACTGGCCGATCTGGGTGCGCGCGTGATCAAGATCGAGCGGCCGCAGAGCGGTGACCTGTGCCGCGATCTTTATCTGAGCGATACCGACATCGCCGGCGATTCCACGCTGTTCCACGCGATCAACCGCAACAAGGAAAGCCTGGCGGTCGATCTCAAGGACGCGGGCCAGCTTGCTGAACTGCGCCGCCTGGTCGCGCGGGCCGACGTGATCATCCAGAACTTCCGCCCCGGCGTGATCGAGCGGCTGGGGCTGGGCTATGAAGACGTCAAGGCGATCAATCCCGGCCTGGTCTATGCCAGCGTCTCGGGCTTTGGCAGTGCCGGCCCCTGGGCGAAGCTGCCGGGCCAGGATCTGCTCGCCCAGGCGCGCTCGGGCGTGATGTGGCTGACCGGCAGTGCCGACCACGGGCCGATGCCGATCGGGCTTTCGGTGGCAGACATGCTGGCTGGCCATGTTCTGGCCAAGGGCATCCTGGCCTTGCTGGTCCGCCGCGCGCGCACCGGGCTGGGGGGGCGGGTGGAAACCAGCCTGCTCGAAGTGCTGGTCGATTTCCAGTTCGAGCTGCTGACCACTTATCTCAACGATGGCCGCCGCCCCCCGACGCGCGCCGCCGCCCATGGCGCCAATGCCTATCTTGCTGCGCCCTATGGCGTCTATCGCACGGCAGATGGGCATCTTGCCCTGGCGATGACGCCGCTGGCCCGGATCGGCGAATTGCTTGATCTGCCGGGCTTGGGCGAGAGCGGCAACGGCTTTGACGGGCGCGACGCGCTGCTTGACCGCATCGCGCAGCGCCTGGCCACGCGCACCACGCAGGAATGGCTGGCCGTGCTGGAGCCGGCCGGCATCTGGACCGCGGCCGTGCTCGATTGGGAGCAATTGTTGGAGGCCGAAAGCTTCCGCGCGCTCGACATGCTGCAATCGATCGGCGGCCGGGGCCGCAGCATTCTCACCACCGCCAGCCCGATGCGAATCGATGGGCAAAGGCCGGCTTCGGCGCGCGGTGCCCCGCGCGTGGGCGAGCACAGCGCCGCCATCGCCGCCGAATTCGGCCTGGCACTGGCCTGAGGCGATGCGCGCCCGCACTTGCCTTAGCGCCTTGGCGCTGCTGCTCACCACAGCGGCTAGTGCCCAGACGATCAGGGCCCAGCCGCCCGGCCGGCAAGCGCCCGCCTTGCCACGGATCGCGGCGCCGCATGGCCGCCCGGCGCTGTTCGTCGACGGCGCGCCGTTCCTTGTGCTGGGGGCGCAGGCCAACAATTCCTCCAACCATGCCAGCGTCTTGCCGCAAGTGTGGCAGACGGTGGAGCAATTGGGCGCCAACACCCTGGAAATGCCGGTGGCCTGAGCCCGGGCCGAGCCGCGCGAGGGGCAGTTCGATTTCGCCTTTGTCGATACGCTGCTGGCCCAGGCGCGCCAGCACCGCGTGCGCCTGGTGCTGCTGTGGTTCGGCGCGTTCAAGAACGGCGGGCCGGGTTATACGCCGGTCTGGGTCAGGGCCGATCTCGCGCGGTTTCCGCGCAAGCTCGATGCGCAGGGGCGTCCGCTCGCCGCTCCGCCAGCGTTCCCTGATTTTGCTTGATACGATTCAAGCGAGGTCTTCGCCTCCCATAACTGGTGCCCGATAGCGCGCTTGCGGGAAGCCGAACGCGACGGGACAATTCGCTCGAAAGCGCTGGCCTGGTGTCGTCAGCCTTTTTCCAGTAGGTCATTGAGGACCGCGTTGTGCAACATGGTATCAGCCAGAAGCCACTTCAGCTTTCCGTTCTCGTCCTGCAATTGCCGCAACTAACGGACATCGGAAATCTCCGTGGCGCCGCACTTTGCCTTGCGCACGAGGGACCTTTGGCGGGGCAGGTCACGGCCTTCACCCAATGGCTCCCTCGACGCAATTGCGAAACGATGATCGCTCAATGCCCTGGCGGTCCGAGAAGGTGGTGCCGCACTGAACTCCATGCGCTGGCGGAAACGCACATACGCCAGATCAGGCCGCTTTGTCCGCTGTCGCTCGGCTTGCGATAGAGCACTGTCTTCCTCGCGGCCGCCGATCGGCGCGGTGATCAGATCGCAGTCGCCAGCCCCAACATCGGCGCGGCGGCGCCCTCTTCCTGATCGGCCATCTCTGCGCGCACGAAATCGACGAAAGCCCGCACCTTGGACAACGCGTAGTTGCCGCGTGGGAATACCACATGCAGTGGAATTCGCTCGTTCACGAGGTCGGGCAGCAAGACCTCAAGGCGGCGGGCGGCGATGTCGTCCTCGACGAGGAAGCGCGGCAGGTAGCTGATGCCCAGGCCCTCGAGCGTGGCCTCGCGCGCCATTCGTACCGAGTTGCTGGTGAGCGGCCCGCGGTTGACGGCAACGGTAGTGTCTTCCGACAGGCGCCACTCGCCAACCTTGGAGATATGCGTTTCGACGATGCAGGTGTGCACCTTGAGGTCGTTGGCGGCCGAGGGGCGCCCGGCGCGGTCGAGGTACGAGCGCGCGGCGACGAGTGCCATGGGGTAGCTGCGCAACTGCACCGATTCCAGGCTGGAATCAAAGGTGTCACCCATCCAGAACACCACGTCGAAGCGGCCCTTGAGCAGGTCCACCTTGCTGTCCGACAGGTTCACGAACAGCCGCACGTCAGGATAGGTCTGGAGGAAGCGCGGCAGGATCGTGGTGAGATCGAACAGCGAGGATACCACCGGTGCGTTGACCTTGAGCTCGCCACGCGGCTTGGAGAGCATCCCGGTCATCACCTGGTTGGCTTCGTTGACTTCCTCGACGATGCGGGCGCAGCGCGCATACATCTCGCGTCCCGCCGGTGTCAGTGTCACCGAGCGTGTGGTGCGGTCGAGCAGGCGCACGCCGATGCTCTGCTCAAGCTTGGCAATCTGGCGGCTGACTGCGGCCTTGGAATACCCCAGCATCGTGGCAGCGCTGGAAAAGCCCCCCGTGCTGACCACCGCAGCGAACGACATCATCGCCATCACGTTTCCAAGATCGGGTCTGTCGTCCATGCCTGCTCCCTCTGCCACACGCGTGCCCGGGTCAATGTATCCCGTCACCGCCACGGGCACGTTGGCCCACCATAGCGATCCCGGCGCGGCCTGTCTGCACCTGCTGCGTGCAATTGTTGTTTAAACGAAAAAGATATCTCGAATTCAGTATTACTGTTGCGTTTATGGAGCCTTTCGGCGAGGACGTGCTACGCCACATGGGCGCTTGATTCGCGGCGCGGACCGCGCAAGACGCAGACAAGGGAGAAATTCGATGGTCAGCCAGCTTTCCCAAGCGGCCCTGCGCGACCAGCGCAGCCAATTCCACCCGTTCACCGCGATCACCGATCTTATGGCCGAAGGGCCCACGGTCATGGAAAGTGGTTCCGGCATCCACGTGCGTGACGTTGACGGACGCGAATACATCGACGGGATGGCCGGCCTGTGGTGCGTCAACCTGGGCTATGGGCGCCGCGAGATCACCGAGGCGATCGCCCGGCAGAGCGAGCGCCTGTCATTCTTCCACACGTTCAACGGCATGAGCAGCGACGTCGTCGCCGAATGCGCCGAGGCCCTGCTGCAACGCGCGCCGGTGCCGATGTCGCGGGTGTTCTTCGGTGCCTCGGGCAGCGATGCCAACGAAACCCAGCTCAAGCTCGTGTGGTATTACAACAACCTGCGCGGCAAGCCCGAGAAGAAGAAGATCATCGCGCGCTGGAACGCCTACCACGGTTCCGGTGTGGCCACGGCCAGTCTGACCGGGCTGCCGGGCATGCACACGCTGTTTGACCTGCCCAAGGGCCCGATCCTGCACGTCAGCGCGCCCTACTACTATCGCAAGGCGCCCGAGGGCATGACCGAGCGCGCGTTCTCGCAGCAGCTTGCCCAGGAACTCGAGGATCTGATCGAGCGTGAAGGCGCCGACACCATTGCCGCGTTCTTTGCCGAGGCAGTGATGGGCGCTGGTGGGTTGATCCCGCCGCCCGAGGGCTATTTCGAGGCGATCTGTCCTATCCTCAAGAAGCACGACATCCTGCTCGTCGCCGACGAGGTGGTATCTGGCTTTGGTCGTCTCGGCACCTACTGGGGCAGCCAGACCTATGGCTACGAGCCCGACCTCATCACCTCGGCCAAGGGTGTGACCTCGGGCTACTTTCCGATGTCAGTCTGCTACATCTCGCCAAAGGTCTGGGACGTGATCGAGAGCGAGGCAGGCAAGGCCGGGCTTTTCGGCCACGGCTATACCTATTCGGCGCACCCGGTCGGCGCGGCCGCCGCGCTCGCCGCGCTCAAGCTGATCGATGAGCTCAAGGTCGTGGACAACGTCGCCGACGTCGGGCCCTACATGCTCCAGGCGTTGCGCGACCGGCTTGGTCAGCACGCCCATGTTGGCGATATTCGCGGCAAGGGACTGATGCTGGGAATCGAACTGGTGCACGATCGCGGCACCAAGGAAGCGCTGCCCATGGCCAACCGCACCGGTCGCCAGGTGCTCAAGGCTGCAGCCAATCGCGGGCTGATCACCCGCGCGCTGGGTGATACCCTGGTCTTTGCCCCGCCATTGGTGATCACCCGCGCCGATGCCGATGCTATCGTCGATCGCTTCGGTGCTGCGGTGGAGGACGTGTTGCCTGGCTGAACCCAAAGACCAACCCGGCGCGGGCGGTGGTGCATGGTTTGATGCATAGCCGCTCGCGGCGCGGTTCCACGTCGTCCAGGGAGGGGCAGATGGAATTCAACACCGCAATCGAGGGCATGGCGCAGGCCGAACGCGGCACGCGCCGGCTGACCCCGGCGGGGCAGATCAGCGCGGTGCTGGTCGGGCTGATCGGCGCCTTCGTGATTTTCGTGACGCCCGGCTTTCTGGCGGTAATCGCGCAAAAAACCGGGTTCGACAACGACCAGCTCGGCTATCTCGCTGCGTTCGACATCAACGCGATGGGCGTGACCATCGGCCTCAGCACGTTCCTTTTGGCGCGGGTGCCCTGGCGCCTTGCCGTGAGCATCGGCCTGGCGCTGGTGATCGCCGGCAATATCCTGACCGCGCTGGCCACGGGCTTTGCCGCGATGGCCGCAGCGCGTGTGGTGGCGGGAGCGGGCGAGGGGATTGCGGTGGGCTTTGCCTTTGCCGCGCTTGGCCGCGCCGCCAACCCGGACCGCGCATTCTCGATCTATCTCGTGGTTGGCGCGCTGTGCAGCTCGGCGCTGCTCTACAGCCTGCCCGCCCTGCAGGCGGCGGTCTCACCCGCGACGTTGTTCCTCGCCAATGCGCTGGTCGTGGTGCCAGTGGCGTTGGGCGTACGCTGGTTCCCCGAAGGCAGCATCGACGAAACCGACATCTTTGCCGGGGCCGGCCGGCTCGACATGCGGCTGGCGAGCGGGGCCCTGCTTGGAGTCTTTCTGTTCTTCTTCGCGCTGGGGGCGATGTGGAGCTATTCCGAGCGGATCGGCATGGCCCACGCCATTGCGCCTGGAGTGATCGCCACTGGTCTTTCGATCGGCACGATGGCAGGCGTTGCCGGCGCTGCACTTGCCGGCATGCTGCCGCGCCGGTGGGGCCGGGTGTGGCCGTTGCTGCTGAGTGGCGCGGCGGGTGTCATCAGCTTCCTGATGTTTGACGGGCGGGTCGAAGCGACCGGCTTCGTGGTGGCAGTCGTACTGTTGCAGTTCTGCTGGAACTTTGCGCAGCCATTGCTGTCGGGCATCTGTGCCGAGGCGTGCCTGCGCGGGCGGGTAGTATGCGCAATGGGCTCCATCCAGACATTCGGCACTGGCCTTGGCCCTGCAGCGGCCGCCACCACGCTGGCCAGCGGCTCGTTCGCACCGATGATCTATGCCAACTGCGCGATTCTGGCGGCGAGCATCGCCGTTACCGTGCTGACCATTCGCGCTGAGCGGCGGCGGCGCCCTGCTTGATGAGCTATGGGCCTGCTGGGCAATCGGTGGCTAGGCTGCGCGGCTTTATTTCGACGGCATAATCGGGTGAAACTGGGGTGCGGCGACAGGCCGCACCCCGCATCCTTATCGCTGCTGCATCAGAGGAACACCGCGCGCGATAGGCCGCCGTCCACCGCGATCGATTCGCCGGTGATGCCGCTGCCCAACTGCGAGCACAGGAACACGATCGGGTCGGCCACTTCGGCTACTTCGAGCATACGCTTTACCGCTGCGGGGCCGGCGGCCTCGCGCTCGACGATGGCCTCGAACGTGGTGCCTTCCTCGGCTGCCATCTCGGCAAACCATTCCTCGATATGTTCGGTGCGGGTAACGCCCGGATGGATGATGTTGACGGTGATGCCGTCGCGTCCCACCTCGTCAGAGAGCGTCTTGGTGAAGTGGACCAGCGCCGTGTTGCGCATGCCCGACAGCGCCTCGGTGCAGCGCGCCGTCAGACCGCCGACGTTGACGATGCGGCCCCACCCGGCCTTGCGCATATGTGGCACGCAGGCTTTTGCCGCACGGAAATAGCCGAACAGCTTGGTGTTGAGATCGAGCATCAGCGCATCCTCGTCGGCCAGCTCGATCGCGTTGCGCACCAAGCCGCCTGGTGCTGCGGCGCAGTTGACGAGGATATGCACACCGCCAAAGCGCGCCACGGCGGCCGCGACGAGTGCCTGGACCGACTCCCACGAGGTTGTGTCGGTGGGCACGGCAATGATCTCGCCGCCGGTCGATTCGCGCAGTTCGGCTGCGGCCGCTTCGAGCTTGGCAGCAGTACGCGCCGCGATCACCACTTTGGCGCCAGCCAGCGCCAGCTTACGCGCGGTTTCCTTGCCGATACCCACGCCGCCGCCGGTGATGACGGCGACCTTGCCCGCAAGGCCCAGTTCCAGGTTCATGTTCGATCTCCTCGTGAAATGCATGATGATGGGATCAGGCGGACAAGACCACCCTGGCGATCCCGGCTTGGTCGAATGCGGCGACGATCGTGTCGCCGCGATGGATTTCCGTGACCCCGGTACAGCTACCGGCCGCCACGAGTTGCTCGGCGCGCAGCCCGCCCTCGCCATGGACACAGAGCCAGTTGGCGAGCCAAACCAGCGCATCGAGCGGATCGCCCATGACGCGATCGGTCGATCCCGCCACCGGTGCATCCGCGTCGATCGTGAGCGTAACCGGCATGGCGGCAAAGCGCGCTTCCCAGCCCGTCGCGAGACGATCGCCCAGTACCAGGCCATAGCCCATGACGTTGTCTGCGATCAGCAGGCCGAGCGGCAGCTCACTGTGTTCGAAGCGGGTGCGCACGATCTCGATGCCGGCCCACACGCCCTTGAGCGCGGCGGCAACCTCGGCGCGCGTGTAGGCCTTTGTGCGCGGGGGCAAATCCTCGCCCAGTTCGAATACCAGCTCGGCCTCGGCGAACATCTCGTCGCCGCAAAAATCGATGGTGCCGTGGTTGCAGAAGATGTCGCTGGCGCGCAGCCGGCCCACTGCCGGTTCGTGTGCGCCGTGGGCCATGCGGGCACCCTCGCTGGTCAGCCCCAGCTTCCACACCATCACCGGCAGCGTCAGCGCCACATGGACGGCGCGCTGCGCGGCATAGGCCTGGGCCACCGGCACGTCATCGGCAGGCACTGCGGCAGGGCTGGTGGAGCGGCGCGCGGCAAGCAGGGCCTGCGCCAGCGAAAGGTCGCCTATCGGCATGGAGTTCTCCCGGGGCGGTCGGACTCGTTTTGCCGCCGCCACTTCATTGTCGCGCATATGCAACAACAAACTTTGAAAATCTAGTATTGTTTACGCAATGAAGTTGGGTTAGCTCACGTCCAAGCCGGAGTCGCCTGGTTGGTCACCACGCCGCCGCGGGTCTGCTGCATCACACTATCGCCGCGAGAGGCGAGACCGAGGGGAGTATCATGTCCAGCCAGCCCACCGCCCCCATCGCCGAGACTGCACGCCAGACGGCAGACCGCCTGGCCGCCGCCCTCGCGCCCGCTCCGCGCGGCCTCATCATCGATGGGCGCGCAGTGCCTGCGCTTTCCGGCAAGACCTTTGCCACCGAGAATCCGGCGACAGGCCAGACGATCTGCCAGGTTGCCGAGGGCGGGGCGGCCGACGTCGATGTCGCTGTCGCGGCTGCGCGCCGCGCGCTGGTCAATCCTGCGTGGGCGGCGATGAGCGCCTACGATCGCGGGCAGTTGCTCTATCGCCTGGCCGACCTGATCGAGCGCGAGGCCGACGAACTGGCGGTGCTGGAATGCATCGACAACGGCAAGCCCGCCTCGCTGACACGCTGGGTCGAGATCGAGGGGTCGATCAAGACGTTCCGCTATTTTGCGGGTTGGACCACCAAGTTCGGCGGAGAGACGCTGCCGGTTTCGCCGCGTAGCGGGGCGCGCATCCTCAATTACACCACGCGCGAGCCGGTCGGCGTGTGCGGTCTGATCGTGCCGTGGAACTATCCGATGTCGATGGCGGCATGGAAGGTGGCGCCCGCGCTTGCGGCGGGCTGCACCGTCATCCTCAAGCCCGCCGAGCAGACGCCACTGACCGCATTGCGCCTGGCCGAGCTGGCGCTCGAAGCAGGCATTCCGGCGGGCGTGTTCAACGTCATCACCGGCTTTGGCGAAGCCGGTGCGGCGCTGGTCGCGCATCCCGGCGTGGACAAGGTGGCCTTCACCGGATCGACTGAGGTGGGCAAGGCGATCGTGCGCGGCGCCACCGGCAACCTCAAGAAGGTCAGCCTTGAACTGGGCGGCAAGTCGCCGCAGATCGTGTTGCCCGATGCCGATCTCGGCGCCGCCGCAGCCTCAATCGCGGCGGGCATCTTCTTCAACCAGGGTCAGACCTGTACTGCCGGCTCGCGCCTCTATGCCCACGCCGCGATCCACGACGAACTGCTCGATCGCGTCGCCGCCGAGGCCGCCAAGCTGACGATCGGCAACGGCCTTGATGCGGGCGTGAACTTCGGGCCGCTGGTCTCGCAGGAGCAGTGGGATCGCGTGGCCTCCTATGTCGAAATCGGCCAGGCAGAGGGCGCCGAGGTGATGATCGGCGGCGGCCGGCCTGCGGCCCATGGCGAGGGCTTCTTCTTCGAACCGACAATCCTGCGCGGCGCCGGGCGCGACATGCGCGTGGTGCGCGAAGAAATCTTCGGCCCGGTGCTGAGCGCGCTGTCATGGAGCGATGCCGACGACCTGGTGGCACAGGCCAACGATTCCGACTTCGGCCTTTCGGCGGGCATCTGGACCAACGACATCCGCCAGGGCCACCGCCTTGCCGCGGCCGTCAAGGCCGGCACTGTCTGGGTCAACTGCTTCAACATGGTCGATAACGCCACCCCGTTCGGCGGCTTCAAGCAGTCGGGCTGGGGCCGCGAGCACGGGCGCCAGGCCATGGAGCTCTACAGCGAGACCAAGAGCGTGTGGGTCAACCTCAGCTGAGCAGAGGTTCAGCTCCACCCGCACGCTGCGTCAATTTCACGTCTTCAATCAGGGAACCGACCATGGGCAAGACTCTCATCGTGAGCACCGACGGCCAGGCCGTCATGCGCAGCCACGACAACGGCAAGTCGTGGTATCGCATCAACATTGGCCAGGATCTGGAATACGACGATCGCGTACGCTGCCTCTTGGTCGACGCGCGCAATCCCGACGGTATTTTTGCCGGAGCGGAAAAGGGGCTGTTCTACAGCGCCGACTGCGGCGTGCACTGGAGCCGCATCGACTGCGCGCTGAACGGTCTTGCCGTGTGGAAGCTGGTGGTCAGCGAGAGCAATCCACTGGTGATGTATGCCGGCACCGGCGCCCCGTCGCTGGCGATCTTCTTCCGTTCGCGCGATGGCGGGCAGACCTGGGAGCGCACCAGCCTGGAAATGCCCGAGTTCTGCGCCGGGGTTAACCGCCCACGCATGCTGGCGCTGGCGGTCGATCCGCGCGATGCCGACGACGTCTGGGCGGGTATCGAGGAAGGTGGCCTCTATCGCAGTCGCGACGGCGGCGACAGCTGGACGCGCATCGATAGCACATGGTCCGAATTCGGCGGCAACTCAGACCTGCACGACATCATGATCCTGCCGCAGGACGACGGAAGCACCGTCCACCTCGCGCTAACCGTCATCGCCCTCTACCGCTCGACCGACGGTGGCCAGACCTGGACGCGTCAGCCGGCCAAGGAGACCTGGGGCCTGCGCTATTCGCGTGTGCTGTTGCGCCGTCCAGGCAGCAACCGCCAACTGGCCGTGGGAATCGGCGATGGCACCCCGGGCACGACGGCGGCGATCCTGCTCTCTGACGATGCCGGCGAAACCTGGACCAGGGCCGCGCTCGATCATCCGTCGAACTCGTGCATGTGGGCGTTTGGCTCGCATCCCAGCGATCCCGATTTCCAACTCGCCGCGAGCAAGTTCGGCTATCTCTACCGCAGCGTTGACGGCGGCCGCACCTGGGCCAAGGAATGGCGCGAGTTCAACGAGATTACCGGCCTCGCCTGGCTGCCGTCCGTTCCCTCCGACCTGGGGTTGCCGCATGTCACCCATTAACGTCGCGCGGATCGCGCATATCGTTTTGTTCGTAAAGGATCCCGAGGCCTCTGCCCGCTGGTATGCCGAGATCCTCAACATGAAGATCACGGCGCGCGCCGGCGATGGGCCGTACAAGGGTGGGGTGTTCCTCAGCTTTGGCCTGAGCGATCACGACATCGCGCTGTTCCCGGCGGCGGCCGATACCGCCATCGGCAAGGAGGCCAAGGGCCGCGAGTTCGAGCACATCGGCCTGGCCATGGCCGGGTGCAACATGGAAGACCTGCGCGCCAACTACGCCTTCTTCCGCGAGCGCGGCGTCGAGATTGCCGAAATCCTCGATCATGGCGTTTCGGTGGGCATCTATTTCTACGATCCCGATGGCCACATGCTCGAGGTGTTTTGCCAGAACGTCCCGCTCGAGGGCGGCGCGTCGCAGGCCGAGCTCAACCGTAACGAAGGCCAGGCGAACCCGATCACACTGTGACCGCACCGGCCGAAACCTGAACCGGGCGATGCCCGCAGACACAAAAATCCAGGGGAGTTGTCATGACCAGATACGCCGCCAACTTTGGCGCCTTCCACATTCGCAAGTGGTTCACCCAGGTCGAGGAAATCCTTGCAGGTGAGACTGGTGCCGCCGCCGACGGTGCGCCGCTGATCAAGTACATGATCGGCGCATGCATCAAGAACCCCTATGCCGGCAACTATGTCGAGGATCTCTCGGCGTGGATCGAGGCTTCCCCGGTGCTCGGCGTGGAATTCGGGCGGCGTATCAATGCGCTGACCGGCGGGGCGCCGATCGAAAGCTATGGCAAGGCGATCCTCGTGGGTATCGATGGCGAATACGAGCACGGCAACGCGCTGCTCACCAATCCGGCGGCGAACCCGATCCGCGATGCGCTGGGCGGCGGGGCCTCGTGGGTGCCCTCTACCGGCAAGCGTGGGGTGCCCGGAACCATTCTTGACGTACCGTTCGGCCACAAGGACGCGCTCTATGTGCGTTCGCACTACGACACGATGAGCGTCTCGTTCGACGATGCGCCCAACCGTGACGAAGTGATCGTGTGCTGGGTCTTCGCCACGCGCGGCCGCCTCAACGCGCGGCTCGGCGGGCTGCGTGCCGAAGACGCCGAAGGCAACGGGCTGACCTGACCATGACGGCGGATCTCATCCTGGACGATGCGCCGCCCGCGCCGGTGGCGCTGCTGCCTGGCGAGCGCATCCGGCGCGTCGCGCGCGGTGGCGTGTCGCTGTGCGTGCGCGAATGGGGCGATGCGCAGGCCCCCGCGATCGTGCTGCTGCACGGTCTGCGCGGCTATTCGGGGACCTGGCGCCCGCTCGCCGCGGCTCTGGCTGACCGCTATCGCCTGATCGCTTTCGACGCGCGCGGGCGTGGTGAAAGCGACTGGGACGAGGGCCGCAACTACTACACCGATGCCTACCTCGCCGATCTCGAGGCGGTCGTGGCCGAAGCCGGTCTCGATCGTTTCGTGCTGGTCGGGCATTCGATGGGCGGCACCACCGCCTATGCCTATGCCGCGCGGCATCCGGCACGCCTTCACGCGCTGGTGGTCGAAGACATTACCGCCGGCTCGTCTGTCGGTGGTGCCGGATTCGAGCGCATCGTCGCGGAAATGAAGGCACTGCCCGTGCGCTTTGCCGACTGGGCCGAGGCGCGCGCCTATTGGCGCCGGCTACGGCCCAACGTGGGCGAGGCGGCGATCGAGGAACGGTTGTGGGAAAGCATGACTGCCGACCCGGCAGGTGGGGTGCGCTGGCGTTATGATGCCGAAGGCATCGCCGCCACGCGCATTGCGCCCGATCCCGCACGCGTGATCGACCTTTGGCCGGTGATCGCCGCGATCCGCGTGCCCACGCTGGTGATTCGCGGCGGACGTTCAGACTTTTGCAGCCTTGAGGCGGTGCGCCGGCTCGAAGCGCAAAACTCGCATCTGGCCCATGCCAGCGTGGACGGTGCCTCGCACTACGTCCACGACGATGCCCCTGAGGCGTTCCGTCGCCTGGTCGAGGGTTTCCTCGCCGGCGTTACGGTGCGCGCGCACGAGGACCACGATGATGGCCAATGACATGCCTGCCGCACCTGCACCATCCGACGATGCGGTGATCCGCACGGGGGCGGATACGCTGTTCGACGCGCTCTACGCTGGCGGTGCGCGTATCTGCTTTGCCAATCCCGGCACCACCGAGATGACCATGGTCACCGCGCTGGCCCGCCATGGTGGCATCCGCCCGGTACTCAGCCTGTTCGAGGGCGTGTGCACCGGTGCGGCAGACGGTTATGCGCGCGTATCGGGCCAGGTGCCGCTGACGCTGCTGCATCTTGGCCCCGGATTTGCCAACGGCATCGCCAACCTGCACAACGCCCGGCGTGCCGGTTCGCGCATTGTCAACATCATCGGTGATCATGCCACCTGGCACCTGCCTTATGACGCGCCGCTGACCTCGGATATCACATCGCTGGCATCGCCGGTCTCGCGCCAGGTGATCCGCATGGCCGAGCCTGGTGCCATCGCGCACGATGTCGCCACTGCCTTTGCCGCGACGCGGGTGGCCGAGGGCGGTGCGGCGACGCTGATCGTGCCGACCGACGTGATCGACGCGCGCGAGGAATACCAGGATGCGCTGTCTGGCAGCGCCACGGTTGCCCCATGGCAGGGCGCGCGGGTAGATGACGCGGCGCTTGCCGCCGCCGCTGCCGCACTGGAGAGCGATCAGGGCGCCATCGTGCTGCTGGGCGGCAATGCCCTGACCGAGGCGGGCGTGCGCGCGGGTGCCGCACTCGCCGCGCGGCTTGGCGGCCGCCTGCTGATGGAACCCTATCCGGGCATCGTGACCCTGGGCGGTGATCTGCCTGCGGTCGAGCGGCAGGCCTATTTCCCCGACGACGTGATCGCGCAAATGGGCACGGCCCGCGTCGTGCTGGCCGGCGCGCGCATGCCGATCAGCTATTTCGGCTATGAGGGCTGGCCCAGTCAGCTGGTTGCAGAGGCCAGTCTGGTGCGCCTGGCCGGGCCGGAGCACGATGCGATCGACGCGCTGGTGCGCCTGGGTGCGGCGCTGGGCGTAACGGGTCCGGTTGGCGCCCAGCCGTTCACGCCGGCCACTGCCAGTGCCAATGATCCCACTGCTGCGCTGACGCCGGCGGGCGTGGTCGAGGAATTGCTGGTGCAACTGCCCGAACATGCGATCATCTCGCTCGAGGGCTCGACCTTGGGTGGGCCCTGGCTGCGCAACGCGCATCGCGCGCGCCGGCATCGTGTGATGACCAACACGGGCGGCGCGATCGGCCAGGGGATGCCCTGTGCAGTGGGGGCGGCGCTCGCTGCGCCAGAAGCGCGCGTGGTTTCGCTCCAGTCGGACGGCAGCGCGCAATATACGCTCCAGGCCCTGTGGACGATGGCGCGCGAGAAGCTGCCGGTGACGGTGATCCTCGCGGCCAACCACCGCTACGCCATTCTCCAGACCGAACTGGTGCGCGCCAACGCGCCGCTGGGCGATGCCATGATCGAGGCGCTGACGCTGCTGGACAAGCCGAAGGTGGATTGGGTTTCGCTGGCGCGTGGCTATGGCGTGGAGGCGGTGCGCGTCACCACCTGCGGCGAACTGGCCGAGGCACTGGCGCAGGGGCTCGCGCTCGACGGGCCGATGCTGATCCAGGCTGAGTTGCCATGAGCGCTGCGGCAGTGGGTTCCGGGCCGCCCGTGGCGATTGTCACCGGCGGCAGCGGCGGAATGGCACCGGGGATCGTGCGCGGCCTGCAGGGCGCCGGGTTTGCCGTGGTCATTACGGCGCGCGATGCGGGGCGGCTTGCGGCTGCGGCCGAAGCGATCGGTGGCGATTGCCTCGCACTTGCGTCGGACGCGCGCGATCCGGCCTCCATCGAAGGCCTCGTCGCCGCCGTCCTTGCGCGGCGTGGTCGGATCGATGTGCTGGTTAATGCCGCTGCCAGTTCCACCCCGATCGGTGGGGCGATCGAGACCGTCGATGTGGCCGCACTGATTGCCGATCTTGACGTCAAGGTGGGTGGCTATCTCCGCTATGCCCAAGCGGTCGTGCCAGCCATGAAGCGACAGGGGCGGGGCCATATCGTCAATATCGGCGGGCTGACCGGCCGGTCGAGCGACACCTTGAGCGGCCTGCGCAACGCGGCGGTCTCGCACCTGACCAAGGTCTTGTCCGACGAGCTTGGCCCGGCCGGTATCACCGTCAATGCGGTGCACCCCGGCATTGTCCGCACCCCGCACCTGGCCGAGCTGTTTGCCGAAATGGCCCACACCGAAAACACCACGCCCGCCGCGATCGAGGCGCGCTTCGTTGCCGAGATACCCACGCGCACGATCCTGACGCCCGATGATGTCGGCGCGCTGGTGGCGATGCTGGCGGTTGCCGCGCGGCCGACCATTACCGGCCAGTCGCTGACCATCGATGGCGGCTATTCGCGCGGTATCTTCCTGTGAGCGCGCGTGCGGGCAAGGAGAGGGCGATGCGCGATGAAACCGGCGGGGCGCGTACCCGCTATCCGCTGTCGATGCGCCTGCTGCACTGGCTGCGCGCCATATTGATCATCGGCATGATCTGGTCGGGCTGGTTCATGACCGGCCTGCCTGACGAGGCGACGGCCAAGTTCGCGGTGTTCTATCCCAATCACAAGCAGTTCGGCGTCCTGGTCTGGCTGCTCGCGCTGGTCCACCTGGGCCTGCGCTACCAGCACCGCCGCCACCTGCCGCACCCGCCGGTGGGGCTCAGGCCCTGGGAGCGGGTGCTTTCGCATCTGGTCCACCGTGCGATCATGGTGCTGACGTTGCTGACCCCGCTGCTGGGCTACGCGATGTCGGCCAGCTTTACCCAGAGTGATGGCGTGCCCTTCTTCGGGCTGGGTCAGGTACCTGAACTGTTGCCCAAGAACGACAAGGCCTTCGCGCTGTTCGACACGCTGCACGGGTGGAGTGCCTATACGCTCGCCGTGCTCGTGGTGCTTCACGTGGCTGGCGCGCTCAAGCACCGGCTGCACGATCGCGGCGGCGATACCGACGTGCTCGCACGGATGGTGTGATCGCCCCTTCAACGAAAGATCCTGCCATGACCAACCCTGTCCACCACCTGCTGCATCCCGACGCCTTCGATGCGGCGGGCCTGGCCGTGACCAATCCGGCCGATGGCAGCATCGTCGCCACGGTGCGCCGCTATGACGTGGCTGCACTCACCGCGATCGTCGAGGCCGCTGACGCCGCGCGCCATGCCTGGGCGGCGCGCACCGCCAAGGAACGCAGCGACGTGCTGCGCGCCTGGTTCAACGCGATGGTGGAAAACGCCGAGGCGCTGGCGCTGTTGATGACGCTTGAAAGCGGCAAGCCGCTCGAGGAGTCGCGTGGCGAGGTGCGCTATGGTGCGGGTTACATCGAATGGTTCTCCGAAGAGGCGCGTCGCGCCTATGGCGAGGTGATCCCCAGTTTTGCGCCGGGCAAACGCGTGCTGACGCTGCGCCAGCCGGTGGGGACGTGCGCGGCGATCACCCCGTGGAACTTCCCGCTGGCGATGATCACCCGCAAGGTCGCGCCGGCACTGGCAGCAGGCTGCTCGATCGTGGTCAAGCCGGCTGAGGCTACACCGCTGTCCGCGCTCGCGCTGGAGGCGCTGGCCCACCGCGCCGGGGTGCCGCGCGACCTGTTTCGCGTGGCCCCGGCCGTGCGTTCGTCAGAGGCGGGGGACCTGTTCTGCAGCCATCCGCTGGTGCGCAAGATCAGCTTCACCGGCTCGACCGAGGTGGGCAAGGTCATCATGGCCAAGGCTGCTGCCCAGGTGAAGCGGCTCAGCCTTGAGTTGGGCGGCAATGCGCCCTTCGTGGTGTTCGACGATGCCGACATTGGGCGCGCGGTTGACGGTGCCATGGCCTCGCGCTTCCGCAACGCCGGGCAGACCTGCGTCTGTGCCAACCGCTTCCTGGTGCAGGATGGCGTGCACGATGCCTTTGTCGCTGCGCTCACCGCGCGGGTCGATGCCTTGCGCGTGGCCGATGGGCAGGCTGTGCCGGGTGCGATGGGTTCCCTGATCGATGGCAAGGCGGTCACCCGCGTAGCCGGGTTGGTCGAGGCCGCAGTGGGCGAGGGCGCGCGCGAGGTCAGCCACGGGCACGATGGCCCCGCGCGCGGTGCCTTTCATCGTCCGGTGGTGCTGGCGGGGGTGACCCCGGCCATGGCCATCGCGCACGAGGAAATATTCGGCCCGGTAGCGCCGGTCATCCGCTTTACCGACGAGGCTGACGCGCTGCGCATCGCCAACGATACGCCGTTCGGCCTTGCCGCCTATGTCTATACCGCCGATGTTGCACGCCAGTGGCGCATGATGGAGGGCCTCGAATACGGCATGGTCGGGGTGAACGACGGATTGATCTCGAGCGAGGTGGCACCGTTCGGCGGGGTGAAGGAATCAGGCTTCGGCCGCGAAGGATCGAGCCACGGCCTCGCTGATTACATGTCCATCAAGTACTGCCTCGTCGGTGGTTTGTAATATGGGGAAGGACTCCCCGGACCCTCTGGCCGACGGCACCGACGATCCGGCCTTCGTGCGCGGTCTGGCGCTGCGCAAGGAAGTGCTCGGTGCGGCCTATGTCGAGCAGGCTATGGCCGATGCGGACGATTTCTCGCGCCCGATGCAGGCATTGTCGACGCGCTGGTGCTGGGGGGAGACCTGGTCGCGCCCAGGACTTACCCGCCGCGAGCGCAGCCTGCTCAACCTCGGCATGATCAGCGCACTCAATCGCCCGCACGAGCTGCGGCTCCACGTCAAGGCGGCACTGCGCAACGGCCTGACGCGCGAGGAGATTCGCGAGGCCCTGCTCCAGGTGGCTGTCTATTGCGGCGTGCCCGCTGGCATCGATGCCACCCGTATCGCGCGCGAAGCCATCGCCGAATATGACGCCGAGGCCACCACCGCTGCCGCGCAATAGGGTCGGCTTTTGACCCCGGGTAACGGCACCTTGGGTAACCGTTGCGCGCAGCCGTTGCGGGGCGCTGCACCAACCGTCGCGTAACTTGTGCGGGCCGGGCCGCTGCGCTTCCTCCTTTGTCGAAGAACAGACGAGCGAGGAAGCGCCATGCGCCGCACATCGATCATGCTTGCCGCCATCAGCGCACTGGCGCTTGCCACTGGCACGGTCCGCGCCGCCGAACCTGCCGCCGCTTCGCCCGATGCACCGCCGCAAATCGTGGTCACCGCCTCGACGCAGGATGTGCTTGGCACCGCCACCACATCGAGTGAAGGCGCGATCACCCGCCAGGAAATCCAACGCCGGCCGGCCTACCGCGTCGGGCAGTACCTGGAGGCGATCCCCGGCTTGTCTGTCACCTCGCACAGCGGCGAGGGCAAGGCCAACCAGTACCTCCTGCGCGGGTTCAACCTCGACCATGGCACTGACTTTGCCACCTTCGTCGATGGCATGCCGGTCAACCAGCGCACCCACGCGCACGGCCAGGGTTATACCGATCTCAACTTCCTCATGCCCGAACTGTTTGGCGGCATCGCCTTTACCAAGGGCCCCTATTTCGCCGCTGCCGGGGACTTTGCCGCCGTGGGATCAGCGCGGCTGAGCCTGGTGGACAGCTTGCCGCCCACGCTCTCGCTCTCCGCCGGCACGGTCGGCGATCGCCGCGTATTCGCAGGCGGATCGGTGGCCCTGCGCGGGGGCACCACACTGCTTGGGGCGGGGGAATACTTCCACCTCGATGGCCCATGGGACAACCCTGATAACCTGCGCCGCTTCAACGGGGTGGTGCGCCTCTCGCATGGCACTGCCGAGGATGGGTGGTCAGCCACGGCAATGGCTTATTCGGGGCGCTGGAATGCCACCACCGACCAGCCCCTGCGCGCGGTGGAGCAGGGGTTGATTGGGCGCTTTGGTTCGCTCGATCCCAGCGATGGGGGGATATCGCAGCGCATGTCGCTGTCGCTGCGCTACGCCCGGCCCTTGTCCAGCGCCGACCAGCTCACCACCGAGATCTATGGCGTGCGCCAGCATCTGACGCTGTGGAGCAACTTCACCCATTACCTCGATGACCCGGTCAACGGCGACCAGCACGCGCAGAACGATCGTCGCTGGATCGCGGGCGGCAGCCTGGCACTGACGCACCGCTTTGCCACCGTCGGGATCGAGCAGACCCTGACCCTCGGGATCGACGGACGCTTTGATGCGATCCGCGTCGATCTGGCGCATACCCGCCGCCGCGCGGTGCTGAGCACCGATCGCGACGACCAAGTCGAGGAGGCAAGCCTTGGCGCTTATGCCGAACACAAGGCGCAATGGCTTTCTTGGCTGCGCACCGTGCTTGGCCTGCGCGTCGATCGCTTCCACGTGGCCGACCACGACCTGGTGCGTGCTGAGCGCGGGCATGAGCATGCCGCGCTGTGGCAGCCCAAGGGCAGCATAATCCTCGGCCCTTGGGCGCGGACCGAGTTCTACGTCTCGGCGGGGCGCGGCTTTCATTCCAACGATGGCCGCGCCGGCCTCGTCACCGCGGACGATGGCAGTACGAGCCTGGTGCGCCCACCACTGCTGGTCGGCGCCACCAGCATGGAGGCGGGGTTGCGCAGCAATCTCATGCGCCAGCTGACGCTTGCGGCCACCGTGTTCCAGATCGATTTCGCCTCCGAACTGACCTATTCGGCCGATGCCGGGCAAACCGAGGCGGGGCGGCCCAGCCGGCGTCGCGGCCTGGAACTGAGCGCCCAGTACCGCCCGCTGCCCTGGCTCGAACTCAATTCCAACCTCGCATTCAGCCATGCGCGCTATCGCGATGGTGCCCCGGCCACCCGCTTTATCGAGGATGCGCCCGGATTCATCGGTGCCGCTGGCGTGCTGGTCGACAATCTCGGGCCTTGGTCGGGCGCGCTCACCTGGCGGCGGCTCGGCCCGCATCCGCTGACCGAGGACAACAGCCAACGCTCGCCTGGCTATGGCGAGATCAACCTTTCGGCGGGCTATCAACTGACGCCGCGCGTCAACCTGCGTGCCGATATCTATAACCTGCTCGGCAGCCGCGACGATGCGGCAGACTACTACTACGTCAGCCGGCTGCCCGGCGAGCCTGCCGCCGGCGTGGCCGGAATCAACGCCCATCCGCTGGAACCGCGTTCGCTGCGCGTGACGCTTTCGGCCACGCTGTGACGGCGTTGCGCGCGCTCTGTTCCGGTATTGCAACGGTTTCGAACGTCCCGGCGCCCAGCCTGACGGCTAGGGCGGGGGAATAAACAGACCTGAACGTCCACGCATCGAGGGGAGACCTTGCGCCATGTCCATCCAAACCTTCGGCGATTGGCTCTATGCCACGCCGATCTCGACCACGTTCCGTGACACGACGTGGATCATCCCCACGGTGCAGAGCGTGCATATCCTGGCGATCGCGGTGGTCGTGGGCTCGGCCCTGGTCTCGGAACTGCGCCTCGCCGGCGTGCTCGCTACTGACGAGAGCCCCGCGCGCGTGGTTCGGCGCTATCTGCCGTGGATATGGTCGGCGCTGGTCGTGCTGCTGGCCAGTGGCACGCTGCTGATCGTGGCCGAGCCGGCGCGTACCCTGGGCAATACGGTGTTCTGGGCCAAGATGGCGCTGGTGCTGCTGGCCTTCCTGGCCACGCTGCTGCTGCGCCGCCCGCTGTTGCGCGACGATGCGCGGCCTGCGGCCAAGACGGTGGCATGGCTGCTGCTGGTGGTGTGGAGCGCGGTCATCTTCTGTGGCCGTTTCATCGCCTACACCTGAACGGCGCCCCGTCACCGTCACGACCAAACAGCACAACCGGGGGAGCCCAACCCATGACCCTGCAAACCACGCTGCAAAGCATCTATGACCTGCCGCTTTCTAACGCCATTCGCGAGAACGCCAACGCCTTCCCGGTGCTCGAATCGCTGCATGTGCTGGCGATCACGCTCGTCTTCGGCACGATCCTGATCGTTGACCTGCGGCTCGTCGGCTATGCCGCGCACCGGCGCAGCGCCAATCGCCTGATCACTGAACTGCTGCCTTTCACATGGGGCGCGTTCGTCGTCGCGATCATCACCGGCAGCCTGCTCTTTGCCTCCAACGCGGTGGCCTATGCCGCCAATACCGAGTTCCGGCTCAAGCTGCTGGCGATCGTGGCGGCCGGCATCAACATGGCGATTTTCCACGCCACCACCCAGCGCACGATCGCGCAGTGGGACGAGACCGCCGCGCCGCCCTTTGCCGCGCGTGCCGCCGGCGTTTTGTCGCTGGTGCTGTGGACGCTGGTGATCTTCCTTGGCCGCTGGATTGGCTTCACCCTTGATGTGCTGTTCTGAAACCCACTCCCAGGAGCGTCTGCCCGTGACCCCAACTCTTCGTACGATCATGCTTGCCGCCTCGGCCGCTGTGACAGCGCTGGCTCCGGCCGGATCGGCCCTGGCCCACCATTCGTTCGCGATGTTCGACCAGACCAAGCAGGTTGAACTGCGCGGTGTCATGGTGAGCAAGTTCACCTGGACCAACCCCCATGCTTTCGTCGTCGCGCAGTCGAGCGGGACGACCTATGCACTCGAGTGCAGCAGCCCCAACCTGATGACGCATGCTGGCTGGAGCTTTTCGACGCTCAAGGCGGGTGACCAGGTTGATATCGTGTTCTACCCGCTGCGCAACGGCAAGCCGGGGGGCATGCTCAAGACCGTCAAGCTGCCGGGCGGCAAAGTGTTGAGCGGTTGGTAAGCGCAGCCCGCAACCCAGCCTGCCCTCAGGGTGGCGGGGTTGCGGGCGGGCGATTTTAGAATCCCGCCCTGGCTCGATCCAGCCGAAGGCATACCGCGCGCGGTTCGGTGAAGGCCTGCAGCGCCTCGCTGCCGAACTCGCGCCCTACGCCTGACAGCTTGCTGCCGCCGAACGGCATCGCCAGGTCGAGAACGTTGTGCGTGTTGATCCACACCGTTCCCGCGTCGATCCGCTCAGCCAGGAGGTGGGCCGTATCGATGTCCTGCGTCCACACGCTGGCGGCCAGACCATAGGGCGTGTCGTTGGCAATACGGACGATGTCGGCGCGATCGGTGATTTTCATCGCGCACACCACTGGCCCGAAGATTTCCTCGCGCATCACGCTCATCCCGGCCTCCACCCCGGCGAGCACGGTCGGCCGATAGAACCAGCCCGGACCGCTGGGTATGGCAGCGCCTTCCAGCGGATGCGCGCCTTCGGCAAGCCCCGCTTCGACCAGCGCGGCCACGCGATCACGCTGGCGGGCGGAAATCAGCGGTCCCATCTGCGTCTCGGCAGAAAATGGCGAGCCCAGGCGTAGGTCGCGTGCGATGCGGCAGACCCCGTCGATCACCGCGTCATGGACTGGCGCCTCGACCAGCAGACGCGAGCCAGCGGTGCAGATCTGCCCCGAATTGGCGAAGATTGCGGCTGCCGCGCCCGGGATCGCGCGATCGAGATCGGCATCGGCCAGCACGATCGTGGGAGACTTGCCCCCCATTTCGAGCGTGACGCGCTTCATCGTGCGGGCCGCCTGGGTCAGGATCGCCTGCCCGGTGGCGTTTGAGCCGGTGAACGCGATCTTGCGCACCAGGGGATGCGCCACCAGCGGGACGCCGACGGCCGCGCCGGTGCCGGTGACGATGTTCACCGCCCCGGCTGGAAAGCCCGCCTCGAGAATCAGCTCACCCAGCCGCATTGCGGTGAGCGAGGTTTCCTCTGACGGCTTGAGCACCACCGTGCAGCCGAACGCGATGGCCGGCGCGATCTTCTGGATCGCCTGGCCGATCGGGAAGTTCCACGGCGTGATGCCCGCTACCACGCCGACGGGGCGGCGCTGGGTGAACGCGCGGTAGAGCGCCGCTTCCTCGACCAAGGGCGAATGCGTGACGGTCTCCCCCGCGATCTTCGAAGCCCAACCGGCGAAATAGCGCAGTCCGTCGATGGTGAACTGTAGGTCGATTGCCTGCGTCACCGTGAGCAGCTTGCCGCTATCGAGCGATTCAAGCGCGGCGAGATCGTCCCGCTCGCGCTCGACCAGCAGGGCCAGCCGCTCGAGCAGGCGGCCGCGGTCGAGCGGGCGCATCGACTGCCAGGCTGCGCTTTCGAAGCAGCGATGCGCGGCGCCGACCGCACGATCCACGTCGGCGATGTCGCAGGCCGGTACCTGCATGATCACCCGTCCGGTGGCCGGATCGATCGCATCGAATGGGGCGACAGTGCCGAGCGGCTCGACCAGTGCTCCGTCGATCAGCAGTCGACCGGTCGGGAGAGTGGGGGAGAAGGGTGCGGTCATCGGTGGCTCCGGACGGAGAGGAGGGGCACGGTCATTCGCAGACCGGGCCTTCGACGTGGGTGGACCCGACGCCGGCATAAATCACCGGGCGGCAGCGCCGTAGGTAAGTGCCATGGGCGAGGCCTGCGGCGGCGATGGCGATGAACAGCAGCGGCAGGCGGTTGATTACCGGCAACGTGGTGCCGGTCAGCGTGGCGTAGTTGGCCAGCGACAGCCACGTCGCCACCGCAATAATCACCCCGCTCAGCAGCGGCGCCAGGGTCTTGCCCGCTGAATATTCGCCGCGCCGCGCGAAGAACAGCGGGATCGCCAGCGAGGTGGCGGTGAGCAGGATCTCGAGACCCACTGCACCCATCGACGACAGGCTGGTGGCGAGCGAGAGCAGCGGATCGAGCCCGGCCAGGGCGAACAGCGCGATCACCAGCGCGAGTATCCCGGCGAGCGCGAGGCAGGCCATGTAGGGTGAGCCGTGGCGCGGGTGGACGCGGCCGAGCACGGCGGGGATCAGCCCATCGCGCGAGAGAGCGAAAAAATAGCGTGCGATGTTGTTGAAGAAGCCCAGCGCGGCGGCGAACAGGCTGGTGATCGTCAAGAGGCTGAGCGCGTCACGCCCGAATTGGCCGAGCGTGCGAAACGCGATGCCCGAGACGAGGTGGCCGGGATCGGCAGCTGCCACTGCTTTGATCTGTGCCGGGCCTACCGCCAGCACCAGGCACCACGACGACAGCACGTAGAAGGTGCCCAGTACCAGCACTGCGCCATAGGTAGCGCGCGGGATGGTCACGGCGCGGTTGCGCGCTTCTTCCTGATAGATCGCCGTTGCTTCAAAACCGATGCAGCCGTTGATGGCATAGATGACGGCGATGCCAAGGCCGGGCGCAAAGATCGTAGCGGGGGCAAAGCTGCCGAAATCGAGCCCGGCCCAGCCGCGTTGCCACAGGATCAGCGCGTCGATCACGGCGATGAGCCCTACCTCGAGCAGCAGTGCCGCGGTCAGCACCTTGGCCGCCATCGTGATCCTGTGATACCCGAGCCAGGCGATCGCTGCGATGCTGGCGGCCGCCCATAGCACCCACGAGGTGGCGATGCCGGTCAGCGTGGCGAACACGTCAGTTGCGAAATAGCTCATCGCTCCCAGCACCGAGGCAGCGGCACAGGTATAGGCAACCACGGCCGTATAGGCCGCAGCGATGCCGGCCTCCTTGTTGAGGCTCGCGGCAATATAGGCATAGAACGCGCCGGCATTGCGCACGTGCGGGATGATCCGCACATACCCCACCGCGAACAGCAGCATGACCGCACACATCGCGAGTTGCGCGCCGGGCATCCCGGCGCCGTTGCCAAAGGCGAAGGCGAGGGGGATAATTCCGGCCAGCACACCCATCGGTGCGGCGCAGGCGAGGATCATGAAAATGATGTCGCCGGTCCCCAACATGCCGGAGAACAGGCCGGGCTCGGCGGCGGCGTCTTGGTCGGATCTGTGCATGAATGCTCGATTGTGGGGGGCGGGGTGCATCGCCAGCACCCGATGATGCAACACTGGCAGGTTTGCCACCACACGGTATTGCACTTGCGCCGGGATACCTTGTATTTTCGGCCAGGCCCCCGGTGCACAGGGCCTGCCTGCTTGCCAGCAAGGCAGCATTGGGCAAGCCTGTGCCGATCACGACCATGATCAGGGAAGCCCCGCCGATGACGACCATGACGCCGACGTTCACGCGCCGGAAATCAGCCCGGGCCGCCGCGCTTGCAGCACTCGCGCTCGTGCTGGCCACCGTGCCCGCGCAGGCAGCAGATGCCACCGTTGCGGCATCAACCCCTGCCGCGGAAACGGCGCCTGATCCGGCTGTCGCCGCCGCCGTGATGCAGACCGTGCACCACTATGTTGACAGCCTTAACCGAGGCGACAACGCCGGCGTCATCGCCAGCTGCGCACGCGAAGCCGCTATTGTCGACGAGTTTGCACCGTACGAATGGCACGGAGCCGATACCTGCGCCCACTGGCTGGCTGCGCTCACCGCGCATAACGCCGCTATCGGGCTGACCAAGGGCGTCAACACGCTGCGCAAGCCCCGCCGTGTCGATGTGACGGGGGATCGCGCCTACGTCGTCGTCCCGGCCGACTTCCGGTATACCCTCGGCGGCCAGCAAGGTGCCGAGGTCGACGCCACGTTCACCGTGGCGCTGCACAAGGAAGCCGCTGGCTGGCGCATCATCGGCTGGGCCTGGTCTCGCCCCGAGTTCGACTTCGACTATTGAAGGCAGCGGGCGGGTTCGCCTCCCGCTCATGCCTCCGGCATCAGCGCGATGACGCGCAGCGGGCTGCCCGAGCCGCCCTTGATCTTGAGCGGGGCGGCCACGATCACGCTGCCGAAGGTCGGCAACTGGTCGAGGTTGGTCAGGCACTGTAGCCCGAAACGGCCATTGCCGTGGAGGATCGAATGGGCGGGCAGCGGTTCGGCAAAGTGGCTGGCCTGCCCGGCATCGGTGCCGACCGTCTCCACGCCCAGGCCCACGCAGTCGCGCGCGTGGACGAGGAAGCGCATCGCATCGGCATGGGGGCCAGGCGAATGCGCGCCATCATCCTGCAGGTTGAGATAGGCAAGGGTGCCCACACGCTTGGACCAGTCGCTGCGCAGCAGGATCCAATGGCGCGGCGGGATAGCGCCGTGTCGGGCCTCCCAATGATCGAGGAAGGCGCGTGTCACCACGAAGTCGGCGTCGGCGGCGGCCTCCGCGCTGATATCGATCACCACGGCGGGATAGACGAAATCGCGCGGCGCGACTGCGTCGACCGTGCCATGCGGCACGTCGCGCCCGGTGATCCAGTGCGCCGGCGCATCGAAATGCGTGCCAGTGTGCTCGTTCATGGTGATCCGGTTCCAGTACCATGCCGGCCCATCGGCATCGTAGCGGGAGACCGTCTCCATTCGGAACGGCTCGCATTGCCCGAACTCGGACGGCAAAACGATCACCGGGAAATCGGACGACAGGGTATTGGCCAGATCGACCACGCGGATCGCCCCGCTGGCAAGCTGTGCGACAAGATCGGTAAGCAGCGACGTCATGGTTGGGTCTCCCTGGCAAAGAGGGCCGGATCGTCGAGCCAGCGGCGCATTGCCTCGCGCGCCACCTCGCCCACGCAGGTTTGCTCGCGTCCCTGCGCCAGCGCGTCGAGCACGGCGGCGGCAAGGCGCGCGGGCGCAACCTTGGGCGGGGGCAGCGCTTGGTGGTCGGCATCGTCGGTCGGCCCGGTGAACACTTCCAGGACGCGCACGCCGGTGCTGCGCATCTCGTGGCGAAAACTTTGCAGCAGCGAGAGGCGCGCAGCCTCGGCGGCGGCAAATCCAGCATGGCCGGCATCGCCCGCCAGCGCCTTGACCGACAGCACATCGAGAAACGCGCCGCTGGGCCGGCCGGCAAGAATTGGCGCCGTCGCTTGCGCCAGGCGCGCGAGCCCCATTGCCGAAACCTCGAGCGCGCGGTGGTGGGCCAGGAGATTGCCGTCGTGGCTCACCCCCCCGGCGCGCACATGGCGCGCGGTGTTGATGACGATGTCGAGCGGACCGCCGATCCGGCTTATCGTCTCGGCAACCGAGACAGGATCGGTCACATCGAGTGGGCGCGGCTGGACCCCGGGCAGGCCCAGGACGGGATCGTGCGCATCACGCATCGGCGCGGGGCCGGACAGGCCGGCAACCACCAAGCGCGCGCCAGCGGCGGCAAGTGCGCTGACCAGCGCGCGGCCAACCGGCTGGCGGGCATCGCTGACAAGGACAGTTGCCCCTGCCACCGGCACCACGAAGGTGCGTCCCTGGGGATCGGCGGACATGCTGGTGGCTCCTTGTTCCGGCTGTGGCGGGTGTGCGGCATCGCTGGGAAGGGCGAACAGCGCAGCATTGCCGCCACGATCGAGCATCAGTCGCATCGTGACGCGCGCGCCGGGCTCCAGCCCCCGTGCAAGGTGCGCGAACACGACTGGGCCGGCATCGAGCAGGATCGAGCCCATGTGCCAAGGCAGGCGATCGCGGAAATAGGGATCGGTCGAAACGCGGATCACGGTGTTGGCAAGCACGCGTCCGCCGGTCGGCTGGTCATGCCAGGCCAGTGTGCCCCAGCACCGTGGGCAGGCGTCGCGTGGGGGATAGGTCGCTGTACCGCATACGGTGCAGGCCTGAAGTACGAAGCGGCCCTGCGCGGCCCGTGCGGCCATCGCCTGCATCGCGCGGCTGCGCGCGCCCGGCGGTACGGGATGCAATTGCGGCCGCGCCAGCGGATCGCGCGGTGCGGGCGGCGGCAGCGGATTGCGCGGCGTCGTCATAGCGCCTCGATCACGGCAGCGGCGGTGCACACGCCGCGATCATAATTGACCAGCCCAAAGCCCGATATTGCCGCACGCCGGGCGCCGGGCACCTGCGCGCCGAGCGGGCAGTGCAGAATCTGGCGCAGGCCCTCGGTCAGGTTCTGGTACCCGCCCGCAGCGCCCGCCTGCCCTGCGGAAAGCTGCCCGCCGTTGGTGTTGAGTGGCAGCGTGCCGTCGATGCCGAAGTGCGTCTCGCGCAGGAAGCGCGCAATCGTGCCCGGCGGGCAGAAACCGAGGTCCTCCAGTTGCATCGCCACGATCACCGGATAGTCGTCATAAGCCTGAAGGCAGTCGATATCCCCGGGCCCGATCCCGGCCATCGCCCATAACTCGTCGACATCCATCGCCCAGCCACCACGCCGCTGCACCGGATCATCGGGATAGGCATTGTGGCGCTCGATCGTGGCCATGATCCGAGCCGCCGGCCAGCCGCGCGCGGCAGCGATCTCCGGGGTGGTGACGACGAAGGCTTCGGCGCCGGCGCAGGGCATCACGCAATCGAACAGGTGCACCGGATCGGCGATCGGGCGTGCGGCGAGGTAGGTGTCGAGGTCGAGCGGGATGCGTTGCAACGCCAGTGGGTTCGAGCCGGCATTGGCGCGCTGGGCGAGGCAGATGCGGCCGAAATCGGCGCGCGTTACGCCGTGTTCGTGCATGTAGGCCTGCGTGATCAGCGCAAACGTCGCGTTCGGGCCGCCAAAGCCATAGGGGTACACAGCATCCTGCGAAAAGCGCGAAAACGTGGCGAGGGTGTGGCGGAAGCTGTCGATCTGGTTGGTATCGGCCGCGACGCAGGCGACGATGGCGGCATCGCCGCACTGCACAGCGCGCGCGGCGCGGCGCAGTGCCATGACCCCGCTCGCCCCGCCTGTGGGCACATGGTCGAGCCAGCGCGGCATGAGGCCGAGATGCTGGACGAGGCCGACGGCGGTATCCGGGCCGGCCGAGAAACTCGAGAAACTGAAACCGTCGAGATCACGCGGGCCGAGCGCTGTTTCCCGCGCCAGCGCGCGCAGTGCCGCGCCGGCCCAGCCGTGAGCCGGCTCGCTCGAAAAGCGCTGATAGGGCACGGTGATGGGGGCGGCCACCACCACGCCGTCGTAGGCCATGCGCGAGCGTTTGGTGGAGCTGCTCATCCCTGCCGCCTCTTGAGCGCGCGGGTATCGAAGAACGCGCCACGCGCCATGTGCGCCCCCACTTCCTCCTTGAGGGCGGCACGCAGGATCTTTTCGGTCGGCGTGCGCGGCAGCGCATCGACGAAGCCGATCCAGCCCGGCACCTTGTAGTAGGCCATCTGGCCCAGTGCCCAGGTGGCGATATCGCGTGCAAGGTGCTCAGTGGGTAGCTGCTCGGTCTTGTCTGTCCCGGCGCGGGCAGGGGCATCGAGCACGATCAGCGCGGCCACCTCGTCGCCGCGCACCGGGTCGGGCGTGGCCGCCACCGCCACCTGGCGCACGTGAGGATGGCGCGCAAGGATCGTCTCGACCTCCACCGCCGCGATGTTCTCCCCCGAGCGGCGGATCACGTTTTTCTTGCGATCGACGAAATGCAGGTCACCGTCGGCGTCGCGCGCGACGATATCGCCGGTGTGGAACCACCCCCCGGCCCAGGCCTCGGCAGTGGCCGCAGGGTTGGCGAGGTATTCGCGGAAGAACCCATAAGCGGGATCGGGCCCGGCGCGGCGCACCAACAGTTCGCCTGGTGCATCGATATCGACATCGTCGCCGGCGTCGTCGACGATGCGGATCTCGACGCCGGAATCGGGCCGGCCGAAGCACGCGGTGCCTACCTTGCGCGGCTCGCGGTGCGCGCTGATCACGCCGCCGCTGCCCGTCTCGGTCATCGCCCAGGCCTCGATCAGCGGGAAGCCGAAGCGCCGCTCGAACGCGCCATGCAGGGCAACTGGCGCCCCGGCACCGAAGCCGAAGCGCACACTATGTTCGCGGTCGGCCGGGCTATCGGGTGCCTTCATCAGCATTGCCGGCATCACGCCCAGGTAGTGCAGGCAGGTAGCGCGGCTGCGCTGCACCGAATCCCACCAGGTCGAGGGATGGAAGCGGTCGAGCACGGTGAGGCAGCCGCCCAGCGTAATCATCGCCATCAGCGAGACGGCCAATGCGTTCATGTGGAACATGGGCAGCGGTGTAAGCATCCGCTCTGCGCCGGCGTGCAGCGCGATGAGGCCGCCAGTGTCCCGATACCAGTCTCCCGAATGCAGGAAGTAGCTGTTGGGCAGAACGCAGCCCTTGGGTTGCCCGGTCGTGCCAGAAGTATAGAGCAGCGCCGCCTCGCGCGCGGAATCGGGATCGGCCGGCAGTTGCGCCAGTGGCAGCAATGGACGGACGGGCGCGTCGGGGGTGACGGGGACCATCGCGCTTCCCACCGCCAGCGCGGCGCGCGCAACGTCGGCATGGCGGCCGGGGACGACGAACGCGGCGCTAATGCCCGAGTGTGCGATGAGATATTCGAGCTCAGCCTGGCGCAAGTCGGGGTTGATCGGCACGATCGACGCGCCAAGGCTGTTGGCTGCGAGGAACAGCTCGATAAAGTCGGGCCGGTTGTCGAGCAGCAACCCCACGCGCGTGCCCGTGCCGAAGCCGGCGGCGGCCAGCGCGACCTGGCGGCGCAGCACGCGATCGAGCATCGTCGCGTAGGTGATCTCGCCAGCCGCGATGCCGTAGATATGCGCCGTTTCGGGCAGCACGTTGAGAAAGGGCTTGTCGAACCAGCGCGTCGCCGCGGCGGAAAAGCGCGAAAAGACGGTCTCTTTGCTCACGGCGTTGTCCTGTGCGGAGTGCGGGGTTGCGGGCTGGCCATCAGAATCGCTCGAGACGGTAGGGGGTGGGATCGAGGAACGGCGTCTCGCCCATGGCGAGGTCTGCGGCGAGGCGGCCCGCCGCTGGGCCGGTGCCGAAGCCGTGCCCCGAAAAGCCGGTGGCCAGTGTCAGGCCGGGCAGTTGCGCGACATTGTCGATCACCGGCAGCGAGTCCGGCGTCACATCGATCATCCCGCCCCACGCCTGCGCCACGCGTGCGTTGGCAAAGACAGGCCATGCCGCAACAAGGTTGCGCATGGCTTCTGCGTTGAGCGCCTGGTTGACCGGCGGATCGATCGTGCGCAGCCGCTCGAACGGCGAGACAGCGTCGGCGCGCCAGCGCCGGGGCAGGGCGAGATCGGCGAAGAAGTCTCGTCCGAACGATAGGCGCAGGTTTTTCCACTGCGCGATCAGCGTGGGCAGGTACTTCATGCCGATCAGCAGGTGGTCGAGCGTCAGCGGTGCGAACAGCGCGCCGCGCTGCGTGATGGTATAGCCCCCGTCGAGCCGCTTGCGGAACGAGAAGTCAGCCGCGCCGACCGCGCTGTCGGTCGGCCCGTCCATCGGCGCGGTGCGCAACACCGACGCCACCAGCGGCAAGGTCAGCAGGCGCACACCATGATTGGCGAGGAAACGGCGCGACCACACGCCGCCTGCCAGCACGACATGGTCGCAGGCAATCGCGCCACGCTCGGTCACCACGCCGCGCACCGCGCCGGCACTGGTCTCCAGCGTGCGCACGGCGCAGTTTTCCACGATCACGGCCCCGTGCGCCAGGGCTGCGCGCGCGATCGCGCTGGATGCGAGCGTCGGTTCGGCGCGGGCGTCGGACGGGGTCGCGATGCCGCCGGCCCAGCGCCCGGTACTGCCGGGGATCGCCTGCGCTACTTCGGCCCCGGTCAGCATCCGGCTGTCCAGACCCGCGCCGCGCACGGCTTTGAGCCAGCCCTCGTAGGCGGCCAATTCCGCATCGGTCCGCGCGACATAAGTGATCCCGGCCTGCCGAAAGCCACAATCCTCGCCGATGCGCGCGGGCATCTGCTGCCACATCCGCTCGGCGGCGATGGCCATCGGCAGATCGGGCACCGCGCGCATGACCTTGCGCACCCAGCCAAGGTTGCGCGACGATTGCTCGCCGGCGATGCTGCCCTTCTCCAGCACCACCACCGGCACGCCGCGCTCGGCCAGCGTCAGCGCGGTGGACAGGCCGACGATACCGCCGCCGATCACCACGACCGATGTGCTGCCGGGAAAGCGCTCCGATGTCGTCACGGGGGTTATCGGGGGGCCCATCGCTGTTGGTCCGCTCAGAGACTGATCTGCAGTTCGCGCACCGCGCCCTTTGACGCGCCACGCCAGGCGGTGACCTCGATCTCCACCTTGTATTCAGCCGCGCCAAGCGGCGGGCAGGTCATCGTCAGCGTAGGGTTGATGCCGCGCATGCGCGCGCCATAGGCGGTCATCACCGCCAGCACGTCCTTGGGAAACTGCACGAAGACCCGCGCGGCGACTACGTCCTCGAGGCAGGCATCGACCGCAGCGAGCGCGGCGGCGATGTTGTCGAGCACCTGGTTGGTCTGATCGGCCAGGTTCGCGGGGATTTCCTTGGTCTGCGGGTTGCGTCCGGCGGTGTTGGACACGAAAATCAGATCGCCTACGGCCACGAGGCGGGAATAGCTGCCATGCTCCTCGAACTTGTTGCCGGTCTTGAGCTTGATGACGTCGGGCATGGAATGTCTTTCGCGGGAGGAGGATTTCGGAGGGGGGCGGCGGTTTTCAGCGCTGCCTGGTCTCAGCGCAGGACGGGTTCGTCCCACAGGGTGAGGCGCGTGCCGATTCCCTGGGCCAGCGCGCGGCGATAGACGTGCGTTCCCCAGGCCACGTCCTCCACCGCCATGCCGCCGATGGAGAGCATGATGATTTCGTCGGCATCGCGCCGGCCGGGCGCTGCGCCTGCTACGATCGCGCTGAGATCTTCGAGCGACGTGGCCGCGACCCGGCCTTCATCGACGAGGTCAAACCAGCGCACGCCTACCGCCGGGATGATGCGGTGCATCGGGCGCGGCAACTCCTCGCGGTAAGCCTCGTAAAGCCCGGTGAAATCGAGCACCTTGCGGATCTCGGGCGCTTCCATGCCGGCATCGATGCTGCACGGCGCAGGCATCGACAGGAACGTGCCCGGGCTGACCCATTCGCGCCGCACTGTGGGATAGCGGGCGGGATCGCCGGTCGGCACCGAGGCGCAGAACGTCGCGATGTCGGACTCGCGCACGACTTCTTCATCGGTGGCGACCACACGCACCGAAAGCTGCGGGAAGCGCGCCTCGGCCCAGGTGCGGAATGCCGCCAGGTTGGCCTCGCCGCGCCCCTTGATCTTGACCGTGTCGATTGCTGGGCACGTGGCCATGAACGCCTCGAGCGAGGTGCGTGCCATCACGCCGGGCCCGACGATGCCGACCACGCGCGAATCCGGCCGGGCGAGGTGGCGCGCGCCAACGCCGGGGATCGCACCGGTGCGGTAGGCCGAGAGCAGGTTGGCCGACATGTAGGCCAGCGGGGCGCCGGTATCGGCATCGTTGAGCACGAACGTGAGGATCGAGCGCGGCAGGCCCTTGTCGCGGTTGGCGACGTTGGAGCCATACCATTTCATTCCGGCCGTGCCGAAGCGGCCGCCAAGATAGGCCGGCATCGCCATGAAGCGGCGGTCGGTGGTGGGCTTGGGCATCGCGGGAAAGGGCGAATCCTCGGGAAAGACGATCACCGCGCCGTGTTGGTTGTTGTTGCCACCGGCCATGCGATAGTCGCCATGGTGCAGCAGGTGGAACATCTCCTCCATCGCATCGACGCAGGCCGGCATGTCGGTCACCCCGGCGCGGATCATGTCGGGTTCGGACAGATAGAGGAAATCGACACGCGGCAGAGCTGGCGTGGCGGATGGGGCGGCCACCGCCGTGAGGGTGTCGGTGAACAGGTCAGGCACGCAGATTTCCCATCGTTTGCTTGGGTGCCGGCGTGGTGCGCCAGGATGCTGACGGTCTGGTCGAGCGCGGGCCTTGCGACAATTGCAGGCGGGGATTGACGCATTGCAGAATCGGCCACACACATGCGCCCCGTGATGGCAGACCCCGATCTTCCCCCGTCCGGCCTTGCGGCCGATCATGCCGCTGCAGGCCTTCCGCCTGACATCGCCGGCCGCGCTGGCCAGGCCACCATCCGCCTGCTGTTCCTGACGGCGCTGTTCGCCGCGCTGGAGGATGTGGGCAAGCGCATCGACCCGCTGCTGCGCGAACACGGCATGTTCCGCGCCCAGCTTGAGACACCCTACGAAACCGTGCCTTTGCACCGCTATGTTGCCCTGCTCGAGGCGGCGGCCGCGCGCTTCGATCGGCCGGCGCTGGGGCTGGCGATGGGCGCGGCCTTTGGGCTTGCCGACCTTGGCCCGTTCTACGCGCTGCTGCGCGCGGCCGGCTCGTTGCGCGGCGCGCTCGATTACCTCGTGTTGTTCCAGTCGCGCCTGCAGACGCGCACGCTGTTCGATAGCCGCCGCGACGCCGAGACCACCACCTATAGCTACCGCATCGAGGACTCGGCGATCTGGCCGCGCGTGCAGGATGCCGAGTTTGCCCTGGCAAGCTACGTGACTCTCATCCGCCAGCTCACCCACGCGCGGTGGACACCCGTTGCGGTGCACCTGGAGCACGCGGTGACAGGACGCGAGGCCGCGCTGGCGCAGGCCTTTCGCGTACCGGTGAGTGGCAACCAGGTGACCAATGCGCTGGTGCTGCGCAACGAAGACCTTGATCGCCCGCTGCCGAGCGCCGTGCCCGCCGAGGACCGCAAGCTGCGCACCATCCTCGAATGGCACTTGCTGGCTTTGATGGGCCCCGAGGCGACCCCGGCAGAAAGTTTCGTTGAGTTGACGCGCGACATCATTGGGCGCTGGCTGGGCCGAACCCACGTCGATTGCGCGTCGGTTGCGGCGGAGATGAAGCTGTCGGAACGCTCGCTGCGTCGCCGCCTGGCCGAGGAAGGCACCTCGTTCCGCGACCTGCTGCAACAAGCCCGCCAGGCCCGCGCGCAGACGATGCTGGGCAAGTCGGGTATCTCGTTGACCGTAGCGGCCGAACAGCTCGGCTACGCCGATACCGCCGCTTTCTCGCGCGCGTTCAAGGAATGGACGGGGGTTTCACCGGGTCGCTTCCTGCGCCGGGATTAAGAGGCGTAGGGACAGGCGCGGGCGGTTGCTGGCCGCTCAGTCCTCGCTGCGCAGGTTGGCGGTCATCGCAGCGAGCACGCGGCGGCATGTTTCGAGGTCGGCCGCGGGGATGTTTCGCGCCAGGGTTGCGGTATGCTCTTCCATGCGCGGCCAAGCCGCCACGAGTGCGGCGCGGCCGGCGGCGGTAAGCACGATCTCGCGCCGGCGCTGGTCGCCCGGCGGGGTGCGCCGCTCGACCAGGCCCGCCGCGACCATCGCCTCTACTGTGCGGCTGGCGGTGGACTGGTCGGCAAAGGTGCGCGCGGCGATTTCGTTGATGGTGAGGCCGTCCTCGATGTGCAGCACCGAGAGCGTACGCACCAGCACAAGGCTAAGCCCGCTGGCAGCCAGACGCCGGGCCTGTGCGGCCTGGCCCAGGTTGGCGAGCCGGTTGATCGCATAGCCAAGATTGGCCTCGAGGTCTTCGGGGCGGGTGGGAAGGCTCATGTCAGCGCCACAGCGATCCGGCCGAGCGCTACAGATCGGGCAGGGGTTGAATGGGCGGGCGCTTTGGTCATGGTCGCCGGTTATTATCGCGACCCGGGCGGCGCAGGCAAGCCGGCTCATGCCGCTACGGCAGCTCCCATGAACGAGGCGATCGTGCGGATCAGCCCGTCGAGATCCTTGTCCTCGCCATCGCGCACCGCGGTCTCACGCAGGCGGCGGGCCCAGTCGGCTGCATCATCGCGCCCGGCGAGGGTCTCGATCGTGGCGATCACGCGGTCAAACTTGGACAGTCCGCGCGCGTGGGTGTCGGAATAGCCTTTTACCAGGCGGCGGCAGCGCAGCACCTCGACCCCCAGTGCGTAGTCGATTGTCACCAGCCGCGTGGCCAGCGCCAGCCACGCGTCGCGGTGCGCCACTTCCTGACGGTGGCGCAGCGAGCTGCGTCGCAGCCGCCTGAGGCCGGCGACCGCATAGAGCGTAAGGAACCACCCGACCGAATAGGTGCGCACGCGCCGGCCCTTGCTGATGCGCCGGTCGATCGCGCGGAAGAGCCGGGGGCGGCGCGTCAGCCAGTCGGCCAGCGGGGCTGGCAGGATGCCGGCGACCTCTTCCAGCCGCGGGTGCATGTATTCGGTGGTGTGGAGCAGCGTGCCTGGCGCGGCATTCGCTTCGGCGGCGATGCGGGCATGGCGGCCACTGCGTGTCTTGAGATCGGCGACGCGCACGATGTCATCATAGGCCATGGCCTGGGCGAGATATTTGGCCGCTTCGCGGGTGAAGGCATGGTCGCGCTCTGCTCCTCCGGCGGCAAGGTCCACCGTGTGGATCTGCTCGAGCAGCCCGCAATATTCGCGTCCATAGGCGGGGTCCTGGAAGTCCACCACCTTGGCGAGGCCGGCGCGCGCCATCGCGTGAACGCCGGGAGGCAGCCGCTCGATCAGCCGTGACGCAAGCGGGCCGCGGTGCGCGTCAACGGGCGCGGGTTCGGGGCTGGCGACCGCCAAAGGTGGGGACGGTGTCTCTTCCCCGGCCGCGCGCGCAAACGCTGCATCGAACGTGCGGATCGAGGCGGCCACGCCCTTGCCATCGGCGGCAATCACCGCGTGATAGGCCTCGCGCGCGAAGGGCAGTACGCCGCTGCCCGCCAGCGCACCGAACAGCGCGGAGGAAATGACGCTGCCGTTGGCGAGGGCGAGCGCGTTCATGTCGAAGACGATGCGCGCACGCGTGGTGGCACCGATCGCCTCGTGGACCACGCCGCTGTCGGCGATGCCGTCGCCCGGCGCGCTTTTCTCGCCGATCGACAGCGCGCGGTGGTCCGAGGCGATCAGCGTGGTGCGCCCCGGCGTGACGATGCCGCGCAGGATCGAGCGGCCCGCCTCCATGAATTCCGACGCCAGCACCACGTCGACATCGCCCGGCGTGGGCATCTGCGCCAGCACCGGCTTGCGACCGCCACGCATAGGCATCATCTCGACATAATAGATCGTGGCGCCGGTGCGCTGCGCCACACCGGGCACCGAGGTGGATTGCGCCACCCAGGCCGCCGCCTCGGCCAGCGCGACAATCCAGCCCGTCAGCACGCCACCGCCCTGGCCGCCCATGGCAACGATGGCGATGGAGATGGGGCGTTCGGTGGCCTCACCGGCGGGGGCAAGCGGCAGGCGCAGAATTTCGGTCGGCATCATGCGGCTCCGGCAAGGGGACGCGCACGGTCGCGGCGCGCCTGGAGGTAGGTGATAAGGCCCATGGCGACACGCGCGCGGGCGCGGTCCCACCAGGTTGGGTTGTGGATCACGTCGGCGCGATAGAACGAGGGGCACAGCACCGCCGCCTCGGACACTTCGCCGCAGTTGCCACAGCCCACACACGTGTTGTCGATCGTCACCACCGGATCATCGCGCAGCGGGTCGTCCAGCTGTTTGACCGACAGCGATGGGCAGCCAGACAGGCGTATGCAGGCGTGGTCGCCGGTGCATATGTCCTCATCGACGCCGAAGCGCTCCTTGACCACGCGCGTGCCACTTTTGATCGCCTTGGCCACCTGCGGCTTCACCCGGCGCTGCTTGTTGAGCATGCATTCGGAACTGGCGATGATGACCTTGGGGCCTTCCTCCGGGGTGGTCAGCGCCTCGGTGAGTACCGCCTTCATCCGGCCGACGTCGTAGGTGCGATCGACCTCGCGTATCCACGTGGCGCCAATGCCCGCGACGGCTTTGGCGATCGGGTTGTTGGTCTTGCGGCTGGCGTTGCTGGCGCGCGACGAGAGGATGTCCTGCCCCCCGGTGGCCGAGGAATAGAAGTTGTCGACGATCAGGAACACGCCGTCGTGCTTGTTGAACACCGCGTTGCCGATCCCGCTTGTCAAGCCGTTGTGCCAGAAGCCGCCGTCTCCCATCACCGCGATCGAACGCTTGCCCGTGGTCTTGCGTCCGAACGCTGCGGCCGAGGCGCCGCCGAGGCCGAACCCCATCGTGGTGTTGCCGATGTTGAATGGCGGCAGGATCGAGAAAAGGTGGCAGCCGATATCGGCCGAAACGTGGTGCGCGCCGCGTTCCTGGTCGACCAGCTTCATCGCGGCGAAGATGGGTCGCTCCGGGCAGCCGGTGCACAATCCTGGCGGACGCGCCGGCACCGTCTCGCGCAAGCGGGCCACGACCGGCAGGTCGAGGGCAGGACGTGCATCGGGCAACGGCGGGCGATTGCCCAGCAGGCGTGGCGCCTCGGTTGCAAGGAATGCGTCAATGCCCGCAAGGATCGCCTGCACCGAATAGTCCCCTGCCATCGGCAGCACGTCCTTGCCGCGCACGCGGGTGGTCAGGCCTTGGCGATTGGCGATGGTGTTGACCGCCTGCTCGAGATAGTCGGGCTGCCCCTCCTCGACCATCAGGATCGCCTTCTTGCCATTGGCAAAGGCAACGATTTCGCTGTCTATCAGTGGATAGGTGACGTTGAGTACGTAGAGCGGCACCCGCGTGTTGCCATAGGCATCGGAAAGCCCGAGGTACTGCAGTGCGCGGATCACGTTGTTGTACATGCCACCTTGCAGCACGATCCCCACCGTCGGCGCCCCGTCTGAATCGTCCTCAGGGCCGAACCACTCGTTGAGGCGGTTGTTGCGCACAAACGCGATCGCGGCTGGCAGGCGCTGCGCGATCTTCTCGTGTTCGTGGGCATAGGCCGCCGGAGGCAGCACGATCCGGTCGAGATCGCGCTGGGGATGGGCGAGCGCATCCTCGAGCGTGAAGGCGGGGGCCACGTTGTCCTTGCACACAAAGGCACCATGCATGTGGCACGTGCGCACGCGTACCTCGAGCATGACCGGGGTGTTCGATGCCTCGGACAGTTGGAAGCCCTTCTCGATCAGGTCGACGATGCAGGCATGGTCGGGGCGCGGGTCGAGCAGCCACATTTGCGATTTCATCGCGAATGCGTGGGTGCGTTCCTGCATGATCGAGGAACCTTCGCCGTAGTCCTCACCGATGATGACCATGGCTCCGCCAGTGACGCCGCCTGAGGCCAGGTTGGCGAGCGCGTCGGACGCGACGTTGGTGCCGACGGTCGATTTCCACGCCACCGCGCCGCGCAAGGGGTACATCACCGAGGCCGAGAGCATGGCCGCAGCGGTGGATTCGTTGGCCGAGCTTTGGAAGTTCACGCCCAACTCGCCAAGGATGTCCTGCGCATCGGCGAGGACGTCCATGAGGTGAGAGATCGGCGAGCCCTGATAGCCGCCAACATAGGCTACGCCCGCCTGGAGCAGGCCCTTGGTAATCGCGAGGATCGCTTCCCCACGAAATTCCTCGCCCGCCCCCAGCCGCAGATGCTCCACTTCACGTGCAAACGAACGCTCGGCCATTCCTGCTCTCCATATATATGCATGTGCATACATTTATATGGAGAGCAGGTCAATCGGTGCGATGTGCACGACCGCCGCCGTCAGGCTGGGGCGAGGCGCAGATCGACGCGTTGGGCGTTGAACGAGAAGCCTGGCATGTACTGTTGCAGGAAGCGGGTCTCGATCGTGGCGCGCTCGGCAGGTGTACTGGCCTTGGCAAGGGCGGCATCGAGCAACGCCTCGTCATGCCCAAAGGCGCGGATGCCGCGAAGGTCTGACCAAACCAGCCAGAAAGAGCGCCCATCGGCTGCGATCCATCCCGGCGCGATCTGCGGGGCATAGGCGCGTGCGTGCTGGTCTCCGCCTGGGCACCAGGCTGCTTCCTCGTGGATCTGGCGCCATGGTCCCCAGGGTGAGGGGGATACCCACAGCCCGAAATAGCTGGACCTGCCGAATTCTGTTCCGTCGGCCCCCACGCCAATGCCCGCGCTCGCCATCATGTAGACCCCGAGTGGGGCGTTGTAGACTACGCTGGGCAGCCAGCTTTCGACCACGAGGTCGCCGGGGAAGAGGTTGGCATGGTTGACCCAGCCGGGCGGAAAGCGGTGCACCGGGCGGCGTGCGGCAATGTCGGCCGACCAGATCGGCTGGCCCATGGCGTCCCGACCCGCAAAGAAGCGGTAGGCCGCGCGATCGGTCACGGCATCGACTGGCACGCGCAGCAATAGCAGATGGTTCATCCGCCCATCGGTGTTGCCATCGAGCCCATAGAGCATGAGCCAACCACCGGGAGCGGGGGGCTGCCCGCGCATCTGCTGGAGGAAGGTCAGCAGCGAAAGCGCTCCGTCGGGCTCGTCGAAAAAAGTGAAGGGCCCGCGTCGCTGCTCGGCCCAGTCCTCCCACACCACGGGGGTAGTGCCGTCGCGGTTCCGCCAGGTTGTGCCGCCGTCGTCCGAAAGGATCAGCTTGGCCCCGCGCCAGCGCTGCGGGCGATCCCGGGCGGCATCGTGCGTGGCGACGAACTGATAGATTCGCTGCCCGACCTGGATCACGCCGTGGCCATAATAGCGTGGCGCGTCGGGCCGGGCGTCGCGATCGAGATCGGGATAGCCCGGCATCATGGCGAAGCGCGGCGCGGGCGGGTTGCCCGTAACGGTCCACAGCCGGGTGTTGTAGAAGGTGGTGGGCGGGTTGTTCCAGCCCGGCCCATCATTGACCACAACAAGCTGCGTGCCGTCAGGACACAGCGTCATCTTGTAGCCGTCGCCCAGGCCACCGAGGCGCACGATCGTGTCCTCGCGCCGTACCGCGCCGATGACCTGGCGGTGCGCCGGGTTCGCACTGGCCGGCGTGGGCAGGCCGGCCATGCCGGTGGCCAGGCTAGCCAGCGATCCTTGCAGGAACGTGCGCCGGTCACTCATCGTTTTGGGCTCCTCCGCCATGGAAATCCGGGCCAGCCGCGCGCGACCGGCCCGGCGGTGCAGACCCGCGACGGCCTACTTGATTTCGTCGGTGTCTTTCATCTCGACCGTGCCGTCGCTGGTCACCTTGAACAGCGGGTCCTCGCGGTCGCAGAAGTATTCCTGCATTTCGTAGGTGGGGTTGCGCTTGTACCCATAGGTGAAGCGATAGGGCTCGATCAGCATCTTGGGATCATCGATGGTGATCTGGTCTTCCATGAGATTCGGACCAGTGCGACGGATGCGCTCGGTGATCGTCATCTCGGCACTGTGCGGGATCTCGAAGAACCGCACGTCCTCCTTCACCCCACGCGTGGTCACGACAAGTGTGTCACCCTCCCAGCGGCCGGTGGCAAGACCGTAGAACGAGGGATTGATGTCATCGAGCGCGGGCTGTTGGCGGCCAAGGTAGATGCGCCGGGTCTGGGTGAGAAATTCGGCGAGCACGGTGACCCGGCCCGGCGTCTGGAGAATTTCGAGCGGAAAGATCGCGCCCATGATTGCCGGCATGCCTTCGGGCAGGCACTGGGTGCTGGGATCGACCAGCGGCTTGCCCGCCTTGAGTGCGGCATCGCGCTTGGCGCGCTGGGCCTTCCATTGGCTGGCATAGGGTTCGCGCAGTTTCGGCCCGTCGCCGGGCACCGGCAATTCACGGAACGTGTTCTCGTCGCCGGCGAAGGGATCGGGATAGAGCTCCCACACGCCGCTGATGTCGGGCTGCGCGTTGGCGGCGGCAGGTTTTGCCGGAGCAGGGCGGCTTGCATGGGCCGGTGCCGCAGTGGCACTGCCGGCGATCAGCGCGGCGGCGCAGGCGGCCAATAGGATGGAGGGGCGCAGGTGCATAGTGATCTCCCTGCGCGGCGCATCACATGCGCCGCGTCGTTGGCATTTTTGGTGTGGGCGCTGTGGTCGTCTCGACAGCCGCGCCGGCCTTACCAGCCGCTCAGCGTGCGCCCGTCGGCGACCTTGATGGTCTTGAGCATGCCGCCGGGCTTGCCATTGCGAAGCGGGTAGAAGGCGATATCCACCTTGTCGCCAGTCTTGAGCGTGTTGAACTTCCAGCCGACCTTGCTCATCATATTCACACTGCTGCATTCGAGAGCATAGCGCGTGACGGCGCCGCCCTCGTTGACATTGACCACCACGAAGGAATGCGGGTTGGTAAAGCGAAACTCGGCAACGGTGGCGCCGCGCTTGGTATCGATCCGGGTCTGGTCGAACATCGCGAAGGAATGGTGGGCAACAGCCGGGGTGGCGAGGGCCAGAATGACGATGCCGACGAGAGCGGCGGCCGTCTTGCTGATCCGGATCATGGGTAAGCTCCTCTTGTGTGGCGTCTGGGCGCTGGGCGGGGCGGCCGGGCGGCGGCGGTGTGCATTCGGCTGGTTCAGCCCTTGTCCGCCCGCGTTTCGGCAACCGTGCAACCGGTAATGCAACGCTGGCGGACAGTGACGGCTCGCGCGACGGGATTACTGTTGTGAAACCGTTACAAGCACTGCATTCTGGGGCTGGCGGATCGGTATGACCGGCGCGCAATGGACTCCAGAATTCGCGCGAAGTTATTTCCAAATCGAAACAACATGCGTATTTAAGCATGCATTGTTGCATTTTTTGAGAGGCCTGTGCCAGCGATTCCGCCCCCAGATATGCCATCCGATTCGCCAGCAGCGCCGCCCAACGGTGGGCGCGAAGATGCCGTCGATGGCGGCAGCGATACCGGCTTCGGCGTGGCGGTGGCACGGATGCGCGATGCACTCGAACGCAGCCGATCGGACAAGCTGCTTGCGCTGTTCGACCATCTGGCGGCGCGGGCACGCGATGCCGCCGCCCCGTCCGAGGCGCAGATCGCTGCGGAGGTTTTTGCCGATGGACGCAGTGCAGCGCATCGCCCCGACGCCAACGTGCGGGTCTACGTCCACCGTCTGCGTCGCCTGATCGAGGCCGAGTTTGCCCACGAGCCGGGCCCTAGGCTGCACCTGCCGGTAGGCACTTATCGCCTGATGTTGGTCGATGCCGCAACGCCTGCACAGCATCAAGGCGCGATCACCGCGCAGCCGCCGGTTGTACCGCCCGGCCCCGGCCCGACGCGACCCTGGGTGATAGCCCTCGTCGCCGTCCTGGCCGTGGTCGCTCTCGTGCTGGGCAGCGCGCTGGTGGTGCGCTGGCAGCGCGGGGCGGGTGACAGGCTCGAAGGCACCGCGCCATGGTCGGCGTTGGTCGGGGCATCGCGACCGATCATCGTGGTGATGGGGGACTATTACTTCTTCGCCGAAACCCCCGCTTCGGGCATGCTGGCGCGCTTGGTTTGGGATCGCGCCGTCCCCACGCGCGAGGATCTGATTATTTTCCAGATGCTCAACCCCCAGACTGCCAGCGCCGTGACAGACCGCGATCAACACTATGTTACCAGCGCGACGATGACCGCGGCGGCCACGATCCGTGCGGCGTTGCTGCGCGACCCGGCCTTCGCCCAGCGCCCGATCCGCCTGATCGCTGCCTCGCAGCTGACGCCCGACGTGCTCAAGGTTTCCGACGTGGTCTATGTCGGGCAGTTGAGCGGCATTGGCGCGCTGCTGCGCGATCCGCTGACGCAGGCCTCGGGCTTTCGCCTTGATGCCGGGCTCGACAGCTTGGTCGATGCGCAGGGCGGCAAGCCCTATCACAGCGACGGATTGGAACTGCGCGACCAACGCATCGCGCGGCGCGATTATGGCTACCTTGCCTGCCTGCCCGGCCCGGCGGGTAATACCGTGCTGGTGATCGCCGCGCTGCGCGATCCAGGCCTGCGCGAGATGGCGGATCTTGCCACCGATACAGGGCGGCTACGCGGCCTGCGGCGGGGACGGATCGGGTGTGGCGGCGGGTTCGAGGCGCTGTTCCAGGTGCGCACGCTGGGCAATGCTAACCTGGGCGCGAGTCTGGTGGTCGATCGCCCCACCCGATCGCAGGGCATCTGGGACAACGCCGCCCCTGCGCCCGAGTATCACCCGATCGCGGCCACTGCGGCCCAGGTACACTGAAACGACACGGCATGGCCACCAGATCGGGCGCGGCCGCATTCGCCGCGTTCGAGGCCGATTGCGCCATTGGGCCCGCCGTGGCCCGCGGGCATCGTGGGCAGCATGAACCGGACCCTGTTTCGCGGGCAAAGGCCCGTTCGTTTCAAGACGCACTCTCCCACCGTCCCGGCGCTGCTGGTGCTGGCCGCGGCGGTTGCAGCGTTGGCGATCGTCCGGCCAAGCCGTGCCGAGACGTTCGCCACCCCTCTGGCCGCCGACGACCCCGTGGCGCGCGCGGTGGAGGCTGAACGCGCGCGTGGCGACGTGCCCGGCATCGCCATCGCCATCGTCAAGGACGGAGTGCCGCTGCGCGTCGAGGGCTTCGGTATCGCCAACCTTGAACATGGCGTGCCAGTGCATGCCGATACGCTGTTCAAGACCGGGGCGCTGGGCATGCAGTTCACCGCGGCCGGCGTGCTGCGGCTCGCCGAACAGGGCCGCCTCGATCTTGACCGATCGATCCGGGCAATCCTGCCCGAACTGCCCGCGCGCTGGCAGCCTGTCACAATGCGGCAGATGCTGTCCCACACCTCCGGGTTGCCGGCGACGCCCAACGGTGATTTCCGCGTCGAATATACCGATGCGCAGATGCTCGACATCATCGCGCACGAAGATCTCAACTTCGCCGCTGGCACGCGCTGGCGGTTTGGCTATGTCGATTACGTGGTGCTGGGTCAGGCGATCCGGCGGATCACCGGGCGGCCCTATGCCGCCTACCTTGCCCAAGAAGTCTTTGCCCCTGCGGGCATGACGCGTGCGCGTGGGATCGACGAACTGGCGATCATCCCTGGCCGCGCCGCCGGCTACGAGCGCCGCGACGGACAGTTGCGCAACGCCGAATGGATCTCTGCCGCAGCCAATTCCACCGCCGATGGCTCGCTTTACCTGTCGGCGTTGGACTATGCCGCCTGGGCCGGGGCGATGAGTCGGGGCGCCGTGCTGTCGCCGCGGTCGTGGGCGCAAATGGGCGAGGCCGCACGCCTGCCCGGTGGCGCAACCTGTGGCTATGGCCTGGGCTGGTATGTCGATGGGCGCACCTGGTGGCATGGCGGCAGCTGGCAGGGTTTCCAGACATTTGCCATCCGCTATGCTGCGCAAGGTCTGACCGTGGCGGTACTCGCCAACGGCGAGGGCGCCGACGCCGAGACGCTGGCACGCCAGATCGCCGCGCTGACCGTGCCGGCGCTGGCCCGGCCAAAGGCAGAGCCGCTGCCCGACCGGGCGACCGCGCCGGTGGCGGCGATGAACGCGCGGGTGCGCAAAGTGCTGGGCGCCATTGCGGAAAACCGCGTGGAGCCGGCTGCCTTCGCCCACTATGCCGCGCTCGATCTCAAGGAGATGGTGGGGCAATATGCCGGGGCGGTAGCGCCGCTTGGCCGGCTGGAGGCGCTCGCGCCCTTCGCGCACACCAGTGCCTGCGGCGGTCCGGTCTGGCGCTATCGCGCGCGCTTTGCCGGCGGAATTGTCGATGTGACGCTGGCGACAACGGCGGATGATCGCATCACGGACCTGGCGATTAGGCCCGTCGCGGCGTGGGATGCGCCGCTCTGACCAATCCCGGCTCAGCCATCCGCGTGTAGTGCTCCATGCCATTCCGCCCAGGTCGGGCGTTCGAGCTGCAGCAGGTCGGTTGATCGGGCATACCAGCCGCCGCCATGCATGCGCGCGATAAGGTTCATCGCCAGTGTATCGACATGGAGCCGCGTGGGGTCAACGAGGTCGTCGCGAACGTGAAAGCGCACCACTTCGCCCAGCACGATCGTCGATGTACCCGCCTCGATCGCCTGGAACAGCCGGCATTCCATCGATACTGGTGCGCTGGCGATCCGCGGTGGGGCAATCGCGGTGCTGGCGGCGACGGCAACGCCTGCCGCGGCCAACTCGTCACAGTCGGGCGGGGCGTCGATGCAGGTGAAGTTCATTGCTGCGGCATCGTGTTCGGCCACCAGATTGACCACGAATTCGCGCGTGGTGAGGATGTTGTGTGCGCTGTCCTTGTGCGTGCCATCGGGGCGGCGCATCAGGCCGATCGCGACCAGAGGCGGTGCCGCACCCATCATGTTGAAGAAACTGTAGGGGGCGGCGTTGCGCACGCCTTGCGGAGATTGCGTGGTGAGCCAGGCGATCGGGCGCGGGGTGATCGTGGCGGCCATCAGCTTGTAGCGGGAGGGCGCGTCGAGATTGGTGAAATCGAACTGCATCGGCGTCATGCCCCAGGCAAAGCGGTTGAATCGGCGCGCTCGTTGGCGGGCCCGGTATCGAAGCGGACCGGCTGCTGCGCGGTTGCATCGACATGCAGCGAGAACACGTCGGGGCGGGCGTAATGCCCGGCCACGTCGAAATCGAACTTGCCGCGGATCACCTCGTCGGGATCGATGTCGGCATAGAGGATGGTATCGGGCGTATAGTCGGGCCCGGCGAGCACGCGGCCCAGCGGCGAGACGATCATCGAACCGCCGCGCAACAGCACGGTTTCGGGGTCGTTGCCCAGCGTACAGTCGAAATCGGCCGGGTAGGCACCGCGCGTAATGTGCTGGCAGGCCGAGAGCACGTAAGCGCGGCCCTCCAGCGCGATGTGCTGCATCGAGGCTGGCCAGGTATCGCGGTCATCGGCCGTGGGGGCGCAGTAGAGCGTTACGCCCTGGCCGTACATCGCCATGCGCAGCATCGGCATGTAGTTTTCCCAGCAGATGACTGCGCCGATCCGGCCGAGCGGCGTGTCGATCACCGGCAGCGTCGAGCCGTCGCCAAAGCCCCAGATCAGGCGTTCGGCGCCCGTCGGCATGAGCTTGCGGTGCTTGCCCACCAACCCGCGTTCGCCGTCGAGGAACAGCGCGGTGCAATAGACGGTGCCGCCGTCGCGCTCGATCACGCCGATCACCACGAAGGCACCCGTCTCGCGCACTGCCTCGGCGAGAAGTGCGACCTCGGGGCCATCGAGCGCAATCGCGTTGGCGTGATAGCGGCGGTAATCCTCGCGTCCCTCGGGCCGGCGCAGGCCCACGGGCGCGCCGAAAGTGGCCCCTTTGGGATAGCCGCCAATGAATGCCTCGGGAAAGACGACCAGCCGCGCGCCTTGGGCGGCTGCTTGCCGCACCCGCGCGGCCGCGCGTTCGGCCGAGGCCAGCGAATCATCGGGAACGGCGGCGGCTTGGACCACGGCGGCGCGAAACGGCTTTGTCATGCGGGGCTCCTCGGCAGGTGGCATTGCGCTGCAACTGATGGCTTGCCAGCGCCGCCGAAGCAAGATATTTTAAGCCTATAATAAATTTGTGGGCGAGGCCTGGGCCTCGTTGGCGCGATGGAGAGTGCGGTGACTACCAAGGCATACGACAGCTATCGCGAGGATCGGATCGGCCGCGCTAACGTGGCAGACACCCCCGAGCTGGTGGCCTACTACCGCCGGCTCGCGACGCTGGGTACAGGCGCGCTGTGGACGGTGGCCAACAAGATCGAGCCGTGGGAGCCTGCCTCGACCTCGCAACCCATGCTGTGGCGTTACCAAGATCTGCGCGCCGACGTGCTGCGAGCGCTCGATCTCGTTACTCCTGAGCAGGCGGGGCGTCGGGTGATCTATCTGGAAAATCCCGGGCGTCAGGATGTGGTCGCCGCCGTCGGTTGGCTCTATTCGGGGTTGCAGGTCATGAAGCCGGGCGAATGCGCGTCGTCGCACCGCCACAGCGCCTCGGCGCTGCGCTTCATCATGGAAGGCACTGGCGCGTTCACCAACGTCGACGGGCAGAAGATGACGCTGGGCGCAAACGACTTCGTGCTGACGCCCAACGGGACCTGGCACGAACATGGCGTGGCCGAGGATGGCAGCGTGTGCATCTGGCAGGATGGGCTCGACATCCCGCTGATGAACGCGCTCGAGGCAAACTTCTACGAGGTGCACCCCGACTTGTCCCAGGCGATGCGCTACCCGGTCGATGCCTCGGTCCATACCTGGGGCAACCCCGGGCTCAGGCCCTGGGGATCTACCTGGGAAAAACGCTATTCGCCGCTGCTCAAGTACGAATGGGCGCCCACCTACGAGGCGTTGCAGCGCTATGCCGCGGTGACCGAAGGTTCTCCTTTTGACGGTGTGCTGATGGAATACGTCAATCCCGACACCGGTGGTCCGGTGATGATGACCATTGGTGCGCACATGCAGATGCTTCGTCCCGGCGAGCGCACGCGCGCGCATCGCCAGACGGGCAGCTTCGTCTACCAGTGCTGCAAAGGCAGCGGCTGGTCGATCATCAACGGCCGACGGTTCGACTGGAAGGAGCGCGACATTTTCGTGGTGCCCGCCTGGATGTACCACGAACATGCCAACGCCTCTGATCGTGAGGACGCCTGCCTCTTCGCATTCCACGACCTGCCGGTGATGCGTGCTCTGGGCCTCTATCGCGAAGAGGCCTTCGGAGACAACGGCGGCCACCAACCCCTCATCGCCTGATACGAACCGAACCCTGGAAGGAATTGCAATGCGACTGGTTACCTACCGCGCTACGGCGGAAGCCGAAGCACGCCTTGGCGCCCTGGTGGGCGCCGAAGCGCCATTGGTGCTCGATCTGGCCCGCTTTGGCGCGGCGCGCGGAGTGGATCTACCCTCGCGCATGCTTGATCTGATCGACCTCGGCCCTGGCGCGATCACTACGATCACGGCGCTGATTGCCGAGCAAGGCGACCTCTTCCCGCTAGGCACTGCGCTGCCACTGGCCAATGTGCGTCTACTCGCGCCGATCCCCCGCCCGCGCAAGAACGTGTTCGGCATCGGCCTCAACTATACCGAGCACGTCGCCGAAAGCGCGCGCTCGCTTGATACCTCCGCTGACCTGCCGCGCCAGCCAGTGATCTTCTCCAAGCCGCCTACCAGCGTGATCGGGCCGGACGAGCCGATCCGCCATGACGCTGCGATCACCCGCCAACTCGACTGGGAAGTGGAACTGGCCGCGATCATCGGCACCACCGCCCGCCGCGTGCGGCGCGAGGACGCGCTGGCCCACGTGTTCGGCTATACCGTGTGCATCGACATGAGCGCGCGCGACTGCCGCCGTGCCGGGCAGTGGATCTATTCCAAGGGGCAGGATACCTACTGCCCGATGGGTCCGGTGGTCGTGACCGCCGACGAGATTCCCGATCCGCAGACGCTCGACCTGTGGCTGACTGTCAACGGTGTGGAAAAGCAGCGCAGCAACACTGCCTACATGCTGTTCAAGGTAGACGAACTGGTGGCGGATATCAGCCAGGGCATCACGCTCGAGCCCGGCGATATCATCGCCACCGGAACGCCTGCGGGTGTGGGGGCGGGCCGTGATCCACAGGAATGGGTCTGGCCGGGCGACACCATCGTTGCCTGCGTCGAAGGGATCGGCACGTTGCGCCACCCGGTGGTAGCAGCCTGACATGGCCGCATCAGTCCGCGCCCCGCCTGTACAAAGCGGGGCGCGGCCAGATCAGGCAGCAACCGGAGCTGTCCCGGTCATGCGCGCGCGGATATCGTCAGGCCACGGCGTGCTGCGCATCGCGGCAAGGTCGGTGCACACCAGCGTGACGCGGGCAATGAGGCGCGTTTCGCCGCCGCACGAGAACGTCAGCTCAAGCCGGCAGCTGCTGCGCCCGACATGGAGCGGGACCAGCGCGATATCGAGCATGTCGCCGAGCCGACTGGGGCTGTGGAATTCGGCCTCGAGACCGACGGTGGGCACGCCGATCCCGCGGATGTCGTGCAGTGCACGAAAATCGGCCCCGAGGCCCTGGGCGCACCAGTCCTCCACCGCGCCGTTGAGCATCTCGAAATAGCGCGGATAGAAGACGATCCCGGCCGCATCGACATGTGCGAAGCGGACGAGGGCAGTGGTGGTGAAACGGGTCATGTCCGCTCTTCCAGGATGGCGCGCAATTCGCCAAGGCTGCGCACGAGCTGGTCTACCCGCTCGGCCGGGACATCGCGCAGCATCGCGGCGATCCAGGCGTGGTGCGCGGTGGCGAGGGTATCGAACTGGCGCTGGCCTGCGGGCGTGAGTGAGACGATCGCCGAACGTGCGTCGTGCGGGTCTGTGCGCGAGGCGACCAAGCCCTGGGCCTGCAACTGGCGCACGATTGCGGTCACGTTGCCGTTGGAGACTAGCAGCGCGCGCGACAACGCACTCATGCTCAGGCCCTCGGGCACGCGATCGAGGGCGGCGAGCACGTCGAAGCGGGGCAGGGTGGTATCGAACTGCTCATCGAACTTGCGGCGCAACTGCTTCTCGCCAATCTTGGCGCAGGCGAGCAGGCGCACCCACATGCGAAGCGTGGCTGATCCGGCGCCGGGCAATGGGGCGCGTGTCGCGGGGCCGCCGGCGGCGGTCAGATTGTCGGTGGCGGTGACTGCGGGCGGCTCGTTGCCCGGGGCAGGGGTTGGCATCAGATCTCCTCTTTCTTTAGGCTTAAAACATAAAAGCCAAGCCGCCAAGTGGATCATGTGTGCCAACCGGCTGGGTGCATATTGCCTGCCTGCTCAGCGCAGTGCGCGCGCCAATAGCAGGCGGCGCGAAACGGCGATGCCGTCGCGTGTGTCGATGGCAAAGACCGCCTCGAAATGGGGGCGGTTGCCGGTATGCACCGCGATCTGGCCGAGCGCCTGCGCGCTGGTGGCCAGCCCGGCCAACTGGGCCGTGGCAACATCGCCCAAACCTGCAATCACCAACAGCGCTCGCCCGCCGGGGGCGGTCAGGCTGGCAAGATAACCATAGTCGGTGGTCACGGCATCGCGCACGTGCGGGGTGTTGTCGGGCGCGGGTAGCGAGGCTTGCCAGACGCGTGCCGCAGCGGGATCGACGATCGCGCCGGGTCGGTCGAAACGCAGGCTGCTGGCGGCCGCGAGCGGCGCAGAGAGCGTGCCCATGTCGGCAAGGTGGCCAACGTAGACGATGTCAGCGCCTTGCTGGAGCGCAGGCGTCAGCGCGGAGGCAGGCACGATCGAGGCAATTCGGCGCGTTCCGGTGGACTCGTGGGGGAGCGTCGCCTCGACGTTCCAGGCGGCGAGGGCGGTCGGCACCGGCGTGAAATGCAGGTCGAAGTCATAGAGCCGGTAGAACTGGTCGGGATGGCTGCGGATGTGCTGTCCCAGTTCCTCCCGCGAGGCGATGCGCGGGTCGAGGATCATGCGCTGCACGTTGCGCTGGTCGCCGGTTTCGGCGGCGGCATAGGCGTCGCCGGCCACGACCAGCACAGGGACGCCTGCGCCGAGATTGCGCCACAGTGCGGTGTTGCGCAGCCGTTCATCGTCGGGCTCGCCACCTGCCCCGTGCGACCATGGCCAGGCGTAAACCGCTAAACCGGCCGCGATGGTAAGGCAGCATAACGCCAGCCCCAGCAGGGCCGGAACTGCGCCGGGCGGCATCCTTCGAAACCGCACCGGCGGCGGGGCGATGGCGGGCGCGCGGAGCGATGCTGTCTTGGGCAGGTCGGGTGCTGTAAAGCCTGCATTGGCCTGCGCGGCCTCGACCTCGGCAAGCACGAGGCGATATTCGCCCTTGGGAATGACGAGACGCGCACCGGGCTGCCCGCGATAGTGGTCTTCAAGGCGCTTGCGCAGGCGGTGGACATAAACGCGCACACCGGAGTCGGCGGCTGCGTCGGTCGATTCGTCGCCGCCGAACACGGCATGCGCGATCTCGATTTCCTTGGGCGCGCGTGCATCGCCCGATCGCGCGGCAAGGTAGTCGAACAGGCGCAACTGCACGGCTGAGCGGCTGGCGGCGAGAACCGCGCGTACGCGGGCAATCTCTTCGGCAAGGCGTGCTGACGCATGGTCGCCCGTGTCACCGGCTTTTGGCGGGGGATTTGCGGGGTTCTCCACGATCCGGTCTCTCCCTCATGGCCGGGTTCATCCGCGGCGACCGACGCGACATCGCTGTTGCTTTACCTGCATCGTGATGAAAACGCCAAATTTTGATTTACTTTAAGGTTAAAACAAAGTCTATGATGCGCCCAGCCTCGCTCCTCAAGGCGATGGCGCCAGCCTCTCGCCTGGCTAGCTCGGCGGGCGGCGCGAATCAATCGCCCTCGCCGTATCCAATGCTAGGCAAACTGGTGATCATAACAAAACAAAATATCTGAAAAACTGATATTTGTATAAATTATGCAACAATTGGGTTGATTTGTTGGCGCTACCTCGGTTTTGGGCTGCGCCTGGAAACTGCAAAAAAGGGCAGTTGCCCTCATAAATCAGCAAGATCGAGCTAAACCCCTTTTGTTGCAAATAATCAACAAAACAAGCATATTGCCATATAATGTAAACTAGGTAACACTATCGGCCACTCATAAGAGCCTCACTCGCGATACTCCAACAAGGAGGCGCGTTCCGCTATCGGGGAGTAGCATTATCATGACAGATCGTTCCGTTGCCGCGCGTCGCGCGGCCCTCCTTCTTGCGTCTTCAACAATCATCGCCCCGCTGGCCGCGCTGGCACAGCAGGTCGGCGATGTCGCCACGCCGCCGGGCGCGACCGTGCCGCCCACCGACACGCCGAGCAGCGGCCAGGTGGGAGAAATCATCGTTACTGCCACGCGCAAGGCACAGTCGCTGAGCCGGGTGCCTGCCAGCGTGGTCGCCAAGACCAGCGCCGAACTCGACGCGCAGGGCGTACGTTCGATTGCCGATATCGCCCAGATCACCCCGGGGGTCTCGTTCGGCCAGACCGCGGTGCTCTATGGCACGGGCCAGACCACGATTGCGATCCGCGGCGTGGATTCCTCGTCGGGCATTCCCACCACCGGCGTCTATATCGACGATACCCCGGTGCAAACCCGCGTTGGCGTGAGCCCCTCGCTAAGCAATCCCTATCCGCAGGTCTTCGATCTCGAGCGCGTGGAAGTGCTGCGTGGGCCGCAGGGCACGCTGTTCGGCAGCGGGTCGGTGGGCGGCGCGCTGCGCTTCATCATGCCCAAGCCCAGCTATGATACGGTCTCGATGTACGACCGTGCCGAAGTGGCCACGACCAAGAACGGCGCTGAAAGCTATGAAGGCGGCTTGGCAGTGGGCGCGCCGATCATCACCGACAAGATCGGCTTCCGCGCCAGCGGCTGGATGCGTCACGACGGCGGTTACATCGATCGTCTCGATCGCACCACCAAGCAGGTGACGCAGAAGGACATCAACAGTTCGAATACGGTCTCGGCACGGCTGGCGGTGGGGGCGAAACCCACCGAGACGCTGACGATCACGCCTTCGATCTTCTACCAGTACCAGGACATCGCCGACGGGTCGCGGTTCGAGGTTGCGCAGTCCGACCTCTCGCGCGGGGACCAGCGGCTGAGCCTCAACACCAAGCCCGAGAGCCATTCCGACCGTTTCTATCTGCCTGCGCTCAAGGTCGAGCTGTCGCTGGGCGGGGCGACACTGGTGTCTGATACCTCGTATTTCCACCGTACCACGCGCACCCAGAGCGACGACGCCACGCTCAGCCTCTCGCTGTTCGGCAATATCGTCGGCACTATACCGGCCGAATTTGCCAACTACGCCCCGGGTACGGCCAGCAACACCAAGCAGACCGCGTTCACCCAGGAACTGCGTCTGCAGAATGACAACGCCAACGCGCGGTTCAACTGGATCATCGGCGCCTTCTACCAGCGCTCGTTCGTGCGCGACCAGTATGCTGGCAGCGATCCGCAGCTGCTCGACGTGGTCAACTATAGTCAGCGGCAGGCTGGTGACCCGGAATATGCATCGCTCGCCGATGCTTATGGTGTCGATCTCTATCAGGGGCGCTACAGCGTGTTTCAGCGCAACACGCACCGCGATCGCCAGGCAGCGGTCTATGCCCAGGCGGACTACGAGATCGTGCCGCGGGTGAAGCTCACGCTGGGCGGTCGCTACACCATCGCCAACTACAAGTTCGAGGGCTTCACCGCAGGCCCGCTCTATACCACCGCCGGCCACACCGACAGCCTCGGCGTGACCAGCCGCACTTTCACGCCGCGCGCGGGGGTGTCGTTCCAGGCCGATCGCAACAACCTGTTCTATGTCAGTGCGGCCAAGGGCGTGCGCGGACCAGGGATCTCGCCGCCGGTCGGGTTGACCTGCGCTGCCGACGCCGCAGCGATCGGGTTTGATCCGCTGGCGTCGCAGACGCTCAAGCCCGACTCGATCTGGAGCTATGAAGCGGGGGCCAAGAACCGGCTGTTCGGCGGCAAGCTGGCGGTCGATGCCTCGGCCTATCACATCGACTGGAACAACGTGCAGACGCTGTTCTCGCTGCCGACCTGCTCGATCTATGCCGCGCTCAACCTGGGCAAGGCTAAGATCGACGGCTTCGATCTGTCGCTGGCCGCCAAGCCCATCCCGGCTCTGACGCTGGGGGCCTCGGTGGCCTATACCAATGCGCGCTATACCACCGCGATCCCGGGCCCCGGCGGCACCACGATCCGTCGCGCGGGCGAGCCTTTCGCGGTGGCCCCGTGGTCGCTGCAGCTCAATGCCGAGCTGGTCGAGCCGGTGGGATCGGTCGATGGCTACGCCCGTGCCGACTATTCCTATAGCAGCCACAACAACACGCCGATCGATACGAACTCCCCGCTGGTCGATCCCGCACTGCCGCGTCCGCCCGCCACGTCGCAGATCGACCTGCGCGCTGGCGGCCGGTTCAAGGCGGGCAAGGCTGATATCGACCTCAGCGTCTTCGTCAACAATGTAACCGACAGCCAGCCGATCTTGGGGCTCTACCACGATTCGCCGATATCGACCTGGTACCGTGCCGGCAGCTTCCGCCCGCGCACCATCGGCCTGACGCTGACGGCACGGCAGTGATGGCCTTCACTGCGGCACAGCGGCGCATCATCGCCACACTGGCAATCGCCGGGGCGCTCGTCGCCGCCCCGGCGATTGCATCTGCACCTGCGCAAGAGCCCGATATTTCGGGGGTGTGGAACCGCTATCCGCCCTATCCCGGCACGTTCTCGGGCCAGCCTGACCCGGCCGAGTTGCAGGTCGTGCCGCCGCCGCTGCGCGCACCATACCTCGCGCAGTGGCAGGCGATGGAGCAGCGCCGCGCCGCTGCAGATGCTGCCGGCAAGCCTTTGCCCACGCCGAGTTCGCAGTGCCTGCCCGAGGGCGTGCCTGGGATCATGGGCGCGCATTATGCGCTGCAGATTCTGCAGAACCCGGCATTGCGGCAGGTGACCGTGCTGGCCGAGTTCATGTCGCAGGTCCGGCGCATCTACCTTGACGAAGCGTTGCCGCCGGTGGAGGCGATCAACCCCGGCTATTTCGGTCGGTCGGTTGGACGCTGGGAAGGCGGAGTGCTCGTGGTTGAAACCGCCGGCGTGCGTGAGGATGTCCGCTATGAGGACATCCCGCATTCGCCCGCGATGCATGTGGAGGAACGTCTGCACCTGCGGGCTGATGGCATCCTCGCCGACGATGTGACCATTACCGACCCACAGTACCTCACCGCACCCTATCGTTTCACCTTCCTCTACAAGCGCGAGCCGGCGAGCTACCGCATCGAAGAATACGTCTGTGATGGCGAGCGCACGGTGGTGGGGACTGACGGCAGCCTTGAGATGAAAACCGAGCCCACGCCATGAGGGGCTACCCTGTCCACGCCGCCTAGCCTGCGCGCGCAGGCATAGCGACGCGCACGGCGAAGTTTCGTGCGCGTCGCCTCTCTTCAGATTCTTCCCATCGGACCGCGCGGCTCCCTGCGGCCGCGTGGCCAAGAGCGCTTCGCAACCTCAGGTCTTGGGGCGCGGTGAGTTCGGATACCAATAGGTCACGTGGCAGGACTCGCAGCGATCATCGAGCGTGCCGCCCAGCTTCATCACGGCATCGACGTCGTGCCGGTCGATCGCCCGGACCATGTCGATCGCAACGTCGCGCGTGGCCGTCGCGAACTGGTCGAACTGCGCCGGGTTGGCGCGAATTGCCGCCTCGATTTGTGCCGGGGCCTGCTCGCCCAGTCCGGGGCGGGTGCCGGTGGGTGCGGCATGGCGCCCATCGAGCATGACCAGGTTCATTGCCTCTGCAAGAGTCACTGCGTGGCGGCGCACCGCCTGCCATTCCTCATCGCTGCGCGGCTGGTGGTGATCGACGCCGCTGGCCGTGGTGATCGTGCCTACCGCGTCCCACACCCCGTCAGCAGCGGGATCGACGGTGGAATCCATCAGTTCCTTGATCGAAACCACCGGCTGGATCGCGGCCGTACCCGATGTCGCCGCGCCCTTTGCCGTCCCGTTCGCAGTCTGGCTTGCAGCTTGGTCTTCCCGCTGCCCGCTGCAGGCACAGGCGAGCAGCGCCAGCGCTGCCACTGACAGCATTCCCTGGCCCAACCGTCCGGCCCGTTTCACCCCGTCCATCACTTTCAATTCCTTCCTGCAGCGTATTGCCTGTCACCGCGATAGGGCAGGAGTGCAGCACGGCCGCGCGTGAAACGGTTGGGTTACGGTCACAGCAACGGGGGCAGGGCGCTGTCGGCCGCGACTATCAGGCGCGATCACCGCGCAAATGGCGCGCGGCGCCCCGCTGCGCGGGCCACCTGGTTACAGGTCCATGCAATCGTTGTCGTAACCGAAGGCCATCGCGCCAACGTTGCGGGCATAGGGATACGGATTGTTGGCAACATGTGCGCGCGCGCAATGGATGTCGAGGAACGCGCGCTGTACCTGATTGCCAGCGTAGATGGCCTTGCCGCCCGAAAACAGCATGAGCTGGTCGATCGCGGTAACGCAGCGGCTGACCATGGCGGTGGTGTGGTGGCCCAGTTCGGCACGGCGTTCGATCGGCCAGTCGCCGCTGAGCGATCGCGCGTCAAGCTCGGCCAGGTCGCTGGCGAGGCGCAGTTCCAGGTCGTTGAGGATCAACTTCACCTCGGCCACGGCTTGCTGGATGGTGGTATCGGCCGCCAGGCGCGCACCCGAATAGGTGGCGCGCTTCTCGCGCGTGGCCCGCACGAAGATTTCGAGCGCGCGGCGCAGCGAACCGATCGACGTGGTCGAGACGGTGCGGTTGAACACCTGCGCGAAGGGAATGCGATAGAGCGGGCCGGGGTTGGCGGCATGGCCTGGGCAGTTCATCGCAAACATGTCTCGCTCACGGATCACGCGGTGCGCGGGCACGAATGCATCTTCGATCACGATGTCGTTGCTGCCTGTGGGGCACAGGCCCATCGTGTGCCAGGTATCGACGATCTGATAATCGGTGCGCGGCACCAGAAAGTTGTAGGGCTCGGGCGTGCCGTCTCCGTCGGGGGCGACCATGTTGGCGCCCAGGATCACCCAATCGCAGTGTTGCGATCCGCTGGAGAACTGCCAGCGCCCGCTGAAGCGGTAGCCGCCTTCCACCGGCACGGCCTTGCCGGTTGGCATATAGGATGAGCTGATCAGCACCGAGGGATCCTTGCCCCAGACGTCTTCTGCTGCCTGCGGATCGAACAGCGCCATCTGCCAGTTGTGCACGGCCACCACGCCATAGACCCACGCACTGCCCATGCAGCCTTCGGCCAGCGTCTTGGCAATCGTGCAATAGACTGCTGGCGAGAGTTCGAAGCCGCCGTACTTGCGCGGTTGCAGCACCTTGAAGAACCCGGCATCCTTGAAATCGCGGATCGTTTCGGCCGAAACTTGGCGGGCCGCAATCGCCTCCACCTCGCGCTCGCGCAACACCGGCACCATGTCGCGTGCGCGCTGGACCAGCATGGCGGCAAGGTCATGCGCTTCGCGGGCGGCATCCATATGGGGGGCAACTGTAACGCTCATGACCGCTCTCTCCATTGGGGCTGTCGTGGGCCAGAACCGGCCTGATTCGACTTATGAGTTACAATAATTGTCGATTCGAGGTTATTTTCTCGATTGCGCAACAATGTCGCATATCTGCGATGAAGGTCAACCTTCCCGTTCGGTCAGGGCCATAGCAGGGGCTAAATTCCCGACGCTGCGGGGATTCCCATGCGTGGAGGGGGCATTCTCGACTGTTCCGTGAACGCAACAATAATAGGCTATTGCCATATACTGTAAACCGTGAGACACAAAGTCGCAGCAGGAACAACATTTGCGCGCGCACTCTAAAAGGAGGCGTGGATCGCTATGGGGAGTAGCAGTACCATGATCCGCCGTGACCATGCCGCGCGTCGCGTGGCCTATCTTCTTGCGTCGACGATGGCCGCCGCACCTGCACTGGCCATTGGCCAGCAGGCCGCCGATCCAGCCGCAGTGTCCGCCGCTGCGCCGGCAGCGCAAGCCAACGCCGGGGGGCTTGCTTCTGAAATTCTCGTGACCGCCAACAAGCGCAGCGAAAGTGTGCAGAAGGTGGCGATCTCGGTCAGCGCGTTTTCCGGCGAACAGGTCAAGCGCCTGGGTATCACCGACACCACCCAGATCACCCAGCAGATCCCCGCGCTGCGTGTCAACGCCTGGTCGCCCAACCTGACGATCTTCAGTCTGCGCGGCATCTCGCAGAATAATTTCACCGACAACCTCGAGGCTCCGGTCGCGGTCTACCAGGACAACGCCTACATCGCCTCGATGAACGCCGTGGCAGGGCAACTGTTCGACATCAAACGCGTCGAAGTGCTGCGCGGCCCCCAGGGGACGCTGTTCGGGCGCAACGCCACCGGCGGACTGATCCATTACCTCAGCGAGGATGCCAGCCAGGACGCGCTCAACGGCTACGTCCAGGGCGAATATGGCAAGTTCAACGATCGCTCGCTCGAAGGCGCCATCGGGGCGCAGATCGTGCCGGGCGTACGTTTCCGCGCGGCGGGTCGGGTCGAAAAGGCCGATGGCTACATCAAGTCGCGCAGCACGGATGCTACCGCGTTGGGTCTCGGCGTGTTGCCGGGCAGCGGGCAGGACCTCGGCGGCAAGAACGGCTGGGCCGCACGCCTCAACCTGCAGGTCGATCTTGCCCCCAAGGCCACGCTCAGCCTGTGGTACAAACATTCCGAAGACAATCATGTCGCCACGGGCGGTTATGTCTTCGAAAACTGCGTCTATCTTGCCAACGGCTATTGCGATACCAACGCCGCTGGCCTTAGCGACAGCCGCAATGGGGTCATCAACGGCGTCACCTCGGCCCCGGCCTCGCCGTGGGAACACTTCGGCAACCGCAAGGGCGATCTCAACCGTGTAACCAACAGCTACCAGGGCCAGCTCGACTGGGACCTGGGCGGCGTCAGTCTCACCGCGATCACCAACTACCTGACGATGAACAAGGTCTATGCCGAAGACGGCGATGCCACGCCGCTCGATGTCGTCAACGTCGATACGCGCGTGCGCTTCCACCAGTTCTCGCAGGAATTGCGCTTCTCAGGCCATACCGGGCTGCTCAAGTGGCAGGCGGGCGGTTATTACCTCGACATGAAATACGACGGCGTCCACGGCGTTACAGGGGTGCCGATGATTTCACTGGCCGAGCAAGCCAACGGCGGCTTTTCGTTCCCGACGGTCGACCAGTTCTATGTGCTGCGCTCCAAGAACTGGTCGCTGTTCGCGCAGGGTGACCTGCAACTGACCGACAAGTTTTCGGTCACGATCGGCGGGCGCTATTCCAAGGACCACAAGGCGATCGACTATACCGCGGTTCTGATCGACCCGACATACGCCCCGCAGCCCGACCCGCGCGTGTTGTTCACCGATCGTGACCTGGCGGCCGTGGTGCCGGGCGTCAACCGCATCAACTATGGTGACTGGGCTGCCCGCGTCTCGCTCAATTACCAGGCCACGCCCGACACGCTGTTGTTCGCGTCGTGGAATCGCGGCATCAAGGGTGGCAACTGGTCGCTGTCCTCGACGATCACCCCGCAAGATTTCCAGCATCGTCCCGAGACGCTCAACAGCCTCGAAGCCGGCTTCAAGACCAGCCTGCTCGGCCGCACGCTGCGCGTCAACGGCACGGTCTACCACTACTTCTACGAAGACTATCAGGCCTTCTCGCTGGCTGGCGGCGTGCCCCATGTTTACAACAGCAATGCCCATGCGACCGGGGCCGAACTGGAGTCGTTCTGGTCACCCTCGCGCCATGTCGATGGCGTGTTCGGCGCTACGTGGGAAACCTCGTCGGTCGACAGCATTCCCGGTACCGGTACCCAGTTTGGCCCGGTGCTGTTCCCCGGTGCGCCGGATTCGCAGTATTGCAAGAACCTGGGCAATGTGTTCCGCTGCGATTTCCCGCAGGCCGATATCAAGAATGCCAAGCTGCCCAATGCGCCGCGCTTCAGCTTCAATTACCTGCTGCGCTACAACCACGACATCGGCAGCGGCAACCTCGCCGTGCAGATCGACGGGGTGTGGTACGACAAGCAGTTCCTCGAGGTGACCAACGGCCTTGGCTCTTTGCAGCCTTCGTACAATATCACCAATGCGTCGCTGACCTGGCGCGACACGAGCACCGGCATCTCACTGACTGCCTGGGGGCGCAACGTGTTCAACAAGGCCTATCGTGCCTATGCGCTCAACCTTGGCATTTTGGGCGTGACATCGATCTATGGCCCGCCGGTGACTTATGGCGCCACGCTGCGGGTGCCGTTCGGCAAATGAGGCGGCGCGGCAGCGACATGCGCGGGGCTATCCTGGCACTTGGCCTGATGTGTAGCCTGGCATGCGGCGCGCTTGCAGCCCTTGCTCCCACGGCAAGGGCCGCCCCCGCCGTTGCGCCGCTGCCCACCCCCGCATCGGCCGCTGCGCCAGAGGCGGCGGCGATTACTCTGCCCGAGGCCATCCCGGTGCCCGACAGCGGCGCCCTGCCACTGTCCTCGGCGCGGCGACCTGGCCCCGAGCATGCCGATCTTGCTGCAGCAGGGTATGAAGAGGCGGAATACTACCTCGTAGGCAAGGCCCCGGCGATCGACGCCGATGGCCATGTGCGCGTGGCGGCGGCGCCCTATATTACGCGCATCCTGGTGCGCCGCCCGGCTGACCCTGCGCGCTTCAACGGCACGGTGGTGATTGAGCCTTTCAGCTGGTTCGGCGCGCGTGCAGCCGGATGGATACTGACCCGCGCCTATCTCATGCGGCGCGGCTATGCCTTCGTCGCCTACACCCTCGACATCAATGCCCCGCCTGCCGATCCCAAGTTCCCGCCGGTGCCGGGCGAGGTGGGCAATTCCGATCAGGCGCAGTACGGCGGCATCGTGAACCTCGAGTTCATGCGACGCTTCGACTATGCACGCTATGCGCCGCTCGGCAGCTATTATGATCCGCAGCGGTTTTTGCGTGGTGGTGCGCCCGATCCGTTCCTGCCCCAGGCGCAGGGTATCGGTGCCGAACTGGCCCTTCTGCTGCGCACGCCGTCTGCTGCCGGGCCCATGGCGGGATTGGCGGTCCGCCGTGTCTACGTCGACAGTTGGGCAGTGCAGGCGCAGGTCTGGTTCGACTATCTCGACCAGGGGCGCCACCAGCAGTGGCGCCGACCCGACGGCGGGCCGCTGATCGATGCCTACATGACCGGGCGATTCTCCTATGGCGAAGTGGCCGGTGCGCCGCGCCGCATCCCGCGCGGATTACCCGACGACGTTCCTTTCGTGACTGTCTACAGCCAGTCCGAGACCGTACACGATGCGATCGAGCACATTGCACTGCCGCCGGACAGCGACCGGCCGATGTTGCGCTATGTCGAGGTGATGGGGACGCCGCACCTGCGTGCCGCCGATCTCGGCACTGGCGAGGTGGAGCCGCTGCCCAACCAGCGCGGTCATGGCAACGACCCGCGCTGCCAGGCGATCTATGACGAGCCGGCCGAGTTGCCGTTCTCGGCGCTGCTCGATGCGATGGACCGCTGGGTGCGTACCGGCGCGCCGATGCCGCGCTATCCCCGCGTGGTGCGTACCAGTAACGGCGTGCGACGTGATCCGCGCACCCAGGCAATCGTGGGCGGCATGCGGCCGCCGTGGATCACCGTGCCGGCATTCGAATACTGGACCGACTTTGAGACTGGCTGCGGCACGGTGTATGATAGCAAGCGGGCCTTTTCTCCCGCGCTGATGCGCAAGCTCTACGGCTCCTACGCGCGCTATGCCCGCCGTTTTGCCGCCGCCACCCGCGCCGCAGTGGCCGCGGGCATCATCTTGCCGGAAGATGCCGCAGGTCTCGTTCCCCCCGCCGGGCCGGAAGCCTTCGGGCCCTCTGGCCCGGCGCCCCGTTGAGGCTCTTTCTCCTGGGCCAACGCAATGGCCAGCGTGCGCCACGGGACGCGATCGCGGATATTGCAGCGTAGGAGCACGCGCATCCGCGTGGCTTAGCCGTGTGAATAGCGCGGGCCGTAGCTGGGGTGTGGCGGCGGCCACAGGGGAGAATGCCGCCGCCACAATGGCCATGCGCGCAACCGTGATGGCTTTGCGCATGGTCATCTGCATCACTTGGTGTTGTTTATGATGTCGCGATGCATCGGGGCGAGCGCCGCGATCAGCCGGTTCTGGGCGTTGAAGGGAATGTGGCGCTTGTTCATCGCCACCTGCAATTCCTCTACCAGCGCATAGAAGCTGCCTTCGGAAACATTCATGCCGCGGTGGGCCTCGGCCATGGTCCGCCCGTCGTAGGTGCAGGGTCCGTGCATGATCACGCAGAACTGCTTGACCAGCAGATCCTTGATCCGCGCCTGATCGGCGTTGGCAAAGAACGGCCGCGTGCGCGGATTGGCCAGCCAACGGTTCATGGCATCATCCATCAGCGCGGTCAGGCCTTCCTTTCCGCCAAACGTTTCATAGAGATGCTCGTTCTGGGTGATGACCGGCAGGGTCGGATAGTGCGGCTTGACCGCCGGGTCAGCCACGGGCGGTTCGGCAGCAGCAGGTTGGGCGGCCATCAGGCCAGCGGCGAGAAGCATGGTGATCATCGGGAATGTCTCCGGAAGAATGGCAGCGTCAGAAGCCGACTTGCAGCGAGAGATAGGCGGCGTGCTGGTTCTTGAGCGCGATATGGCCAAGATCGACGTACGCCGCCGTCAGCGACAGGTTGCGGCCCAGGGCATAGGCGCCAAAGATGTCGTAGGCGGCGTCCTCGCGGAAGGAATCCCCGCCTAGCGCGCCTTGCAGGCGGTTTGATTTGGTGCGCACTTCGGCGCCGAAGGCCAGCTTGCGGGTAAGCAGATAAGCCGCTGAGGCTTCGAAGGTCGGCTTGTAGGCCTGGTCCTTGCCGCCAAGCCCGCCGAAGCCGAGAATGCCGTACTGGTTGGCCTTGGTCAGCCGCACGGTGGTGTTGACGAGCAGGTTCTTGTCCAGGAACAGCTTGGTGGCGGCGATGTAGAAATCGGTGCTCGATCGGCGCAGGCCAAGCGCGCCGCCCACCACGGTCTTGTCGTCATTGATCTTGTGCTGCACGCCCACCGAGATTTGCGGCACCAGCGTGTTCTGATCGAGCACCGCATCGCCGATCAGGCGGACCTTGGCGCCGATGATGGTCTGACTGATGATGAAATCGTTGCCCAACCCGAGCGCCTTGCCGACATCGCGCAAATGGAAATTCTGCCGGCCGAGCGAAATCTCCAACCGGTTCTTGATGTTGGCCGAGGCGCCGAAGGCGACCAGCGCGAAATCCTCGGATTTTACGCCGGTGACGTAAGACTGGATGCCGAACTCGTCGCGCGTGCCATAGCCGCCGATCAGCGCCCAGGGCACCAGGCCGCCGCCGCCGGCCCCCTCGATCGTGGAGACGCCGCCGGTCAGCAGCAGGCGCCCGCCATTGCGAAATGGCACCAGCTCGTGCGACGCGTCGCCAGGCGATTGGGTATCGCCGCCACCGCTATCGGCTGGTGCGGCGGTCTCGGCATCGCCGGGTGTTGTCTCGGCAAACGCGGGGGCGCTGAGCGCGCAGAGAGCCGCTCCCGCCAGAGCCGCCATCGCGGCCCGCGGAATATCGTTCAACCTCATGTTGTTCTACTCCACTGAAAATGCAGGATCATCCGTCCCGCGTTGCATCAGATACGGCGTGTGTGTGTTTGTGTTCGGTACGATGGGTGCGCGCGTTCGTGCCCCCCGGTGTGCTGTCGGGTTTGGGGGAAACGCGCACGTTTCCCCCGCCCCGTGATGCCCGCCTGGTGTGCGACCCTCAGGGCAACAGAACGGCGTCAATGACGTGGATCACGCCATTGCTTTGGTTGACGTCGGGAATGGTGACGGTGGCCATGCCGCCCTTGCTGTCGGTGATCATCAGCTTGCGGCCCATGGCGGTCACGGTCAGATCCTCGCCCTGTACGGTCTTGAGCATCGCCTTGCCGTGGCCTTGCATCACCTTCCGGCGCAGCGCCATCGCGCTGAGCTTGCCGGGCACGACATGGTAGGTCAGCACCGCGGTCAGCTGGTTCTTGTTTTCCGGCTTGAGCAACGTGGGCACGGTGTCTGCCGGCAGCTTGGCAAAGGCCGCATCGGTGGGCGCAAACACGGTGAACGGCCCAGGCCCTTGCAGCGTATCGACCAACCCGGCGGCCTTCACAGCCGCGACCAGGGTGGTGTGGTCCTTGGAATTGACCGCGTTCTGGATGATGTTCTTGGTGGGATACATCGGCGCGCCACCGACGGTGACCGGCGCGGCTGCGGCATAGAGAGCGGTCGCGCCGATGGGCAGCGTGCTGGCAGCAATAAGGGTGGTGAGGATCTTGAAAAGCTTCATGATCTTGTTCCTTTTGGGTTTCCGCACAACCACAGGCAATGCGGACGAATGCTGCATTCATTTCGACGGGCGCAGGGATAGTGGATGGCTTCCTGCCCCCGCCGATGCCGCAGCTACGCAAGGGGCCCGGCGCTTGGATGCACGCCCGGTGAAAAATTTTTTCGGGCAGGGCGGATTTTGCGCTGATGGCGCGCGCAGCGACGCTGCGAACCGGATCGCGCCCGTTTCGCTCCTGTCAGGCTAGCGGGCGCGCAACTGTCGGTGCGCTCCCGCCTCTGTCATGCGCTCAGATTGTCTCGATCGTGCCGGTGGCGACGACAGGCCCGGTCGGCAGTGGACCAGGCGCGCCGCCCATCGGCTCGATGCTGATCGCCAGCGTCTGCCCCGGCGCGAGCGCGCGTTGTGGCACGGTTTCGAGTGCCTGGCCGCCCGTTCGCTGCAACACGCCGAGCGAACGCGGCGTGCCCGAAGCATCGATCACCCACGCCTGCGCGTCATGCTGGTCGGGAATGGGCAGCGCGCCGGTGACATGCAGCCGTCCGGGCTTGATCCGCGCCAGCAGCGTGGCATGCGCCGCAGGGACATCGAGCGCAGCCACCAGGACCCTATCGCCGGTTGTATTGTCGACGGTGGCGGGACGGAGCAATACCAGGGCCAGCGCAGCCGCCGCGCCAAGGCCCAGCGCGCCAAACCCGACGGCAGCAGCGCGCCAGCGCGCCACTGCCCGCTGCGACAGGCTTGCCAGAGTGCCGCCGCCCTGCGCGCGAAGGGCCTGCTGCACGCGGCCGGCCAAGGCGGCTGGAGGCTCCACAGCAGGTCCGCGCACGGAAACCGCGGCAAAGTGATCGCGCCACAGTTCCACTTCGCGGGCAAACGCCGGTTCGGCAATCAGCCTGCGCCGGGCGGCGGCCAAGGCATCGCCTTCCAGCACGCCAAGCGCCAGCTCGCCAGCCAGCACCACATCCTCTTCGGACAGCACGGGATCAGTCCTCGGCATGGAGGCACTCCTTCAGCCGGGCAAGACTCCGCCGGATCCAGCTTTTCATCGTGCCCAGCGGCACGGCCATGGTGGTTGCCAGTTGCGCATAGGTCAGCCCGTGGAAAAAGGCCGCGCGGATGGCGCCAGACTGCGGCTCGCCCAACTGCTCGACGCACAGGTGCAGGCGGGCATCGCCTTCCGCTTCGATCAGGGCGGCTTCTGCCAGCGTGGCACAGTCGGCCATCTCGGGGACCACGTCGATCGCGACTGGCGCAACACGCGGCTGGCGGCGCATGGCGTCGATCGCCCGGTTGCGCGCAATCGTCGCCATCCAGGTGATCGGGCTGGCCCGGCCCGGATCGAACGCGCCGGCACGGCGCCAGATGGTCAGGTAGACATCAACCAATACGTCCTCCGCGATCCCCCGATCAGGGCAGATACGCAGGACCACGCCGAATAGTTTCGCGCTGGTGCGGCGATAGAGTTCCGAGAAGCTCGGCTCGTCGCCTTCCGCCGCAGCCAGCAGAAGGGCGACCAATTCGGAACGCGGCAGAGCATCTGGTGCGGGGGAGGGCGGCATAGGACCGCTGGTCTAGCCGTTGAATGGCAGTGGACGCAACCGTGGCAAACAGGGAGGGGGCGGCGATCGCATTCGCGCGCCAAGTTCCCGCCCGCATTTGCCCGGTGGCCGATCGGATCGCGCCTATTGATCCATTCGCGGCGCCAGAATTTCCACCTCGCGGGTGAACAGGAAATAGCTGTAATCGCGGTGGAACAGCCCGCTGGCTAGCACGCTGCGTTCGTAGCGGCGGAAATTGGCCAGCGCGTCTTCCGGCGCCCAGATCGATACGAGCAGGGCCAGCGGTGGCTGATCTCCCCCGCCAAAATGGGCCGCCATCGCCGCGCCTGGCCCGCTGTCCTGCGGGTCGGAACGCGTCAGCCCACAGATCGCCGTGGCAAAGGCGGGGGCAGCAGCCAGCCCGGCTTCGTGCGCGGCCTGCCATCCTGCTTGGGCTTCGGCCGCGACCACGCCTTCGGCGCAAGTCAGCAGCATCATGATCTTCACCATGTTCGCGGCCGGGGCAGCCGGCGGCGGGACCAGTACGGTTTCGATGGTCAGCAAGGCCTGGTTGGTCGGCAATTCGGCAAAGTGTGCACCGTCCGGCGCAATCACGGTTCGGTTGTATTCGGCCGAAAAGGTTTCCGCCATGGCCTGGGGGCTGGTGAAGTAGAGTTCGGTCACGCTGTCGCGATGGAAAACGCCGACATGATCGGGCCGATCGCCTGACCCATAGGCCCCGTCGAACGCATGGTTCTGGACATAGCGGTGGAGTTGCAAGGGGTTGTCCGTTGCCAGCTTGCCGTGGACCTGCTCGATATAGGCGAGGTATTCGGCATGCGTCATGCCCGGCTTGCGCCGGACGGCGGCAACGATCTTGAGCATCCTACTCTCCCTTGAACTGGCATTCGCCGCTTGGCGCCGGGCCCGAACTTGCCACGCCGGCCTCGGGAGTAAAGCCGCTAGCGGCGATAGGTCCATATTTATTCCATCAATGCGAAGATTGGTTCGTGTTTATACACACATTGATGGCATCGATAATGCGCTATGCGTATCTTTCGTTTTTCGCCGCCTGCGATGCTGACTAGGTTTGCCGGCACAATGTCAGGAAAAACGCGGGTGAGCAGGAAGCCGGTCGGGCCGCTCTGGCGCAGCGGGCGCGGCGCGCCGCGTGCGACAGCATAAACGACAGGCGTTTGCAAATGGCGGAACAATGACATGCGCATCGGGGGCAGCCCGAGCACGATAAAAGCCAAAAAACAGTCACGGAGAGGGAGGAAAACATGAAGCAGGGCATTCGTTCGGGCGCTTCAGCGCTGGCGATGATGGCCATGGCCGCGATGCCGCAGGTCTCGCATGCCGATGAGGCGGGCCAGCAATCTGGCACTGTCGGGCTCGAGGAAATCGTCGTGACCGCGCAGCGCAAGGCGGAGAGCGCGCAAAAGGCCGCGATCGCGATCAGCGTGGTTACGGCAGAAGCGTTGACGAAGGCGGGCGTCAACAGCGCGGCCACGCTCAATTCCGTGGCGCCTTCGCTGACCGTTGCCCAGGGTGGTGGCGCGACCACCAGCTATTTCGTGCGCGGTGTCGGCAATTTCACCAACAATGCCTACAGCGATCCGGCTGTCGCCTTCAACTATGACGGTGTCTACATCGGCCGCCCGACGTCGACCGGCAGCGCATTTTTCGACCTTGAGCGGATCGAAGTGCTCAAGGGCCCGCAAGGCACGCTGTACGGCCGCAATGCGACTGGCGGCGCGGTCAATGTGCTTCCCGCCAAGCCGGTGATCGGCAAGCTGATGGGCGCGGCCTCGCTGGGCTATGGCAACTTCAATGCCATCGACGGCGATGCCATGATCAACGTGCCGGTGGGCGACAACACGGCGGTCCGGCTGGCGGGCAAGGTCGTTAACAGCAAAGGCTATTATTCCGATGGCACGGGAAATACCAAGTCGCAGGCCCTGCGCGCGCAGATCCTGACGCAGCCCAGCGCGGCAGTGTCGCTCCGGTTGGCGGCGGACTGGGCGCACAACGGCGGCATGGGCGTGGGCGCCACGTATGATGGCCTGCTGAATTTCACGCCGGGTGCACCGGCTTCGGCCAATGCGCCGGCCAATTACACGTATGTTCCTGCAAATCTGGGGGCGTGGTCGGGCCTGCTGTCTCCCAAGGCCAGCGCATTTTTTGCAAACACCGTGATCGGCGGGTCGTTCATCTCTCCTGCACCGCTCGACAAGCCGTTCATCAACGATACCAACTGGGGCGTTGAAGGCGAAGCCAACCTCGACACCAGCATTGGCAAGGTGACAACACTGCTGGCCTATCGCAAATCGACCCTGGACGACCTGTTCAACGGGGCGCCCAGTTTCCGCGGGGCACGAACCAAGGAAAACAGCCATCAGTTCAGTGCCGAAGTGCGGCTTGCGGGCAAGCCGATCGGCCCGGTCGAATGGCTGATCGGCGGATTTTTCTACGACGAAAACGTCCAGGGCAACAGCACCTACAACCAGTATCTGGTAAGTTCCATCCAGAGCTACACGATCGGCACCAAGTCCTATGCCGGGTTTGGGCGGCTGGTGTTCCACGCCACCGACCATTTCCGCCTGGTTGCCGGTGGACGCTATACGCGTGACGAAAAGCGCATCGATGGCCTGGCCAATACCCTGCTGGACCTGTGCACCAACGCGCCGCCGCCCGCCGGGAATGGCTGCTTTGGCGGCCCATCGGTGCCGACCGGCCTGACGTTGGCAGATATCGCCGCCCAGATCCCTGCGTCGCAATTGCCGGCGGGCTTCCCCACTGCGCCGGGTGATGTGCGTCCGTTCGGCAATGCCGGCAACATCCTGACTTATGCCCCGGTTGCGGTGAACAAGCCGCTCAACAACAACCGCTTCACCTATCGCCTGGCCGCAGAATACGATGTCGGGCCGCAATCGCTGGCCTATCTCAGCTACGAGACCGGCTATCGTTCTGGCGGCTTTGCCCTGGCCACGGGGCGTGAAACCTATGCGCCGGAATTCATCGATGCCTATACCGCTGGCATCAAGAACCGGCTCATGGGCAATCGCCTGCAAATCAACGTCGAGGCGTTCCTGTGGAAGTACCGCAACCAGCAGGTTTCACACTTCGGCTTCGGCAGCGATGGCCTGACGACCTATTTCACCACCAACGTCGGCAAGTCGACGATCAAGGGAGTGGACATCGATTTCCAGTTCAAGGCGACGCCGACCACGCTGCTTTTGGGTGACGTTCAATATGTCGACAACACACTGGACCAGTTCACCTACAACGTGCCGCGTGGCGGCACCTCGCTGCCGCCGGCGGTAGGGTGCCCCTACGCCCCCGGCACCGAGGGTGGCCTGCCGGTCTACACGATTGACTGCAGCGGCAAGCCGGGGCTCAACTCCCCGCGCTGGTCGCTGAATGGCGGCATTCGCCAGGACATCCCGCTGGGTGATTACACCCTGCAACTGTCGCTCGATGGCCGCTATCGCTCCAACCGGGTGATCGGCTTTGAATATCTCGCCCAGCACAACTCCGGCGACGATTTCACCGCTGATGCCTCGATCGCGTTCGGCCCGCAGGACCAGCGCTGGCAACTGACGGCGTGGGTCCGCAATCTGACCGACAACAACGTCCGCATCCTGACGCAATACAACAACAACGTCGGCGGTGTGATCGCCACGTCCTATGCGCCGCCCCGCACCTATGGCGCGCGCGCATCGGTGAAGTTCTAAAGCTCAAAGCCGGGGAAGGGCGATCCTTTCCCGGCGCCCGGATGGCAAACCACGCATGGCCAAACCACGCTTGGCAACGCCGGGCATCAAGAAACTCTGATCAGACTGCAGCCTCCCGACAAGGAACGTACTATGCCCAAGCAATTGAAAACCCTTGTCGTCGGTGGCGGCGTTGGCGGCATGGCCACCGCGATTGCCTTTGCCCAGCACGGCATCGTGGTCGATCTGGTGGATATCGATCCGCAGTGGAAGGTGCTGGGCGCTGGCATCACCATCACCGGGCCCACGCTGCGCGCGTTCAAGGCGCTCGACCTGCTGGACGAAGTGAGCACGGCTGCGGCCTTTTCCAAGAAGGTCGGGCTCTATACCCAGGCCGGGGATTTGATTGCCGAGCACGCGATGCCGCCGCTGGCCGCCGACCTTCCCGCCGCCGGTGGCATCTTGCGTCCGGTGCTGCACAACATCATGTCGAGCCGCACCCGCGCGGTGAATACCGATGTGCGGCTGGGGGTGACGGTGGCATCGTTCACGCAGGATGCCGATGGCGTGGACGTGGTGTTCACCGATGGGTCGAACGGGCGCTATGACCTGGTGGTTGGGGCCGACGGCGCGTTTTCTGCCATGCGCGGGCTGCTGTTTCCCGATGCACCGCGCCCGCAATTCACCGGGCAGGGGTGCTGGCGCGTGCTGGCCGATCGGCCGGCGTGGCTGGACAGTGGCCGCATGTATTACGGTCCAGACCGCAAGGCCGGCGTGACGCCATGCTCGGCCGACAAGATGTACATGTTCTGCAATACCCCGATGCCCGGCAACCCTCGGGTGGGTGCCGAGGAAGGGATCGCGATGCTGCGCGAGATTCTGGCCGGCTTTGGCGGCGTGATCGCCACCGTGCGCGACGACCTGGGGCCCGACAGCGCGTTCAACTATCGCCCGCTCGAGGCGATGCTGCTGCCGCGCCCCTGGGCCGTGGGCCGGGTCGGCCTGATCGGCGATGCCGCGCACGCGACCACGCCCCATCTTGCATCGGGCGCCGGTCTGGCGGTGGAAGACGGGTTGGTTCTGGCGCACGAAATGCTTGCGGCGGACAGCGTTGCGGCCGGGTGGCACGCTTTTGCAGAGCGCCGCTGGGAACGCAGCCGGCTGGTGGTGCAAACCAGCGTGCGGCTGGGCCAGATGGAGATCGACCGCGCCCCGTCTGCAGAGCAGACGCAGGTGTTTGGGGTCGCTGTTGCCGCGCTGGCGGAGCCGATCTGAACAGGGGAGGTGGTTCGGCAAGGCGCGACGCGTTAGGAGGCTTGGCGCAAAATGATGAAAAACGACCGGGAGATGTTCTATGCGGTTCGAGCGGCTCGATCTTAACTTGCTCGTGGCGCTCGATGCCCTGCTCACCGAACGCAGCGTGACGCTGGCGGCAGAGCGCCTGTGCCTGTCCCAGTCTGCCGCCTCCAGTTCCCTGGCGCGGCTGCGCGACTATTTCGGCGACGAGCTCATGGTGGTGCGTGGCCGCCAGATGACCCTGACCGTGCGTGGCGAGGAACTGCGCGAGCCGGTCCGCGCCGTGCTTGAGCAGATCCGCAACACGATCACGGTCGCTCCTGAATTCAACCCGCTGACCTGCGATCGCCAGATCAAGGTCGTGGGCTCGGACTATGTCACGCAGGTCCTGCTGGCCGACGTGCTGTGCGATCTCGAAACATCGGCACCCAACATGCGGGTGGACATTCTCCCCCTGCATGATGCCCCGCACGAGGTGATCGAGCGGCAGCAGGCCGATCTCCTCGTCTCGCTCGACTATGCGCTGAGCCCTGATCATCCCAGTTGCCTGCTGTTCGAGGACGATCACGTGATGATCGGCTGGGACGAAAATCCCTTCATGCACAGCGAGATAACGCGCCAGTCCTACTTTGATGTGGGCCACGCCGTTGCCCGCTTTGGGCGCATGCGGGTGCCGGCTTTCGAGGACAGTTTCATGTCGCGGATGAAGCTGGCGCGCCGGGTGGAGGTAGTTGCGCCGACGTTTCTGGTGCTTCCCAAACTGGTGGTCGGCACCAGGCGGGTGGCGACAGTGATGCGCCGGCTGGCCGAGCAGATGGCGCAGAGCGAGGCGATCGTGCTGCGTGAGTTGCCCTTCGTGATGCCGCCCATTCGCGAGATGCTGCAATGGCATGTCGCCAGCGGCAACGACTTGGCATTGAACTGGCTGGTGGAACGCATCCGGCTGATGGCGTCGCGCGATCCTGCCAAGGCGCACCTTGCCGCAAGCAGCGCCGGACGCACCGCGTCGGGCTGATTTCGCGAAAATTACCACATGCGGAAGGTGTGCGGCGGCGCATGACCTCGGCTGATTTCTTTCGAATCAATTTATAAATTGACACGTTTCATTGACATAATTAGCGCACCCAAAATGGCAATTCAGCCCGGTGCATCTTCGCAGGAGTCGTGTGTGAGCCTCAAAACCTTGATCCTGACCGATGCGGACGTGGGGGCCGCCTTTGACTGGGCTGCGGCCATTGCGGCGCTGCGTGACGCTTATGGTGTGGATGTAACCGATGCGCAGTTTCCCCCACGCTCGATGGCCCGTGGACAGGGCCTGTGGCTGCGCACGCTGTCTGGGGTGATGCCGGGGCAGAAGTACCTGGGGGCCAAGATGATCGCCGCGTCACCGCGCAATGCCTGTGCCTCTTACCTGATCCCGCTGTTCGACGGCGCGACGATGGCGCTTGAGGCGCTGATGGACGCTGCCTCGATCACGGGCCTGCGAACGGCGGCGACATCGGCGCTGGCCGCGCGCGAGCTACTCGATAAGCCGCAGCCCCGGGTTGCCGTGATCGGATCTGGCTTCGAAGCACGCACCCATCTTGAAGCACTGGCGCACTCCGGCCCGATCGGGGCGGTGGAGGTTTTCAGTCCGCGCGAAAGCAGCCGCGCTGCCTTTTGCGCGGCCCTGGCAGACAAGGGCGTTGCCGTAACAGCGGCCCACAGCGCGCAGGAGGCGGTGCAATCGGCCGACCTGGTGATCTGCGCTGCGCGTTCGCGCGATGAAAGCCCGACCTTGCGCGGCGCTTGGCTGCGTCCGGGGATGACCGTGGTGTCGATCGGATCGACCCTGCCGGAACAGCGCGAACTCGATCCCGAAGCCATCGAACGGGCCGATCTGATCGTGGCCGACATGGTCGAGGAAGTGGCGCACGACACGGGCGACATGATCGCGGCGAGCGCCGCCGGCGTTGCCTTTGCCGACAAGCTCGCCAGCCTGTCGGCCGTCGTGTCGGGCGCCCGCCCCGGGCGCACGTCACCCGATCAGATCATGCTCTACAAGTCGGTCGGCGCGGCGATCCAGGACCTGACCGTTGCCGCCATGTGCGTCGAACGCGCGCGGGCACTGGGCCTTGGCACCGAAATTCCGGCTCCTATTCAACCCGTTAACAAGGGGAAGTGAGATCATGCCCAGCTACACCAAGAGCGAAGCCCGCGCCTGGGCGCGCGAAAAGATGCTTGGCGTTGCCAACGTCACCATCCCGACGATGACCAACGACTTTGCCGGCCTGAATGAAAAGGCCGCCCGCCACGATATCGAGACGACCATTGCGCATGGCTTTGTCGGCACGCTGGCCTGTTCGGAAGTGGCCGTGACCATGGCCGAATACCAGCGCTTTGTCGAAGTGATGGTAGAGCAGTCCGCCGGGCGGATCTTCGTGGTCCACCACGCCGTGTTCAACACGCTGGAGGACAACATTGCGGCGGCAAAGCTGGCCCAGGCCGCGGGGGCAGAGCTGATCCTGCTGGGCTATCCGCCCTATTTCTTCCCCAAATCGCTCGACGATATCTATGCCTATACCAAGGCGTTCTGCGATGCGACCGATCTGGCGGTCATGCTCTTCCCGATCCCGACCTGGGGTTTTTCGCGCCTGAGCCCGACCGACATGCCGATCGAACTGCTGCGCCGCCTGGTGGACGATTGCCCCAACGTGGTATCGATCAAGGCCGAGGGTGGGGCGCCGTTCATCATGGGCGCGATCGAGGCGCAGCGCGCGTTCGGCGACGAAGTGGTGATCTCCTATCCGCTTGAGCATGAGTTCGTGCCGCTGGCCCAACTGATCGACGTGCCGTTCTGCGGCACCAATTTCTCGGCCTATTTCGGGCCTTGGCTGCCCAAGGTGTTCCAGCTTATCCGCGAAAAGCGCTTTGCCGAGGCGACGGCTGAATTTCACCGTGTCGATCCTGCGCGCCGTGCCTTCGCCGGGGTTCCCCAGGCTGGCAATGGCCTGATCAACCGCATGATGTGGAAGTATGAAGCCTGGTTGCAGGGCTATAACGGTGGCCCGCTGCGCCATCCCACGGCGCGGGTTTACCAGCGCGACATGACTGCGCTGCGCCGTGGGCAGGAAGCCGCTGGCCTCAATCCGACTACCGATGCCGACGAGCTGTTCTTCATCGGCCGCAACCCCTGCTGAAAGGCGTAACCATGGAACAACCGACCCCGCTTGCGCTGAACGACCCGTCGCTGCTTCGGCAGGCGATGCTGATCGATGGCGAATGGGTGCAGGCAGACGATGGCGCAACGTTCGATGTGCGCAATCCGGCGACCGACGCGCTCATCGCCCGCGTGCCCAAGGCTGGCGCGCAGGAAACGCGCCGTGCCATCGCGGCCGCTGCATCGGCCCTGCCGGCCTGGCGGGGTCTGCTGGCCAAGGAACGCGCCGCCATCCTGCGCAACCTTTTCGACCTGATGATCGAGAATATCGATGATCTTGCTCTGCTGATTACGTCCGAGCAAGGCAAACCGCTGAGCGAGGGGCGCGGCGAGGTGCTCTATGCGGCCAGCTTTATCGAGTGGTTTTCCGAAGAGGCGAAGCGCATCAACGGCGCGATCATCCCGCAGAACATGCAGGGCCGGCGCATTCTGGTGCAAAAGGCACCGGTGGGCGTGTTTGCCGCCATCACGCCGTGGAATTTCCCCGCGGCGATGTTGACGCGCAAGGCCGGGCCAGGCTGGGCCGCAGGCTGCACCGGGGTGATCAAGCCCGCCAGCCAGACCCCGTTGACCACGCTGGCGCTGGCCGTGCTGGCCGAGCGCGCGGGACTGCCCAAGGGTGTGTGCAACGTGGTGACCGGGTCTGCCGGGGCAATCGGGGGCGAGATCACTGCCAACCCCACCGTGCGCAAGCTGTCGTTCACCGGATCGACCGAGATCGGCGCGTTGCTGCTGGAACAATGCGCGCCGACCATCAAGCGCACCAGCATGGAACTGGGCGGGAATGCGCCGTTCATCGTGTTCGACGATGCCGACCTGGACGTGGCGGTCAAGGCGGCGCTGGTCGCCAAGTATCGCAACAGTGGCCAATCGTGCATCGGTGCGAACCGCTTTCTGGTCCAGGCCGGCGTCCACGATGCGTTCGCCCGGCGTCTGGCGGAGGAGACCGCCAAGCTCAAGGTGGCGGAAGGCACCCAGCCCGATGCGGCGATCGGCCCACTGATCGACGCGGCCGCGCTCGCCAAGGTGGAGGAGCATATCGCCGACGCGGTGGCCAAGGGCGCCAGCGTGGCGGCGGGTGGCCGGCGCCACGCGCTGGGCGGCAATTTCTTCGAGCCGACGGTCCTGGTCAATGTGCCGTACGATGCGCAGATCTTTGGCGAGGAAACCTTTGGCCCGGTGGCGCCAGTGTTCCGCTTTGAAACCGAGGAACAGGCGATTGCCCTCGCCAACGATACCCCGTTCGGTCTTGCCGCCTATGTCTGTGCGCGCGATGCCGGGCGGATCTTCCGCGTGGTCGAAGGGCTGGAATTCGGGATGGTCGGTGTCAACGAAGGCCTGATCTCTACCGAGGTGGCCCCGTTCGGCGGGGTCAAGGCATCGGGGCTCGGCCGCGAGGGCTCCCAGGTCGGTATCGAGGAATACCTCGAAACCAAGTACGTGGCCCTGGGCGGGATTTGACAGCTGCCGCCTGCGCCTTTCCCGCGCCCGTGCTATTGATCGGCACGGGCGCATACCGCATGGGAGAGGCGTGGCGAATGCAGCGACAGCGATGGGGAGTGCAGGGTGATCAAGGACGATCTGGTCCGTCTCAGGGCCCTTCTCGACCAGACGGTGGAGCGCGGCGAAGATCGCTTGCCGCCCGAGCCGAAGCTTAGCGACGAACTCGGCATCTCGCGCGGGCGGTTGCGTACCTTGCTCAAGCGGTTGGAAAGTGAAGGCGAGATCTGGCGCCATGTTGGCAAGGGCACCTTTGTTGGCCCGCGCAAGCTGATCGACAGCAATCCCGTTGCCGTCTCGTTCAGCGTCGACGATATCCTTCAGGCACGAACCGCGCTCGAGCCGCAACTCGCCGCGCTGGCCGCCATTCACAGCACGTCGGAGGACGTGGCGGAGATGGACGCCTGCCTTGCGGAGATGAAGCTCGCCCCATCCATGCTCCACTGGAAGCGACTGGACGAGCGGTTGCACCGCGCCATCGCGCAGGCGACCCGCAACAATCTGCTGCTCACGCTGTATGACACGCTGCGCACGCAAATGAAGTTTACGCTCGATAGCCGCATCGACCAGGTGTTTGGCGCCGAGCCAGGACCCAAGGCGGATACCGACAGCGAGCACGCCCAAGTGGTCGACGCCATCCGCCGGCACGACCCCGCTGGCGCCGAGACCTTGATGCGCGAGCACCTGTTCCAGATGCGTGGCAAGCTGTTCGGTTTGCGCTGAGGGGCGATACGCCCCCCAGCGCAACGATCGATGTATTCAGAGATGGATGCCTGACTTCCCCGGGGCGATGATGCCGTTGGGATCGAGCGCGCGCTTCAGCGTGCGGTTGACGTTCATCCGCACCGGACCCTGCAGGGCTGCGGCCGCGTCCATGAAGGCAATGTTGGTGCGATAGATGCCGTAGCCGCGCTTGCCGAACTCGCTCATCAGGCGGGCAAAGCAATCGTGGGCGCGCTTCCGTTCATCGGGCGAAGACCTGTCGAACAGCAGGTCCATCACCGCGATCATGTTGCGCTGCTGCACCATGAAGCCGCCGAGATAATCGAAGCCGAACTCGGCAAGGATCTGTTTGCCCAGCGTGATGATCGCGGTTGCGTCGGCACCGGTGGCGCGGGCAACCGGCGCGAACCAGGCCGATCCGCCGCCGCCACGCCAGTTGTAGAGCCCGAATTCGTCGAGATCGAGTTCGCCGGCCATCAGCCGCTTGGCATGCTGCCAGGTGGGCTCGTCGCCCAATTCGCGGTCTGTCAGCAGCATCGCGCCGCTCTTGGCATAGGCCTGCTCTATCAGCGCCCAGTCTGCAGCGACCTGCGCCGCCGAGCCATAAAGCGCGGCCTGCATCACCCAGATGCCGAGATGATGATCCCGCGTGAATTGCGTGATCCATTCGTCGGTGACAGAGCCTTCGCCGGGAAAGACGTCGGCGCGCCGGGCTTTCATCGCGATCATGTAGAGCACGTGACCCACGACTGGTGTGTTGCGGATCACCCCGCGCAAGCTCAGGTCACGGGCAATCTCTACCGCGCGGGGCAGATCGCCGTGGTTGGGGAACGAGACCAGGAACGGCTTGTAAACCTCGGGCCGCGGCATCAGGCCCAGGCCCATCTTGGTAACCACGCCAAAGTTCGATTGGCTGAAAATCCCGTCGAGATAGGGACCATAGCCATAGCGGTTGGTCTGCCAGCTTTTGGCGCCCGCGATCGAGCCCATGCCGGTCCGCAGGATATCACCATTGGCAAGGACGACTTCCATGCCACAGGCGTGGGCGAAATGATCGCCATAGGGGGTATAGCCGATGCCGCGTTCCAGGATCTGGCCCACAGGGCCAACGATCGGGCCGGGGGCGGGCACGTCGATCCAATAGGGCAGGTCTTGCGCCTTGAGATGATCGAGCAGCGCGCGATAGGTCACGCCCGGTTCGACCAAGGCGGTGCCCAGTTCGCCATCGACCTCGATGATGTGGTTCAACCGCCTGAGATCGAGCACAACCGTGCCGCGCATGGCCGGCGCGGCTGTGCCATAGCCGAAGTTCTTGCCGGTGGAGACCGGCCAGACCGGAATCCGGTGCCGGTTGCAGATCGCCAGAATGGCCTGGATTTCGGGAACCGATGCCGGGGCGATCGCTGCCGAGGGCGCATGGTCTGCATCCTCGCCAGGGATCATGATCTTGGTGTAGGGCGCCAGGCGTTCTTCTTCGACGAACACATTGTCCTCGCCGATCGCCTTTCGGAACTCGGCGATGCCGGCCATGAAGCTGCGGCGATCGTGCCCGGGAGGAAGGACCGGCCTGGGGGAATCGACGGTCATCGCGAAATCTCCATTGCGCCTGCCAACAACGAGCGGCCGGCGAGCGTTGCAGGTGTGGGCAGTTGCGGCGCGAAACCCAACGCCCTGTGCAGGGAAAGTGCAGCCTGGGGCGCCTGGAAGATATCGGCCGCCCGTTCCAGTTCCAGGCACTGGTGCGCCCCGGCATCGCGCAGGGCCACTTGCACCAGCAGGTGCGAGGAACCGGCGAGCAGGCTGAGAAACGCACCGCGTGGCCGCGCCAGTCGATCGGCGATCAGCGTCATCATGGTCTCGGGCTGCGTTGCCACCACGATTTCGGCCGGGCTGCCGGCTTGCTGGGCAAAGGCGCTGGCAAGCGATTGCAGCCAGGCCTGCGCCGCAGGTGCGTCGGTAAGGAGCAACAAGCCTGGCGTGGGCGGGGCGGCCTTGGCCAGTGCGCTAGTGCTGGCTGCTGCCATGGCCGCGCCGGTGGTAGCGAGAAAGGCGCGGCGGCCAAGCGGAAGGGTCACTTGCTTTGCTCCAGCATGGCTGAGACGGCGGCAAGCTCTGCATCGCTGATTTCGGTGGGGCGGAATGCCGGCATGGCAAGCCCGCCATGCCGCACCATCAGGCGCACCACGGCGGGATCCAACCCACGGTGCGTGATGGCCGGGCCAACCCCATGGTCGTGGCAATAGGCGCAGGTGCGCGCATAGACCTGCACGCCCACCGGATCGCCTGTGCGGACCAGGGCGGAGACCACCGGAACGCCGCGATCAGCGGGTGCGGGAACCTGGCTGTTGCCGGGCGCACCGAACAAGACCAGGCCAGCGGCAGCCCAGGCCGGTGTCCCGATCAGCGCCAGCGTGCGCGCCATGGGCAGCCGCCGCCGCGCAGGGCGAAGGCGGGTGCGGGTCTCTTTCATGCTTGGCCTCCCCCATCGGATGGTATTTCGGCCAGCGCTCCGGTGATGCAGGCGCGGCGCGATCTCGTTGTTGCGGCGTCATAACGCTGCGCCACATGCGAGGTCGAATGACTATGCGTGAGGTCGCGCTATCGACCGCGTCGATGGTCGGCGCGCTTCAGCCTGCGCGTTCGGCGTTGACCATGGCCTGCACCAGCCGGCGCCCCTGGATGGCGGCCTGATCGGCCGATACGCTGAACTCCACCGCCTGATCATGATCGATGGCACAGCGCGCCATCTGCTGGGTCGCCTCGACCATGGCGATGTCTTCGCCAAAGACGATATCGGCCATGCCCCGCGTCGCTTCCACGTCGAACGGCTCGCCATGATCGCGGGCCATCGCCCAGTAATAGTGCGAACGGGCGATCGACACCGGGGTGGTAAGGTGAACCATGCGGAGCGAGAAATGCGCCAGCCCGCCGTCTTCGGGTGCGGGATCGTGGATCGCGACCTCGGCATGGTGCGCACCGGGTGAAAGCTGGGTGCCAAGCGTGGTGCGATTGGCCAGTTTGCCGATCGGCTTGCCTGCCGGAACGGCATAGACCGGAGCGAGCGGCTCCATGTCGTGCACCTGAACATAGCCGACGCGGCCGTCGCCCATCTCCACCTCTGGCGCGCGATCCCACCCGCTGACCTGCAGCGAGTTTTTGTGCAGGAACGCGAAATGGGTGAGATCGAGGACGTTTTCCTTGAGCTGCATATAGTTGCCGTTAACCGACTTGTAGCCCCAGACGGTGTGCCAGGCAGGATCGGAAAGGTAGGCAAGGTCTGCCGGGATAAGGTTGGGATCGGCCTTTTCCACCTCTCCGGTCCAGATCCACACAAAGCCATAGCGCTCCACCGCAGGGAACGCGCGCACGCGAATGGCCGGTGGGGTGGTGGCCTGGCTGGGCACGCGGACGCACTGCCCGGATGGCGCGAACTGAAAGCCATGGTAGGGGCAGACAAGATCCGCGCCTTCGACATGGCCAAGATGCAGCGGTGCCCAGCGATGGGGGCAGCGGTTGTGCAGCGCCGAGACCACGCCCGCCTCGCTGCGATAGAGCGCAACCGGCATTTCGAGGATCCAGCGCAGGATCGGCTTGTCCGTCACCTCGCTGCCGTGCGCAGCGACCCACCAGTTGTTGTTCGGCCAATTGCGCTCTGGTCCGGTGGTGCTGATGCCGTCACGCACGGGTTCGGGTGCGGTGGCGCTCGCATCGTCCATGATCTTCTCCCGTTTTGCTGTTGCAGACATCTTGGGTGTGCGTCATGTCTCAAGCAAATCGAAAGGTTTGAGGATAAATCCTCACCAAATCAGAGGATGGCATGCGCTTCAAAGGCCTGGATCTCAACCTGCTGGTGGCCCTCGAAGTGCTGCTGACCACACGCAGCATCACCGAGACGGCAAGGCGGATGAACTTGTCGCAACCCGCTGTCAGTGCAGCGCTTGGCCGTCTGCGCGATCATTTCGGCGATCCGTTGCTGGTGTTGAATGGCAAGCGCTTCCTGCCCACCACAACCGCCGAGACACTGCTGCCCCTGGTGCGGCAATTGCTGCGCGATGCCGAGACGATGCTGCAGGCTGGCCAGCGGTTCGAACCTGCCAGCAGCCAGCGCACCTTTCGCATCATCGCGTCCGACTACATGGCCGTGGTACTGCTCACCCGCGTGGCGGCGCGATTGGGCGAGGTGGCGCTGCATGTCTGCCTTGATATCATTCCTCCCTCGCAACAATCCGGGCTGGCGCTCGACAACGGGCAGGTGGACTTGCTGATCGGGCCCGATGCCTTTGTGCTGGCGCGGTTTCCGTCAGAACTGCTGTTCGAAGAGCGGCACGTGATTGTCGGCTGCGCGAATAACCCGCTGTTCTCTGGAGCGATTGCCATGGCCGACTATGCCGCTGCCGGGCATGTCGTCGCCACGTTCGGGCCCAACCGCGAGGCTTCGTTTGCCGATCAGGTGGTCGAGAAACTGGGAATCGAGCGTCGCATCGCGGTGACGACAAGTTCGTTCGCGTCGCTGCCGTGGTTCCTGGTTGGCACGCCGCGGCTTGCGCTCATGCATGGGCGCCTGGCCGCCTTCTTTGCGCGGATCGCCCCGCTTGCCGTGGCGGAGCCACCCTTTGCCATGCCCCTGCAGCAAGTGGTGATGCAGCACCATCCGGCGCGGAGGGGCGACATGGGCCTGCAATGGTTGACGGGCTTGATCCGGGACGGGGCGGCAGTCTGGACGGAGGATGGCACGCCGGCAGGATAGCCCACCCGGTCGGGCTCGCCCCACATCACGGCCTGGCGATCGCATCATCCTTGGCCCGCTGTGCCTTGCGAAAGGCGAGCGGGCGCATGCTGTGTGCCTGGACGAACGCGTCCCGAAATGCCCGTTCCGAACGATAGCCACAGCGATCGGCCACGTCGGTTATGGGCAGATCGGTGTTGCGCAACAAATCAGCCGCAGCATTCATGCGACAACCGGTGAGATAGCGAAAAGGTGTCGTGCCCGTCGCGCGTGCAAACACTTCGGCAAAGGCGGTACGAGACATGCCGGCCGCCTTGGCCATGTCGGCCAGGGTCCAGGCGTTTTCGGGGTGGCGTTGCAGCCGGCGCATCAGGCTGGCGAGCGCGCGGGAGCGGCCCTTGTCGAGGATGTCGCTCAACGCCGGGGCATTGGCGGCAAGGTGGGTGCGCAGGATCTGCGCCATGAGGAACTGCGAGGTCATCGTGCTGATCGCGGCAAATCCGTCTGACGGCTTGGCACTTTCCGCGTCGAGCATCTGCACAAGCGCCGCGGTCCAAAAACGCAGCCGCGTCTCGCTGTCGCGCGCGAGCAGCACTGCGGGGAGCGTTTTCTGCACGGGCGGCGTTCCCGCGCGGTGCGACAGGGTCATCGCGCTGCCGATGAGGACGCAGCCGACGGGGCCATCGCCCCAGGCAATATCGACCGGGCGTTCATAGCCCTCAAGCGAGGTCGGCGGTCCGGCATTGGCGTCCCAGACTTCGCCCATGTCCGCGTAGCTGGACACTCTGCCGCCAACAGCCAACTGGGTGGGGGCGCCACCCAGTGCCATCACGGCATCGCCTGGCTCCAGCTTGATGGTTCGCCCATCGGGAAGACCGACACGGCAATGCCCTTCTGCCACGATGAACATGTAGGGCATGCCGCTCATGGCAAACCCCTTTCGCGCACGCAGCGTGAACCGGGTAAGCGAGGCGCCCACCAGCCGGAAATCTGCTAGCAGGCTGCTGGTGATCGAGGGTGCTGCAAAATCCGGACGGAGCAGCCGTTTTTCCGTACGCGTAACCATCACGGCCAGCATCCGAAGGATTTAGGTTCCACGCAACGAAAATCGTCTGGCGCGCGATCACGCCGTGCCCGTACAACAAGGGAGTGGGATAATGCCGTTCATCCGCGAGAGTTGGTATCCGGCAAGCTGGTCGTCGTCGCTTGGGGCAGAGCCGGTTGCCCGCACGTTTCTGGGCGAGGAGGTGGTGCTCTATCGCGATAGCCAGGGCACGGCGGTCGCCTTGTCCAATATCTGCCCCCACCGGTTTGCCGCCCTGGCCAAGGGCAAGCTGCATGGTGATGCCATTGCCTGCCCTTACCATGGATTGCGGTTTGGCCCCGACGGGCGCTGCGTGCACAATCCACATGGACCGGCGACGGGCGCAATCCGCGTACGGTCATACAGCCTGGTCGAACGCCATGGCATGGTGTGGATCTGGATGGGGCAGGCGGACAATGCCGACGCTGCGAAAATCCCCGTGCTGTCGGCGCGCGAGGACGCGCAGTTTGACTGGGTGGAGGGCTACCTTCATGTCGAAGGCAATTACCAACTCGTCATCGACAACCTGCTGGACCTGACCCATGTCGAGTTCCTGCATCCATTCCTTGCAGACCCTTCGGACACGTTCCCCACGGAAGTGACCTGTCATGAAGAGGGGGAGCAGGTGGTTTCGCAGTACAACCGCCCCCAGTGCAAGCGCACGCCGCTGGTTGCAGGCCTGTGGAACGACGCGCCCGAGGTGATTAGCCTGCTGTCCGTCATGCGCTGGCAGGCACCTGCCAATCTCGTGCAACGCAATTGCTTTGACGTTGCCCGGCACGCCGACATGGCCAATGCCCATGTGCAGGTTCCGTTCTGCCACCTGCTGACGCCAGAGACGGAATCCACGACGCACTATTTCTGGGCGGGTGGCCGCAACCAGCTGCAGGGCGTGCCGGCCGTTTCCGAAGGATTCCGGCTGGGCGTCGAGGGCGCGTTCAAGAACGAGGACGAACCGATGATCGCGGATATCCAGGGGCGCATGAAGGGACGCGAACTGTTCGACATGAAGCCCCTGCTGCTGCCGATCGACAAGTCAGCCGTGCTGGCGCGCCGGCGGGTGAGCGCCCTGTTGAAGGCAGAACTGGCATAGCCCCGCGCCTGCGCGCAGCAGCGGTCTTACCGCTTGTTGCGCGCAGGTGTTGCCGGCGAAGGGTCGCGATTGAGGAACAATTCGCAGATCAGCCCTCTCAGCCACCGGTTCGACGGCTCGTCGTGGACGCGGCGGTGCCAGAATTGCTGAATGTTGATACGCGGCAGCGCGAGCGGCGGCGCGACCACCCGCAGCCGGGCCATGGTGGCGAATATCCCTGCCACTGCCGCTGGAACGGTGCTGATCAGTTCGGATTCGGCAACCAGCAGGGGCACGCTCATGAAGTGTGGCGACTGGAGCTGCACGCGCCGCTCCAGCCCCTTGCGGCGCATCTCCTGCTCCACCAGTTCCTGGCTTCGCCCCGACTGCGCCACCACGATATGGCCCAGTCTCAGGAACGTATCGAGCGTCCAGCCGGGTCTGGCATGCGGGTGGTCAGCCGCCGCGATGCAGGCAAAGTCGTGATCGAACAGCTTCTGCGTCATGAAGTTGCTGCCGTTCAGATCGGGAAAATAGCCGAGCGCGAGATCGACCTTGCCCTCGGCCATCGCGGTCTCGAGTTCGATCGGCGTCATGGAACGGGACTGGAGCGTTGCCTGCGGCGCAAGCCGCGACAGCGCCGCCATCAGCCGCGGCAGAAAGATCAATTCACCGATATCCGACGTGCTGATGACGAAGCGGCGCTGGCAACTGGCCGGCTCGAATTTCCGTTCCGCCAGGACGTCGGTTTGCACACCGTCAAGCACGCGCCGGAGCGGCTCTTGCAGCCGTTCGGCCAGCGGCGTCAACTGCATCGTATTGCCGCAGCGGAGTAGCAGTTGATCCTTGAACTGCACCCGCAATTTGTTGAGCGAAAAGCTCACGTTGGGCTGGCTGACGCCCAGCCGCCTTGCCGCGGCGCTGACGCTGCGCTCTTCGATCAGCGCATCGAGAACCACGAGCAGATTGAGGTCAAAATCGCGCACGCTCATGGGTTATAAGATATCTGGATATCGGAAATAACGCCATACAGTGATGTGGATTTCCTCTGCCCTTGCTAGAACCGCGCGCATGATCCGGGAGAGCGTGCTGTGAGCCAATCCACATTCCTGAAGAACGTTTGGTATGCTGCGGGATGGAGTGCCGATCTGGCGCCCGGCGCCCGGATCGCGCGCACCATCCTGAACCGGCCGGTCGTGCTGTGGCGATCGGAGGAAGGCACGGCCAGCGCGCTTGAAGATCGCTGTGTCCACCGCGCCATGGCCCTGTCGGCCGGTGTCGTCACCGGCTCGCATCTGCGCTGTGCCTACCATGGCCTGGAATTTGCGGCGGACGGGCGCTGCGTGCGGATTCCGACGCAGGATCGCATTCCCGAGACGGCGCGCGTGCGGCACTATCCGCTGGTCGAACGACAGGCTTTGATGTGGATTTGGATGGGCGATGCCGAACAGGCAGACCCCAGCCTGATCCCCGATTACCCTATTCACGAGGACGCCAGCTACGCCTGGCGTGGCGCGCACTTGCAGGTCAATGGCAACTGGCAGTTGCTGGTCGACAACCTGATGGACCTGTCACACTTGCCATACATTCACGCCCGCACGATCGGCGGCGATCCGGATCTCCACTTCCGCACGAAGACCAAGTCCGAGAAGCGTGGCCAGACAGTGCGGGTCACCCGGCTCATGCCCGATTCAGAGCCGCCGCCGACCTATGTCGACGCTGCCAATTTCCAGGGCAAGGTCGACCGTTGGCAGGAAGTCATCTTTGAACCCGTGTTCATTCGCATCCACACCGGCGCGTGCGACGCGGGCACGGGGGCATATGACGGGCCGGATTATGGCGCGTTGGGCACGACGCGGTTTTCCATGCGCGGCTGCCACGCGATCACGCCTGAAACGGAAACGACCACGCATTACTTCTGGTCGATGGCGACCAACATTCTCGACAATGGCGTGCCGGACGAAGTGTTTGAACAGACCGCGCGCACGTTTCGCGAAGACCAGGAGGTCCTGGAACTGCAGCAGCGCCGGATGCTCGAGTGTCCCGACGAACCGCTGATTGACATCGCCAGCGACGTGGGTGGGCGCCATACGCGCCAGCTTATCGCGAACTTGCGGCGGGAAAACAGCGGCATGGGGTGATAGCGCCGAAGCAGAACAGCCTGCACCAGGCGGGAGCGTCCCCCCCGGTGCAGGCATCCTGTGGAAAGCCTGTCAGAGCCTCGAATTGCCGGGCCATGACCCGGCGAGCAGCAGCGCCCCGGTAATCGCCAGATCCTTGTAGAAAAAGAACATGTCCGGTCCGTGCCCATAGATCGGGTTGTGCATCAACCACGATACGGCAATGCTGTAGACCGCCAGGACCAGGGCGGGCCAGCGGCCGCCCATTCGGAACACCAGGGCAAGAGAGGCGATGACGGACACGGCCATGCCGATGGCCAGGCCAAGGGCAGGGGCGGGCACGCCCCTGGCAGTCATGTCGCTCAAGGTATCGGCATAGTGGGCGCTGGAAAGGTGATAGCGCGCCGCACCGATGAAAAACCATGCGATGATCGCCCGGCCGGCCAGGGAAATGCCATTTTCAAACCATGTTCCCTGCGGGTCGAGCACCCGCGGCATCAGGGGGTGTCCGGTCGCCGGACGTGCGGTGTCAGCGTGTTGCATCAGATGTGTACTCCGAAGCGCAGACCAAAGGTGCGAGGCGGCTCGATAATGCCGGTGGTTGGCGTGGCATCGCTGGAAGGCTGCGAAATCGCGTTGTAGCGGGCAGTATTCTCGATGTTTTTGACCCATGCAGCGACGGTCCAGCGCTTGTCGGCGGTGGTATAGGTCAGCGTGGCGTTCGACCGCGTATAGGCAGGCGAAAGCGTCTGCGGGTTGTGCGTATAGACTTCCCAATAGCTGCTTGAGAAATACAGATCACCCGCCAGCGCCAGGGTCGCGCCATTGCTGAAGTCCCAGATGTGGGTGTAATCGGCGTTGAGCGTGGTGGTGGGCGCCTGGGGCAAAGCCAGGCCACTGCAGGCGCAGGCATTGCCGGCGCCAACCGCCGAGGCCGGAACATCGAAGTCCAGTCCGCGCGCGGATTCGAGGCCGAGGCCCAGGCCGAGCGTGTCGTGCACGGTCGCCTTGAAGCGCACGGTCAGGTCGTTGCCCACCATCTGTGCCGACTTGGCATTGACGATGATCAGGCCGCCGATCGCCTGGTTGAACGCGCTGACCTGGTAATCGGAAAAGGCGTAGTAATAGAGTTCGTCATTGATCTCGAGGCGGCCGCCCCAGAAGCGGTTTTTCGTGCCGACCGTGACCGCCTTGAGCGTTTGCGGCCGGAACGTCAGCGCCTTGCCGTTCGCGTCCACCGTGGGGACGAACCCGCCCTCGTTATAGCCGGTGGCAAAGTTGGCATAGACCATGTTGTCGCGCGAAATGTCATACTGCACGCCGACCCGGTAATCGACGTTGCTGGAGCTCAACGCGGTGGTAAACGTGGTGGGGAAACTCACGCCTGGCGCAGGCCCGAACCCGTTGACCCCGCCGCCGCTGCGCTTGTCGTGTGAATAGCGGATGCCGCCGGTCAACTTCAGGCCGTCGTGCAGCGTGTACGTCGCCTGTCCGAACCCGGCATAGCTGACCGAATGCACGTTGAAATTCTGGGTGACCTGCGGATACCGGGCGGGGATGGGCGCCAGCGTGAGGATGCTGGTGGTTAAACCATCGTTGAGATAGGCATAGCCACCGGCAACCCAGTTCAGGTGCTCACCCTGGTGCGACAGCCGCAATTCATGGGTATATTGCGTGGCCGAGGGATCGAGTTCCAGCGTGCCCGGCCCGTTGTAGAAGTTCGAGCGGCTGCTGTAATGCAGGTAGGCCGGGATGTAGATCAGGCTGGTTCCACCGCCCAGGTCATATTCGAACTTGGCATGGACAAGATCATACCATGACTTGTTGAAGAAATTGGCCGCCGTGGGGTCGACATTGAATTGCCAGGGGCTGGCATCAGACGGAAACTGCGCGCTGGGGGTGACCGGCTTGGGCGTCAAGCCCAGCCCGCCGCTGTGATAGTATTCACCCGAAAGGGTGACGGTCAAACGCTCCGTTGGCGTCATCTTGACCTTGAGCCGGCCGGCAATGCTCTTCTGATCGTTCAAGCCATTGCTCAGGTAGCCGTCGTGATCCTGGTAATCAAAGGCGGCACGCACTGCGACATCGTCGCCGACCGGGACATTGACGGCGCCGGTGGTGTGGATGAAATTGTAATTGCCGCCTTCGGCCATCATGTTGATGCCGAAGTTATGGGTTGGGTCTTTTGTCGAGATGTTGACCGCGCCGCCCGCGGCGTTGCGACCATAGAGCGTGCCCTGTGGGCCGGAGATCACTTCAACGTCGTTGAGATCGAACAGTGCGCCACCGGTGATTTCGCGCGGTGCGTAGACTTCATCGATGTTCATCGCCACGGCCGGATCGGTGCTGTCGACGTCAAGGAAGGTGCCAACGCCGCGCAGATACACCTTGGTTGCGCCGCGTTCGGCCTGGAACTGTGCCGAAGGAACCAGGCTGGCGACGCCGCGGATATCGGTGATCCCGGCGGTGGTGAGGGCATCTTGGGAAAGCGCGGTCACGGCCGCGGGCGTGCCATGAAGCGGTTGGCTCTGCTTTTGCGCCGTCACGATGATTTCCGGCGTTGCCTGGGCAATCGGGGCGGCGCTGGTGGTGGCCTGTGGCGCCGCTTGCGCGTCATCCGCCAGGGCGGGGGTCGCCAACATGCACGCCGCATGCAAGGCCGTGGTGGTCAAAAGCAGTCGCTTCATAATGCCTCCTCTCAGATCCCCTTCTTTCGGTCGGTGCACGTCACACGGGGCACCTAGGGGGGTACGGGGCGGTTGATGACGGAGGTGGTGCATTCTCGTCAAATCAATAGATGCCGCATTAGCTATCGTTAAAAATTATACCTTGGGGTCGTGCAACGATGTGTGTCGGTGGTGCCGGTTCGCAGCATCCGCGCGCATTCTTGACGGTCGCTGGCGCTGCGCTGCCACCGACGAGCGGCGCCAGCCCAAGGCGAACACGCCGGTGGCATATCCATCATTTTGGCTGATAGAACGCCAATATATTATCGATTATATTTCCCAAACGCCTGCCTGTAACGTCCCGCGCAAAGAATGCTGATGGGAGCGATCGAGGATGTATCCGTTTGGAAGTGATCGGCCTTTTGTGAAGAATCGCTGGTATATCGCCGCGTTCTCGGACGAGGTGAGCAGCCAGCCGCTCGCGCGCACGATCCTGGATATACCGCTCGCTCTTTATCGCACCACGCAGGGCAAGGTAGTGGCTATGTATGGCCTATGCCCGCATCGCTATTTCCCGCTGGCGAAAGGCAAGGTCGAAGGCGATGCACTGGTGTGCGGTTATCATGGCTTCGTGTTCGAGGCGGACGGCAATTGCAGCGCCATCCCCTCGCAGGGCACCGGCGCCGGCTTTTGCCAACCGACCTACCGCATCGAGGAGCGCGGCCCGCTGTGCTGGATCTGGATGGGCGACGCCGCCGCGTGCGATCTGTCGCTGATCCCGCCTTACGCAGATTTCGGCCTTGGTGAGCCGAGGTGGCGCTACAGCTCGCAGAACCATTTCATCGTGAAGGCGCGCGCGCAGCTGATCATCGATAACCTGATGGATCTGACACATCTTCCCTACCTGCATTACCACGTCGCCGGTGGCGAGGCGATGAAGTCCATGCCCATGCGCGAGGAGCAGCGGGAGGAAAGCTATCGCCTGATCCGAACCGGCAAGCTGCCGTGGGGCGGCTTCCACGATCTGCTCTGGGGCGCGGAAAATCGCTATGAGGGCCTGGCCGACTGGGAATCGATCACCGATTTCTATGGGCCCGAGTTCATCCGCACCAACATGCCGCTATTCACCCGAATTCCGGGGCACGAAGAGGTGCCGGCGGCGCTTGGGCATTTGCACATCTTGCACGGAATCACCCCGGAAACAGCGAACAGCACGCACTATTTCGGCTTCGCCAACCGCAATTTCCGGCTCGATGATCCGGCGCTGGACGCGTTCCAGTTGGAGTCTGACAAAAAGATCCGGCAACAGGATATCGATGCGGTGGAAGCGATCGAGCCGCATGTCGATGCCGCCGCGCGGGTGCAGCAGGAATTGCTGGCCAAGTCCGATGCGCCGGCGGTGAAAGTGCGCCGCCAGATTGCCCTCATGATGGAGGCCGAAGCATGAGCAGCGGCACAACCCTGACGGCGTGTGGGCCGGAACGTGCCCCTATTCCTGTAGCGCAGCGCGGCCAGCATCTCGTGGTCGATCTGCATTGCCATTTGAACGTGGCGTCGGCCGAAGCGCTTGTGCGCCGCGAGGTTCCGGACCTGCCCAACCCGTTCGCCTTCATGTCGGACGCGTCGAAGGCAACCAATGCAAAGCTGTTTGGTGCGATCGGGCGCAAGCTCAACGGGATCGACGAGCGCCTTGAGGACATGGATCGTCTGGGCGTCGACGTGCAGGCAATCAGTCCATCGCCAGGGCAATATTACTATGCCGTACCGCCGGAAGTCGGCCGCGAGGCCGCGCGGCTGATCAACGACGGCATGGCGGACGCGGCGGCCAAGCATCCCGACCGGCTGGTCGGCATGGGCACGGTACCGCTGCAGAACGTTGGCATGGCGGTGGAGGAATTGCGGCGCTGCGTGGGTGAACTGGGCCTGCGCGGCGTGGAAATCGGCTCCAACGTGGCGGGCAAGGAACTGGCTGACGCAGAATTCCGGCCGTTCTTTGCCGCGGCCGAGGAACTGGACGTGCTGGTGTTCCTGCATCCGCTGGGCTTTACCCACGGTTCCCGGCTGGCCGAGCATTACCTCGACAACATCATCGGCAATCCCCTGGAATCGACGATAGCGTTAAGCCACTTGATCTTTGGCGGCGTACTGGAAGCGCATGCCGGCCTGAAGCTGTGCGTCGCGCATGGTGGTGGGTATCTTCCTGCCTATTGGGGGCGCATGGATCACGCCTTCCGCGCCAGGGAAGACTGCCGCCAGTTCATTTCGCGAGAGCCATCGTCCTATCTGCGCAACGTCTGGCTCGACACCCTGGTGTTTGATCGCGACCAGCTCGACAGCCTGGTGCGCACCCATGGTGCCAGTCGCCTGTGCCTGGGCACCGATTATCCGTTCGATATGGGCGAGCCGGACCCGCTGGGTTTTCACGACCATTTGCCGGACGACATCAAGGCGCGCTTGCTCGGGCTGAATGCAGCAGACCTGCTCGGCTTGTCGGCGTGCCCCCACGGCTGCGCCCATCACACCTAGCACAGTTCAATAAATTTCAGTGATATTAAACCGGCTAATTATTGATTGGACGGCGTTCTGCTGACGTGAAATTCCAGATGAAATAATCCGCCCTTGCACAAAAGGGCAGTAACATCGGAGGGGAGAAGATGAAGTCGGGATATCTCATCGCGGCCAGTTGCCTTGCGCTTGCGCTTCCAAACGTGGCACTGGCTGACGAAGCGCGCAGCGATGGCGCACAAACTGCTGCGCCCAGCGTCGAAGAGATCATTGTGACCGCCCAGCGGCGCAACGAAAACCTGCAGAAAGCGGCCATCGCGGTGTCGGCAGTGACGGGGGATGCACTGCGCGCGTCTGGGATCACCCAGCCAACCGGGCTGACCAGCGTGGTGCCGTCTCTGCAGGTTGCTCCCGCGGCTGGGCCTTATAACCTGTTTTACTTGCGCGGGGTTGGTAATTTCAACGGCAACGCGTTTTCCGATTCCGCCATCGCGTTCAATTTCGCCGGTGTCTACATCGGGCGCCCGTCTGCCACGACCGGCTTTTTCTATGACCTTGACCGGATCGAGGTGGTCAAGGGGCCGCAAGGCACGCTCTATGGCCGCAATGCCACCGGTGGCGCGATCAACGTTTTGCCCAAGAAGCCTGAACTGGGCGTCTGGAGCGGATTTGGCGCGGTCGATGTGGGCAATTATTCGGCCGTGCGGCTCGATGCCGCGCTGAATATCCCGCTGGGCGACAAGGCCGCCGCACGCTTTGCCGTCGTGCGCGTCAAGCACGATGGCTACATGAACGACGGCACTGACGATCAGGATGACGTCGGCGTGCGTGGTTCTTTGCGGTTCGAGCCGACCAGCAATCTGCATATCGGCGTGGTGGCAGACTATTTCGACCAGGGCGGGCGCGGCGTTGGCATGACCCCGCTGTTGGCGCCGCAGGGAACCCCTGCCGCCACGATGATCTCGCCCGACAGCCGCATCGGCATCTATTCACCGCAAGGCCAGGCGTTTTACTCCAGCCAGTGGGCCGGCACGCTCGGGCGGCCGTTCCAGGCTTTCGCCGCGAATTTCCAGCCTTTCCTGCGCAACCACTTCGTCGGCGTGTCAGCGACGGCGGAATGGCAAAGCGATCTGGGCACGCTGACGATTGTTCCTTCCTATCGAGAGGGGCATCTCAACTTCAACAGCTTCGTGCCCGGCTTCCAGGTCTATTCGGTGGAGCGCAACGCGCAGACGAGCGTCGAAGCACGCTTTGCCACGCCCGATGCCCTGCCGCTTCGGGCGCTGTTCGGCGCGTTTTACTACCATGATCACACCGACAGCCCCTATGGCGATTATGCGTCCAACTGGAACGCCCAGTATGACAAGAACACCTTGCTCAATACCACCAGCAAGGCGCTGTTCGGCCGGCTGACGTATGCGGTCACGCCTGCGCTGCGCCTGACCGTGGGCGGGCGGCAAACCTGGGAAGACAAGGATTTCAGCGGCTCGCGCATATCGCTGACCCGCATTTGCACCGCCGCCTCGTGCCCGACGGCGCCTTCGCTGCCCTATGGCCCCACGGCGCCGGCGCTGGGCGCGTTCCCCTCGGTCGTGGTGCCAGCACTGGGCGCTGCCCCTTATGGTGGCCTGCCCGATGTTGTCGGCAACCCCAACGTCATCCAGGCCGCCACGGTCTTTTCCAACAGCGAGAACAAATCGTTCAGCAAATTCACCTGGCGGGTCGGCGCTGACTGGGATTTGACGCCGCACAACCTGCTGTATGTCTCGTACGAAACCGGGTTCAAGGCCGGCGGCTTTTTCTACAGCCCGAACGGGGCCGGGGGGCAGTTCGCACCCGAGACGCTGGGCGCGCTGACGTTCGGATCGAAGAACCGTTTCTGGAACAACCGGATTCAGCTCAACCTGGAAGTGTTCCGCTGGAAATACAAAGACCAGCAGATCAGCCATCTGCTGACGATCGGCACCGTGCCCACTTTCGTGACCGAAAACGTCGGGCGGGCCACGTTCCAGGGCTTTGAAGTCGAGGGGCAATTCGCCGCGACCGCGTTCACCACGCTGCATGTCGACGCGCAATACCTTGATGCGAAATACGACCAGTTCACGTATCAGAGCCCGAACAGCAATGGCGGAGTCTTCAACGGCACATCCTGCCCGACGGCCGGATTTGCCAACAATGCCTACATCATCAACTGCAGCGGCATGCGGCCGGTCAATGCCCCGAAATGGACGCTTAACCTGGGTGTCGACCAGCGCGTTCCCGTCTCGGTCGGCGAATTCACGCTGAACGCCAAAGCGCATTACCAGACCGCGACGATGACCGGCATGGAATTCGCCCCGGTCGAACAGCAGGCGGCGTATTGGCTGGCCGATGCCCAGGTCAGCTTCAGCCCCAATATCCATGGGCTGACGTTTGGCGTCTACGTCAACAATATTTTCGACAAGACCCTGAAATCGCAATCATATCCAACGCCTGGCACGGCCTTTTACGCCACCACGCTGCGCCCGCCGCGCACCTATGGTGGGCGCGTGTCCTACAGCTTCTAGAAATTCGCGACCGTCATGGCGCAAGGGTGGGGGGAGCATCGCGCTTCCCCCATCATTGCGTTTTTTCCGAGCATCCGTTCTCGAGCATTTCCAGCATCCATTGCACGCCCGGATCGCTGTCGCGCACCTTGTGCCATTGCGCGATCTGGATCACGTCGGGAAACGGTGTCCAGGTCTCATGAATGGCAATGGGATAGAGCTTGGCGAAATGCTCGGCATAGCGCCGGTGCATGGTGGCCAGCCGGCGCGTTCCCACGATGCCGCGGCATAGATCGCCAAAGCTGGGCAGCAGCACTTCGACGCGGCGATCATGCGCCATTTTCGCGATATGCTGATCGGTGACGGAAGGGCGCCGGTCGGGGCCAAAAGTGGCAACCGCATGGCCCGCGGCAAAGAACACCTCTTCACTGATCGTGCCATAATTTGCGTCGCGCCAACTGATGATGACGTCGGTGTCTCGCCACAACTCGCGGGTTGGATAGCGCGAGTTGGCATAGGGCTGCACGGTGATCACGAGATCGACCTCTGCACGCTCGAGCCGTTCGGTTGCGATGCCGCTGGGCGGAATGACTTCAAAAGTCACCAGGGGCGCAATGTGCGAGGCATGGGCGATGATATCGGCCAGGCTGATCGCATAGGCATAGTCCGAGGCCACGAGCAGGAAATGGCGGTTTGATGTCGCAGGATCAAAGTTACCTGCCCTGGTAATTTCGCCGCGAATTTGCAGCAACGCCCGTTTCACCGGGCCGGCAAGCGCCTCTGCCTTGGGCGTGGGGTGCATCTTGCGCCCGTGGAGCACCAGGAGATCATCCTGGAAATAGTCCCTTAGGCGGTTGAGTGCCCCGGTCACCGCAGGCTGGGTCAAATTCAGGCGCCGGGCTGCCGCCGAGACGTTCCTTTCCTCTGACAAGGCTTCAAACGCCACGAGCAGGTTGAGATCGAGACCATCAAATCGCATCCGCGAAACCTATCAGCGCAACCTATAGCTGACAACCGCGATATTCGATTGGACGGTAATTTCCCGATCGACGAAGATGCCCTGGTAAATTTCGTCACGTCTATAGCACGCCGCGAGCGTCAGAAGAAAATCCAGGGAGAACCCTAATGATGCTGCGAAAGCTGCACCATGTTACGTTTCATGTCAGTGATCTTGACGCGACAGAGCGGTTTGCAAACGACTTTGGCCTGCTGACGGTAGAAAAAGCTGGCCAACGACTTGTTATGGCCACGCAGGGCGGCGATTCCTATTCTTATGTCGCCTACCAATCTGACGAACCCAAGTTCATCGGACTTGCGTTCGAGGTTGCCGACGAGGCCGATCTTGCCCAGGCCATTGCCGATCATGGCGCCAGCGATGTGGTCGAGATGGACCTGCCCGGTGGCGGTCGGTCCGTGTCGCTGTTTGACCCCAATGGCTTCCGGGTGGAACTGGTCCACGGAATTGCCAGCAAGCCCGCGCTGCAGTCCTATCCCGAGTGGCAGATGAACTCGCCCTTGGGCTATCCGCGCGCCGGGCGTTTCGAGCCCAAGCGCCCGCTGGCCCCGGCCAAGCTGTTTCGTCTGGGTCATATTGGCCTGTTCGTGCCGAGCTACCTGGCTACCCAGGCCTGGTACAAGGACGTGCTCGGGCTGATCCCCAGCGATGTCTATCACGTTCCGGGCCAGCCCCATGTCCAGATCGTCGGGTTCCTGCGCCTTGACCATGGCGAAGACCTGGTGGATCACCACAGCGTTGCCCTGATGCAGAGCATGGATGGGCGGGTCGACTGCCATCATATCAGCTTCGAAGCACAAGACTTCGAGGCGCAGTTCATGGCGCACCGCTACCTCGAAACCCAGGGGTACGAACTGGTCTGGGGCGTGGGGCGCCACCCCCACGGCAGCCATGTGTTCGACGTGTGGCGCGACCCTGACCGCAACCGCTTCGAGACGTTCAGCGACACCGATCGGTTGAAGAAGTCTGACGGCACGCGAATTCACAATATTCACGATGTCGAGATGGACGTGTGGCGCTCGGACCCGCCCGACCGTTATTTTGCCTGATCCCCAAAATATTCAAACGAAACGTTAGCGAGAAATCCATGTCTGATCATTCCTTCTTGAAGCCGCTGCCCGCCGCACCCCAGCCCGAGGGCATCGATGATGTTACCGGCCTCGTTTCCGGTTCTTTCGGAATTGGCACGTTCCGTGATGGTGATGGCGCCGCGTTTCCCGGTGTCGTCGTGCCGGGCGGCGGCGTGTTCAGCCTTGCCGGCGAATATGCCGATACCCATGCCGTGTTCGAGGATTGGGCGCGCGCTTCCAACCTGGCCAACGATGTTGCGGCCAAGCAGGACCGCAAGGCGCACGATTATCGCGCGCTGACCATCCTGCCCGTTCTGGCCCATCCCAACATGCTGTGTGGCGGATCAAACTATCGCCAGCACGTGGCCGAGATGATGACCTTCAACAAGTTCAACCAGGACAAGCGTGGCGAAGGCGAAAGCGACGAGCAGTTCTTCCAGCGAAATCTGGCCGAAATCGATCGCCGCAGCCGCGAAGGCATGCCGTTCTTCTGGACCGGCCTGCATTCCTCGCTGTGCGGCCCGAATGACGACGTGCCGCTGCCGCTGATCGGCGAAAATCCCGACTGGGAACTGGAGTTCGGCGCGATCGTCGGCAAGACTGGCCGCTATGTCCGCCCGGAAGACGCCCACGAACTGATCGCTGCCTATGTCATGGTCAACGACCTGGGTACGGTCGACGAATTCCGCCGCGTCGATGTGCGCTTCATGTACGATTGGGTCAGCAAGCATCAGCCCAACTTCAAGCCGTTCGGCCCGTTTGCCGTCCCCAAGGAGTTTGTCGATCGCTCGAAGGTGCAGATCCGCCTGAAGGTGAATGGCGAAATCCGGCAGGATTGGCCGATTTCCGACATGATTTTCCAGCCGGAACAGATCCTGTCCTATGCCTCGGAACGCATTCGTCTGGTGCCGGGCGATCTGCTCATCACCGGTTCGCCGCCGGGGAACGGCGCGATGTGGGGCAATGCCTGGCTCAAGCCCGGCGATGTGATGGAAAGCGAGATCACCTACCTGGGCCGCCAGACCAACCACATCGTCGCCGAAGAGGTGGGCGACCGCACGCCAACCTACGGTCCCTTCATCACGGCCTGGTGATACGGGGCGCTGGTGCCACCCTGGATTGCGTGGCTGGCTTTCATGCAGCGCGGGCCGCAAGGCGGCTTGGCTGGCCAGCCCGCAGTCCATCCCCGAACCGGTCGCGATCATCAGGACGCGCGGCCGGAAAGGGGGAGGGGGCCTTCCAGGTAATAGCCCAAAATCTCAAAAATGCGGCAGCATCTTGCCGTTCAGGTCTATTTTTGAAACATCCATGCTCAATCATGGGCTGAGCATGGAATGACAATCATGGACCAGATCGATCGCCGCATTCTGAACGCCCTGCAAAGCGACGGGCGGATGACCAACCAGGATCTTTCCGAACAGGTTGGCCTCTCGCCCTCTCCGTGCCTGCGCCGGCTGCGCGCCCTGGAAAGCGACGGCGTGATCTTCCGCTATGTCGCGCTGGTCGATCCGATCTCGGTTGGCCTGCCGGTCACCGCTTTCATTCGCGTGCGGCTGGACCGGCAGGACGATCGCCATCTGGCCCAGTTCGAAGCGGCGGTGGCCTCTTTTCCCGAAGTCATGGAATGCTACCTGATGTCGGGCGATTGCGACTACCAGTTGCGCGCCTTGTTCGATTCACTGGGCGCTTTCGAAGATTTCCTGCGGCAGAAGCTGACGCGCATCGAGGGGGTCTCGCAGGTCACCACCAGCTTTGCGCTGCGGCCGGTGGTCTACAACACCGCGCTGCCAATCTAGACCCTGTGGCCAAACGGCATCCTCGCTTGCCACGTCATTGCCCCAGCAACAGTTCTGCCGCGGCATCGATGACGGCTTCGCTGTCCAGCCGGTATTCGCGGTAAAGATCGGGCAGATCGCCGGTCTGGCCAAACCGGTCGGTGCCGAGCGGGCTGACGCGCATGCCCTTCACGCCGCCAAGCCACGACAACGCGCCGGGCGATCCGTCGATCAGCGTCACCAGGCCGGCGCCCGGCGCAAGCGGCGCCAGCAGGGTTTCGGCATGGCAGGGCGCTGGCGATCCGGTGGTCCAGCGTGTCGCGTGGCGTTCCGACCAGCCGCGATGCAACAGGTCGGGCGAAGTCACGTTGAGCAGGCCCAGGCCCGGGATATCATCGACCAGCTGTTCCCAGGCCGCGAGCGCTTCGGTGGCCACCACGCCGGTAAACACGATCGCCGCATCCGCGCCGTCGGCGGGGCGGCGCAGCCAGTAGCCGCCCTTCAAGGCGTCTTCCCGCCAGCTGTCATCTGTGCGCGTGATCTGCGGGATCGCGCGCGTGGTCAGGCGCAGATAGACCGAGCTGCCATCGACCTGCTGCATGTGATCGAACGCGAACGCCATCATCGCCGCCAGTTCATCGGCATAGGCTGGCTCGAAATAGGTGAGGTTGGGTTGCCCCATGCCGATCAGCGGGGTGTTGATCGATTGGTGCGCGCCGCCCTCTGCGGCCAGCGTCAGGCCCGATGGCGTTCCCACCAGCAGAAAGCGCGAGTCTGAATAGCAACCATAGTTGAGCGCATCGAGGCCGCGCGCAATGAACGGATCATAGACCGTGCCGACCGGCAGCAGGCGGGTGCCGAAATGCGGCGCGGCCAGGCCCAGCGACGCGAGCATGAGGAAGAAGTTGTTTTCGGCAATGCCCAGCTCGATGTGCTGGCCAGCAGCATGCTGCGCCCACTTCTGCGCCGAAGGAATCTTGGCCTTGTGGAACACGTCCGCCAGTTCCTGACGCCGGAACAGCCCACGCTGGTTGACGAAGGCGCCCAAGTTGGTCGTTTGGGTAACATCGGGTGCCGTGGTCACGATGCGATCGGCCAGTTCCTCGCCCGATTTCGCCAATTCGAGCAGGATGCGCCCGAACGCGGCCTGCGTCGATTGGTCGGCGCCCTCGGGCGCGGGGATTGCCGGAACGGGAACGGCAGGCGCAACCGGTTCAGCCTTGGTCCGGGCGATTGGCGAATTGGCCACGAAGGCCTTGAGATCGGTGGCGACATTGTCGCCGAGCGCGCCCCACGGCTCCCACTCGTTGCCCTCGGCAATGCCCAGGCTCAGGCGGAATTGCTCCATCTGCGCCGGGTTCATCATCCCCGAATGGTTGTCCTTGTGGCCGGCGAGCGGCAGCCCGTGGCCCTTGACCGTATAGGCGATGAACAGCGTGGGGCGATCGTCCTGCGCGGCATCGAAGGCATCCATCAGGGTTTCGACACAATGGCCGCCCAGGTTGGTCATCAGCCGCGCCAGCTCGACATCGTCATAGCTGTCGAGCAGCGTCTTCACGTTGGGCTTGTGGCCAATGTCGGCCAGCAGCCGCTCGCGCCAGGCCGTGCCGCCCTGATAGGTCAGCGCCGCGAATTCGGCGTTGGGGCAGCTGTCGATCCACTCTTCCAGCGCCTTGCCGCCCGGCCGCGCGAAGGCGGCCAGTTGCATCTTGCCATACTTGAGCGTGATGACGCGCCAGCCGCAGGTTTCGAAGATATCGTCGAAGCGGCGGAACATGCGATCGGCCGTGGTGGCGTCAAGCGACTGGCGATTGTAGTCCACGATCCACCAGCAGTTGCGCAGGTCGTGCTTGTAGCCCTCGATCAGGCATTCGTAGATATTGCCTTCATCGAGTTCAGCATCGCCCATCAGCGCGATCATGCGCCCGGCGTCTTCCTCGCGCAGTTGCCCATGCGCGATGAGATAATCCTGCACCAGGCTGCTGAAGGCCGTCACTGCCACGCCCAGGCCGACCGAGCCGGTGGAGAAATCGACCGGAATCTTGTCCTTGGTGCGGCTGGGATAGCTCTGCACGCCGCCCAGGCCGCGAAACCGCTCCATCCGCTCGCGCGTCTGGTTGCCCAGCAGATAGTGGATGGCGTGCAGCACCGGTCCGGCGTGCGGCTTTACCGCCACTTTATCCTGCGGACGCAGCGCATGGAAATAGAGCGCCGCCATGATTGCGGTGATCGACGAACAACTGGCCTGATGGCCACCCACTTTCAGGCCATCGCGCTTGGGGCGCAGATGGTTGGCATTGTGGATCATCCACGACGAAAGCCACAACAGGCGCGTGTCGAGATGCTCCAGCGCGCTGATCGTGTCCTGCCGGGAAGGGGAAATCGTCGTGTCCATGAGCGTGTCCTGATGTGGAGCGACAGGTTCTAGCGCTGCATGGCGGGGCATGTCCTTGCGAAAGGATTGCCCTCAAATCGTCTGAAATGGCATATCCTGCCAATATGCATTGTGATTGATAGGAAATATTGCCGGAATTTCGCCAATGCCATCGGAATGCTTCCGTATCGCGAGCGAGTTTGAGGGTATGGCGATTCCGCTCGGAAGCAGCACCTGGTCCGTCCAGCACGAAGGCCGCCAGCCTTCGCATGTTTGCAGGTGGAGCAGTAAAATCCAGTGCCCATGTCACAAAGCGTGGAGCGGGTTCGTCATGATGGCATCCCTATCGAAAGGATGCTGACGATGACCCCGCGCCTCAATCTCTACACCGCCGCGCCCGACATTTTTAAAGCCTGGTTTGCCTATTCGCAGAAAGTGGCGGAATGCGGCCTGGAAAAGCCACTGCTCGAACTGGTGAAAATCCGCGCCTCGCAGATCAATGGCTGTGCCAATTGCCTGAATATTCACACGTCTGATGCGCGCAAGGCTGGCGAAACCGAGCAGCGCATCCATCTGGTGGCTGCATGGCGTGATGCGCCGTGCTACACCGATCGCGAACGCGCGGCGCTGAATTGGACCGAACACATGACGCAGATCGCGACCAGCCGCGCGCCCGATGCCGTCCATGCCGCTTTGGCTGCGCAGTTCACCCCGGCCGAGCAAGTGCAACTGACGCTGGCGATCGATGTGATCAACGGATGGAACCGCCTGGCGGTCGGCTTCAATTTCTATGCGCCGGAACTGGGCTGGAAATGAGCCAGACGGCGGGCGAGATTTTTGACGCGCAGCGATCCACCCTGCTGCGTGTTGCCTATCGCATGCTGGGCACGATTGCCGATGCCGAAGACGTGGTGCAGGATGCCTACGTGCGCTGGCAGGCAGTGGATCATGCAGAGGTGGCAGTGCCGGCCGCGTTTCTGCGCCGCATCGTCACGCGGCTGTGCCTCGATCACCTTAAATCGGCGCGGGTCCAGCGCGAAATCTATGTCGGGCCGTGGCTGCCCGAACCGGCCGTGGATGACGCGCTCGATGACGATGTGACCCTGCCGCTGCTGTTGGCGCTCGAGCGGCTTTCCCCGCTCGAGCGGGCAGCCTTTCTGCTGCATGACGTGTTTGGCGAGCGGTTCGAGGATATCGCGCTGGTGCTGGATCGCGATGTGCCCGCCTGCCGCCAGCTTGCCAGCCGCGCGCGGGGGCATGTCCGCGATGCCCGGCGAAGGTTCCCGATCGATCACCAGCAGGGCAAGGCCATCGCCGCTGCCTTTTTCGAGGCATCGCAGAAGGGAGACATGGCGCAACTGAACATGTTGCTGGCCCAGGACGTGCAGTTCCATGCAGATGGCGGTGGCAAGCGCCCCGCAGTGGCGCGTATCCTGCAAGGCGCCAGCGAATATCTGCGCGCCCAGGCGGCGCTGATACGGCTGCGCCGCGCCCCTTCAGAACTGGTGCGGTTCACCACGATCAACGGCCTGCCGGGTTTTATCACGAGAGAGCCCGATGGCTTGCTGCAGACCACGGCCCTGTTGGTGGAGGGCCGGCACATCCAGGCCATCTACGTCATCCGCAATCCCGACAAGCTGACGCGCGTGCATTGAGCCTTTGCCCTTTGCCTAAGCCGCGCGGGGCGCACCGCCAATTGCAGCGCGCCCCGCATTTGCGGTTCAGATCTGGGCCATGCCGCCATCGACGAACAGTTCGATGCCGTTGATGAAGCTTGCCTGGTCCGAAGCGAGGAACAAGACAGCCTTGGCGATTTCATCGGGTTGGCCAACCCGGCCGAGCGGAACTTGTCCTGCCATGAAATCGAGCAGGCCCTGCTGCGATGCCGCGTCTGGTCCTGCCAGTTCGACCAGTCCCGTCGTTTCGACCGGCCCTGGGCTGACGGCGTTGACGCGGATCTTGCGGTCCTTCAGGTCGAGCATCCAGTTTCGTGCGAAACTGCGCACCGCCGCCTTGGTCGCGGAATAGACACTGAACGCTGCGGTGCCGGTGATCGCCGCGGTCGAACTGGTAAGAACGACAGAAGCGCCATCGCGCAGCAAGGGTAGCGCTTTTTGTACGGTAAACAGCACGCCCTTCACATTGGTGTCGAAGGTCTGCTGATAATGTTCCTCGCTGATTGCGCCAAGCGGGGCGAAGCTGCCGCCGCCAGCATTGGCGAAGAGCACGTCGATCTGGGCGTGCTGCTGTTGAACGGCATCGTAAAGGCGATCGATATCGGCAAGTTGCGACATATCGCCGCGAACGCCGGTAACCCGCCCGCCGATTGCCTTGACTGCCGCATCCAGCGCTTCCTGGCGGCGTCCGGTGATGAACACCGCTGCGCCAGCTGCTGCGAACGCCTGCGCCGTGGCCAATCCGATACCCGATGTGCCGCCGGTGACCACCACCACCTTGTTGTTGAAATCCTGTGCCATCTTTCATCTCCTGTTGGTTGGAGCGGCGCCATGCTGCGCCGGTGAAAAAGCACATAAGTGTGCAACGATATTGGCTGTAGTCAGCAAAATTGATACGTATCGTTGCATCAAAGGAACGCTGATGCGCGAAGACCTCAACGACTATGCCTACTTTGCCGAGGTGGTGGCGCATGGCGGCTTTGCCGCGGCGGGCCGTGCCCTGCGCGAACCCAAGTCAAAGTTGAGCCGCCGTGTCGCTGCTCTCGAAGCGCGGCTGGGCGTAAGGCTGATCGAGCGATCGAGCCGCCGCTTTCGCGTGACCGACGTCGGCCATGCATTTTACGAACGCTGCCGTGCCATGATGACAGAGGCGCAGCAGGCCGTCGCCCTGGTGGCCGAGGCGCAGGCCGAACCGCATGGCCGCGTGCGCTTCAGTTGCCCGACCGGCCTGGTCGAGATCCTGTCGGATATTCTGCCCGGCTTTCTCGCCCGCTATCCCCGCGTGCGCCTGCAGGTGATCGCCAGCGACCGCGCCGTCGACCTGATCGAAGAACGTATCGACCTTGCCTTGCGCGTCCGCGTGGCCTTGACCAGCGATGCGGCGCTGACGATGCGTTCGTTGGGCACCTCGGCACGTATCCTCGTGGCCGGCCGACAGCTGGCAGAAAGCATGGGCGCGGATCCAGCTGGGCTGGCCACGATGCCGACACTGGGCACTTCTGACGAAATTGGCGAGGTGGAATGGCAGCTGGAGCACATTGATGGCGCAACCCACCGCCTGCGGCACGAGCCACGCATGACCTGCAGCGACTTTACCGCCGTGCGCGCCGCGGCGATCCACAACCTGGGCGTGGCGCTGCTGCCCGATCACGTATGTTCAGAGGCGCTGCGCCAGGGGCAACTGGTGCATGTCCTGCCGCAGTGGCGCGCGCAGATCGGCATCGTGCACCTGGTCTTCACCACGAGGCGGGGGCTGCCGCCGGCGGTGCGCGCGTTGATCGATCACCTCGCGGCGACCTTTCCCAAATGATCGACCAAGGCGTTCGTCGAGCGGGGTTTGCCAAGTGGCGGTGCCCTGCCTAGCCTGCCGCGGTTCGATCACGGCAGCAGGGCACATCAGATCATGCTTGAACTTCAGGGGGTTTCCCACGTCTATGGCAATGGCACGCGCGCGCTCGATGCCGTCAGCCTGACCATTCCCAAGGGCATGTTCGGGCTGCTCGGGCCCAATGGCGCGGGCAAGTCCACCCTGATGCGCACCATCGCCACGCTGCAGATCCCCACCAGCGGGCGGATCATGTTCGACGGCATCGACGTGGTCGGCGATCCCCAGGCGATCCGTGGCCAGCTTGGCTATCTGCCGCAGGATTTCGGCGTCTATCCCCGCGTCAGTGCCTATGACCTGCTCGATCACATGGCCGTGCTCAAGGGTATCGCCGGGCGGGGCGAGCGGCGCGACACGGTCGAGACGCTGCTCGCCCAGGTCAACCTGTGGGATGTGCGGCGCAAGGCGGTGGCCGGTTATTCGGGCGGGATGCGGCAGCGCTTTGGCATTGCCCAGGCCCTGATCGGCAATCCCCGCCTGGTCATCGTCGATGAACCGACCGCCGGGCTCGATCCTGAAGAGCGCAACCGCTTCCTCAATCTGCTGGCAGAAATCGGCGAGAACGTGGTGGTGATCCTGTCGACCCACATTGTGGACGACGTGACCGACCTGTGCCCGCGCATGGCGATCCTGGGGCAGGGGCAGATCCTGCTGGAAGGCGCGCCCACCGCCCTGATCGGCGCCCTGGCTGGCCAAGTGTGGGAGCGCGCGATCGACCGCGCCGATCTGCCCGCGATCAGCGCGGCGCACCGCGTCATCTCCACCCGCCTGCGTGGTGGTCGCACCGTGGTCCACGTGATTGCCGACACGGCGCCAGGAGAGGGCTTCACCGCCGTTCCCGGCGGGCTTGAAGATGTCTATTTCTCGACGCTGCTTGCCGCGCGCGCATCCGCGCCGGCGGCCGTCGTCGCCTGAGCGGGCAAGGGGGCACAGACATGCTTGGCCGCATCGCCGCGTTCGAAATCCGCTATCAGTTGCGCAGCCCGGTGTTCTGGGTGGTGTTCGCGCTGTTCTTCCTCCTCTCGTTTGGCGCCATGGCTTCGAGCCAGATCTCGATCGGTGGCACGCCCGACAACGCCTGGCAAAACGGCACGCTGTCCCTGGCGATGACCCAGGGTGTGATGACGATCTTTGCGCTGTTTTCCACCACGGCATTCGTCGCCAACGTGATCGTGCGCGATGATGACAGCGGCTTTGGCCCGCTTGTGCGGGCAACCTCGGTGCGCAAGGGCGATTACCTGTTCGGCCGCTTTGCCGGGGCCTATCTCGTGTCGCTGCTGGTCTTTGCCGCGGTGCCGCTGGGCAGCGTCGTCGGGTCGCTGATGCCCTGGCTCGATCCCGAAACGATCGGGCCCAACCGGCTCGACGCCTATCTGCGCCCGTTCGTGCTGGTGGCGATGCCCACGCTGTTGTGGAGTGCGGCGTTTTTCTTTGCCGTGGCCACGCTCACTCGCTCGATGATGGCAACCTATGTGGCGGTGGTGGCCAGCCTGCTGATCTGGGGCGTAACGCGCGGCATCCTCGCCAGCCATCCCGATCTGCGCACGCTGGCGGCGCTCACCGATCCGTTCGGCGTTGTCGGCATCGCGCTCGAAACCCGCTATTGGACGCTGGCGGAAATCAACGCGCAGCCTTTTCCGTTTTCCGCGCTCATGCTGGAAAACCGCGCCATCTGGCTCGCTGTCACGGTTGCAGCGCTGGCGCTGGCATGGTGGCGTTTCAGCTTTGCTACCCCGGCGGCGAGCAAGCGCCAGTTGCGGCGCGAAGCACGGCGCGCGCGCAAGCTTGCCGCTGCCACGCCCAACCGGGTAAGCCGGCTGCCCGATCCTGACCAGGCCCGCGCGCAATGGCCGCGCCTGATCGCGCGCATCACGTTCGAGGCGCGGATGATCCTGCGCAGCCCGGCGTTCCTGGTGCTGGTGGCCGTGGGCGCGATCAACGCGCTGGCGGCCTTGAGCTTCAGCGACAGCATGTATGGCAGCAAGAGCTATCCTGCCACGTTCCTGCAGATCATGGCGCTGCGCAGCGCGTTCACGCTGGGGCCGATCGTGATCGCCGGGTTCTATGCCGGCGAACTGGTCTGGCGCGATCGTGAGCGGCGGATCAGCGCGATCATCGATGCCAGCGCCTTGCCCAGCTGGGCCTTGCTGCTGCCCAAGGTGCTGGCGCTGGTGCTGGTGCTGTTCATCACGGTGGCGCTGGGCACGCTGGTAGGCATCGGCGTGCAACTGGCCAATGGCTTTACCGCGATCGCGCTGGGGCAATATCTGTGGTGGTACCTGGTGCCGACCACGGCCGACATGGTGTTGCTGGCCGGTCTGGCCGTGTTCCTTCAGGTGGTTTCGCCCAGCAAGTATGTCGGTTGGGGCTTGCTGCTGGTGTGGTTCGTGTTCGGCATCGTTGCCTCGGCGATGCATTGGGACCACCCGCTGTACCAATATGCCTCGAGCGTGCCCAATCCGCTGACCGACATCAACGGCGCGCGGGTGGGCTGGGCCACCAACTGGTGGCTGCGGCTCTATTCAGGGCTGCTGCTGGTGGCGCTGATGGCGGCAGCGCATCTGCTGTGGCCGCGTGGTGCCAACGATGGCGTCGGCGCACGCAGCCGCCAGGCGCTGCGCCGGCTGCGCAGCCCGGCCGGCGGCCTGATCCTGGCCGCGCTGGCCGGCATGGCGGCAACCGGCGCCTGGCTCTATTATCAGATGGATGTGCGCAACCATTACGAAAACGGCGCGCAGCAAGAGATCGACGCGGCCAACCTCGAAAAGCTCTATGCCCGCTATGAATATGCGCCCGAGCCGAGCGTCACGCATATCGCGCTCAAGGTCCGCATCGATCCGGCCACGCCGCGGATGGATGCAGAGGGCACCTATGACCTGGTCAACAGCACCGGCGCGCCGCTGTCCACCGTGCACCTGATGCTGCCGCAGCACGATCGCGATGTCCTGGCGCTGACGATCGATGGCGCGCGGGTGAGCCATGACGATGATCGGCGCCAGGTGCGCTTCTTTACGTTCGACCGCCCGCTGGCGCCGGGCGCCACCACCCGGCTGCATTTCCGCGTGCGGCGCTGGCAGCAGGGTATCAACCCGCTGGGCGATGACACGCGCCTGCTGGCCAATGGCACGTTCCTCGATTCCAGCGAGATCGCGCCCACGATCGGCATCCAGCGCGCGGCCATGTTGAGCGATCCGGTCAAGCGCCGCGAACACGGGCTGCCGGCAGAGCACCGCATGCCCAAGCTGGAAGACCAAGGCGCGCGGCGGTTCAACTATATCGCCAACGCCAGCTGGGTGACGAGCGACATCACCGTCACCACCGCCGCCGACCAGGTGCCGCTGGCGCCGGGCGACAAGGTGGCCGATGCGGTGGCGAGCGGGCAGCGCACCGCGCGCTTTGTCTCGCGTGTGCCCATCCTCAACTTCTGGTCGATCCAGTCGGCCCGCTATGCGATCGACACCCGCGATGCCGATGGCGTACAGGTCTCGATCTATTACGATCCCCAGCATGCCTACAACGTCGCCCGCCTGCAGCGCGCCGCGCGCGTGGCGCTGGGCTATTATCGCAGCAATTTCGGGCCTTATCAGTTCGATTATGCCCGCATTGTTGAATTTCCCGGCTATGCCAGCTTTGCCCAGGCCTTTGCCGGCACGATGCCGTTTTCGGAATCGATCGGGTTCCTGGGTGATTTCAGCGATCCCGACAAGATCGACTACGCCACCTATGTCGCCGCGCACGAGTTGTCGCACCAGTACTGGGCCCACCAGGAAATCAGCGCGGAAATGCAGGGCGGGACGATGATGGTCGAAACGCTGGCGCAATATTCAGCGCTGATGGTGATGAAGCAGCTTTACGGGCCGGACAAGATCCGCCGCTTCCTGCGCTATGAACTCGATCGCTACCTTTCTTCGCGCGGGCGTGAAGCGGTGGAGGAAGTGCCGCTGGCCCGCGTGGAAGACCAGCCCTATATCCACTATCGCAAGGGCGCGGTCGCGCTCTACCTGCTGCAGGACCGCCTGGGCGAAGCGCGGGTCAATGCCATGCTGCGCCAGATATTGGCGCGCTATCGCTTTCAGGGGCCGCCTTATTCCACCTCGATGGATCTGGTGCGCGGCTTCCACGCGCTGGCGCGGACGCCGCAGGAACATGCGCTGGTGCGTGATCTTTTGGAAACCATCACGGTGTGGGATTTCAAGGCGGACAGCGCGAAAACCCAGCGCCGTGCCGATGGCACCTGGCAGACCACGCTGACGCTCAGCGCCAGCATGGCGCGCGACGATGGCAAGGGCGCCAGCACCCCCGTGCCGCTCGATCAGTATGTCGACATTGGCCTGTTCACCGCGCAGCCGGGCGAGGGCGCCTTTGGCAAGGCCGATGTCATCACCATGGAGCGCCACCGCCTGCACGACGGCACCAGCACGATCGTGCTGACCAGCCGCCGCAAGCCGGCCTATGCCGGGGTCGATCCCTACAACACGTTCATCGACCGCAAGAGCGATGACAATGTCATCGCCGTCACGGGCGGCTGATGATCCCCTGTCGCCCCATGCCGCGCTTGCTGGCGTGGCGTGGGGCGCCACTGCTTCACAGCCCGTCGCATCGCCTTTGCTGCTTCATCGCGCGTTCAGCCCGATTGCGGAGATTTCCCGCGCAAACAAGCACAAGGAGCGATATCCATGCCAGGATTTCCCAAGTTTGTGATCGGTGCCGCAGCCTTGAGCGTAGCTGGCGCCTGCGCGGCCCAGGCGGCAACCAATGATCTGCACACGATGCTGGTCAATCTGCCCGATGGCACGGTGGCGCAGGTACAGTACCACGGCGCTGTCGCGCCGCGCATTGCGATCCAGCCGGTGGCCGCGAGGGACGCTGGCGTTGATCCCGCGGCCGACGAGCAGGCCTTGATGGCGGCTGATCCCTTTGCCCACATGGCGCTGGTTTCGGCGATGCTCGATCAGCAGGCCGCCGCGATGATGCAGCAAGCCGCGCTGATGCAGCGCGCTGCCATGGCCCAGGGCACTGCCGCGCCGGCAGACGGCATGCCGGGCATGACGGTGGCGGGGATGACCAACCTGCCCAAGGGCGTGCACATGACCTATGTGTCGAGCACGACCGACGCTTCGGGCTGCACCCGCACGGTATCGTACAGCTCTGAAGGCGGCGCGCATGCGGCCCCGCGCGTAACCCAGGCGGCGTCCGACAGTTGCAGCACGGTCAAGCCCAATAGCCAGGCAATCCCCGCCAAGGCAGAGGCACCGGCCGTTCCCGCGCCCGGTGTCGGCCAGAAGGTCTGATCTGCCGCCAACCGGCGCACGGCGTGGAACGATGGCCGCACGCAGGCGTTAAAGTCCTTGAATTTCCCCAGATCGAAAGGGCGCCCCGTGATTGGCAAGATCGTTTCCGCCGTGGTCGGCAAGAAGATTGCAGAGCGCACCGCCGGGATGAGCGAAGGCAGCGGTGCTCTGCTGGGCGTGGCCGCTGCCACCGTGCTGCGCCGCCTGGGCCCTGTGGGCTTTGTGGCGGCAGCGGCCGGTGGTCTGCTGGCCAAGCGCTACATGGACAAGCGCCAGGCTCGCCGCGCTCCCGCCGTTTAATGTGATACCCAAACAAGCCCCCGTTCCGGCATCGGAACGGGGTTTCGCTTTAACTGAACGCACCCGTTTCATTTTTGGCGTCTGCTGCCGGGCGAAGCCTTTTGCCGCTTTGTCCGGGTGAACGCTCGCGCCTGCCGCCGGTAAAAGGACTATGACCATGACCAAGCCCCCCAAGTCTTCGCCCGCGCAGGACAACGCGCTGCATGACCATCAACCCGGCGCCGGAAACGCAGGATACGAAACTCGCGCCGGCACCGGCGGGGAAACGCATCAGGATGCAGCGGCGGGTGCCCCGGCCGATGGTTATCTGACCGACAACTTTGGCCACCGCCTGGCCGACAACCAGAACAGCCTCAAGGCCGGCGCACGCGGCCCGGCGCTGCTGGAAGACTTCATCCTGCGCGAAAAGATCTTCCACTTCGATCACGAGCGTATCCCTGAGCGCATCGTTCACGCGCGCGGCTCGGGCGCACACGGCGTGTTCGAAGTGACCCGCGCGATCCCCGAATTGACCAAGGCGGGGCTGTTCCAGGAAACGGGCAAGACCTGCCCGGTGTTTGTGCGGTTTTCAACCGTCGCGGGCGGGGCTGGCTCGGTCGATACCCCGCGCGACGTGCGCGGCTTTGCCGTCAAGTTCTACACCGACGAGGGCAACTGGGACCTGGTTGGCAACAACATCCCGGTGTTCTTCATCCAGGATGCGATCAAGTTTCCCGACCTGATCCACTCGGTGAAGATGGAGGCGGATCGCGGCTATCCCCAGGCGGCGAGCGCGCATGACACGTTCTGGGATTTCGTCGGCCTGATGCCGGAATCCATGCACATGATCATGTGGGCGATGAGCGATCGCGCCATTCCGCGCACGCTGCGCACGATGGAAGGGTTCGGCGTCCACACCTTCCGCCTGGTTGATGCCAAGGGCAAGGGCCGCTTCGTCAAGTTCCACTGGAAGCCGGTGCAGGGCCTGGAGTCGCTGATCTGGGACGAAGCCGTGAAGATCGCCGGTGCCGACCCCGATTTCCACCGCCGTGACCTCTATGAAGCGATCGACAGCGGCGCCTATCCCGCTTGGGATCTGGGCGTGCAGGTGTTCGACGAGGAATGGGCGGCCAAGCAGCCCTATGACGTGCTAGACGCGACCAAGCTGGTGCCCGAGGAAGACGTGCCGGTGGAAATCGTCGGGCGCATGACCCTGAACCGCAATGTCGACAATTTCTTTGCCGAGACTGAGCAGGTGGCCTTCCTGCCCACCAACGTTTTGCCCGGCATCGATTTTTCCAACGATCCGCTGCTTCAGGGCCGCCTGTTTTCCTACCTCGACACCCAAAAATCGCGCCTGGGCACGACCAATTTCCACCAGATCCCGATCAACGCGCCCAAATGCCCGTTCCACAACATGCAGCGCGATGGCCTGATGCAGACGCTGGTGCCCACCGGCCGCGCCAATTACGAGCCGAACTCGCTGAATGAAGCGGGCGAAGCCAGCGGGCCACGCGCCGATCCCGATAGCGGGTTCACCTCGTTCCGGGAAAACGGCGAGCGCAACGATCCCACCGAAAAGCTGCGCGTGCGGCCCGAGCTTTTCGCCGATCACTATAGCCAGGCTGCGCTGTTCTTCCATTCGCAGACCGAAAGCGAGCAGGCGCATATCGCCTCTGCCCTGGTGTTCGAACTGTCGAAGGTAAGCCTGGAGCATATCCGCACGCGTGTGCTGTCGCGCCTGCGCAATGTGGACGAGGAACTGGCCAGCCGCGTGGCCGAGGGCCTGGCGATGGACCTGCCGGAAAAGGCACCCGCCGCGCGTGCGCCGACGGCGATGAAGCCGTCAGACGCGCTGTCGATCCAAAAGCAGGCGCGCAAGACCTTTGAAGGCCGCAAGGTGGGCATCCTGTTTGCGGAAGGATCGGACAAGGCGGCGATCGACACGCTCAAGAAAGACATCGAGGGTGCCGGCGGATCGGTATTCCTGGTGGCGCCGAAGGTGGGTGGCATTGCCGTCAAGGGCGGCACGCTCAAGGCCGATGGGCAGCTTGATGGTTCGCCCTCGGTCATGTTCGATGCGGTCGCCTCGGTCCTGATGCCCGAAGCGGCAGCCGAACTGGCCCGCCAAGGCGCAGCGGTGCAATGGTTCATGGACGCCTATGGCCATTGCAAGACGATTGCCCATTGCTCCGGCACCCAGGTGATCCTGGACAAGGCCGGCGTTGAAAAGGACGATGGCGTGGTGCCCAATGCCGACCTGATGTCGGTTGGCCCGGTGCGGCATTTTGCCCGCGAGCCAAAGGTCCGTGCCCTGGCGTGATCCCGTAAGCGGTAAAAGAGTGAAACGTTACCATCACCCCGGATCAAATCCGGGGTGATGGCCGTTGTGATCCATTGAATTTTCTTTGTGCCGCCGACCCTTGAGACAGGATGAGCCTATCATGACCGAGCCCCAGACCCCGGAAGCCAAGGCACAAGCGATCGAGGTGCCCGAAGCGGCCGGGGGATGGGGATCGCTGGAAGGGATTGCCGCCACCGAACTGTCGCAGCGAGCGGGCCCCGGCGCGCTGGAAACACTGGCGCATCTCAACAAGCCGGATGGCACGGCCTGCACCTCGTGCGCGTGGATCAAGCCGCCGACGCCGGCCAAGTTCGAGTTCTGCGAAAACGGCGCGAAGGCAACGCTGTGGGACCTGACCAGCGCGCGCTGCACGCCCGAATTCTTTGAACAGCACACCGTCAGTTCGCTGTGGGGCCTAAGCGCCAATGAGCTTGAGCGCGAAGGCCGCCTGACCGAGCCGCTGCGCTATGACCCTGCCAGCGACCGCTACCTGCGCGCCAGTTGGGCAGAAGCCTTTGCCGCGATCGGCGCGCGGCTGCGCCAGATCGATCCTGCGGCGATGACATTCTACGCCAGCGGCAAGGCGGCGCTTGAGCCGAGCTATCTCTATGCCGCATTCGCGCGCATGCTGGGGCACAACAACCTGCCCGACAGTTCCAACATGTGCCACGAGACCACCTCGGTCGGCCTCAAGAAGGTGATCGGTTCGCCGGTGGGCACCTGCCAGCTGGAAGACCTGGAGCAGTGCGACGCGATCTTTTACTTAGGCCAGAATCCGGGCACCAATTCGCCGCGCATCCTGCATCCGCTGCAACAGGCGGTGAAGCGCGGCTGCAAGATCGTGACGTTCAACCCGCTCAAGGAAGCGGGGCTGGTCGAATTCGTCAATCCGCAAAGCCCGCTGGAAATGCTGACGGGCAAGGCGACGCGGCTGAGCCATCTTTACCTGCAGGTGCGTCCTGGCGGCGATATCGCCGCGCTGATGGGCGTGTGCAAGCATGTGCTGGCGCGTGCCGAGCGAGAAGCGGGCCTGCTCGATCAACAGTTTATCAACGCACATTGCCATGGTTTCGAGGCTTTCCGGGCCAAGCTGGATGCTACCGGCTGGGACGCGCTGGAGGTGGCGAGCGGCGTGACCCGCGCCGAGATGGAAGCAGCCGGCGATGTCTATGCCGATGCCAAGGCGGTGTTCGGCATCTATGGCATGGGGCTGACCCAGCAGGTGCACGGCAGCGAAGCGATCGGCATGCTGGTCAACCTGCTCCTGCTGCGCGGCAACATCGGGCGGCCGGGCGCAGGCTGCTCGCCCATTCGCGGCCATTCCAACGTGCAGGGCCAGCGCACCGTGGGCATCACCGAAAAGGTGGCGCTGGCGCCGGTGGAAACCTATCGCACCGTGCTGGGGCTGGAGACACCGCCAGAGGATGGGCACAACACGGCCAAGTTCCTGGAAGCGCTGCAGGCCGGCAAGAACCGGGTCTATGTGGGGCTGGGCGGCAATCTGGCGATGGCCGTGCCGGACCACGGCCAGATCCACGCCGCCTGGCGCGAGATGGACCTGACAGTGCACATCGCCACCCGCCTCAATCACACCCATCTGTTGCCGGGCAAGGAAAGCTGGATCCTGCCCTGCCTGGTCCGCTCGGAAGAGGATATCCAGGACAGCGGCAACCAGTTCGTCAGCATCGAGGACAGTTTCAGCCACATCTATAGCTCGATGGGCAAGCGCAAGCCGGCGAGCGAGCACCTGCTGAGCGAGACGGCGATCATCTGCGAACTGGCCAAGGCCAGCCTGCCGGAAAACCCGCGCTGGCAGTGGGATGCCTGGCGCGGAAATTATGCGCGCATTCGCGATCTGATCGCGCGGACCTATCCCAAGGAGTTCTTCGACATGGACCGGCGCATGCATCAGCCCGGCGGGTTTTTCCGCGGCAACGATGCCCGCCGCCGGGTCTGGCATACGCAAAGCGGGCGGGCCGAGTTTACCGACCCCAGCGTGCTCAACGCCGGCCCGCAGGATGAGGCAGACGATACGCTGCGCCTGGTCACCTTGCGGTCAAACGACCAGTTCAACACCACGGTCTATGGCATGAACGACCGGCTGCGCGGGCTTTCGGGAGAGCGCACGATCGCGTTGATGGCGCCGCAGGAAATCGCCCGGCTGGGCCTCGCCGAAGGGCAGCGCATCACCCTGGTGACGGCCGCCGATCCGGCCACGCGCCGTGCGGTGGGCGGGCTCAAGGTCGTGCCCTATGACCTGCCGGCGGGCACGGTGGCGGGCTATTTCCCCGAACTCAATGCCCTGGTGCCGCTGTCGCTGCGCGAAAAGCTGTCGGACACGCCGGCATCGAAGGGCGTGCCGGTCAGGATCGAGGCCTGACCGGCCGCATTACGGCCGCCGTCAGGCGGCCGGTTCGGATGCCGGCGCCTCGCCATGCGCCACGGGGCAGCCTTGCTGTGCTGCCACCCGGAAATCAGCCGAATGGCGATAGGCGCGCCGGCGCGCGCGGTTGATACCGCCGAGCGGACGGTGCGCTTCCAGCCCGTTCCAAGGCGAAAAGTGCAGGGTTTCATCGATCCGCTGCACCTTGTCGGCGCTCCAGCTGTCTTGCGGCTCCACGCGCAGTGTCGCCACCTGCACGAAAGGCGAGACCTCCTCGGGCCATTCCACGCTGGCATCTTCCACTGGCTGGCGATCGAGATCGCGCAGCAGCTGCACTTCGAACGCCCATTCGCCGGTCAGGTTCGCGGCATCCTCGCGGATGGTTTCGCGCAGGCCATCGGGGCGGCCGCTGGTGTCGATTACTTTGCCTGACAGCGCGGTGAGCGCGGGGGAAAGCGGGCGCAGGCGGAACTTGGCAACGTGCGCGCCATAGCGGAACGGGGTGGTGGAGAAATAGGTTTCGCCCAGCGGGTGAACCTGCGGCGCGCCACCCATGGCGGCAAGGGCGCTTGATTCCAGGCCAACCTTGCCCAGCGCACTGTTGATGAAGCCCAGCACCGTTGACAGCGCCACCTTGGCACCAGGCGCGCGATCAGTTGTGGCGGCCAGCAGTTTGAGCTTGCCGGCAAACTGATCGGCCCGCGCCGTCGCGAACACCGGGCCGTTGACGAACAGGAAGTCCTGCGCGTCCCCTTCCGCGGTTGGCAGGTAGGCCCCCGGCACCCCTTCCACTTTCAGTGCTAGGCCACGGGGCAGCACGACATTGTCATCCAGGATATCACCCGGATTGGTGGAGATGCGCAGCGCCGCGTCATAACGGCCCGCCTGGGCAAACAGCCCCTGGGCAAGCTCGGGCGGCAGGTTGGCATCGACGGTGAACGTGCCTTCAAACAGGCCGTGCGCCTTGGCATGAACCGCGCGCACCGGCCGGCCATAGTCCTGCGCCGTGGTTTCGAGGATATGATCGAACGACTTTTCCAACGAGGCGTCGGTTTCCGCTTCGTTGTCTTCGATCTGTTCGAGGTCGGCAGAGTAGGCGATGGGGGGATTGGTCATCGACGGAATTCCTTTCAAAGCGCAGCGTCTGCACGGCGAGCGAAGGGATCGGGCAGGGCCGGCAGGATCTTGTCGAGCGTGAGCGGGAAGCTGCGCACGCGCACGCCGCAGGCATTATAGACCGCGTTGGCAATCGCGCCGGCTGCGCCGCAAATGCCGAGTTCGCCCACGCCCTTGGCTTGAAGCGGGCTGGCCGCGGCATCGCGTTCTTCCAGCAGGATCACCTCGATCGCCGGCACGTCGGCATGCACCGGCACGTGATATTCGGCCAGGTCATGGTTGACGAGGTGCCCGTCGCGGGTATCGAACGCCAGCTCCTCTGTCAGCGCGCTGCCGATGCCCCAGACCATGCCACCCAGGCATTGCGAGCGCGCGGTCTTGGCATTGAGCACGCGGCCAAAGCCAAACGCGCCGGTCATCCGCCGCACGCGTACCTCGCCGGTGAAGGCATGGACCGCCACCTCGGCAAAGAACGCGCCGTAGCTGGCCTGGGAAAAGGCCTTGGCCGTCTTGCCGGGCTTGATCGTGCCGGTTTCCGCGATGTCTTCACCGTTCAGCAGATCGCGCAGCGCGCGAGGTGATGCGTTGCCGCCGCTGGCCATGCCGTCTTTCAAGGCGAGGTCTTCAGTTTCGCAACCCAGCGCCTTGGCCAGCTTGGCGCGGATCGCCTCGCAGGCATACATCACGGCCGAACCGGTGGAGATGGCGCCGAAGCTGCCGCCCGAACCGGCCCCGGCCGGGTGGACGGTGTCGCCCAACTTCACGTCAACCCGCGCCATTGGCAGGCCCAGCATTTCGCCGGCGATCTGGCCAAGGATGGCATAGGAACCGGTGCCGATATCGGTCTGGTCTGATTCCACCACCGCGCTGCCATCTGCCTTGAGTGTGACCTGGGCCTTGGCCGGAACCATCATGTTGACGCGCGCGGCGCTCGCCACGCCCATGCCGATCCACCAATCGCCGTCCCGCGTCTGGCAGGGACGGTCCTGGCGCGCGCGCCACCCGAACGCTTCAGCCCCCTGTTCCAGCGCCTGTGTCAACATGCGCGACGAATAGGGCGTGCCGGCCACCGGAACTTCGGCCGGCAGATTGCGCTTGCGCAGTTCGATCGGATCAATGCCGATCTTCTCGGCCAGTTCGTCCATCGCCGCTTCGAGCACTTGCATGCCCACCGCTTCACCCGGCGCGCGCACCGATCCGGCGGTCATGCGACTGATCCGCGCCACTTCCACCTTTAGCAGGCGGTTTTCGCCGCCATAAAGGAACTCGGTTGCCTGGGTGACCGGCTCGGCAAACTTTTCCCCGGGCAGGTTGGATACCAGTGCTTCATGCCCCAGGCCGATCAACCGGCCGGCGGGATCGGCCGCCAGGCGCACACGCTGCCGCGTTTCGGAGCGGCGCATCACGGTCTGGAACACCTGTTGCCGGCTCATCACCACGCGCACCGGGCGGCCCAATTCACGCGCGGCGATTGCAGCCGCGACCGCTTCATGGGTGATGCCCAGCTTGGAGCCGAAACCGCCACCAACATAGGGTGCGATGATCCGCACCTTGTCGGCCGAGAGGCCCAGGCAGTCGGCAATTTCCTTCACGTTGTAGGACAGCATCTGATAGCTGCCGTGCAGGATCAGGCTGTCGCCCTGCCATTGCGCGATCGTGGCGTGGGGCTCCATCGCGGCGCTGGCGTGGCCGGGGGTGTCGTATTCCACGTCGACGGAAAAGGCCGCGTCCTGCATTGCCTGGTCAAGGTCACCGCCCTCAACCGGCTTGCTGCTGGATGGCGCTTCCACCTTCACACCCGGCGCGGCCGGATCGAACGGCACGGGATCGCCGTCGGCGTCGGTATAGTCGATCGGCAGGGCCAGGGCAGCGTCGCGCGCCTGCTCAAAGGTTTGGGCCACCACCAGCGCCACGGGCTGGCCAAAGTATTCGACCTTCGCCGCATCCTGTTGCGGCGCCTTCGCCGCCATGCCCTGCGCCGGGCGCCGCGTCATCGCCGGATCGGCGATTACCGCAATCACGCCCTCGCGCGCGAGCACGGCGTCGCGGTCGATCCTGCTGACCTGGCCCTGGGAAATGCTGGCCAAGACCAGCACGCCTTCGACGCAGCCATCGATGCGCCATTCGGCGGCATAGGTCGCCGTGCCGCTGACCTTGAGCGGCCCTTCGGGACGATCGAGCGGCTGGCCGATCACGCCTTGACGCATATGGTCGAGCAGGTTGCGTTCGTCGGGCTGGTTATACATGTCTGACAGGGGGAGGTGCATGGTGTTCAACCCTTCGTCGCTTGGGCCAGCGTCGCGGCCAGGGCCCGCGCGGCAAGGGGGATCTTGAAATCGTTGGCGCCAAACCCGCGCGCCTGGCGCAGCAGGATTTCGGCCGCCTGGTCGAACAGCGCGGGCGAGGGCTTCTCCCCGATCAGCGCCGCTTCCACGGCGCTGTCACGCCACGGCACGGTGCCCAGGCTGCCAAAAGCCAGCGCGCAGCGCGCAATGCGGCCTTCGTCCATGGTCACGTCTGCCGCCACGGACAAGAGGGCAAAGGCATAGGACGCGCGGTCGCGCACCTTGCGATAGACTTGGATTCCGCCGGTCGGCGCGGGCAGGCGCACTGCCGTGATCAGCTCGCCGGGCTGCAGCACGTTGTCGCGCGTCGGGTCATCGCCCGGCTCGCGGTGGAACATCGCCAGCGGAATCTGGCGGGGGCCGAACGGGCCTTCGGTCAGGACCACGGCATCAAGCGCGAGCAAGGCCACGGCCATGTCGCCGGGATAGGTGGCGATGCATGCATCGCTGGTGCCGAGCACGGCATGGATGCGGTTGAAACCGTCGCGCGCGGCGCAGCCGCTGCCGGGCGCGCGCTTGTTGCAGGCCTGCGTGGTATCATAGAAATAGCCGCAACGGGTACGCTGGCACAGGTTGCCGCCGGTGGTCGCGCGGTTGCGCAGCTGCGGGCTGGCGCCGGCCAGGATCGCCTGGGCCAGCAGTGGCCAATCCTGGCGCACGCGCATGTCTGCCGCACAATCGGCGTTGGTGACCAGCGCGCCGATGCGCAGGCCCGTGCCATCGGGCACAATGCTGTCGAGCCCGGTGCGGCGGATCGAGACGAGGCGCTCGGGCGTCGCCACCTGCAGCTTCATCAGATCAACCAGGTTGGTGCCGCCGGCAATCGCCGTCGCGCCCTGGCCCATGGCGCTGAGCGCGGCCGCTGCGTTTGCGGCATGATCGAGAGTGAAGGGCTTCATGCCAGCGCCTCCGCCCCGATGACTTCTTCCAGCGCGGCGATGATGTTGGAATAGGCGCCGCAGCGGCAGAGGTTGCCGCTCATCCGCTCGCGCAGTTCTTCGGCGGTGGGGATGGGTCGGGCGGCCACATCGGCGCTGACCGCGCTGGGCCAGCCCTGGGCCAGTTCGGCCATCAGCGCTTTGGCCGAACAGATCTGGCCGGGCGTGCAATAGCCGCACTGATAGCCATCATGCGATACGAACGCCTTCTGCAGCGGGGCAAGCGCGTCGGGCGTGCCGATGCCCTCGATCGTTTCGATGCTGTCGCCGTCATGCAGCGCGGCCAGCGAAAGACAGGAATTGATGCGCTTGCCATCGACCAGCACGGTGCAAGCGCCGCACTGGCCATGATCACAGCCCTTCTTGGTGCCGGTCAGGCCCAGGTCGTGGCGCAGCCAATCGAGGAGAGTGCGGCGGGGGTCTTGGGGCAGCGTCTGCGGCTGGCCGTTGACGTGCGCGGTTGGCAAAGTGGGGGCCATGGCCGGAAGCGGTCCTCGTCTTGGGGGAGAATGTGCGGTTCGAACGCGCAACAGGCGGCAACGATCCTGCACCGGGCAGAAAGGGCAGCGGCAGCCGCGCGCGCAGGGCTTGCCGCGCGCGGCGTGGCGTGTGAGGGAAATTCCCATCATGACCAACCCGATCCTGGCCACCGACAGCTACAAGCACAGCCACTTTCGCCAATATCCACCCGAAGCGCGGGTGATCAGCGCCTATGTGGAGGCGCGGGCCGGTGGGGCGAGCGACGTGGTTCTGTTCCTGGGGCTGCAACCCTATCTGATCGATTACCTGGGCCGCGCGGTGACCGGGGCGGATATCGACGAGGCCGAGGCCGTATGCGCCGCGCACGGCGTGCCGTTCAACCGCGCTGGCTGGCAGGCGATCGTGGATGACCACGGCGGCCACCTGCCGCTGGAAATCCGCGCCTTGCCCGAAGGCAGCGTGGTGCCGGCGGGCGTGCCGCTGGTGCAGGTGGAAAATACCGATCCGCGCATGCCCTGGCTCACCACCTTTGTCGAAACCGCGCTGCTGCGGGCGGTTTGGTATCCCAGCACCGTCGCCACGATGAGCTGGCAATGCCGCCAGGTGATCCGCGCCGGGCTGGAGCGAACGAGCGAGGACGTTGACGGGCAATTGCCGTTCAAGCTCCACGATTTTGGCGCGCGCGGGGTGAGCAGCGGGGAAAGCGCCGGGCTGGGCGGCCTGGCGCACCTCGTCAACTTCCAGGGCACCGACACGATGGAAGGGCTGCTCGCCGCGCGCCGCTATTACGGGGCAGACATGGCCGGCTTTTCCATTCCGGCGGCTGAACACAGCACGATGACCAGCTGGGGCGAAGCGCGCGAGGCAGATGCCTATCGCACCATGCTGGACGCATTCGATGGCCCTGGGCGGCTGGTTGCCGTGGTATCCGACAGCTATGACCTGGACGCGGCAGTGCAAGACATCTGGGGCAGCACGCTGCGCGACCATGTTCTGGCCCGCCAGGGTACGCTGGTAGTGCGCCCCGACAGCGGCGATCCGATCGAAACCCCGCTGCGCACGATTGCCAAGCTATGGGATGCCTTTGGCGGCACGACCAACGCCAAGGGCTTTCGCGTGCTCGACCCCCATGTGCGGGTGATCCAGGGCGACGGCATGACCGCCGAAACCATCGGCCGGTTGATCGAGCGGCTGATCGCGGCAGGCTTTGCCATCGACAATATCGCCTTTGGCATGGGCGCCGGCCTGTTGCAGAAGGTCAACCGCGATACGCTGCGCTTTGCCATGAAAGCCAATGCCATGCTTGATGCGCACGGCGTGTGGCATGACGTGTTCAAGCATCCTGCCACCGATCCCGCCAAGGCCAGCAAGGCCGGGCGCCAGGCGGTGGTGCTGCGCGATGGCGCGATGGTCGCCGCGCGGCGCGATGCGGTGGCGCCCGGTGATGACCTGTTGGTGCCGGTGTGGCGCAATGGCGAAATGCTGGTGCGGCATACATTCGACGCCGTGCGCGCGCGGGCCAAGGCAGGATTGGGTGGGTAGCCGCTCATGCAAAAGATCAAGCGGGACCCCGGACTTGATCCGGGGACCAGCTATTCCGTTTGAAATAAGCAAGCGCATGCGGGCGCGTGGAACTCGCTCGTACGGTTTTGGAGCTTAGCGGTCAATTTCCGGTGCTGAAGCGCGACGACGGGCTCGCACTGGATGAATTACATAAAGGATTATGACAAGCAAGTTGGCTAGTCGCAGGGTCATTTCGAGCGGCTTTCCTACCGCGGATCGAACGACAAAGTGCATTGGGAAAAGAAATTGCCCGATGAACACGGCGCAGAGTGAAATGCCAATCGCAAATCTTGTGCTGCGCTTCCAAGAAAACCTGACAGAAAAATACAGAATCGCGAATAAAATGAATTGCGACATTGCGCCGAAGATATCGGTCATAACGTTTTTCCTGCGGCTGGAGAACCTATCCTAGCGCAGTTTGCAATCCACGCAACTGGCCGCATCCCAGCGCTCAAACGCCGCTCCATCGCTCACACGCTGATCGGCGCCGGCGCGAAGCCTTCGGTGCCGAAGACGCGCAGATAGCGGGCGATTTCGGCTGGATCGCCGGTGGCCTTGGCGGGGTTGTCCGATAGTTTGACTGCGGGGCGGCCATTGGCGCTGGTGACCTTGCAGACCAGCGAGATCGGTTCGAGCGCGGTATCGCCATCGGGGGCGCAGCCGCGGAAATCGTTGGTGAGATTGGTGCCCCAGCCAAAGCTCATCCGCACGCGGCCGTGGAAGTGGCGATAGGTCTGCTCGATCGTGTCCACGTCCATCCCGTCGGAAAAGATCAGCAGGCGCTGGCGCGGATCGACGCCGTGCGCCTGCCACCAGGCGATGATCTGCTCGCCAGCGGGAATGGGCGGCGCGCTGTCGGGGCGAAAGCCGGTCCAGCCGGCCAGCCAATCGGGCGCGTGGCGCAGGAACGCGGTGGTGCCAAAGGCATCGGGCAGGGCGATCAGCAGGTTACCGTTGTAATGCTGGCGCCATTCTTCCAGCACGCGATAGGGCGCGCGGGCGAGATCGGCATCGCTTTGCGCCAATGCCGCAGCAACCATCGGGAGTTCATGGGCATTGGTGCCGATCGCCTCGAGATCGGCGTCCATCGCCAGGAGCACGTTGGACGTGCCGATGAAGCGCTCGCCCAGGCCTTCTTTCAGCGCCTCGACGCACCAGCGTTGCCACAGGAAACCATGGCGCCGCCGCGTGCCGAAATCGGAAAGGACCAGATCGGGCAGGGTGCGCAGCCGCTCCACCTTGTTCCACAGCTTGGCCTTGGCGCGGGCATAGGTCACATCGAGCGCGAACTTGCCCTTGTCGCGCAGTGCCGCGCGCGAGCGCAGTTCGTTGATGATCGTCAGGGCGGGGATTTCCCACATCGTGGTGTGGGTCCACGGGCCGGCGAAATGCAGTTCGAACTGCCCATCGTGCCGGCGCAATTCGTATTCGGGCAGATGGAAATCAGCCAGCCATGCCAGAAAATCGGGGCCGAACATCTGCTGGCGGCCATAGAAGCTGTTGCCGGCCAGCCAGATCAGCTCTTTCTTGGTAAACCGCACGGTGCGCGCGTGATCGAGCTGCGCGCGCAGTTCCGCCTCGTCGATCACATCGGCCAGGCGCACGCTGGTGGTGCGGTTGATCAGCGAAAAGGTGGTGGCCACATCCGGGTGCACATGCCGGATCATCTGCAGCATCAGCAGCTTGTAGAAATCGGTATCGAGCAGGCTGCGCACGATCGGATCGAGCCGGAAATTGTGATCGTAAGTGCGCCGGGCAATGTCGGTAAACGTCATGCCCTGTCCATACGCCATTGTTCGCGCATGGGAAGATGCGCCTGCCCACCATGCTGTGCGGGCAGGCGCGGAACGTGGTCAGCTAAAGGTCTGGCGCGGCAGGCCCAGCGGGTTGGTGGCCTGCAGCGCGGCGGGCAGCAGCGCATCGGGCAGCGCCTGGTAGCAGACCGGGCGCAGGAAGCGGTGGATCGCCATGGCGCCAACCGAGGTGGTGCGCCCGTCGCTGGTGGCGGGGAACGGACCACCATGGACCATGGTGCGGCTCACTTCCACGCCGGTGGGCCAGCCGTTGGCCAGGATGCGGCCTACCTTGCGTTCCAGCACCGGGATGAGCGGGGCGGCCAGGGCATGGTCCGCCTCATCCAGGTGCAGCGTGGCGGTCAGCTGACCTTCCAGCGCTTCGAGCAGTTGGGCGGTCTGCTCGGTGCTTTGCGCACGGACCACCAGCGAGGAGGGGCCGAACACTTCCTCGGTCAACACGGGATTGGCGAGCAGGTGGGCGGCATCGACAGTGAGCAGGCGCGCGGCGCCCTGTTGCGCGTCGCCATCGCTGCCGGCGGCCACCACAGTCACGCCCTCGCTGCCGGAAAGCGTGGCGATCCCCTTGGCATAGGCCGCCGCGATCGCGCCGGTCAGCATGACCTGCGGTGCAACGCCGGCCAGCGCCTGCGCGGCCGAGGCGAGGAAGCGATCCAGATCGGGGCTGTCGAGCGCGATGACCAGGCCCGGATTGGTGCAGAACTGCCCGGCAAACAGGCTGAGCGAGCCGACATAGGCCTTGCCCAGGTCTTCGGCGCGGGCGGCCAGCGCGGCGGGGAACAGCAGGACCGGATTGATCGACGACATTTCGGCATAGACCGGGATCGGCTCGGGCCGCGCGGCCGCCACGGCCATCAGCGCCAGGCCACCCCGGCGCGAACCGGTAAAGCCCACCGCCTTGATGGCCGGATCGGCCACCAACGCGGTGCCGATGTCGTTGCCCGGCCCCTGGACCAGGCTGAACACACCGCCGGGCAGGCCGCACTGGGCCACGGCCTCGGCAATGGCTTCGCCGGCCAGACGCGAGGTGCCGGGGTGGGCCGGGTGTGCCTTGACCACCACCGGGCAGCCGGCGGCGAGGGCAGAGGCGGTGTCGCCACCGGCAACGCTGAACGCCAGCGGGAAGTTGGATGCGCCGAACACCGCCACGGGGCCAAGCGCAATGGCGCGCGAGGCCAGCGCCGGGCGGGGAAGGGGCTGGCGATCGGGCAGGGCCGGCTCGATCATCGCGCCAGCCCAGGTGCCTTCGCGCACGACCGTGGCAAACAGCCGCAGCTGGCCGGTGGTGCGGCCCAGTTCGCCGGCCAGGCGGCCCTGCGGCAGGCCGGATTCCAGCATGGCGCGGGCGATGATTGCCTCGGCGCGGGCTTCCAGCGCGGTGGCAATCGCTTCCAGGAATGCAGCGCGCGCGGCCGGCGTGGTTTCGCGATAGGTATCGAATGCCGCGCCCGCCAGGGCACAGGCCTGCGCGATATCGGCCAGCGGCGTCACGGCAAAATCGCCGTCCAGCGCCTGGCCGGTGGCGGCGGCCACGCCAGTGAAGGTTTCGCTGCTGGTGCGGTTTTCCCCGCCGATCAGATAGGCACCGTTCATGGGCGCAAGTTCCTTTGCCGTTGTGCGCGGCAGCCCGCGCGGTCTGGTCACGGCAGATAGGGTGTTCAGTTTGGTTGCGCTACCATCAATATTGCCCGTGCGCGAGAAAGGCCGTGATCCGTGCCTCTTCATCGGCGATATCCAGGCCGCGCTGTGCCAGCCAGGTATCGTTGAAGCAGGTGGAGGCATAGCGTTCACCGGAATCGCACAGCAGCGTGACGATCGAGCCATGCTGGCCGGCACGGGCCATGTCGCTCGCCAGCCGCGCGCAGGCGATCAGGTTGGTGCCGGTCGATCCACCCACGCGGCGGCCAAGATGGCGCGACAGCGCACGCGCCGCCGCGATCGAGGCGGCGTCTTCGACCACTTCCATCCGGTCGATCACATTGGGCACGAACGAGGGTTCCACGCGCGGGCGACCAATCCCCTCGATCACGCTGCAGGCGCCATCCTTGCGCACGATCGCGCGATCGTGCCAGTGGCGGTGAAATACCGAATGGGCAGGATCGGCCACGCAGATGCGCGTAGCGTGGCGGTGATAGCGCACGAAGCGACCCAACGTGGCGGAGGTGCCGCCCGTGCCGGCACCACACACGATCCAGGTGGGGATCGGCGCCGGCTCGCGGGCCATCTGGGCAAAGATGCTTTCGGCGATGTTGTTGTTGCCGCGCCAGTCCGTCGCGCGTTCGGCAAAGGTGAACTGGTCCATGTAGTGGCCGCCGCGCTCATCGGCGAGGCGCTGCGCCTCGCCATAGACGGCGGTGGGATCGGCCACCTTGTGGCATTGCCCGCCCAGTGCCTCGATCGCGGCGATCTTTTCGGCCGCGGTGGTAGCGGGGATCACTGCAACGAACGGCAGGCCCAGCATGCGCGCGAAATAGGCTTCCGATACGGCGGTGGAGCCTGACGAGGCCTCGACCACGGTGGTGCCTTCGCCGATCCAGCCGCTGCATAGCGCGTGCAGGAACAGCGAGCGCGCCAGCCGGTGCTTGAGGCTGCCGGTCGGGTGGCTGCTTTCATCCTTGAGGTAGATGGCAACGCCGGGCAGCGCGGGCAGATCAAGCGGGATCAGGTGGGTATCGGCGCTGCGGGCATAGTCCGCCTCGATCCGCGCGATTGCCCAATCGGCCCAGCGGCGCGGCGGTGTGTCCATTCCGACCGTTGCCATCTGCCGTGCGTGCATTGCAAAAATCCCCTGCTCAAGATCCGCGTGCAGCATAGCAGCGGGAACAGGGCAGGAGGTTGCAAAGATTGCGGTGCATTGGCGTGCGTGTGCAATCCAGATGCGCGATCGTGAAATTTAGCGCACCTCCCTTGCAAGGGAGGTGCTGCCCGATCATTTCGGTTCGACGTGGCCGCCAAAACCATAACGCATGGCCGACAGCACCTTGTCGCCAAACGTGGTTTCCATGCGGCTGCGATAGCGGGCAAACAGCGCAGCCGAGAGCACGTAGGCCGGCACCGCTTCTTCCATCGCGGCTTCGACCGTCCAGCGGCCTTCGCCCGAATCCGCCACGTTGCCCGAGAACTGGTCGAGCGCATGGTCGCGCGCCAAGGCATCTGCCGTCAGATCGAGCAGCCAGGACGCGACCACGCTGCCGCGGCGCCAGGTTTCGGCGATATCGGGCAGATTGAGGTCAAAGCGTTCGTCTTCGGGCAGTTTGTCCGATGCCTTGGCCTTGAGGATATCGAACCCTTCGGCAAAGGCGGCCATCATGCCGTATTCGATGCCGTTGTGGACCATCTTGACGAAATGGCCCGCGCCCGCCGGCCCGGCGTGGAGGTAGCCCTTTTCCGGGCGCGGATCGGCATCGTCACCACGGCCGGCAGTGCGCTCGATCGCACCCATGCCCGGGGCCAGCGATTCCAGGATCGGGTCGATCACGGCGACGGCCTCTGCCGGCCCGCCAACCATCATGCTGAAGCCGCGGTCAAAGCCCCAGACGCCGCCAGACGTGCCCACGTCAACATAGGCGATGCCCTTGTCGGCCAAGGCCTTGGCGCGGCGGATATCGTCCTTGTAGAACGAATTGCCGCCGTCGATCAGGATGTCGCCAGGGGCGGCAAGATCGGCCAGTTGGGCGATGGTGGTTTCGGTGATCTCGCCAGCGGGCAGCATGACCCAGAACACCTTCTGGCCCTCGAACTTGGTGGCGGCATCCTCCAGCGAGGTAGCGGCAATCGCGCCATGCTCGGCGAGGGCAGCAACGGCCTCCTTGGCCACGTCGAACGCAACGATTTCATGGCCGGCACGCATCAGGCGGCGGGCAATCCCGGCGCCCATGCGGCCCAAGCCGATGATGGCAACACGCATGCAAGCAATCTCCTGTCGAACTTTTCAATCCGGCCGCGAGCCAGCGCCGGTTCCTGGACGGCTCAGCGGCTTTTCGCGATGGCCTCGTGCGCCAGCTTGACGACGTTGTCACGCGTGAAGCCGAACTTTTCCTGAAGTTTGGCAAGCGGGGCCGAGGCGCCGAAGGTGGACATGGTAACCATCGCCCCATCCATGCCGACATAGCGATCCCACCCCAGCGAGCCGGCTTGTTCCACCACCACGCGGGCGCGAACCGCGCGCGGCAGCACGCTTTCGCGCCAGGCGGCATCCTGTTTTTCAAAGCGATACCAGCTGGGCATGGATACCACGCGGGCCCGCACGCCCTGTTCGCACAGGGCACGCCAGGCCTCTACCACCAGCGGCAGTTCGGAGCCGGTGCCGATCAGGATGACCTCGGGATCGGCATCACCGGCGCCGGGGCAATCGGCCAGGACATAGGCGCCGCGCGCCACGCCGTCGGCACTGGCCATCTCGCTGCGGTCGAGCGTGGGAATGGCTTGGCGTGAGAGAATCAGTGCGGTGGGGGTGTGCGTGCTTTCCAGTGCCAGGCGCCAGGCCACGGCCACTTCATTGGCATCACCGGGGCGGATGGTGTCGAGGCCGGGAATGGCGCGCAGCGTGGCCAGGTGCTCGATCGGCTGATGCGTCGGGCCATCCTCGCCCACGCCGATGGAATCGTGGGTGAAGACAAACACCGTGGGCACTTCCATGATCGCGGCCAGGCGAATGGGTGCGCGCATATAGTCGGCAAAGACCAGGAACGTGGCGGTGTAGGGCCGCAGGTATGACAGCGCCATGCCGTTGGCGATCGCGCCCATGGCATGTTCGCGCACGCCGAAATGCAGGTTGCGGCCGGCGCGATCGTCTGGCGAGAACGAGGGCGCGCCGGTGATCTCGGTCTTGGTCGAGGGAGAGAGATCCGCCGCGCCGCCGATCAGCGCGGGCACATGCGGCGCCAGCGCATTGAGCACTTTGCCACCCGCCTCGCGCGAGGCGATGCCCTTGGCATCTGCGGGGAAGCTGGGCAGCGCATCCTGCCAGCCTTCGGGCAGGCGTCCGCCGCGCAGCAGGTCCAGTTCCTTGGCCAAGGCAGGATAGACCGCGCGATAGCGTTCGACCATCGCCTCCCACGCCTCGCGCAAGGGGCGGCCGCGCGCGTCGATCGCGCCGGAAAACGCCTCCTTCACGCCAACGGGCACGTAAAACGCCTTGTCCTGAGGCCAGCCATAAGCGGCCTTGGTGGCGCGCACGCCGTCTTCGCCCAGCGGCTCGCCATGGGCCTTGGCGCTGCCGGCGCGGGGGCTGCCCCAGCCGATGACCGAGCGGACGATGATCAGCGTGGGCCGGTCGGTGGTTTCGCGAAAGCGCGCGAATGCGGCGTGCAGGGCCGGCAGATCGTTGGCATCATCGACATGCAGCACCTGCCACCCGTAGGCGGCAAAGCGGGCGCCGACATCCTCGGTAAAGGCGATCTGGGTCGACCCTTCGATCGAGATGGTGTTGCTGTCATAGATCCAGCACAGGTTTGAGAGGCGCAGATGCCCGGCGAGCGATGCCGCTTCGCCCGAAACCCCCTCCATCATGTCGCCATCGCCGCACAGGGCATAGACGTTGTGATCGAACAGCGGGAATTCATCGCGGTTGAAATGCGCGGCCAGGCTCTGTTCGGCCATCGCCATGCCAACAGAATTGGCCACGCCCTGGCCCAGCGGGCCGGTGGTGGTCTCCACCCCGGTGGTCATGCGGTATTCGGGGTGGCCAGGGGTCTTGCTGTCCAACTGGCGGAACTGCTCGATATCGGCCAGGCTGACGGCGGGCTTGCCGGTCTTGGCGCCATGGGCGTCGATTTCTTCCACGCCGGCCAGATGCAGTACGGCATAGAGCAGCATCGAGGCGTGGCCAACCGACAGCACGAAGCGATCGCGGTTGGGCCAATCGGGGCAGGCCGGATCGGTGCGCAGCACATCGCGCCACAGGGCATAGGCCACCGGCGCTAGCGCCATCGGCGTGCCGGGATGGCCCGAATTGGCCTTTTGCACGGCGTCCATCGCCAGGGTGCGGATCGTGTCGATCGCCAGGCGATCGTCGTGCGACTGCATGTCGGCCGCCGGGGGGTGAAAGGTTGGGGCGCTGTCTGTCATCAAGGGATGTCCCGATAGGGCGGCCTGCGGCGCGCGGGGTATGAGGCAAGCAACGACCAAGGGCGTGCCCGGTTTCGCGGGCGTGGTGGGCCAACTGTGTTTTTTGCCTTTTTGTGCAGGAGCCTGTGCCGCGCTGCGGCGTTTGTTGCGGCATGGCGCTTGCCGACAAGAAGGATGCCGTGATGCCCCCTGCCGATCGACCCAACGACAGCCTGAGCGATGAAGATGCCTTGCGCGCGCGGGTTGATGCGGCGGTGCTGCCGCCGCCGATCGTTGGGTTCTGGCAGCGTGCGCATGTCCAGCTAAAACCCGATGCCACGCGCACCGTGCTGCGCCCGTTTGATCTGGCCTATCCCGAAGGCTTTGGCAAAGAGCCGGGTGACCGCGTGCGCGCCATCGTCGATCGCGTTGCCGGGCTTGACGAGGATGCGGTGACCCAGGCGCTGGCCTATATGAAGGAACTGCTCGACGCGCGGCATCGCGATGTACTTGCCACGCTGGAGCGGCGGGTGAGCGAGATCACCGCCATCGCCCCGCAGACCGCGCAACTGGGCATCGGCCAGCGCCTGCTGGTGGGCGGCATGTTCCTGCAGGAATACGCGTTCGAGGCGGCGGCCCTGTTCAATCCCACGATCGTGCCGGCGCCTGATCAAAGCGACGCGCCGCCCGGCGGCATGCGCTTTATCTGCGCGCTGCGTGGCATTGGGGAGGGGCACGTATCCTCGATCACCTTCCGCACCGGCTGCTGGGACGGCGCTGCCGGGGTGACGATCGATCCGCCCGCGCCACTGGCCGCCTCGCCGCGCATCGATGCGCAGGACGAGGATGGCACCGCACTGCGCCTGCATTTCGATAGCGCGCAAGACGTGTCGGAAGCCGTGCTCTTTCCGATGACGGCGGCGCAGGCACGCGGGTTGGAAGACCTGCGCCTGGTGCAGTTCACGCAGGACGATGGCACGGCCTGCTATCACGGCACGTTTACCGCGTTCGACGGGGTGGCCGGGCGCACGCAGATGCTCTCGACCAGCGATTTCCGCCGGTTCGACATTCGCACCCTGACCGGGCGCGTGGCGGTGAACAAGGGCATGGCGCTGTTCCCGCGCAAGGTGGGCGGGCGCTATGCCATGATCGGGCGGCAGGACAACGAGAACATCTGGCTGATGCGATCGGACAGCCTGTGGCACTGGGACGAGGCGGAGCGGATCGTCTGCCCGCGCCATGTCTGGGAATTCGTGCAGATGGGCAATTGCGGCCCGCCGATCGAGATCGATGAGGGCTGGCTGCTGATGACCCACGGCGTGGGCCCGGTGCGCAACTACACCATCGGCGCGGTGCTGCTCGATCGTGATGACCCATCGCGTGTGATGGGCCGGGCGCGCCTACCACTGCTGCGCCCCGGCCCGGAGCAGCGCGACGGCTATGTGCCCAACGTCGTCTATAGCTGCGGCAGCCTGGTGCTCGGCCGCCGCCTGCTGGTGCCCTATGGCATTGCCGACAACTTCGCGAGCTTTGTCAGTTGCGATCTCGATCCACTGCTGGCGGAGATGGATTGACCTATATCGTATTGCGATATAACTGCCGGCGCCGAGGAGAACGCCATGGCAGATCACACATCATCCCGCGAATGGGCCGCGCCGCGCTGGCGCAAGGCCGATCACAGCGCCGATATGCGCATGGTGGTGCTGGCGGCGATGGCCATGGTGGTGGGCACCGGCGGCGCGCTGGGTGCCTGGGCGCTGATGCGGTTGATTGCCATCGCCACCAACCTGTTCTGGTTTGGCCGGCTGTTTACGGCGCCGGTCGTTCCCGGTGACGCGCATCTGGGCGTGTTGATCGTGGCAGTGCCGGTGGTGGGCAGCCTGATCGTGGGCGTGATGGCGCGCTATGGCTCTGACAAGATCAGGGGCCACGGCATTCCCGAGGCGATCGAGACGATCCTCTATGGCGAAAGCCGGCTCTCGCTCAAAGTCGCGCTGCTCAAACCGCTGTCGTCGGCCATTTCGATCGGCAGCGGCGGCCCGTTTGGCGCGGAGGGGCCGATCATCATGACCGGCGGGGCGATCGGTTCGCTGTTTGCGCAGTGCTTTCATCTCAGCGCGGCCGAGCGCAAGACACTGCTGGTGGCGGGCGCCGCAGCCGGGATGACCGCGATCTTTGCCACTCCGCTCGCTGCCGTGCTGCTGGCGGTGGAAGTGCTGCTGTTCGAATGGAAGCCACGCAGCTTCGTGCCGGTGGTGATGGCGGTGCTGGTGGCCCATGCCTGGCGGCCGCTGCTGCTGGGCGCTGGGCCGATGTTTGCCCTGGCGCCTGGCGTGGCCCCGGTGCCGGGAATCTTGGGCCTGGCCGGTGCCCTGGCGCTGGGCTTGGTCGTCGGGCTGGAAGCGGCGGCGCTGTCGTGGCTGCTCTATCGCGTGGAAGACCTGTTCCACCGCCTGCCGCTGCACTGGATGTGGTGGCCGGCGCTGGGCGCGGTGGCCGTGGGCCTGGGTGGCCTCGCCGATGCGCGCGTGCTGGGTGCGGGCTATGGCACGATCCAGGCGCTGCTGGATGGCGCCCTGCCGGTGCGGGTGGTGATGACGCTGCTGTTGCTCAAAGCCACGGTGTGGCTGGTGGCGCTGGGATCGGGCACGTCGGGCGGCGTTCTGGCGCCATTGCTGATCCTGGGCGGCGCGGCCGGGTTCCTCGCGGGCCAGGTGCTGCCCGGCGGAGCGCCGGCCTGGGCTCTGCTGGGCATGGCCGCGATCATGAGCGGGGCGATGCGCGCACCGCTAACCGGCGCGCTGTTCGCCGCAGAGCTTACCGGGCGGTTTGACCTGCTGCCCGCCGCGCTGCTGGCTGCAGGGGCTGCCTATGGCGCCAGCGTGCTGATCATGCGGCGTTCCATCCTGACGGAGAAGATCGCGCGGCGCGGACGGCATATCCTGCAGGAATACACGGTCGACCCGCTCGATCTGGTGCAGGCCGGGCAGATCATGGCCCAAGGCGTCGATACCCTGCCCGGCACGATGACGATCGCACAGGCGACGCAATTCCTGTCGGGCCCGGCGCGCTATCGCAGCTATCCGGTGGTCGATGCTGCCGGGGTGCTGCTCGGCATGGTGTCGCGCGCCGATGCGCTGCGCTGGCAGGGTGACGTGGCTCTGGCCGAGGTGCGCCTGGCCGATGCCGTGTCTGACGCCGGGCAGATGGTGGTGCATGCCGATACGCCGGCGGGGGCCGTCGCTGACCTCATCCTGGAAAGCGGCGAGGGCCGCCTGCCGGTGGTGGAACCGGGCAGCGGCCGCGTAATCGGGCTTGTCACGCGGCACGATCTGCTCAAGGCACGGCACCGCGCGCAGCAGGCCGAAACCGCCCGCAGCCGCTTTGCCGCCATGCCTGCCTGAAGAGACGCGCCGCCGATGACCGAGCCTGATCCTATGCCAGCGCCGCTGGGCGATGAAGACTATGCCGCGCTGGCCGATTTCCGCTTTGCGCTGCGCCAGTTCCACGCCTTTAGCGAGGCGCACGCGCAGGCCGCCGGCCTCACCCCGCAACAGCACCAGGCGCTGCTGGCCATTCGCGCCGGGCAGGCCGGCACGGTAACCGTGGGCCATGTTGCCGAGCGGCTGATCCTCAAGCCCCACAGCGCCACGGGCCTGATCGATCGCCTGGTCGCCCTGGGCCTGGTGGAGCGGCGGCCGGCTCCAAACGATCGCCGCCAGGCGCTGCTGGCATTGACGCCGCAGGCCGATGCGGCGCTGGCCGCGCTTTCGGCGGTGCACCGTGAAGAGATCAGGCGCTTGCGCCCCATGCTGACGGCGCTGTTGGCGCGCGTTGACCGCATCGGCGGCGCGGCGCAGGAGGGGTAAGGGACAATGCACGGGGGAGACTACGGGGCGTGAGCACAAGCGCGCGTTGGCATGGCGCCTTTGGCTGGGCGGGGGTGCAGCCGCGCCCGGCGGCCTGGCGCCTGGTTCATGCCTTTATCGGTGCCGTGTTCGGCATTTTCATCACGGGCTTTGTCATGCATCGCTGGGCAGCGGGGCAGGCCGTCTCGGTGCCGCTGCTGGTGGCGCCGATGGGTGCCTCGGCCGTGCTGCTGTTCGGCGTGCCGGCCAGCCCGCTGGCGCAGCCCTGGGCGATCATCGGCGGCAACACGGTTTCGGCGCTGTGCGGCATCTTCTGGGCGCGATCTTTAGGCGATCCGACGCTGGCAGCCGGCCTGGCGGTGGCGAGCGCGATCGTGATGATGAGCCTGCTGCGCTGCCTGCATCCGCCCGGCGGCGCCGTGGCGCTGACGGCGGTGATCGGTGGCCCGGCGATCGCGGCGGCAGGCTGGCATTTCGCGCTGATGCCAGTGGCCATCAACTGCCTGCTGCTGGTGGCGGCCGGCTGGCTCTATAACCTCGCCACGAGGGGCAATTATCCCCACCATGTTCGCGCCGTGGCAGACCCCGCCACTGCGCCGGCCGCCGGCTATACCATGGCGGACGTGGAAGCGGTGCTGGCGCAATACGATGAACTGCTCGACGTCAGCAGCGAAGACCTCGACGCGCTGTTCCGCCAGGTGGAGGGGCGCGCCTATCGCCGCCTGCACGGGGTGATCCGCTGCGAACAGATCATGCGTGCTGACGCCACCACGATCGCCCCTGACGCGCTGTTGGATGTGGCGGCGCGCACGCTGGCTGCCCATGGCGAAAGCCTGCCGGTGGTGCGGGCCGACGGCCATGTTGCCGGCCTGTTGCGCGCCGACCAACTGGCTGTGGCCGCCGCCAGCGCTGGGCAGGATGCAACGGTTGCGTCTGTGATGGACGCAGCCCCGTGCCTGGCCAGCCCGGACCGTGCGATCGATGAACTGCTGCCGATCCTGTCGGGAGGCCTGCACCGCGAAGCCGTGGTGGTGGACGGGCAAGGCCGCTTCCTCGGCCTGATTGCCCAAACCGACCTACTCGCCGCCCTGTGGCGCGGGCACATTGCCGAGGAAATCGCGCGGCATGCGGGATGAGGCGTTGCAGCTATGATCCAAAGGTTCAAGCGGGACCCCGGATCAAGTCCGGGGTGACGGTAAGTTCATAGATTATCTATATTTCCTCGTGACCCCGGACTTGATCCGGGGGCCCGCTGTTTTGTCGGCGCATCCCGTCAGGCGAACCCCTAGCGCGCGGCGGCCTGGCGTAGCCACGCGTTGACTCGCGCCACGTCGGCGGGAAGGGGGCGGGACAGCGGCTCTACCAGATGGTAGCCACGCGGGCTTGATAGCGGTCGCTCGGTCAGGCGCACCAGGTTGCCGGCGCGCACCAGATCGTCGATCAGCGGGGACCAGCCCAGCGCCACGCCCTGGCCGAGCATCACGGCCTGCAACACGATCTGATAGTTGTTGAACGCCAGTTCCTGCTTGGTGGCGGGCGGTGGCACGCCCATGCCGGCAAACCAGTCTGCCCAGTCGAACCAGCGGGTTGGCCCCGCGCCGCGCAGATGCAGCAGGCGCATGCCGGCCAGTTCTGCCGGGGGCAGCGGGGCTGTGCGCGTGCCGAGATAGCTCGGCGCGCAGACCGGAAAGACCTCTTCGGCAAACAGGCGATGGGCGCGGCAACCGGGCCATTGGCCATTGCCGAACAGCACGGCAAGGTCGAACTCGGTGCCCAGCGCGTCGCTTGTGCCCTGCCAGGTGATCAGGCGGATTTCCACTTCGGGCATCAGGTCGCTCAACTCGCCGATGCGCGGCATCAGCCACCATGCGGCAAAGCCGAAATCGGTGAGGATCGTGACAGTGCGGGTGCCCTTGTGCCGCCGCGCGCTGGCCACGCCGCTGGCCAGGGACTGCAGCCCTTCTTCCACGCGCGGCAGCAGCCGCTCTCCCGCCTGCGTCAGTTCCACGCCGCGATGGTGGCGGGCAAACAGCGTCACGCCCAGTTCTGCCTCAAGATGGCCGATATGCTGGCTGATCGCGGCCTGGGTCATCGCCAGTTCGCGTGCCGCGCCCGAAAAGGTGCCGCGCCGGGCCGCGGCCTCGAACACCAAAAGGCCGCGCAGAGGCAGGCGTGCATAGGTTCCAGGCGCAAGCTCCACTTATGCCCCCTTAAGCAGGCAACGGCTTCACCGCTGCTCTGCCTTGGTTCTAGCTTATGCCTTGCGATTTGCCAGAAGGGATTGATGGGGATGACCGAGGCGCCGAATTTTCTGTTCCTCATGGCCGACCAGATGATGGCCGATGCCTTGCCGTTCATGGGGCAATGGCCGGTCCATGCGCCACGGCTGGCGGCGCTGGCAGAACGTGGCGTGGTCTTTGCCAATGCCTATTGCCCCAGCCCGCTGTGCGCGCCCTCGCGCTTTTCGCTGATGGCCAGCCAGTTGCCCTCGCGCATCGGTGCCTATGACAATGCCGCCGAATTTGCCGCCGATACGCCCACGATGGCGCATTATCTGCGCGCTGGCGGGTGGCACACGATCCTGGCGGGCAAGATGCATTTCGTTGGCCCCGACCAGTTGCACGGGTTTGAAGAGCGGCTGACCACCGACATCTATCCTGCCGATTTCGGCTGGACGCCCGACTGGTCGCGCCCCGATCATCGGCCAACCTGGTATCACTCGATGGATTCGGTCGTCACTGCCGGGCCGACGGTGCGCACCAACCAGATCGATTTCGACGAGGAAGTGGTTTTCACCGCGCGGCGCAAGCTGTTCGACATTGCGCGCGATCCGGCGAAGCGGCCGTTTTTCCTGGTCGCCTCGCTCACCCATCCGCACGATCCCTTTGCCATCCAGCGCCGCTATTGGGACCTCTATGACGGCGTCGAAATCCCCATGCCGCGCATCGGGCGCGGTGACGTGGTTGATGATCCCCATGCCCAGCGGCTGCGCCATGTGTGCGGCACCGATCTGATGCCGGTGACCGAGGAACAAGTGCGAGCCGCGCGGCGCGCCTATTTCGGCGCGATCAGCTTTGTCGACGAACAGTTCGGCCTGATCCTCGACACGCTGGAAGAAACCGGCCTGGCTGAAAACACCGTGGTGGTGGTGAGCGGCGACCATGGCGAGATGCTGGGCGAGCGTGGGCTGTGGTACAAGATGAACTTCTTCGAAAACGCCGCGCGGGTGCCGCTGCTGGTCCATGCCCCGGCCCGCTTTGCCACGCGGCGGGTAGAGGCGGCGGTGTCGACCCTCGATATTCTGCCCACGCTGCTCGATCTGGCGGGATTGCCGCCTGCCGATGCGGCCCCGATCGACGGGCACAGCCTGGTGCCGCATCTGCGCGGCGAAGACGGCCACGACCTGGCGCTGGGTGAATACCTGGGCGAAGGGGCGATCGCGCCAGTGGTAATGATCCGGCGCGGCGACTGGAAGTTCGTGCATTGCCCGACCGATCCTGACCAGCTTTACAACCTGGCCGACGATCCTGGCGAGACCTGCAACCTGGCAGCAGAGCCGGCCCAGGCCGATCGCGTGGCGGCCTTGCGGGCCGAAGTGGCCAAGCGCTGGAACCTGCCGCTGATCGAAACACAGGTGCTGGCCAGCCAGAAACGCCGCCATCTGGTGGCGCGGGCCAATGCGGCCGGCGCCTTGACCCATTGGGACCACCAGGTGCCGCGCGATGCCTCGCGCGAGTATATCCGCGCGCATATGGATCTGGAATTGCTGGAAGCGGTTGCGCGCTTCCCGCGCGTGCGCTTCGATTGATCGCCTGGCAGGCCAGCGCATCGCGCACATACGGGGGGACGCGGCAATGGGGGTAGCGATGGCAGGATCGGCCGATGCGGCCCCCGGCACTGTGGCGGCGGGATCGGGCGGCCCGCGCCCGGCGCTCTCGCTCGCGGCGATCGGTGCGGGTACGGCCGCGGCGCATATCGGCAACAATTTCACCACCTTCCTGGTGGGCGGGTTGATTGATGCCTATGGCTTTACCGCCGGGGCGATGGGCCTGTTCGCGATGCTGGAAACGCTGGCCTATGGCGCGGCGATGTTGGGCGTGGCGCGCTGGGGCAGCCGGCTGGCGCCGCGTTGGTTGGCGCTGGGCAGCACGGTGCTGGTGGTGGCGGCCCAGGCGCTTTCCGGGCTTGGCGGGGTCTTGCCGCTGCTGCTGGCCGGGCGGCTGGCCACCGGCTTTGGCTTTGGCGTGATGAACGGGGCGGTCAACCTTGCCGCCGGGCGCACCGCGCATCCGGCGCGGGCCATTTCGGTGGGGATCGCCTGCCAGACCGTGCTGTTTGCCCTGGTCAACATTGCCTTGCCGCAGGTGGCGGCGCGCCATGGCCTGATGGCGATGTTTGGCGCGCTGGCTGGTCTGTCCTTGCTGCTCGGCCTGGGCACGCTGGCGCTGCCGGCCACGGCCTTGCCCAAGCCTGCCGGCGCGAGGGCGCAGCGGCCGATCAGCCCGGCGGGATGGCGCCTGTTGCTGGCCATGGGCCTGTTTGCCGGGGGCAGCCTGTCGATCTGGCCGTTCATGGAACGCGCCGCCCACGCCATTGGCCTGCCCGCCACCACGTTTGGCTGGTTTCAATCGCTGGCCACGATCACCAGCGCCCTGGGCAATGCCGCGCTGGCCGTGGCGATCACCCGCCTGCCGCGCCGCGCGCTATTGGGCGGTGGGTTGGTTGCTTGTGCGCTGTCGTGCGCGCTGCTGACCACGGCGGGCATTGCCTGGGTCTTTGCCGTGGCGCTGGTGGTGTTCAATGCCAGCTGGTTCATCGCCTATCCGATGCTGCTGGGCCTGGCCTATGACCAGGAACCTGATGGCCGGCTGGCGGTGATGATGACGGCCACCTGGCTGCTGGCGCAATCGGTGGGCGCGCTGGGGGCGGGCCTGCTGGCCGATGCCACGGGATCGTTTGCCGGGGTCGGGCTGGTGGGGTTTGCCGGTTGCGCGCTGGCGCTGGGCCTGGCCATGCCGCTGGCGCGCGCCCGGCCGCACTGTCCCTGAGATGGTCTGCGCCCTTGACAGTGTGGCTGGGGCGCTCTCTGTGCTGGGGGAATGACCGCCGCCGCCGATCCTTCGCCGCCCGCCCTGCCGATGCACGAGCGCATCCGCCAGGAAATCGAGGGCCGCATCCTGGCCGGTGACTTGCGCCCGGGCGAACGCATTCCGTCGGAACTCGAGCTGATGGCGCACTATGGCTGCGCGCGGATGACGGTGAACAAGGCGCTGTCACGTCTGGCGGAAAGCGGGTTGCTCGATCGGCGCAAGCGTGCCGGCACATTCGTGGCGCGGCCGCGCACGGTTTCCATGGTGCTGGATATTCCCGATCTGGCGCAGGAAGTGCAGGGGCGCGGGCAGGCCTATGGCTTTCGCCTGCTGTCGCGCAGCCTGGGTGATACCGCCAGCGATGCAGAGGCGGCGGCCGAACTCGGCCCGGTCGGCCCGATCCTGCGGCTGTCGGGCCTGCACCTTGCCGATGGCGCGCCGCTGGCCTTGGAAGAGCGCGTGATCAACCTGGCGCTGGTTCCCGGCATGGCCGAGGTGGATTTCACCACCGATCCCCCTGGCGGCTGGCTGTTGCGGCACATTCCCTGGACCGAGGCGGAAAACCGCATCGGTGCGGTGTCGGCCAGCCGCGACCAGGCCCGCGCGCTGGGCGTGGCGCCGGGCGCCGCCTGCCTGGTGGTGGCGCGGCACACCTGGCGCGGGGCCGATAGCGTCACGTTCGTGCGTCAGACATTCGTGGCGGGCGCCTATGAACTCGTGGCGCGGTTCGGTCCGACGCGATAGGCCGTGATCTTGCGTTGATTGCGCCAATACTGCACGATTGGCGCATGGACAGGATCGATCACCGCATTCTTGCGCATCTTCAGGCCGATGCCTCGGCCAGCCATGCTGACCTGGCAGAGGCTGTGCACCTTTCGCCCTCGCAGTGTTCACGTCGCATCGCCCGCCTGCGCGAAACCGGGGTGATCCGGGGGCAGGTGGCCCTGCTCGACGAAGCGGCGCTGGGCCTGGGGGTCGAGGCCTATGTCACTGTCACCATGGCGTCCTATGCGCGCGAGGTGGTGGGCGGCTTTCACGAGCGGATCGCCGGCCTGCCCGCCGTGGTCGATTGCTGCGCGCTGACCGGGGACGCGGACTATCTGCTGCGCATCGTGGCGCACGATTTGGCCGCCTTCACGACCCTGCTCAACGAAGAGATCCTGGGCCATGGCGATGTGGCTAACTTGCGCTCGTCCATCGTGCTCGACCGGATCAAGCGGACCACCGCGCTGCCATTGCCTGCGCCGCATGGTTGACGCGTTCAAGGGCTCCGTTATGCGCTGATCACGCAGGCATAGGCGGTTTTACGTCCAACTTCGCGCGGACCGTGCATCGCCTTTGGGCTAGAATGTCTCCAAACACGGTGGCTGCCGCGCCGGCACGCCCCTGCTGGTGGAGAGACACGCGCCATGGCCGCATCGACCGATCTGTTTGAAAACCCCCTGGGCCTCGACGGGTTCGAATTCATCGAATTTGCCAGCGCCGATCGCGGCAGCCTGGGCCCGGTGTTCACCGCCATGGGCTTTACCCACATCGCTAACCACCGCAGCAAGGATGTGGAACTGTGGCGGCAGGGCGGGATCAACCTGATCGCCAACTATGAAAAGCGCAGCCCGGCTGCCTATTTTGCGGCCGAGCATGGCCCCTCGGCCTGCGGCATGGGCTGGCGTGTGCGCGATGCGGCCAAGGCCTATGCCGCCGCGCTGGAACGCGGGGCAGAGCCGGTCGACGTGAAGACCGGCCCGATGGAACTGCGCATTCCCGCCATTCGCGGCATCGGCGGATCGATCATCTACCTGGTCGATCGCTATCACGGCGGGCAGTTCGGTGACCTGTCGATCTATGACATCGATTTCGTCTATCTGCCGGGGGTGGATCGCCAGCCGGTGGGCGCGGGTTTCCACACGATCGATCACCTCACGCACAATGTCTATGGCGGGCGCATGGCGCACTGGGCCAGCTTCTACGAGCGCGTGTTCGGCTTCCGCGAGATCCGCTATTTCGACATCAAGGGCGAATACACCGGCCTCACCAGCCGGGCGATGACCGCGCCCGATGGCAAGATCCGCATCCCTCTCAATGAGGAATCGCAAAAGGGCGGCGGCCAGATCGAAGAGTTCTTGCGCGCCTACAATGGCGAAGGCATCCAGCACATCGCCTTTGCCTGCGACGACTTGATCGCCGGCTGGGACACGCTCAAGGCCAGCGGCACCCCTTTCATGACGCCGCCCCCCGCCACCTATTACGAGATGCTGGAAGAGCGCCTGCCCGGCCACGGCGAGCCGGTGGACGAACTGCAGAAGCGTGGCATCCTGCTCGATGGTTCCACCGTGCAGGGCGATCCGCGCCTGCTGCTGCAGATCTTTTCGGAAACGCAGATCGGCCCGGTGTTCTTTGAATTCATCCAGCGCAAGAAGGACGAGGGCTTTGGTGAGGGCAATTTCACCGCCCTGTTCGAAAGCATGGAGCGCGACCAGCTGCGCCGCGGTGTGCTCAAGGTGGGGGAGGATGCCTGATGGACGCGATGTCAACCGCTGCGCCTGACAGCACGGCGCTGAATACGCAGCCCCCACTGCTCGGCGGGGTGCATCACGTTGCCTATCGTTGCCGCGATGCCAAGGAAACGGTGGAGTGGTACGGCCGCGTGCTCGGCATGGCCTATACCACGGCCTTTGCCGAGGATCATGTGCCATCCACCGGTGCGTTCGATCCCTACATGCACGTGTTCCTCGATGCCGGCGCGGGCAATGTGCTGGCGTTTTTCGAGTTGCCCAACCAGCCCGAGATGGGCCGCGATCCGGCCACGCCGGCCTGGGTGCAGCACCTGGCCTTCAAGGTGGCTGACGAAGCCACGCTGCTGCGCGCCAAGGCCCATATCGAGGCGCAGGGCATCGACGTGCTTGGCCCCACCTGGCACGGCCTGTTCAAGTCGATCTATTTCTTCGACCCCAATGGCCACCGCCTGGAACTGGCCTGCGATATCGGCACGGCCGAACAGGTGGACATGGCCCGCGCCGTGGCGCCGGCCATGCTGGAGGAATGGGCGCAGACCCGCCGCGCCCCGCGCCACGCCGCCTGGCTGCACGCGCAGCCGGACGAGGGCAACCAGGCATGATCGACCACACCCACGATCCCCGCACGCAAAGCTGGGTAGACGGCGCCGCCGGCCATCCCGATTTCCCGGTACAGAACCTGCCGCTGGGCGTGTTCTCGCACAAGAATGGCGACACGGGCCCGCGCATCGCCACCGCGATCGGTGATCATGTGGTCGATCTCGCCGGCCTTGCCGCCGATGGCGCGCTGCCGGCCGGGCTGGCTGCGGCGCTGGCGCAACCCACGCTCAACGCCCTGTTCCGTCTGGCCGAGGCAGACCGCGTGGCGCTGCGCCATGCGCTGTTCGCGCTGCTGTCGAGCGAGCGTTGCCGCCTGAAAGTGACGCCGCATCTCTATCCGGCGGCCGATGTCGTGCTGCATCTGCCGTTTGCGATCGGCGATTACACCGATTTCTATGTCGGCATCCATCACGCCACCGCCATCGGCAAGCTGTTCCGCCCCGATAATCCCTTGCTGCCCAACTACAAGCATGTGCCGATCGGCTATCACGGCCGGGCGTCTTCGGTGCGGGTTTCGGGCACGCCGGTGGTGCGGCCATGGGGCCAGCTTAAGGCGCCCGATGCCGATGCGTCCGTCCATGCTCCGTGCCGGCGCCTGGACCACGAGCTGGAACTGGGCCTGTGGATCGCCGGCGACAATGATCTGGGCGCGCCGGTGCCGATCGGCACGGCGTGGGAGCGGATCGGCGGCCTCTGCCTGCTCAACGATTGGTCGGCGCGCGATATCCAGGCCTGGGAATACCAGCCGCTGGGGCCGTTTTTGGCCAAGAACTTTGCCACCACGGTCTCGCCCTGGGTGATCACTGCCCAGGCACTGGCCCCGTTCCGCACCGCGCCACAGCCGCGGCCGGCAGGCGATCCGCAGCCATTGCCCTATCTGCGCGAGGAGGGCGAAGGCGCCCTGGCGATTACCCTGGAAACCACGCTGCGCACCGCCGCCATGCGCGCGGCCGGGCTGCCGCCGCACCGGCTCAGCCACGGCAACAGCCACGCGGCGATGTATTGGACGCCGGCGCAGATCGTGGCGCACCATGCCTCGAACGGTTGCGATCTGCATGCCGGCGATCTGCTCGGCACGGGCACGCTGTCTGGCCCCACGCCCGAAAGCGCGGGCAGCCTGATGGAACTGAGCCAGGGCGGCAAGGCGCCGCTGCCCCTGCCGGGCGGGGAAAGTCGCACTTTCCTGGAAGACGGCGACGAACTGGCGCTCCATGCCCGGGCAGAGCGGGATGGCTTTGCCACGATCGGGTTTGGCCGATGCGAGGGGCAGATCATGCCGGCGCGCCAGCCGTGGGCCTGACGCTTCACGGCTATTGGCGTTCCGGCGCGGCCTGGCGGGTGCGCCTTGCGCTGGCGCTCAAGGGGCTGGAGCATGCCACCTGCGCGCACGACTTGCGCACCGGTGCGCAGCGGGCCGATGCCTATCGGCAGTTCAATCCGCAGGGCCTGGTGCCCGCGCTCGATCTGGGCGAGGCCGGCGTGCCGCCGCTGACGCAGTCGCTGGCGATCATCGAATGGCTGGAGGAAACCCACCCGGCACCCGCGCTGCTGCCGGCCGATGCGCTGGGCCGCGCGCGGGTGCGGGCGATGGCCCAGATCATTGCATGCGACGTGCACCCGCTGGGCAACTTGCGCGTGTTGCAGGCTCTCAAGGGAGGTATCGGCGCCAGCGAAGACCAGGTGCAGGCCTGGCTGGCGCGCTGGATAGGGGATGGCCTCGCCGCGCTGGAGGCCATGGTCACGCGCTGGGGCGGCGGCTTTGCCTATGGCGATGCGCCGGGTCTGGTCGAATGTTGCCTGGTGCCGCAGCTTTATTCCGCCCGCCGCTTTGGCGTGTCGCTCGATGCCTTTCCCCGCCTGGTGGCGATCGATGCGCGCTGTGCCGCGCTGCCCGCCTTTGCCGTCGCCCACCCCGCTGTCCAGGCAGACGCCGATCAGGCGTGATCGGCGGCTGATGCGCCTGGTGCCTCGGCCACGGCCGGCGGAAACGGAAAGCGTCCGTCCTGCACCACCTGTTCCAGCGCGCTGGCGTTGAGGATCAGGCCGCTATCGGTAACGATGCGGAAGCTTTTGCGCGTGTCGATGTTCCAGCGCAGCATCAGGCGGACGATCTTGGCCAGCGGTTCGGGCCGCACACTTTCCACTTTAATGAAGGGCTTGGGCTCGGCCTCACTGTGTGTGGCAGACCATTCAAGCCAGGCACGCTGCGTCCAGTCGATGGTCATGACCGCCCCCCATTATTGCGGTGCAAATGAAACTAAATGCACAGCAAAAGTTGTGGTCCCGTGTCAAACCTTAGACATTTCGGCAGATATTGCAATCGGCCGTCCCGCAAACCCGGCTTGAATTGTAATATTGCGCTGCGCTGCAACAATAATGGCGGCGGTGCGCAAGGGCTTGAACACCTGGTCTTTCCGTGAAAAGAATAAGTTCGATGCCCTAACGATTGTGATGATCACGACGCAGGCGGGAGAGGACGATGATGGTCAAGCAGAGCAAGCGCCGCCGCGTGGTGCAGGCAGCCATTCCCGGAGCAGTGCTGGTTGGCTTGCTCGCCGTGCCCGGCCTGGCGCAGGCGCGCGGGGCGACATCGGTTCCACCGGCATCCGGATCGGGCCTGGCGCAGCGTTGCCCGCTGCTGGCGGGCATGCGCTTTGCTCCGACCGATGGCGGGCGCCCGGTACAGATCATGGCCGCGCAGGTCGTGCCGCAAAGCGCGGCAGGGCAGGGTGCACAGGGAGAGGCGCAGCCGGCGTTGCCTGCCTATTGCAAGGTAAGCGGGGTCATCGATCCGCGCAAAGGGGCCGATGGCCGCGCCTATGGCATCCGCTTTGAAGTGAACCTGCCGCTGGCGTGGAACGGCCGCTTTCTGTTGCAGGGCGGCGGCGGCCTCAATGGCTCGGTCCGCCCGGCGGTGGGGGGCGCTGCGGCAGGCGCGGTTCCGGCCCTGGCGCGGGGCTTTGCCGTTGCCAGCCACGATAGCGGGCACCAGGGCGCGGTGTTCGACGCCTCGTTTCGCACCGACCAGCGCGCGACGCTCGATTTTGCCCAGGCGGCGGTTCCGGCGGTGGCGCAATTGGGCAAGGCGATCGCCACGCGGTTCTATGGCCGCGCGCCGGCGCACAGCTATATGGCGGGCTGCTCCACCGGCGGGCGCGAGACGATGTTGGCGATGGAGCGCTATCCCGCGCTGTTCGATGGGCTGGTGATCGGCGCGCCGGCAATGCGCACCGGCTTTTCCAACCTGGGCACCACCTACGCCAAGGTCATGTTCAACCAGGCCGCGCCGCGCGATGGCCAAGGGCTGCCGCTGCCGGACAAGGCCTTTTCCGCCGCCGACCGCCAGACCATCCGCGCCGGTCTGCTGGCGCAGTGCGATGGCCTGGATGGCCGGGCGGATGGCATGATCATGGCCGTGGCGCAGTGCCATTTTCGCCCTGCCGCGTTGCAGTGCCACGCCGGCAAGCAGGATGGCTGCCTCAGCGCGCCGCAGGTGGAGGCGCTGGACCGCGCCTTTGCCGGCCCGCGCGATGCGGCCGGCCGCGCGCTCTATGCGCCGGTGCCCTACGATACCGGCATGGTCGATACGTCAGGGCCGGTATCGGGCTATATCGCCGATGGCCGCACCGATATCCTCGGCCCGCCCAACCGCGATTTGTCCATAGACCTGGATGCCCGTGCCGCCGCGATCCGTGCCGATTGGATGCAGGCGCTGACCGACACCGACGGCTGGACCGATCTCAGCTCGTTCCTGGGCCACCAGGGCAAAGTGCTGTTCTATCACGGGGTCAGCGATCCGTGGTTTTCGGCGCTCGACACGCTGGATTACTGGAAGCGCGCGGGCAAGACCAATGGCGCGGCCTGGGCGCAGTCCAGCCGGTTCTACATGGTGCCGGGCATGGCCCATTGCCAAGGCGGCGATGCGTTTGATCGCTTCGATCTGCTTGGCGCCGTGGTCGATTGGGTGGAGCGCGGCGAGGCGCCCGCAGCCGTCGTCGCCACGCGCAGCCAGGGCATCGCGGCACGGCCGCTATGCCCTTGGCCTGGGTATGCCCGCTACAACGGCGGCGATCCCGATCGCGCCGAAAGCTATTCCTGCGCCGAAGCGCCCGTGGCAGGAGCAGCGGCGGCAGCGGGAGGCTGATCGCTCCACCGCCCGCCCACGGCCTGGGCCAGGGCGATGGCGGCGGTCTGGCGATCGATCACCGACTGGATTTCGGTCTGCCGCGCCGACAGCGCCGCGGTTTGCGCGGTGATGACCGAGGTGTAATCGACGATGCCGTTGCGATACTGGTTGTTGGCAATGGTTTCGGCCTGGCTCGCCGAAACGGTCGCCTCTGCCCGGCGCTGCGCCACTTGCGCCAGCACGCGTGTTCCGGCCAGGTTGTCTTCCACCTGCTGGAACGCGGCCAGCACCGTCTGGCGATAGGTTGCCACCGTCTGATCATACTGCGCGCGGGCCTGGACCACGGCGCCATGCCGCGCCCCGAAATCGAGCAGCGTCATTGCCCCGCTCAAGCCCAGCGACCACAGGCTGGTGGCGGCCTGGAACAACTGGCCGATCACGCTGCTGTTGGTGCCCACGCTGCTCGACAGCGTGACTTGCGGGAAATAGGCCGCCTTCTGGATGCCGACATTGGCATTGGCGGCCGCCACGCGGCGTTCGGCGGCGGCAATGTCGGGCCGGCGCTGCAGCAGGGCGGCGGGCACCTGGGCTGGGATTTCCGGCACGACCGGCTGCCAGTCGACTGCCGGAAGGGCAAAGGTTGACGGGTTTTCGCCCACCAGCACGGCAATCGCGTGTTCCAGCACGGCGCGCTGACGATCGAGATCGGCGCGGGTGGCCTGCGCGTTGCTCAGCGTGGTCTGCGCCTCGAACACGTCGGCGTGGGAAACGGTACCGGCCTTGTACTTGTTGGTGGTGATGGCCAGGGCGCGGGTATAATCGGCCACGGTGCGATCGAGCAGCACGCGCTGCGCATCGATGCCGCGCAGCTGGACATAGTTGGTGGCGAGTTCCCCTTGCGCTGAAAGCGTGGCATTGGCCAGATCGCCTTCGCTCGCCTGGGCGCTGGCCTTGGCCTGGTTCACCGTATTGCCCAGCCGGCCCCACAAATCGGGCTCCCAACTCGCACCGATCGAGAGGGAATAGCGCGAGACGGTGGCGCCGGTGGTGGTGGTCGAAACTCCAGTGCCACCGGTCACGTTCTGGCCAGCGAAATCCTGCGAGCGGGTGCCGCTGGCCGACGCGGTGAGCGAGGGGAACAGCGCCGAACGCTGCACCTGCACAAGCGCCCGCGCCGCCTGGTAGGCAGCGCGATAGCTGGCTACGTTCTGGTTGGTGACCGCTACCTTCTGTTCCAGGCTATCGAGCACGGGATCGCGGAACAGATCCCACCACGCCCCGCGCGCCACCGCATCAGAGGGTGTGGCTACGGCCCAGCCGGGCTCTTCCTTGAACTGTGGCGGGATCGCCACCGTCGCGGGCGGGCGATAGGCTGGCGCCATCGAGCAGCCGGCCAGGACCAGCGGCAGCGCCATGCCGGGAATGACGAGCGCGGAAAAGCGGGAGAGGGGCGCGCGCATCAGGCGGGTACTCCTTGGATCGGGGCCGGCGGGGCCGCGCGGCGGGGCCGGCGGCGGCGGAAGCGGTCGAGCGCGAGATAGACCACCGGCGTGGTCATCAAGGTCAGCACCTGGCTGGCGACCAGGCCGCCGAAAATGGCGATGCCGAGCGGGCGGCGCAGTTCGGCGCCATCACCAAAGCCGATGGCCAGCGGCAACGCGCCCAGCGCGGCGGCCATCGTGGTCATCAGGATCGGGCGGAAGCGCTTGAGGCAGGCCTCGCGCACGGCCTCTACCGGGGAAAGACCTTCGTTCCGCTCTGCCTCCAGCGCGAAATCGATGATCATGATCGCGTTCTTCTTCACGATACCGATCAGCAGGATGATGCCGATCAGGGCAATGATGTCGAACTGCCCGCCGCTGGCGATCAGGGCGATCATCGCGCCAACCCCGGCCGAGGGGATGGTGGACAGCGCGGTAAGCGGGTGGATCGCGCTTTCATAGAGGATGCCGAGCACGATATAGATCGCCACCAGCGCCGCCAGGATCAGCAGTGGCATGCTGGCGGTGGACTGGGCAAAGACCTTGGCCGTGCCACCGAATTCGCCGTGGACGGTGGCTGGCAGGGCCAGGCTCGCCTGAACCTGCGCGATGAGTTGCGAGGCCTGGCCCAGCGACACGCCCTGCGGCAGGTTGAACGAGATCGTAGCCGATGGCTCGCCATCAGAGTGGCTGACCTGCGCGTCGGTCGATCCCGTGCTCCACCGCGCGATCGCCGAAAGCGGCGTCATCGTGCGGGCCGTGGTGCTGACCGCGCTGCCGCTGGCAACCAATGCGCCACCGGCCGCCGCGCCGCCCGATCCGGTGAGATTGGCCGCAGAACTGGCTGAGCTGATCGCGCCGGCTACCGGCAGATAGATGTTGTTGAGCGCCTCGGGCGAGCCGTTGAACTGGCGGTCGGCCTCCATCACCACGTGATACTGGTTGAGGCCGGAGTAGATGTTGGCCACCTGGCGCTGGCCAAAGGCATCGTAGAGCGTGGCATCGACCGTCTGCATCGGGATGCCCAGCCGCGCGGCGGCATCGCGGTCCACCTCGACAAAGGCGTCGGCACCGGCATCCTGCTGGTCGATATCGACGTCGGTGATGAGGTCGGGATGCGTCTTGAGCGCATCGACCAGCTTTTGTCCGGCGGCCTGCAGCACGGCGGCGTGATCGGCCTTGAGCACGTATTGATAGGTGCTGTTGGTCTGCCGCCCGCCGGCCTGGAGATCCTGCACCGGGTTGAGGAACAGGCTGACCCCGCGCACGCGCGCCAGCTTGGGTCGGAGGCGCCCGATCACCTCGTTGACCGGCGGGCGTTGCGAGCGGTCTTTGAGCGTGGCGAACAGGAAGCCACCACCCGCGCGCGAACCGCCGGCAAACGAGACCACGGTATCGACCGCGGGATCGGATTTGACGATCCGGGTAATGCGCGTGAGCTTGTCCTGCAGGTCTGAGAACGAGATCGACTGGTCGGCGCGCACGCCGCCCATCAGGCCGCCGGTATCCTGCTGCGGGAAGAAGCCCTTGGGCGCGATGGCGATCAGCCAGACATTCAGCGCCACGGTCAGCACCAGGACCAGCATGACCAGCCCGCGATGCGCCAGCGCCCAATCGAGGTTGCGGGCATAGCGCGCTTCTGACCATTCGACCCAGCGCTTGGCCGTGCGCATCACCCGGCTGTCGCTTTCGCGGCCATCGAGCAGGCGCGCGGCCAGCATCGGCGTGGTGGTGAGCGACACGACCAGGCTGATCGCCACGGCAACCGACATGGTCAGCGCAAATTCGCGGAACAGGCGGCCGACCAGGCCACCCATGAAAATCAGCGGCACGAACACCGCCACCAGGCTGACCGAGATGGACAGCACGGTAAAGCCCACCTCGCGCGCGCCCTTGAGCGCGGCGGACAGCGGCGACATGCCGTGTTCCACATGGCGGCTGATGTTCTCCACCACCACGATGGCATCGTCGACCACGAAGCCTGTCGCCACGGTCAAGGCCATGAGCGAGAGATTGTCGAGCGAGAAGCCCGCCAGGTACATGACGCCCAGCGTGCCGAGCAGCGAGGCAATCACCGCCGCGGCCGGGATCAGCGTGGCGCGCCACGATTGCAGGAACAGGCCGACCACCAGCACCACCAGCAGCGTGGCGATCAGCAGCGTCACTTCCACCTCGTGCAGCGAGGCGCGGATCGTGCGGGTGCGATCCGATCCGATCGACAGGTGGATATCGGGCGGCAGTGCGGCCTGCAGCGCCGGCAGTTGAGCCTTGAGCGCATCGACCGTTTCCACGATGTTGGCGCCGGGCTGGCGGCTGATCAGGATCGGCACGGCGCGCTTGCCGTTGAACAGGCCGATGGTGCGAATGTCTTCCGGCCCATCGGTGACAGTGGCGATGTCCGACAGGCGCACGGCGGCGCCATTGCGCCAGGCGATCACGGTATCGCGGTAATCGGCGGCGTGGCGGCCGGCCTGGTTGGAATAGACCTGGAAACTGCCGTTGCCGGTATCGAGCACGCCGCGCGGACGGTTGGCGCTTTCCGATTGCAGCGCGGTGCGCACGTCTTCGAGCGCGATACCGGCGCGCGACAGGGCCAGCGGGTTTACCTCGATCCGCACCGAGGGCAGCGCCGCGCCGCCCAGTTCGACATTGCCGACGCCCTGCACCTGGAGCAGCTTTTGCTGCACCACGTTGGATACCGCATCATAGATTTCAGACGGGCTGCGGGTATCGGAAGTGAGCGCGAGGATCAGCACGGGCGCTTCGGCCGGGTTGGCCTTGCGATAGCTGGGATTGCTTTTGAGCGTGGCCGGCAGATCGGCGCGCGAGGCGTTGATCGCGGCCTGCACATCGCGCGCGGCGCCGTCGATATTGCGCGACAGATCAAACTGCAGGGTGATCTGGGTTGACCCCACGCCCGATCGCGAGGTCATTTCGCTGACCCCGGCAATGGTCCCCAGATGCCGCTCCAACGGGGCGGCGACGCTTGCCGCCATCGTCGAAGGGCTGGCGCCAGGCAGGTTGGCCTGGACCATGATCGTGGGGAAATCGACCGCCGGCAGCGGCGCCACCGGCAGGTTGAAGAACGCCGCCACGCCCGCCAGCATCAACCCGATGGTGAGCAGGAGGGTGCCGACCGGGCGCCGGATGAAAGGCGCGGAAACGTTCATGCGCGGCCCGGTTCCTGGGTGCTCGGTTCCTGGGACGGCGTTGCGGCCCCGCGCGCGGTTTCGCGCCGCTCGCGCCAGCGTTCAAGGCCCAGGAAAATCACCGGCGTGGTGAACAGCGTCAGCACCTGGCTGAAGATCAGGCCGCCGGCGATGGCGATGCCCAGCGGCTGGCGCAATTCGTGCCCCATGCCGCCGCCAAAGATCAGCGGCAATGCGGCAAACAGCGCGGCGAACGTGGTCATCATGATCGGGCGGAAGCGCAGCAGCGCGGCCTGGCGGATGGCGTGCGACGGATCGGCGCCTTCCTCGCGCATCGCCTCGAGCGCGAAGTCGATCATCATGATCGCGTTCTTCTTGACGATGCCGATCAGCAGCACGATGCCGATGATGCCGATCACGCCCAGCCCCGATCCAGTCAGCCACAGGCCGAGCAGCGCGCCGATCCCGGCCGATGGCAGCGTCGAAAGGATCGTGATCGGGTGGACGAAGCTTTCATAGAGCACGCCCAGCACGATGTAGACCACCACGATCGCGGCCAGGATCAGCCACAACTCGTTCGAGAGCGACGATTTGAAGGCCGAGGCAGCGCCGGCAAAATTGGTCGATACCGCGGCGGGCATGCCAATGGTCTGCTCGGCATGTTCGATCACCGAGACCGCCTTGCCCAGCGACACGCCCGGCGCCAGATCGAACCCGATCGTGGCCGAGGGGAACTGCGCCTCGCGCGAGACGACGAGCGCGGTGGGCCCGGTCGTGATCGTGGCGATGGTCGAAAGCGGCACGGTGGTGCCGCCCGGCAGCGGAATGCGCAGGTCACCCAGCGCCTGCGGGCTGGTGACCGAGCCAGGCTGCGCTTCCAGGATCACGCGGTTCTGGCTCGACTGGGTGTAGATGGTCGAAACGATGCGCTGGCCAAAGGCATCGTAGAGCGCGTTGTCGATCGTCAGCACCGAGAGGCCCAGACGCCCGGCGATATCGCGGTTGATATTCACCGTCACTGCCTGGCCGCCGCCCATCACGTTGGACGTGACGTTTTGCAGATGCGCGTCGTCCCTGAGCGCCGCCGCCAGCTTTTCGCCCCACTGGTTGACCACTGCTTCGTCCGCGCCTTGCAGCGAGAAGCGATAGGCATTGACCCCGGTGGAGGTGTCGATGGTGAGATCCTGCACCGGGCGGAAGTAGGTCTTGATCCCCACGATCCCACTGGTCGCCTGGGTCAGGCTGTCGATCACATGGGCAAGATTGCCGCGATCGCCCTCGCTCTTGAGGTTGACGACCATGCGCCCCTGCGAAAGCGTGGGGTTCTGCCCATCGACCCCGACCGAGGAACTGAGGCTGTCGACCGCCGGATCGGCCAGCAGCGCCTGCGCCACCTGGCTTTGCAACTGGGTCATGCGGGTATAGCCGATGTCCTGCCCGGCCACGGTCGTCACTGCGATCTGGCCGGTATCCTGTTCGGGAAAGAGGTCCTTGGGGATGATCCAGAACAGCAGCGCCGTCACCGCAAGCGTGCCGGCAAACACCGCCATGGTCAGCCCGCTGCGCGCCATGACCCAATCGAGCGCGGTCATGTAGCGGGCGGCGAGGCGGTCGAACCAGTTGCGGGTGGCCTGCGTCACGCGATACTGGCGCTCTTCATGCTCGGGCTTGAGCCAGCGCGCCGACAGCATCGGCACGAGCGTGAGCGCCACGAGTGCCGAGATCAGGATCGTCACCGCCAGCGTCACGGCAAATTCGCGGAACAGGCGACCAACCACGTCGCCCATGAACAGCAGCGGGATCAACACGGCGATCAGCGAGACGGTCAGCGAGATGATCGTAAAGCCGATCTCGCTGGCGCCTTTGAGCGCGGCCTCGAATGGGCGCATCCCATCTTCGATATGGCGTGCGATATTTTCCAGCACGACGATGGCATCGTCGACCACGAACCCCGAGGCGATGGTCAGCGACATCAGCGTGAGGTTGTTGATCGAGAAATCGAGGAAATACATCGCCGCAAACGAGCCGACCAGCGAAAGCGGCACGGCAATGCTGGCCACCACCGTGGCGCGCAGCGACCCCAGAAACAGGAAGATCACCAGCGTGACGAGCACCACGGCCAGGACAAGTTCCGTGCGCACATCGGACACCGAGGCGCGGATGCCAGCGGTGCGGTCGGTCAGCACGGTCACGTGCACGTCGGCCGGCAACTGGGCCTCAAGCTCGGGCAGGGATGCCTTGATCGCGTCGACCGTGCCGATCACGTTGGCGCCGGGCTGGCGCTGCACATCGAGCACGACCGCCGGCTGGCCATTCATCCACGAAGCGATGCGCGTGTTTTCCGTGGCCTGGACCACTTGCGCCACATCCGACAGCCGCACCGGCGCGCCATTGGCAAAGGCGACGACCAGGTTGCGATAGCTGGCGGCATCGCCCAACTGGTCGTTGGCGTCGATCGTCCAGCTTTTGGTCGGGCCGTCAAAGCTGCCCTTGGCGGCGTTGGCATTGGCATTGGCAATCGCGCTGCGGATCGATTCCAGCGACAGGCCGCGCGCGGCGAGCGCGGGCACATTGGCCTGGATGCGCACGGCGGGGCGCTGCCCGCCCGACATGGAGACCAGGCCCACACCCGAAACCTGAGCGATCTTGTTGCTGAACTGGCGCTCGACAATGCCTTGCACTTCGCCCAGCGGCCGGCTTTTCGAGGTGATGCCCAGCGTCAGGATCGGCGCATCGGCCGGGTTGACCTTGGCATAGATCGGCGGCGCGGGAAGATCGGTGGGCAGCAGCGTATTGGCGGCGTTGATCGCCGCCTGAACTTCCTGCTCGGCGATATCGAGCGACAGATCGAGGCGGAACTGCATGGTGATCACCGATGCCCCGGCCGAGGAGGCCGAAGTCATCCGCGTCAACCCCGGCATCTGCCCGAACTGGCGCTCCAGCGGTGACGTCACGGTCAGCGCCATGACATCGGGGCTGGCGCCGGGATAGAGCGTGGTGACCTGGATCGTCGGGTAGTCTACCTCGGGCAGGGCCGAGAGCGGCAGCATGCGATAGGCCACCAGGCCCGCCAGCAGGATTGCTACCATCAACAGCGTGGTCGCCACCGGGCGCAGGATGAACAGCCGGGATGGCCCGCCGGGTTGGGCAGGGGCCTGCTCAGGCAGATCGGACGTGCTCATCCCGCGTTTCCGGCATTGGCGCCGCGGCGGTGATGGCCATTGCCACCTTGGCCGCCTGCGCCGCCATTACCTTGGCCACCGCCGCGTTTGCCACCCTTGTTGATGCTGGCGCCGTCTTCCAGGCCATCGGCGCCCTCGATCACCACCTGGGTGCCGGCCGTCAGGCCCGAAAGGATCGCCAGCTTGTCACCCGAAGAGGGGCCGGTCTTGACCACGGTCAGCTTCACCGTGTTGTCGGGCTTTACCACGAAGACGAAATCGCCCTGGCTGCCGTGGCGCACCGCGCTGACCGGCACGGTCACCACGTCATGCAGCGTCTGTACCAGCATCGACACGTTGACGAACGCGCCGGGGAACAAAACATTGCCGGCATTGGCAAAGCGCGCCTTGGCCTTGACCGTGCCGGTGGTGGCATCGACCTGGTTGTCGAACGTCAGGAAGCGGCCGGTCGCCAGGCGATTGCCGTTGTTCTGGTCGTTGGCGTCAACGGGCAGGCCGCTGCCTGCGCCGGCGGTCTGCCCGATGGCGGAAAGCTGCGCCTGGGGCAGGGCAAAGCTCACGTCGATCGGATCGACCTGGGTGATGATCACCACACCGTTGGTGTCCGACGGCGTCAGGTAGTTGCCGATATCGACCTGGCGAATGCCGACGCGGCCCGAAATCGGCGCCTTGATCGCGGTATAGTCCAGGTTGAGCGCGGCCGTGCCGATGGCGGCGCGATCGGCTGCCACGGTGCCGACCAGCTGCCCCACCGTGGCGCGCTGGGTATCGACCTGCTGGCTGGCGATCGAATCCTGCTTGAGCAGGGTTTGATAGCGATTGAGATCGAGCCGTGCCGAGGTCAGCTGTGCCTCGTCACGCGCCAGATTGGCGCGGGCCTGTTCCAGCGCCAGGCGATAGGGGCGGGGATCAATCTGGGCGAGCACCTGGCCCTGGCGGACCATCTGCCCTTCCTGGAACATGATCTTGAACAGCACGCCTGACAGCTGCGTGCGCACCGTGGCGGTAACCAGCGGCTGCACCGTTCCCAGCGCGGCCACCGTCACCGGCATGTCGGCCTTGGTCGCCGGCGCGATGTTCACCGCTGCCGGCGGACGCCCGCCGCGCTTGTCTCCGCCGCTCTTGGCCACCCATCGAGCACCCAGGGCAACCACCACGAACACGGCAATGATCGCCAGGGCGATCAGAAGCGTGCGCTTGCGGCTGCTGCGGGGGGGATGTTCGGACGTTACGTGATCCGGAGAAACAGGTGTACTCGCTTCGTCAGCGTTCATCTAGCAAACCCTTGCATGCCCTGCGACTCGATAGTCCCGGATCGAGTTCTCGCGTTCTTCCGCCATGGCCCCGCGCGGTGCAAGCTGTCTTGTTTCCCAAGTTGTATCAGATTGCCCCGGCGATCTTACTTTCGGTTCTGGGCGGAACGCGCGGCGATTTCGCAGCCAAGTCGGGATCGCCCGCAAAGGTTCCCGGCGCAAAGCGATTCATGTGCAAATAACGCGGAGAAAAGCCGGAGAGCTGGGCCAGCCGATCCGGATCGGGCAGGGTGATATGGCGCCCGTGCCAATGCAGCAGGCCGCGCCCGCGCAGATCCTGCACCACGCGGTTGACGTGAACCGATGTCATGCCGGTGGCTTCGGCCAGGGTCACCTGGGTGAGCGGGGTGGCAAAGCGCCCGTCTGCTGCCAGGCCCAGGGCTGCCAGCCGATAGTGCAACTCGCATAGCAAGGCGCCGATCCGTGCCAGGGCCGGGCGCGCGGCAAGGTTGAGTGTCCATTCGCGCTGCATGCCCAGCATGGCGCAGGCATCAAACGCCATGGCCTGGCGCAGGCAGTGCGAGCGCAGGCAAGCGCGATCGAACACTTCGGGCGCAATCAGCGCGCAGTGCATGTCATTGAGCGCGCCGATCGAATGGTCCATCGCCTCGGCCGCCAAGGCATCGGGATTGCACAAGTCTCCCGGCAGCAGGAACGCCACGACCTGGCGCCGGCCATCCTCCAGCAGTTTGTAGCGACAGCCCCAGCCATCGATGACCAGCTTGACGAAATGGATCGGCTCGCCTTCGCGGATCAGGTCGGCTCCAGCCGGAACCAGCCGCCCTTCGCTGCGCAACAGGCCGTCGATCTGCGTCCGGGCCTGAAGGTCCAGTTCGACGTAGCGCGCAAATTTGGCCTGAAGGGGATTCATGCTGGCCTGTTCTGCAATCGGCCGGGGAACACCTTCCCCGATGCCTATCGCAACACCCCATCGCCCCAGTGGTTCCCCATCTCATCACAGGTTGTGATGCGTGCCCTATGGGCGTGCTGCGGGGTTTTAATGGCCTGCCCGCAAAAGGATATCTACCCATGGCCGATCGTTCTGCACCCCAGCCCGCCATCCCCCCGCGCACGGTGCGCGGCGCGCCCATTGCCCATTCCGATCAGCGTTCCGGCCAACAATCCTCGCATGAGGAAGAACGCGACAACCCCGGCCAGCTTACCGGCGGCACCGGCGGGGTAGGCGCGCCGCCGCCGACCGAGGTGCCGATCGATGAACCGGTGCCCGATCCCATCCCGCTGCCGCCGGGCAGCCATGGCAAGGAGGGAATCGACGGGCCGGAAAGCGCGGCATAGGCGTCTCTGCATCCGAAGCCGACGCGGCGGAAACGGCCCGGGGATAGGTTTCCCCAGGCCGCGTTCAACCGACGCTGATCGTTCGCGCTCAGCGCCCGCGTGAGGTGTCTGGCGCCTGGGCTTCCTGCCCGCCGATCTGGGCCAGCATGTCGGCATGGCGGCCTACCACTGGCGCGATGGCGTTGGCGGCCGCTCGCAAGGCCGGTTTGTCGCCCTTGTCGGCATAGGCGCGATGCAGCGCCAGTGCCGCCGTGTGGGCATCGCGCTGCGCAGCCAGGTAAACGTTCTGCGCCGTCTCCCCCTGCGCCTGGCGCAACCCGTCGAGCGCGGCCGCCTGCGTGGAATCCAGCGCCGGTGCCGGCATGGCCAAGCCATCCTGGCGCGCTGCCTGGGAGAGCCGCGCGGTGGAGTGCGTATGGTCGGCAATCATCATCCGGGCAAAGCTTGCCACCTTGGCGCTGGGGGACTTGGCCAGGATCAGGCGGGAGGATTCGATCTCGAACCGGTCGCCCGCGGCGGCCTTGGCCAGGTAAGTCGGCGCATCAAGCGGCGCCATGGTGTCGGCAGGCGATGGGGGTGCCGTCGGCTGGGTTGGGGCCAGGCCCTGCGCCGTAGCAAGCGAGGGCAGCAGCATGGCACAGGCAGCCACCGGCGCGAATGGAAATCTGGGCATGATACTCTCTCCTTTTGGGCAGTCTCGCTGATCCGGCCGTCAATGCCGGCTGGGCGAGGGCGGCACGCGAATGGCTTGCGGGCGGACGCTGCCGGGCAAAAGGCGCGGCCGCAGATCCGGGTCGGGCAGCCGTTCATGCCAGGGATGCAGCGGCACGGGCGTGGTCGGGCGGTGCTTAGTCGGGCGGGGCGTCGTCGGGCGGGGCAGGGCGGGCATGGCAACCGCGCAGGCGGGCTGGGGCTGGGTCATCTTGGAACTCCAGGGAGGATGTACCAACAAGCGCCGACCGGAATGGTATGTTGCTTGCCCCCAACATGGGTAAGTGCAATCGCGCCGCCGCCGGCGTCTCCGATCAGCGCCGCACTGTGGCGGGGGCGCGCAGCGCGATGCGGCACGTCAGGCCGCTGGGCGCGAAATCGCGCTCCAGTGTCCAGTGCTGCTGGCGCGCGAACATCCGCGTGCCCAGGCCCTGGCGACTGGGCGGCAGCACCGGCGGCCCGCCATTCTCGCGCCACAGCAGCACGCCATCGGCGCTCCAGCCGATGCTCACCCGCCCACGCGGATCAGACAGCGCGCCGTGCTTGAGCGCATTGGTGCACAATTCATGCAGCACCAGCAGCAGATGATAAGCGGGCTCGCGCGCGATCAGGAAGGGCGGGCCTGCGATGTGGAACGCATCGTCCTTGTGAAACGGGGCGATTGCGGTGCGCACCAGTTGCGCCGGGCTCAGCCCCGCGCCATCGGCAGGTTGCCGCGCCTCGGTCACGCTACGACGCGGCGCGCCGTTGGTGTTTCCCGGTGGGCTGTCGAGCAGGCGGTTGGCATTGGCTAGCGCCTGCACCCGGGCCAAAAGATCTTGGCGGAACCGTTCGGTATCATCGCCGGCGTGCGATACGCGGATCAGCGCCTGGACCACGCCAAGCGCGTTCTGCACGCGATGATACATCTCGCGTGCGACGATATCCTGTTCGCGCGCCAGGGCATCGAGCTGGCGCACCGTGCGGCGGAGCGTGTCGCCCACGGCAATCAGCGCCAGGTTGGCCAGCGCGATCAGCAGCGCCAGCGTCAGGCGGTGGGGATCGAGCAGGGATGGGCTGCCGCCATGGAACATCCATTCTACCAGCAGCGTGGTGGTGATCGCCACGACCAGCGCGGCGCGCCAGCCCATGAACACCGCCGCCAGCAGCACGAACGGGAAGAACGGCGCAAACGGCACTGCCTCGCCTGCCTGCCCCAATGCCCAGCGCAAGGTAGCAGGCACGGCGATCGCCACGGCAATGCCTGACAGCCTTTGCCATGGGGTTAGATCGAGCAAAATGGTGCGGCGAACCGCTTCGATCCGCGTCACCGGCGCGCCTTGTCAGGAAAGCCGCGGCGCTTGTTAGACAGGCACAAGACCGGCCCCGTGAAGGGGCCGGTCCGTCTGGAAGCAAGTGGCATCAGTGGCGGCCTTCCCACCCCCTGCGCGATGCTTCCGAATGGCCGCGGGAATCGCCGAACCAGCCGCCGTGGCCGCGATCGCGGTCATCATCATCGTGGCTCATGCGGCGCGAGCGGCCCCGATCGTCGTCATGGTCGTCGCGGCCCCGGCTGCTGCGGCGCCCGTCGTCATCGTCGTGGCGGCCGCCGCGCGACGCGCTGCCGCGATCGTCCCAGCCCTTGCGCGAGGCTTCGGAATGACCACGCGGATCGCCATACCAGCCGCTGCCTTCGTGGTCGGAATTTTCCCAGCCCCGGCGCGAGGCTTCGGAATGGCCACGGGAATCGCCATACCAGCCGCTGCCGTCATGTTCAGACCGTTCCCAGCCCCGGCGCGAAGCCTCCGAATGGCCCTGGGAGTCGCCGAACCAGCCGCCGTGTCCGCGCCCGCCGCGATCATTGGCCCGGTCATCGTCGCGGTCATCGCGGCCCCGGCTGCTGGCGCCCCGGCTGCGATAGTCGCGATCGTCATCGTCATGGCCCCGGCTCGAGCGGCCGCGATCATCGCTCATAAAGCGGCCTTCGTCGTCACGTGGGCGATCCTGGCTGCCGCGTCCGCCGCGACGGTCATCTTCTTCGCTGCGGCGGCCGCCCTGACCTGCGAACCGGCCACGCTCGTCTCGGCCACTCCGACCATAATCGCCGTTGTCGCGTCCTTGATAACTTGCCATGGTTCTCTCCTGGGTATTGTGGGCATTTGCCCTGGGAAAGGCGCCGAATGAAACCGGTGCCTGGGGCGGAAGCCGATCCTCGGCCTCCAGTTCGCTGCGCAGTTCTTTCAGCTGCGCTGCAAGTTCGGGAGTATCGACGCCGGATTCGCGCGCCTGGGCGAAAATGCCGTCGTCGCCTTCCTCTTCCTTGACATGATGCCGGATCTGCTCAGCCAGCACCGTGAACTTGGCGTCGCGGAACGGATCGCCGCGGGCGCTGCGTGCCAGGTCGGCGATCAGCACCTTGGCGCTGTCGTGTTCCACCTGTGCTTCGTCGAGATCGTCGTCTTCATCGGCTGCGGCGCGGCAGGCGGGATAGAAGACTTCCTCTTCCAGCATGGTGTGCAGGGTAAGCGCCTGGCACACCTCGGTAACGATCGCGTCCTTGCGGCTGCCGCTGGCGCTCTCGAACTCCTTGAACAGCTTTTCGACCTGGCGATGGTCTTTCTGGAGCATGCGGATCGCCTCGCCATCGGCCCTGCTCGAATTGGAGCCCTTGTTGGCGCTCTTGTCGGCATGGGCGGTCTTGCTGGTGGTCGCGGCGCTGCCCTGCGATGCGGCGCGCTGTCCGCGTCGTCCGCTTACCGCCTTGCCCCCTGCCTTTGCCGTATCGGTCTTGGCGGCGTGGGTCTTGTCTGCTTCGGACGATGATGCGGCAGCCTGGCCAGAGGTGGCCTGCCCGGTCTGCGCCGGCTGCGTTGCAGGGGAAGGGGTGCTGTTGCTGGCCATCGGGCCGATCTCCTTCGCGTGGGGTTGGGGCACTGCCGAAGGGCAAGCCCGGCAGGGCGGCTGGCGCCCGTTGCGGAAGGAGAAGCGTGCGAGCGGGGCACAATGTCCGCGCGGCTATCCCATGTGTGCAATTTGCAATCTGTCTCTTGGGGCAAGATGCGGTTGGTCTGCCCGGTGCCACGGCTGGTCGATGGGAACGGCCAAAGCAAACCTATGTGAATTGTCCGGAATGGATGGAACCTAGATTTTCCGCTGATTCGCCAAAGGCATCACGCCGCAAATCAGGGGAAAGGATATGACGCAGGATATGACCCGCGCGCCAAGCCAGGTGTGCACATACCGTCGCCACGAATTTCTGGCCCGCGCGGACGAACGCAAGGATTACGTGCTGCGCATCGAGGAAGGCTGGGCGGCGCAATACCGCCTGTTGCCCGATGGCCGGCGCCAGATCATCACGCTGTTTCTTCCCGGCGACTATTGCGAGCCGCAATGGCTGTTGCAAGGCCGCGCCACCTTGCCGATCGTGGCGTTGACGCGGGTGCGTGCGCGCATGCTACCGCACAGCCGCATCCAGGCCCGCGCGCCGCACGAGGAAGACAGCATGATCCGCGTGCTCGACGCCATGCTGGCCTTGCTGCGCAACCGCGAAAAGTGGATTTTCAACCTGGGCCGGATGACCGCGACCGAGCGGCTGTGCAACCTGCTGTGCGAGCTGCACAGCCGGCTGGCCGCACGCAACCGCGTGGTGCAGGATCGCTGCGCCATGCCGCTGACCCAGTATGACTTTGCCGATATCGTCGGTATTTCCCCGGTCCACGTTAACCGCGTGTTGCAGACCCTGCGCGGCGAGGGGTTGGTCGATCTCAAGGGGCGGTGGATGCAGGTGCGCGATCTGGTTGCGCTCAAGCGACTGGGTGAAGTGCCGCTCGACCCTGAACCGCGCGTGCCCCGCGCGGCCTGAGGCCGGACGGCCTGGCTGGAACGGGGGCGCCGTTCCAGCCAGGCCACGCACATTGCCACGCTGGCTGGTCAGCCGTTGACCACGGTGCCGCCATTGGGGTGAAGCACCTGCCCGCTCATATAGCTGCCATCGGCACAGGCCAGGAACAGGAACGCCGGCGCCACTTCGTTGGGTTCGCCCGGCCGGCCCATCGGCGTATCCTCGCCAAAGTGGCGCACCTTGTCCGGATCATCGCCGCCCTGGGGGTTGAGCGGGGTCCAGATCGGGCCGGGTGCCACGGCATTCACGCGAATGCCCTTGTCCACCAGGTTCTGGCTGAGCGAGCGGGTAAACGCCGTGATCGCACCCTTGGTCGCGCTATAGTCCAGCAGTTGCGGCGCGCCCTTGTACATCGTCACGCTGGTGCAATTGATGATCGCACTGCCGGCGCCAAGGTGGCCCACTGCGGCCTGGACCATGTGGAACATGCCAAAGATATTGGTGCGGAACGTGGCATCGAGCTGTTCCGGGGTAATATCGCGAATGTCCGTTGCCGGGTGCTGCTCACCGGCATTGTTGACCAGCACGTCCAGCCGGCCAAAGCGATCGATGACCGCGTCCACCGCCTGCTGGCAGAATGCGGGATCGCCCACGTCTCCTTGCAGGGTGATCGCCCTTGCGCCTTCCTGGGCGACGATGGCGGCGGTGTCCTGCGCGTCCTTGCTGTCCTGGCGATAGACGATCGCCACGTTGGCCCCCTCGCGGGCAAACAGCGCGGCCACCGCTCGGCCAATGCCGCTGTCGCCACCGGTAACGATCGCCACCTTGCCAGCCAGGCGTCCCGAGCCGGGATAGACCGGCTGCCATTTCGGTTCGCGGTTCAGCGCCTGCTCCTGCCCCTGGCGATCGGGCGCGGCGGCGGTGCCGGCCTGGGCATCGGCGGCCTTGGCTTCGTGTTCGGGCGGGGTCTCGCCCAGCTTGCCCAGGCTGGCGGGGTGCGACGTGGTCATGAAAGATGGTCCTTGCAGGGGGATAAGGCGCACGCGAGGCGCACGCGGGATGCCTTAAAAACCCCGAAAACAAGAAAAGGTGGCAAGGCTTTACATATGTGAAGAAGGGCATGTGACAGTCATTTCATAAGGCTGCCGACGGCGCGGAAGGCGCGCCCCAGGTTTGAGGATGCGATGTTGCCGCGCCACTGCGATGCCCGTTCTGGCGTGTACCCCTGCTTCGCTTGCGCCATGTCTCTCGTGACTGCCGCCGTGACTGCTGCCGGAACGCGCATCACCGCCTTTGATCTGCCTTGAGCCTGCCTTCGATGCTGTTCAATGCCCTGGCCCGGCGCCTGTCATGCTGCTTTCCGCTGGACGAGAACGACGTGCGCGCGGTGGAACGGCTCTGCGCCGTCCCGCGTCGCCGCGTGGCGGCGCGCCGCGAGTTCCTGCGCGAAGGCGACCGGCCCGGCCACGTGCACGTGCTGCTGGAAGGGTGGGCGTGCCACCAGGTGATGCTGCCCGATGGCCGCCGCCAGATCACCGCATTCCATCTGCCCGGCGATATCCTGTGGCAACCGCTGGGTGAGGCGCGCATGGACTTTTCGATCCTGGCACTGACCCCGGCGATCATCGCACCAATCCCGACCAGCGCGTTGGAGGCGGTGGCCAAGGCCCACCCCGCCATTGCCACGGCGCTGGCCTTGCAAAACCGCGTGGCAGAGGCGGTTTTGCGGCGGTGGCTGGTCAACGTGGGGCAGCGCGCCGCGTTCGAGCGGATCGGCCACCTGTTCTGCGAATTGCATCACCGCCTGCATGCTATCGGTTTGGCCCAGGGCAACGGTTTTGCCTTTCCGGTCACGCAAGTGGAACTGGCCGAGGCGACCGGGTTGACCCCGGTGCACGTCAATCGCGTGTTGCGCGACATGCGGCGGCAAGGCCTGATCGATCTGGAAAACCGCGTGCTGCGCATCCTGCAATTGCGGGCCTTGGCACAGCATGCGCTGTTCGACCCTGCCTATCTTGAGCCGCACGGCCACCACAGCGCCGCGCCGAGCCCATGAAAAAGGCCGGCCTTGCCAAAGGGCAGGGCCGGCCTTCCCGCGCGAACCTGGGCGGTATGACGCGATCAGTAGGGGTAGGACACGCCGTAGTGCGAATGGACCCGGCGGCCATAGTCAATGTCATGGACCGGTTCTTCGGTGGCCTGGTAGTGCGGGGCGGATTCCAGGGTTTCGCGGCTCAGGTTGACGACATAGCCGCCCTGGCCGCTGTCATAGTTCAGCGTGTTCCAGGGCAGCGGGTAATAATCGCTGCCAAAGCCAAGAATGCCGCCGAATTGTAGCACGGCATACTCGACGGTGCCAATGCGCTTGTTGACCATGAAGTTGTGGATCGAGCCGAGACGCTCGCCATCGGGGTTATAGACGGCCGTGCCGTCCACCTTGTTTGAGGCGATCAGGCGGGTGGTTTCATCGGTGGCAATGCTGCCAGACATGGCGCTCTCCTGCATAGAGGTTTACGCCATCAACTGCTCGGCCGATACGATGGGGCCGGTGCCAGGGGCAGGCCGTGCCCCCCTTGCGCCGGGCAGAGCGGCATGCTGATCCATGCAAGGATTGCGTGTCGTGCACCGCCCAGCAGCGCAAAAAGAAAGGGCGGCCATCACTAAGGATGCCCGCCCGTCATGGTTGGAAAAGGCAAGAAGGCGCTCAGACCGCGATGGCGGCCAGCAGCTTTTCGCCGTAGCGTTCGTCGGCCGGATCGAAACCGGCAAAGACCTTGGCCGGCTCGGACGTCAGGATCACATCGCGCAGGCCCGAGAGGCGGAACGTGCCGAGCTTTTCCTCGACCGGGGCCACGCCATCGCGATCATGCACGACAGCATCGATGTGCGGCGCGCCGTGGCGTTCGAACAGGGCATGCGGTGCCAGTGTCACGTTGCCGCGATTATAGACCGCGCGCACGCACAGCTTGTTGGCGATGGCAAAGCCCAGCATGTGCACCGACTGCTCGATATCGGGCGCGCTATCCGCCGTTTCGGGAGTTCCCGAGGAATTCTGATTCTGCTGCATCGCAACACACTAGGATAATCGCGGGTTCAGGGCAATCGTGTGAACGGTTGCGCAGGGCGCGCCACAAATTCCAAAACGAAACAGGCGCAGGGCAACCCGCATATTTTGCTATTGCAATTGATATTCATTATCAATAAACCGATCGGGCAACGGGCATGACCCTCTGCCCGCTTGCGGATGGCTGGCTGCCGTCCTGATCTCCCTGAACTTTTGGCGGGGCGCCGCACTTCGCCCCGCCAACTTTTCAGATATCGCTCAGCTTGCGGCGGGGAGGGAGGCTTGCACCACCTGCTGGTCAATCGCGCCAAACGGCGTGCTGCCATCGGCGCCGCGCGCCTCCATCCGCACATGATCCCCGATCGCCATGAATGCGGTGGCCGGCTTGCCAGCGGCGATGATCTCGATCGCGCGGCGTTCTGAAATGCAGCTTGAGCCCACGCTGGCATATTCCGGGTTCGATACCGTGCCCGATCCGATCACGGTGCCGGCGACCAGATCGCGTGTCCGGGCGGCATGGGCCACGAGTTCGGCAAAACTGAAATCCATGGCGCGGCCATTGGCGTGACCGAACGGCGCTCCGTTCCAATCGACCACAAGGTCCAGCGCGACGCGATTGTCATGCCAGCCTTGACCCAGCGCGGCGGGCGGCACGGCAAAGGGGGCCATGCTGCACGCGGGCTTGGCCTGAACCCAGCCGAACCCGGTCTTCATCTCGATCGGGGCCAGCGTGCGCAACGACCAGTCATTGATCTGCACCACCAGCTTGATGTGTGCGGCGGCGTCGCGCGCGCTGGTGCCCATCGGCACCGCGTCCACGATCACGCCAAATTCGCCTTCGAAATCGATGCCATGGGCAGGATCGGCAAAGGGCACCGGATCAGTCGGGCCATAGAAACGGTCCGACAGGCCCTGGTACATCAGGGGCAGATCGGTTTCGATCGGCGGCATGTTGAAGGCCACCTGCATCAGGTCACCATGCGTGCCAAAGGCCGAACCATCGAGCCATTGCCAGCTGCGCGGCAGCGGCGCGGCGAGTTGCGCGGGATCGAGCGGCAGACCGGCGCCATCGGCCAGCTCGCTGGCGAGCGCGGCCAGCGTGGCTTCCGCGCTGCCCCAGTTCTCGATCGCGGTCAGCAGGTTGGGCAGGGCAGGGCCGGCAGGCAGATAGCGGGCGGCAGCGGCGCAGACGACCACCAGCTGCCCATCGGGCGTGCCATTGCGCAAGGTTGCCAGGCGCATCGCGGTCATTCCTCGATGATCGCGACGGCGCGGGTCCACCCGGCCGATGCGCCCTGGATCTTGTGCGGGAAGCAGCTGACAATGAATCCGTGCGGCGGCAGGCTTTCCAGGTTGTGCAGCTTTTCCAGGTGGCAATAGCCGATGTCGCGGCCCGCCTTGTGGCCTTCCCAGATCAGCGAGGTATCGCCGGTTTCCTTGACCTTTTCCGCCGTATAGCTGAACGGCGCGTCCCAGCTCCAGGCGTCGGTGCCGGTCACCTTCACGCCGCGCGTGGTCAGGTACATAGTCGCCTCATAGCCCATGCCGCAGCCCACGTTGACGAAATCCGGGCGGCCCAAGGCGCCACCGGCGGCCGTGTTGACCAGCACGATGTCGAGCGGCTGCAGATCGTGGCCGATGCGCGCCAGTTCGTCTTCCACGTCTTGCGCGGTGACCACATAGCCATCGGGAAAGTGCCGGAAATCCAGCTTGACCCCGGGTTGGAAGCACCATTCGAGCGGCACTTCATCGATGGTGATGGCGCGCTTGCCGCCGTCCATGGTGGGGTGGAAATGCCAGGGCGCATCGAGATGCGTGCCGTTGTGCGTGGTGAGCTTGACCCACTCCGCCGCGGCAAAGCCGGCGCCATCGATGGTGTCTTCCTGTGTCACGCCGGGAAAGAAATGGCCGAGTTCGCCCACGGTGTCGGGGTGGGTCTGATAGGTGATCTCGGGGCGCATGAATGGTGGGTCGCTGACCACGTCGTTGCACAGGGTGATCGACAGGTCGATGAAGCGGCGGGCCATCGGGGGGATCCTCTCTTTGCGATGCCGGCGGAGCATGCTGGTGCATGCGCCGCCGGCATCCTGGTCTTGTCAGGCGTAGTGTATCAGGCGGTATGGCCGCCCAGGGTTTCGGCAAACCAATCGGCCAGCAGATCGCGGCCATACGACATGTTGTCGGCCCCGACATGCTCCACGCCACCTTCGCGCGGGGTGAAGATCACCTTTTCGCGGCGCGGCGAATTGACCAGCTGGTCATAGAGATCATCGGCATAGGCCACGCTGATCTGGCGATCGTTGGCCCCGTGGGTGACCAGGAACGGCACCTTGATGCGATCGATGTGGCCGTTGAGGTTCATCGCTTCGGACTTGGCGAGGAAATCGTCCTGGTCCTTGGCGCCGAATGCCCAGTGCACGTGTGCCCAATAGTGCGGCACGGGGTTTTCGCCCTCGCGTGCCATGCGCTTGTCCTGCACTTCGCGCCAGTTGTGGTTGGCACCCCACACCGCGCCCGAGGCAAAGCGCGGTTCATAGGCAACCGCGCGGGGGGCAAAGTGCCCGCCCAGCGAAATGCCGGTCATGCCGATCGCCTTGGGATCGACTTCGGGCTGCTGCTCCAGCCAGTCCACCGCTCGCGAAGCCCAGCTTTCCGAATGCGGATCGACCGGCAGGTCTTGCAGGCGCAGCGTTTCGCCCGAGCCGGGCTGGTCGACGCACAGCGTGGAAATGCCGCGGCGTGCCAGTTCGGTCGGCAGGTTGGTCCAGTAGAGCAGTTCCTTGCAGCTATCGAGGCCGTTGCAGAACACCACCACCGGCTTTGCCCCTTCGCCCGGCGCGCGGGTAAACAGGGCCGGCATCGTGCCGTTTTCCAGCGGGATTTCCACGCGCTGGCGGTTGATCTTGCCCAACTGGGTCGACTTGTCGAACGCCGCGCGCGCCTTGGCGTAGGTTTCCTTGCGCCCCGGCGCGCCATGGCCCTGCATGCGCTCTGCGGTGAACAGATAGAGCGAAGCGCGCTCCAGCTTGTTCGATGCCGAGAGCATGCGACCCTTGGCTTCGTCCTCGCCAGCCAGTTCCAGCAGCTTGTCGCCCATGGCGACCCAGGCCTTCATGAACTGCGGCGTGCCGGCGTCGGCACCGTTGGCCGCCGCGTCCTTGATCGGCTGGCACATGTCGACGATTTCGCCGATGCGGCCACCCGATTCCATCGCGATGGCAACCGACAGGTTCCAGATGTAGTTCGGAAAGTATTCAAACAGCGCCATGACGATCAAACCCCGGCCGGCTGGAACAGGCGCGCGTCGGGCGCCGGATGCGGCATGGTCTGCGGGCCGCCCACGCCAATGCCCCACTGGTCCATGATCGAGGGCGCCGGCACATGGACCTGGGCCTCGTGCGTTTCGAAATCGACCTGGTCCAGGTCTGCGGTGTATTCCACGGCAAAGCCGGCGGGCGTGGTGAAATAGCTGAAGGTGTTGTTGCCGGCGGTGTGGCGGCCCGGGCCCCAGCGCAGATCGGTGCCGCGCTTCTTGAGGCGGCTGGCGCCGCGCATCATGTCGTCCACCGAGAGCATGTCATAGGCCACATGGTTGAGGCAGGGCGGCCCAGGCAGGATGGCAACGCGGTGGTGGGCTTCGTTGCAGCGCAGGAAGCACATGAAATCGCCCAGCCAGTCAGAGACCTTGAAGCCCAGCACATCGGTAAAGAACTTGACCATTGCCTGGTGATCGGGCGAGTGCATGACGATATGGCTGATCTTGACCGGCACGCCTTCCCAATGCGCGAGCGTGCGCTTGTCGCCACGGGCGACATCGGCCGAAATCTCGAACGGCAGGCCATCGGGCGAGAAGAAGCGGAAGCCATAGCCGCCACCCGGCGCATCCATCGTGGCAGGGGCATGGATCACCTTGCAGCCGGCAGCGATGATCTTGTCGTGCAGCGCGTCCACATCGGCCGGGGTGTCGGCGGCAAAGGCGATCACTTCGACGTGGTTCACCTCGGCCTTGTGCAGGCGCACGACATGGTGTTCGTCATGGCCCTGGGCCTTGAACCACACCATGTCATCGGTGGCGGCCACTTCGTCCAGGCCCCAGTCATCGGCGTAAAAGGCGCGTTCGGCGTCATAGTTTTCGACGCCATATCCGACATAGCGGATTTCGGTTACTCGGCTCATCGCTTGGCAATCCTTGGCAAGAAGGCAAAAAAGATCAGATCGGTTGGGCGACCATGGCAAACATCTCGGCCGTGGCCTTGTGATTGTCGATCGGCGGGCCCTTGCCCAACTGGCCCATGCAGATGGCGAGCGAGCTTTCGACGATATAGCGGCAGCGTTCATAGCGCCGGGCGCGATAGGCGCTGAACGCCTCTTCCACGCTGTCGGCCGCGGTCAGTTCCTCGGCCAGCACCAGGGCATCCTCGATCGCCATGCCGGCACCCTGGCCCAGGTGCGGGGTCGTGGCGTGGACGGCATCGCCCAGCAGAACCACGTGGCCCTTGTGCCAGGGGCCATGGATCATCATGCCTTCCAGCGGACGATAGACCACGCCGTCATCATCGGTGATCTGGCTGGCGAGGGCCTGGATCTGCGGCGCGGCGCCAACCAGCTTGCCGCGCATCGCAGCGGCCAGCCCCTCGCGCGGATAGCGCGGGTTGTCCGGCTCGGGCGTGGTGACGTACATGTAGATCGTGTCGCGCGATACCGGCACCAGGCCAATGCCGATGCGGCCGTTGTAGACGTGCAGCGCATCGAGATCGGCCGGGCGGGGGAAGTTGTAGCGCCACACCGCCTGGCCCGTGAACTGCGGCTTTTCCGCATCGGGCAGGATCATCTGGCGGGTCTGCGAATAGACGCCGTCGGCGCCGATCACCACGGCATAGCGCGCGGTGCTGCCGTCGGACAGCGTCACGTCCACGCCATCATCGGCTTCGTCCAGCGCGGTGACCGTCAGGCCCAGGCGGATGTCGGCGCCCAGTTCGCGGGCGCTGTCGCCCAGCACCTTCTGCAGCGCGCGGCGGCCAATGCCCACGTTCGACGGGCGTCCTTCGACCAGCGACGGGGTGGGCACGCGCGCCACGCGGGTGCCATCGGGCACATAGATTTCCACCGCGTCAAATCCGCAGGCGGCATCGAGGAAGGCATCGAGCACGCCCAGCTGTTCCATCGCGCGTACCACGTTGGACTGCTGGATGATGCCCACGCCATAGACCGACCAGGTCGGGTCTTTTTCAATCACGGTGACACGGTGGCCGGCGCGGCGCAGCGCGATGGCGGCGGAAAGGCCGCCGATTCCGGCGCCCACCACAAGCACGGGCAAGTCTTGCACGTCAGGTCTCTCCCCAAGGGCTGGTTATGACCTGCATCCTAGGGGTGAATACGAATTTGGATACTAGATTGTTTTGATCATCATCCATCCATGGAATGGATCAACTGCGATAGGCCACTTCGCGCAGGCGGGCCATCAGCCAGCGCAGCCCCTCGTCGCTGCTGCGCGTGCGGTGATATTGCACCATTTCGCGCATCGGCTGAAACGCGAACGGCAGCGGCGCCATCGCCAGCGGAAAGGCCGCGACCAGGCGGCGGGCCAGCCGCTCCTGAATAACCGCCAGGCGCTGCGTGTCCATCAACACCCACGGGATCGTGCTGAACGAAGGCACCTCGATCTCGATCCTGCGTTCCAGTCCCATCTGGTTGAGCTGGCGATCGGCAAAGGCATGATCGCGCAAGGCGCCGATCCGCACCGAGACATGGCCGGCGGTCAGAAATGCCTCCAGGCTGGGGCCGCCATCGGCAAAGGCGGCGTTGTGGCTGGAGCCGATCACCACGTGGCGTTCCTCGCACAGCAATTCGCTGGGATGGTCCGACAGGATGAATTGCTCCGGTGCGATCAGCAGGTCGGCGCGTCCTTCGCGCAGTTCGGTATGGGCAGCGTCGCTGGGCAGCACCAGTTCGATGCGCAGGCCGGGCGCCAGGCGCGGCAAGGCCTGCAGCAGGGGGGCAAGCACGGCGGTCACGACATAGTCCGACGCCACAAGGCGGAACGTGCGCTGCGTGGTTGCCGGATCAAACCGGTTGGAGGCCGCCAGCATCGCCTCGACCGAGCGCAGGGTATCGCGCACCTGTGGCACCAGCGCCTCGGCAAAGGCGGTTGGGTACATGCGCTTGCCCTGAACCACCAGCAGCTCGTCGGCAAAGTATTCACGCAGGCGGGTCAGCGCCGCGCTCATCGCCGGCTGGCTCAGGTTCATCTGCCGTGCGGCGGCCGAAACGCTGCGGCTTTCCAGCAGCACGTCGAAGGCGGCCAGAAGGTTGAGATCGAGACCTTTGAAACGCATCTGCCATTCGTCGATAGTTTGAAGGAAGATCGATCCATAGCGTGGATCGATCGCCCTGTCTGCGTTGTGCGCGCTGTTTTCACCGCGTGAAACGCTGGCTGCCGCTGGCCGTGGCGCGCGGGCGGGTCGGGGGATACACCCTAAAGGGCAGGGCACGCGCAGGCACAAACGCGCGGCCCGGCAGACAAGAGGGGATGATGACAAGGTCCATGCTGATCATGCTGGCGGCTGCCCTGCCGCTGCCGGCGACGCCCGCGCTTGCCCAGCAGGGAGGCGCTCCGGCTGTGGCTCTACCCGTGCGCCAGGCACTGGGTAAAGTCTTGCCCCAGCGTAGCCCGGAACAGGTCTATGCCAAGGTTTGCGGCTATTGCCATGGCCGCAACGTGGGCCCGATCATCCTGGGGCGTGGCCTGCCGGCCGAGGCTGTCCGCTATATCGTGCGCCATGGGCAAAACGCGATGCCGGCGTTCCGCCCCACCGAAATTACCCCCGCCGAACTCGATGCCCTGTCGCAATGGGTTTCGCAAAGCCCGGCCCGCAAGGAGGAGCACGGACAATGAGCCTCGATCTCGATCGTCGTGGCCTGCTGGGCGCCGGCCTGGTCGGTGCTGCCAGCATCGGCCTGGGCACCGGGGCCAGCGCCGCCAGCCCGGCACCGCTCGCCCCGGGACGCAGCATGGCGGACTTTACCGGCGCGATGAAGGCCTTTCGCGGTGTCGTCGGGGCGGAATGGGTATTCGGCGATGAAGACGCCGTGGCCCCCTATGAAAAGGCCTATATCCCCGATCCGGCGCACCGTTACAAACCGGTGGGTGCGGTCTGCCCGCAATCGCTGGAAGAAGTGCAGGCGATCGTGCGCATCGCCAACCAGTATCGCCAGCCGCTGTGGACCGTCTCGACCGGCAAGAACATGGGCTATGGCATGACGTCTCCGGCCACGCCGGGGCAGGTCGTGCTCGATCTCAAGCGGATGAACCGCATTCTGGAGGTCGATGCCGAGCTTGGCACCTGCCTGCTGGAGCCCGGCGTCACCTATCAGCAGCTCAAGGACTATCTCGACGAGAACAAGATCCCGCTGTGGATCGATGTGCCCACGGTCGGCCCGATCGCCTCGCCGGTGGGCAATACGCTCGATCGCGGGGTGGGATACACGCCCTATGGCGAACACTTCATGTTCCAGTGCGGCATGGAAGTGGTGCTGCCCAGTGGCGAGGTGATGCGCACCGGCATGGGCAGCATCAAGGGCAGCACGGCCTGGCAGGCGTTCAAGTGGGGCTATGGCCCCTATCTCGACGGGCTGTTCACCCAATCCAACTTTGGCATCGTTACCAAGATGGGCATGTGGCTGATGCCCAGGCCGCCGGTCTACAAGCCGTTCATGGTGCGCCATGGCGACATGGCCGACGTGCCCCGCATCATCGAGGCGATGCGCCCGCTGCGCGTGTCGAACCTGGTGGCCAACTGCAACCTGATGATGAGCGCAAGCTACCAGCTCGCCATGTTCAAGCGGCGCAACGAGATCGTGCCCGATGGCGCCCCGCTCGACGATGACAGCGTCAAGAAAGCGGCCAAGGCCAATGGCCTGGGCATGTGGAACACCTATTTCGCGCTCTATGGCACCGACCAGACGATCGCGGGGGTAGAGCCGATCATCCGCGCCAGCCTCACCGCCAGCGGCGGCGAAGTGCTGACTGCGGCCGAAATGGGCGACAACCCGTGGTTCCACCACCACCAGACCCTGATGCAAGGTGGCCTCAACCTCGACGAGATCGGCCTGTTGCGCTGGCGCGGATCGGGTGGGGGTCTGGCCTGGTTTGCGCCAGTGGCCGCAGCGCGCGGGGTGGAGGCACAGCGGCAGACGGCGCTGGCGCGCGAAATCGTATCGCGCCACGGCTTCGACTATACCGCCGCCTACGCGATCGGCTGGCGCGACCTGCACCACATCATCGCCCTGCTGTTCGACAAGGCCGATGCGGCCGAGCACCAGCGCGCCGATGACTGCTACAAGGAACTGGTGGTGCGCTTTGGCGCACAGGGCTGGGCCAGTTATCGCACCGGGGTCAATTCGATGGACCTGGTGGCGCAGCAATATGGCGAGGTGAACCGCCGCTTCAACGCAACGCTCAAGCACGCGATCGATCCCAACGGGATTCTCGCGCCTGGCAAATCGGGGATCATCTGATGCGTTTTACCGGAAAGACCGTGGTGATCACCGGCGGCGCCACTGGCATCGGCGCGGCCACCGCCGCCGCCTTTGCCCGCGAAGGGGCCGCCGTGGTGATCGGCGACTGGAACGAGGATGCGGCCCGGATCGCGCAAGCCATCGTCGATGCCGGTGGCCGCGCCACCTTCCGCAAGGCTGACGTGCGCGATGCGCGTGTCCATGCCGATCTCGTGGCCTTGGCGCTCGATACCTATGGTTCGCTCGACATGGCGTTCAACAACGCCGGCGTGCTGCCGCCGCCGCTGCCCTTCCATGAAGTGCCGCCCGAAAACCTCGACCTGATCTTTGATGTCGATATCAAGGGCGTATTCTATGCCATGCAGGCGCAGATCCGCCATTTCCTCAGCATCGGCGGCGGGGCGATCGTCAATACCGCCTCGGTCGCCGGGCTCGTCGCCGATCCCAACATGGCGCACTATGTTGCCGCCAAGCATGCCGTCGTGGGCCTGACCAAGGCGGCAGCCGTGGAATATTCGGCGCGCAATATCCGCATCAACGCCATCGCGCCGGGCTTCATCGCCACGCCGATGACGCAGGCCTGGCTCGATAGCGACGATTTCAGGCAGGCGTTCTTTGCCCACAACGTATCGGGCCGGGCCGGCGCGCCCGAGGAAGTGGCCGGCACCGTGCTGCACCTGTGTTCCGATGCCGCCAGCTTCTGCAACGGCGCGCTGTTCGTGATCGATGGCGGGCAGACGGCGCATTGAAAAACGTCCGCGCGTGGAAGGAGACCTCTATCATGAAGATGCCTATGTTCATGTTGGCCGCAGCGCTGCTGGGCGCGACACCGGCCCTGGCCCAATCGGCGGAAAAACCGCTGCAATACGAGGTCATTCCCACCGGCCCGATCAGCATGTTTGCCAATGTCACCCTGATCAAGGGAGACAAGAACGCGGTGTTGGTCGACGTGCCGTTTGCCCGATCCGATGCCTATCGCGTCGCTGCTGCCGTGCTTGATAGCGGCAAGCATCTGCAGACCATCGTGATCACGCACGATCATCCCGATCACTTCTTCGGGCTGGATGTGCTGGCCGATGCCTTTCCCGATGCGCAGATCGTGGCCAATCCGGTGGCGGCGCGCGATATGGCCCGGTCCATCCCGATCAAGTTCAAGCGCTGGAGCGGGCAATTGGGCACCAACGCGCCCCGCCGCCCGGTGCAACCGGTGGCGATGACCGGCGACAGCATCGACCTGGACGGGCATCGCCTGCAGGTACTGGGGCCGATGCAGGGCGATCATGTCGATTCGACCGTGGTGTGGGATGCCCAGGCGCGCACCCTGGTGGCGGGTGACGTGCTCTACAATGGCGTGCACGTGTGGCTGGGTGAACATACGCCGGCGCGCTATGCGGCCTGGCTCGCCACGCTCGACCGCCTCGATGCGCTGCATCCGGTGACGGTGATCGCTGGGCATCGCCACCCCGGCGCGGCCAACGACAATGGCGCGATCGGCTGGACGCGGGACTATATCAAGACGTTCGTGGCCGCGCGTGCCGCCAGCCATTCGTCGGCAGAGATCGCTGCGGCAATGAACAAGGCCTATCCCGACGCGACCGAGGTCTATGGCGGGTTCCTGCTCGGCACCTCGAGCAAGGTGGGCGCAGGGGAAATTCCGCCGTGGGATGAGTGACGGGGGCGGCGGAGCGTAGGGCCCCGGATCATGTCCGGGGCCCTATTTATCCCGATCTGCCCAGCCTGATCAGGCCAGCGCCGCGGCGATATAGCCGTCGATGCACTGGTCCAGCACTGGCAGCGGCATTGCGCCGGGCAGCAGGCCGGCATCGTGGAATGTGCGGATATCGAACTTGCTGCCCAGCGCCGCGCGCGCCTTGGCACGCAGGCGCAGCCAGTCGAGCTTGCCCAGCATGTAGCTGCACGCCTGGCCCGGCCACACGCAATAGCGCTCCACTTCGGTGATCGCCATGGTTTCGGGATCGCCGATCGTGTCGGTATAGAACTTCACCGCCTGTTCGCGGCTCCAGCCCTTGGCGTGCATGCCGCTGTCCACCACCAGGCGCACGGCACGGAAGATGCTGTCGTGCAACTGCCCGACATGGCCGAGCGGGTCGTTTTCATAGACGCCCATTTCCACCGCGAGCTGTTCGGCATAGAGCGCCCAGCCTTCGCCATAGCCGGAAAAGAACTGGATCTTGCGCAGCGTCGGCAGTCCGGCTTCCTGCGCCAGCGAGAGCTGCAGATGGTGGCCCGGCACGCCTTCGTGATAGGTCAGCGTGGGCAGCGTCCAGCTCGGCACTTCGGCAGTATCGCGCAGGTTGATGTAATAGGCGCCCGGGCGCGTGCCGTCGAGCGAGCCATTCTGGTAATAGCCGCCCGGCGCGCCAGCCTCGGTGGCCTTGGGCACGCGGCGGATGTCCAGCTTGGTCTTGGGCAGAGTGCCGAAATACTGCGGCAGGCGCGCTTCCATCGCCTCGACCTGGCGGTTGAGGTCGGCCAGCAGCTTGTCCTTGCCTTCGTCGGTATTGGGATAGCGGAACTTGGGATCGTCATAGAGCGCGCGCAGGCGTTGGCCCACGGTGCCCTGGGTATAGCCCTGGCTCTTGAGGATGGCATCGGCCTGCGCGCTTTGCTGCGCGATCAGTTCCAGGCCGGTGCGGTGGATTTCCTCCGGCGCCATGTCGCTGGTGGTATAGCTCTGCAGCGACAGGCGATAGAGTTCCTCGCCCTTGGGCAGGCGGGCGACCCCGGCGGTGTGCACCGCCTTGGGCTGCAGGCTTTCCATCAGCGCGATCTGGCGATCGAGCGCGGGCTGCACGCGCTTGGCCACGATCGCTTCGGCGCGGGCCTGCCACTGGCCGGGGATGTGCTGCTCCGCCGTGCGGTGGACGATCGATGACACCATGTTGGACTGCGCCGCCGGCACGTCGCGCAGCGCCTTGAGCTGGGTGAGGGCCTTGGCCAGGATGAAATCGGGCGGCACCACGCCGGCGGCCACGTCGTGGCGCACGGCGGCACTGTCCTGGTCGATCGCGGTGGCAAAGGCGTCCAGCCGCGAAAGATAGGCATCGGCATCGGCGGTATTGGCGATCGTGTGCTGGCTATCCAGGAAATCGGGGATCTGCTGATAGCAGCCGGTCAGCTGCGTGACGACATAGGGCGAACCGACCGTGGCAAAGGTGCGGTTCATCGTGTCGTTGAGCTGGGTGGAATAGAGGATGCTGGCATAGTTCCAGCGGTTGTTGCCGGTCAGCTTGGCGGCATCGATCTTGCGCAGCGCAGCCAGATCGCGCGCGGTGCGGGCCTTGGCATCTTCCCACGCGTGGAGCGAGCGATCATCGAGGCGCGCCTTGGCGCCGGCATGCGCGCCGCTGTCCACGCCCAGCCCGGTGGCCATTTCGGGCGAATGCGCCAGCTGATCGGCCAGCATGCTGTCGAACAGGGCATTGAGCCGCCGGTCTTCGCCGGAACTGGAAGCCGCATCGTCGGCAGGCATGGTGGAAGCGGTGGTTGCGGCGCGGGCAGTGCCCAGGCTCGACAGGGCGGCCAGCCCGGCGCTGGCGGCGCCGGCCTTGAGGATGTGGCGGCGGTTCATCGGCAAGTCCGTTACAAAGTGGCTGCCGCGCCCGTATTGAGGGGGGCGCCGGGCGCGGCAGCGGGGGGGAAGGGCTGCCACAGCAATGGCAACCACCTTCGCGCGATAGCGGATGGTTGCGGTTGAAAGCAAAGACGCTGGTCGATCCCAGCATGTCGTTGGCCGATCGCGAACGGGATATCGCCCTGGTTGCGATCGGCCACGATGGGTCTCGCGATCAGGCGACCTGGGCGTTGCGGGCGCGCTGCCGCCGCAGGAAATGGGCGCTGACACAGGCGGCAAAGACCGCCAGGCTCAGCGCCACCTGCAGGCGTTGATCGGGCATCATCGCCATCATCACCAGCACGGCGATGATCCCGCCCACCGCCGTCCACGAAATCACGGGAAACGCCCAGACCTTGACCGTCAACTGCTCACCGGCCGCATCAAGCCGGCGGCGCAGGGCGATCTGGCCCAGGGAAATCAGCAGATAGACGCACAGGATCGTCGCGCCCGACGATTGCAGCAGGAAGGTGAACAGCGCATCGGGCGAAAATACCGAAGACAGCACCACGGCAAAGCCGGCCACGCCCGAAACGATGATGCCCAGCGCCGGCACACGCCGCGGCGAAACGCGGCCGAACGCTGCCGGGGCATCGCCGCGCTGCGCCATTTCAAACAGCATGCGCGAGGTTACGTAGATCGCCGAATTGAGGCACGAGACGATCGCGGTAAAGATCACCGCACCGATCACCGCTTCCGCGCCGGGCACCTTGATGATCGACAGTGCCGCCACGAACGGTGACTTGCCCGAAATCACGCTATCCCATGGCAGGATCGCCAGAATCACCGCGATCGAGCCGATGTAGAAGAACATGATGCGCAAGGTGACGGTGCGCGCCGCGCGCACGATGTTGCGCGCCGGGTCTTCGGTTTCCACGGCAGCGATGGTCGCCACTTCCGAACCCATCATCGAAAAGATCACCACCGGAATGGCGGTGAACGCCGCGCCCAGCCCCATGGGAAACGCGCCGCCATGGCTGGCAAAACCAGCCGTCAGCCGCGCCAGGCCCGGCCCGAAGCCAAAGATGTAAGCCAATCCCAGCGCCATGAAGCCGATGATCGTGATCACCTTGAGCGAGGCGAACCAGAACTCGAACTCGCCATAGGTCTTGACCGAGAACAGGTTCACCAGCGTCATCGCGGCGATCAGCAGCGCGGCCAGCGCCCACATCGGCAGGGGAATGAACGGCATCAGCATGTTGGCGCCGGCGATTGCCTCCACCGCGATGGTGATCACCCAGAAATAGTAATAGAGCCAGGCCGTGGTGAACCCGGCCCAGGGGCCGAGGCCCAGCGCGGCATAGCCGGTGAACGAGCCTACGCCCGGGCGCGCCATGGCCATCTCGCCCAGCATGCGCATGATCACGAAGACCAGCATGCCACATAGCGCATAGGTCAGCAGCACGGCCGGCCCAGCAATGTGGATCGCCGCGCTCGATCCCACGAAGATCCCCGCGCCGATGATGCCCCCGATTGAAATCATGGCGACATGGCGCGGCTTCAACGAATGGGCCAGCGCTTCGCCGGGGGGAGATGCAGACATGATCAGTGGCTCGCTTTCTTGGCAGACTGTTGCGCCTGGTAACCCTGGCGCTGCTGGTCGATCAGATAGGCATGGATGGCCTCGACATCGGCCTTTGTCACCACATCATCGAACCGGGCCATGCCCATCGGTGCCAGCGCGCCTTTCAGCACGATATCGTTGAAGCTGGCATGCACTTCGGGCGGCAGGCGCGATAGATCGGGCGTGACACCGGGCGTGCCCAGCACGTGGCAGCGCGAACAGTTCTCGGTGAACTTGTCCTCGCCCCGGGCGATCAGCGCCGGGCTGGCCTTGCCCGGCGGCGGCGGCAGGTAGGGCGGAACCTCGCGCTTGTCGGGCATCGGCACCGCGCCACCGCCCAGCTTGAACACCAGGATGCGGTTGGCGTTGCGGTTGGCATAGGCCGCGCTCGATGGCGGGATCGGGAACGTGATGCCCGATCCGCCATAGCCGGCCTGGACCGCCACATATTGCACGCCGCCTATCTTGTAGGTCATCGGCGCGGCCATGATGTGGCTGCCGGTCTGGATGGTCTTGATCGGCGCGCCGGTGCGCGCGTTGTAGATCCACAAGCTGCCATCGCCGCGCCCCTGGAACACCAGGTTGCCCGCCGTGCTCAGCACCCCGCCGTCATAGCCGCGCACCCCTTGCGAGGTAACGCGTTCCCACACCACTTTCCTGGCCACCGGATCCCATGCGCGCAGCACCTCGCGCACCAGTTTCACGCCAGGGCGCTCTTTCTGCAGATCGTCTTTGGCGGGCAACGGCCCGAACACGCGCTTGAGCGCGGCGGGATCATAGAGATCGTCGGGGAAGATCCCGTCCGACGAGAAGAAGCCTTCGAGATGGGTGAGGGAGCCGCCGTTGGCCTTCATGTTGAGCAGCACGTTGCCGGCATCGATCGCGGGGATATAGACCAGGCCGGTCTGCGGGCTGAACGACATCGGGTTCCAGGTGTGCCCGCCGGCCCACGAAGGATAGACGTTCTTCGGGCTTTTCGAATAGTCGGCATGCTCGGTAACCAGCGGCCGGCCGGTGGCAAGGTCCACGCCCTTGGCCCAGTTCACATAGGTGAACGGATCAGCTGACAGAAGTTTGCCCGTTTTCAGGTCCAGCGTGTAGAAAAAGCCGTTCTTGCAGGCCTGCATCACCACGCGGCGGGGCTGGCCAGCGATGGTCAGGTTGGCAAAGACGAACTTCTGGACCGCATCATAGTCCCATTCGTCACCCGGCGTCGTCTGGTAGTACCAGTTCATCCGCCCATTTTGCGCGCTGACCGCAATGATCGAGGCGTTGAACAGGTCATCATGCCGCACCCCGTCGGCCGAACGCAGATAGGGCGAGGCGTTGCCGGTGCCGAACACGATCTGGTCGGTTTCCGGATCGTAGGACAGCCCGTCCCACACCGTGCCGCCGTTCTGGGTGCGGCCATCGCGGTTGGGCCCCCACGATTTGGCCGCCATGGCCAGTTCGGGATGCTCGAACGGCTGCCCGGGTGCGGGCGGCACGGTGAAGAAGCGCCATTTGAACGCACCGGTCTTGATATCCCAGGCCGAGATATAGCCGCGCAGGTCGCCATCGCCGATATCGGCCCCGGCATTGCCGATCACCACGGCATCCTTGGTCAGGATCACCGCGCCGGTAGAGGCATAGGGCTGCTTGTGGTTGATGATGGTATCGGCAATCCAGCGGGCCTTGCCAGTCTTGGCATCGATCGCGTGCAGCCGCCCGTCTTCCGACGCAACGAACACCGTGCCATCGCGATAGGCGATGCCCCGGTTGACCACGTCGCAGCAGGCATTGCGGCCCCACTGCCCATCCACTTCGGGATCATATTGCCAGAGCAGTACGCCGGTGGCGGCGTCGAGGGCATAGACATTGCCCCAGATGCCAGAGGTGTACATCACCCCGCCCACCACCAGCGGCGTGGCCTCCTGCCCGCGTTCGGTGCCCATGTCGTAAGACCAGGCATAGCCCAGCGTGGCGGCGTTGGTTTCGTTGATATCGGTAAGCGCGGAATACCAGGTGCCCGCCGTGTCACCCCCGGTCAGCGGCCATTCGGCGCCGGCAGTGGGCGCCGCCGCGCGATCAGCCTCCGTATTTGGCGTATCAGCCCGGGCGCTGGTGCAGGCGTTGAGCATCAGGGTGCCGCCGCCCATGGCGGCAGAGGCAAGCAGGATCAGGACAGCCTGGCGCAGGGTCTTCATGGGCCTCACTTTCCGGTGGGGCAGGGAACTTGGCAAGATAGATCACAGTCTATCCACAGCTGCAATCGCCTCGCCGCCCCACGTGGCCCGGATGCGCCATGGCCGTCATCATGTCTTGTCGAAACCCGGGCCGAACCCGTCACAGGTTCGGCCCGGGCATGGGTCAGTTGCCGAAGTTGATGCGGGCGGTCAGGCCCCAGGTGCGCGGCTTGCCATAGACGCTCAGCGCATCGCCCCAATAGAGCGAGCCGTCGAAGGCGTAGGAGCGATAGACCCGGTTGAACAGGTTGTTGACGAAGAACGCCAGTTCCAGCTTGCCGCCCGCCGGGATCACGCCGATGCGGGCATTTTCCACGTGATAGGCGCCTTCGCGCTCGTCTGGCGCGCAGAGCACCGAGAAGCAGAACTTGCCGGTGTAGAGCGCGTCACCCTGCAGCGAGACGCGCGCGCCGCCCATGCCGAATTCATAGCGGATCAGGGCGTTGCCGGAAAAGCCCGGCGCTTGGGGCAGATCGTGGTTCACGACTGTCACGCCATCAGGCAGCAGCACGTTCTTGACCTTGCTGTCTTGCACCGCGGCCGAAGCCTGGAGCGTGAACCCTTCGATCGGGTGGGCGGTCAGTTCGGCTTCCACGCCCTTGATGGTGGCAGGCAGGTTGCGCACCAGTTGCGTATAACCGACCTGAACATAGGCCTGGTAGTTCTTGTAATCATAGTAGAATGCCGCAAGGTTGAACTGGATATTGCGGCCGATCTTGGTCTTGAGGCCCACTTCATAGTCGTTGAGCGTCTCGGGCCGGTAGGGAATGTTGTTGAGCGTATCGATCAGGGCCTGACCGGGGAACGGCGTGCCGGTGGAGAACGTGAACCCGCCCGACTTGGAGCCGCGGTTGTAGCTGGCATAGAGCAGGGTATCGGGGCCGGGCTTGTAATCCAGCTCGGCGCGGGCAGTGACGCCGTCATAGGTGGGTGAGGCGGCCGCTGGCGTGACCGTGATGCCGCTGGCTTGGGCTGCGCCGGTGGGATCGAAGAAGTTGATACCGCTGGGGCCCCAGTTGACGGTGAGGCCCGAAATTGCCTCTGCCGCGCGGTACCAGGCCAGCTTGCTGTCGCGCCAGTAGCGGGCGCCCAGGATCAGCTTCCAGTGATCGTCGAACTTGTATTCGTCCTGCGCAAAGACCGCGAAGGACTTGGTGCGCTGGTAGAACTGCACGGTGGGATCGTACTGGTCGAACGGCGTGGCATACTTGGCGCCATAGTTGCCGGTCAGCAGCATGCCGAACGCGCCCATGGTCAGGTAGTTGTTGCCGAAATGGGTGGCGGCGCGCAGTTCCTGCGTGATCTGCTGGGTGCGGGCGCGCTGATAGAAGATCGTGCCCGAGGCATAGCAGGTGACGCTGGGCGCGCTGGCGCAGGGGCCAGTGGTGAAGGGCGGCAGTGCGGCCCCTTCCACATAGGGCAGGCCGGGCACGCCATCATCGCTTTCGATATAGAACTTGGCGAGGTTCTGGTAATCGGTGATCGACGTGACGTCGAACGCGCCAAGCTTGGCTTCCAGGCGCAGCGTGGCGGCAAACTGCTTGCGGTTCACATAGTTTTCGCCCGCGCTATAGGTCTGCCACGGGTTGCCGCCCTGGGTGGCGGTGATCGCCGGGTTGGCATAGCCATTGGCGACCGAGCCGGGCACGCCGCCGTTGTACGACGTGCCGCCATAGTTGTTCCAATAGTCGCAAACCTGGTTGGCCGCCAGGAATTCGCCCTGGAACTGGGCATTGGGGCAAGCCGGGGTCAGGGTATAGACGCCAGCCTGGCGCTCGTGATCTGCCTGGGTATAGCGCACCGTCAGGCGGGCGCGGAAATCGCTGGTGGGATCCCACTGCAGGATGCCGCGCGTGGCCCAATGGTTGTTGGCGCCCAGATTGGCCCCGCCGGGCAGCAGGTTCTTGATATAGCCGGAATCGCGATCATACACGCCCGAAACACGGGCCGAGAGCGTCTGGGTCAGCCCGCCGGTGACCGCGCCTTCGAAGATCGACTGGTTGAAGCTGCCGGTGGTGGCAGAGAGATAGCCGCCGAACTCGTGGCTGGGCTGGTTGGAAATGAACTGCACCGCGCCGCCGGTGGCATTGCGGCCAAACAGGGTGCCCTGCGGCCCGCGCAGCGCCTCGGTGCGGGCCAGGTCAAAGATCGGGAAGCCGGCCGTGGTGATCGAGGCCGCGTAGCTGTCGTCCTGATAGACGGCAACCGGCGGTTCCTGCTGGTCGCCATAGTCGTTCTGCGACACGCCGCGAATGTTGAACACCACCTGGCTCGAGCCATAGGCGTTGTATTTCAGGTTGGGGATCGCGCGCACGATATCGGTGGCGTTGTTAATGTTGAGCGCGCGCAAGTCCTTGGCGGAAATGACCGAGACGGCGATGCCCACGTCGTTGAGCTTCTGCTCGCGGCGCTGTGCCGTCACCACGATGTCGCCCGTGCCGTTGTCGGTCTGTGGGGCGGCGGCGGTTTCGGCCGGGGCCGGGGCGGGCGCCTGGGCCTGGGCCAGGCCGGGGATCAGCGCCGTGGCGGCCAGCGCCATGATGCGGATGCCCGATCGGCCATGGCGCGCACGCGCACCAAAGTGTTGGAGAACAGATTTTTGATTCAGGACAGTGCCCGAGAATACCAGGTGACGCATGACAGCTTCCCTCCAAGCCGGCCCCTCGTTCGGGGGCACAATACCTGCACCGGGATCGTGCATCAGGAACGCAGGCGCAGCAAGCCTTCAGCAACAGTGGAAAAGCTTTCTTCCGGCCTTGTGGGATTACGGTATCATAAAGATCAAGTATATGATTTTAGGATATAAAATTAACTGCACCAGTTTTGCTTGGTAATAACACCTACTTACTACTCTCATTAACTTGCCTAATGCCCTACCGTGCCGGGCGCCGTGGCGGCAGGGCCGGGTGCGCGGGTTCGAAATGGCGCGGTGGCGGGACTCGAAACGCCGCGCACCCCGACCTTGGGGCAAGCATTATTTCTAATCCCTCGCATTAGTTTCCAAAATGGTGTGGCACCGTGATTGCGCCGGTTCCCGCGCTGGAATAGCCCTTCTGCAAATAGGCAGCCAAGCAAAGCCGAGGCATGACATGAAGACTAGTGCGCGCGTTGTGGTGATTGGTGGCGGCGTCGTCGGCGTCAGCACGTTGTATCACCTGGCCAAGATGGGCTGGTCCGATGTCGTGCTGATCGAGCGCAAGGAACTGACCTCGGGCTCTACCTGGCATGCCGCCGGCCTGCTGCCGCTGTTCAACCTGTCCTACTCGGTCGGCAAGCTGCACCAGTATTCGGTTGATCTCTATCCCAGCCTGGAAGCGGAAACCGACCTCAACGTCGGCTTCTCGCGCGTGTCGAACATTCGCCTCGCCAACAGCCCCGATCGCATGGACGAATACCGCTATTATGCGGGCGTGGCCAAGACCATCGGGGTGGACGTAAACTTTCTCACCCCTGAGCAAGTGCATGAAATCTGGCCACTGGCACAGATGGACGGGGTGCTCGGCGCGATCCAGCATCCCGCCGATGGCTATATCCAGCCGGCCGACTTGACCCAGGCCCTGGCCAAGGGGGCGCGCCAGCGGGGCGCCACGATCATGCGCAATACCACGGTCACGGGCATCACCCAGAAGGCCAACGGCGAATGGGTGGTGGCCACCGACCAGGGCGAGATCACCTGCGAGCATGTGGTTTCGGCCACCGGCAGCTTTGCCCGCCAGACGGGCGCGATGGTCGGCCTGGATGTGCCGGTGATCCCGGTCGAGCATCAGTACATCGTCACCGAACAGCACCCCGCGATCATGGAGCGCCGCGCCAAGGGCCTGCCCGAAATGGGCGTGCTGCGCGAAAGCGACTCGAGCTGGTACATGCGCGAGGAAGCCGGCGGCCTGCTGCTTGGCCCGTATGAAGTCGGCGCACCGGCCTGCTATGTGAAGGGGCCGGCCGCCAACAGCGAATATGAACTGTTTCCCGATGCTCTCGAACGCCTGGAGCCCTATATCCTCTCGGCGATCGAGCGCGTGCCCGCCTTTGGTGAGCTGGGGATCAAGAAGGTTTACAACGGCGCCATTGCCTACACGCCCGACGGGTCGCCCATCGTCGGTCCTGCGCCGGGGCTGAAGAACTTCTGGCTCAATGAAGGTCACAGCTTCGGCATCACGGCAGCCGGCGGCGCGGGTTGGCAGCTGGCCCACTGGATTGTGGACGGCGAACCCACCATCGACATGATGGGGGTCGATCCGCGCCGCTTCGGCACCTATGCCGACGAAGGCTATCTCATCGAAAAGAATGAGGAAGCCTATGCCAAGGTGTTCACCGTTCACTATCCCGATGAAGAGCGCGAGGCTGCCCGCCCGCTGCGCCAGACGCCGTGCTATGACCGCATGAAGAAGCTGGGCGCGGTGTTCGGCAGCGTATTCGGCTGGGAGCGCCCCAACTGGTTCGCGCCCGAAGGCTATGAACTGAGCGACGCCGATCTCGATCGGCCCGAAACCCTCCTCAACCACAACCATCCCGATGTGCCGGGCGCGCCGATCCGCGAAAAGTGGTCGTTCCGCCGCTCTAACTACTTCGAGCATGTTGGCAATGAATGCCGCCATGTGACGGAAAAGGTTGGCATTCAGGACATGAGCGCGTTTGCCAAGTGCCTGATTTCCGGCCCTGGTGCGGAAGAATGGCTGGGCAAGCTGTTGTCCAACGCGGTGCCCAAGAAGATCGGCCGCGTATCGCTGTCGTATCTGCTGACACCGGCTGGCGGCGTGCGCAGCGAGTTCACCGTCTATAAGCGCGGGCCGCAAAGCTATTACCTGGTCTCGGCCGGCGCGCTGGAGCAGCACGATCATGACTATCTGATCAAGGCGCTGCCCGCCGACGGTTCGGTCAAGTTCGAGCGACTGACCACGGCAATGGGCGTGCTGGTTCTGGCCGGGCCGCGTGCCCGCGACGTGCTGGCCAAGGTGACCCGCACCGATCTGTCGAACGAGGCGTTCCCGTGGCTGACGGGCAAGCGCATCTCGATCGGCGCGGCGCCGTGCGATGCGCTGCGCGTGAATTTCATCGGCGAGCTGGGTTGGGAGTTCCACCACCCGATCGAGATGCAGAACTACATCTTCGACAAGCTGATGGAAGCCGGCGCCGAATTCGACATCAAGCCCTTTGGCATCCGGGCGATGACGTCGATGGCGCTGGAAAAGAGCTACAAGCTGATCCCGCGCGAACTTTCCGTGGAATACAACGCGCTGGAAAGTGGGCTTGAACGCTTCATATCCATGAAGAAGCCGGACTTCGTTGGCCGTGACGGGCTGCTGGCGAAGAAGGAAGCCGGTCTTTCTTCTACTCTGGTTACCCTGGAGGTGCTGGGCGTCACCGATGCCGATGCCCGCGGCTCCGAAGCGATCTATCGCGATGGACAACTGGTTGGCCGCGCCACGTCGGGCGGCTATGGTTGGCGCACGGCCAAGTCGCTGGCGCTTGCGATGATCGCACCCGAACACGCAAACCTTGGCACCGAACTCGAGATTTCCATTCTCGGAACGATGCACAAGGCCGTGGTGATCCCAGACTCGCCCTTCGACCCCGAAAACCTTGCATTGCGGAGCTAGTTCCCATGCGCAATTTCGCTTCGATTGCCGAACTGCTGAACCAGGATCGCCCCGGCTACACCTTGCCGCAGGCGCTTTACACCAGCGAGGAAGCCTTTCGCTTCGATACCGAGGTGATGCTCAAGTCGGTGTGGCTCTATGCCTGTACCGTGGCCCACGTGAAGAACCCTGGCGATTTCTACGTCTTTGAAATGGCCAACAACTCGGTGTTCATCGTGCGCGGCCGCGATGGCGAGGTGCGCGCGTTCTATAACACCTGCACCCATCGCGGATCGCGCATTTGCCAGGTTCAGGCCGGTACGATGCCGCGCATCATGTGCCCTTATCACTTCTGGACATTCGGCCTGGATGGCAAGCTGATCGCCGCGCGCGGCATGCCCGACGATTTTGACAAGGGCGCACACAACCTGCGCCAGGTGGCGCTGGAAAACTGCGGCGGCCTGCTGTTCATCTGCCTGGCGGACAATCCGCCGCCGATCGAACCGGCCAAGCAGGACATCGCGGCCGCCATCGGCATCTACAACATGGACAAGCTCAAGGTGGCCGCGGTCGAAGACCTGCATGACACGGCCAACTGGAAGCTAGTCATGGAAAACAACCGCGAGTGCTATCACTGCGAGGCCAACCACCCCGAACTGCTCAATTCGCTGAGTGGATCGGGCTTTGGCCGGGGCAACCCGGAAGACGGCGACGCGGCTGATGAAGACGATATCACTGCCCAGGTGGAGCGCTGGAAAGCCATGGGCGTGTGGCGCGACCTGGTCGAATTTCCCGATGGCGGCTGGCATCGCGTGGGTCGCCTCAGCCTGGCGCACGGGGCGCTGTCGCAGACCATGGACGGGCAGCCGGCTTCCAGGAAGCTGATCTGGCCGGTTGAGCACGCCGAACCGACCAGCGTTTCGGTATGGACCCAGCCCAATTCCTGGCACCACTTCTGCTGCGATCACGTGGTGACGTTCAGCGTGATGCCGCAGGGGCCGGATCGTTCGATCCTGCGCACCTCGTGGCTGGTGCACGAAGATGCGGTGGAAGGCGAAGACTACACCGTGGAGAACCTGACCCACGTGTGGAAGGCGACCAACCGCCAGGACCGCCACCTGGCGGAAATGAACCACGCCGGCATCGTCACCGATGGCTATCGCCCCGGGCCCTACGCGCTCGAGGAAAACCTCGTCGATGCCTTCAAGACCTTCTACGTCGAGCGCGCCAAGGCCGCGCTGGAAGCGGCAGGACAGCCATAAGATGATGCGCTTTTCCGGGCTCAATCTCATCGCGCAGGCTTTTTCGGGGCACCAGTCGTGGCCGGAACAATGGCCCGACAAGGCACCCAAGGCGGCCTATGACGTGATCATCGTGGGCGCGGGCGGGCATGGCCTGGGCGCGGCCTATTACCTGGCGGCCAAGTATGGGATCACCAATGTTGCGGTGATCGAAAAAGGCTGGCTGGGCGGTGGCAACACCGGGCGCAACACCACGATCATCCGCTCGAACTACCTCTACGATGAAAGCGCCCACCTCTATGACCATGCGGTCAAGCTGTGGGACGGGTTGAGCCAGGAGCTCAACTACAACGTGATGTATTCGAAGCGCGGCGTGCTGATGCTCGCGCACAACGTGCACGACATCCAGAGCTTCAAGCGCCACATCCATGCCAACCGCCTGAACGGCGTGGACAACGAATGGTTGAGCCCGGAAGAATGCCAGGCCTATTGCCCGCCGCTCGATATCTCGCCCAATGCGCGCCACCCGGTGCTGGGCGGGGCGTTGCAGCGGCGCGGCGGCACCGCGCGGCACGATAGCGTTGCCTGGGGCTATGCCCGCAAAGCGACGGCGCTCGGCGTCGATATCATCCAGAACTGCGCCGTCACCGGCATCCGGCGCGGGCCCGATGGCGCGGTGCTGGGGGTGGAGACCGAGCGCGGCTTCATCGGCGCGAAGAAGATCGGCGTATCGGCGGCCGGCAATACCTCGGTCGTCATGAACATGGCCGGCCTGCAATTCCCGCTGGAAAGCTATCCGCTGCAGGCCCTGGTGTCAGAGCCGGTCAAGCCGATCTTCCCCTGCGTGGTCATGTCCAACACGGTGCATGCCTATATCAGCCAGTCCGACAAGGGCGAACTGGTGATCGGCGCGGGGACCGACCAATATACCTCGTATTCGCAGCGCGGCGCGTTCCACATTATCGAGCATACTCTGGCGGCGATCTGCGAAATCTTCCCGATCTTTACCCGCATGCGCATGCTGCGCACCTGGGGCGGGATCGTCGACGTGACGCCCGATCGCTCGCCGATCCTGGGCAAGACTCCGGTTCAGGGCCTCTATGTCAACTGTGGCTGGGGCACCGGCGGGTTCAAGGCGACGCCGGGCGCGGCGGATCTGTTGGCGCACACCATCGCCCACGATGCCCCGCACGCGATCAACGCGCCGTTCACGCTCGATCGGTTCCGCAACGGGCGGATGATCGACGAGGCGGCCGCAGCCGCCGTGGCCCACTGAGCAAGGCGCAGGGAACCAAGCCATGCTGTTGATTCATTGCCCCTATTGCGAAGAAGACCGCCCCGAGGTGGAATTCGTCTATGGTGGCGAGGCGCATATCGCACGCCCGCTCGATCCCGCAACGCTGAGCGACGAGGAATGGGAGCACTATCTCTACATCCGCCGCAACCCGCGCGGGTGGCACCATGAACGCTGGCGGCATACCCACGGTTGCGGGCGTTTCTTCAATGCCGTGCGCGATACCGTGAGCGATCGTTTCGAACAGACCTACAAGGCCGGGGAACCGCGTAAATGAGCGGCTATCGTCTTCCTGCCGGCGGCCGCGTCAACCGCGCCGCGCCGCTGGATTTCACCTTTGACGGGCGCGCCCATCGCGGCTTTGCCGGCGACAGCCTGGCTTCGGCGCTGGTGGCATCGGGGCAGATGCTGTTCGGCCGCTCGTTCAAGTATCACCGCCCGCGCGGCATTCTGGGCATGGGGACGGAAGAGCCCAATGCCTTGGTGACAGTGGACCGCGGTGGGGCCGGGCCGGGTTGGGGCCGGCGCACGCCCAATCTGCGCGCGCCATCGGTGCCGCTGTATCAGGGCCTTACCGCGCAAAGCCAGAACCGCTATCCCTCGCTCAAGTTCGACCTGGGCGCGGTCAACGATCGCCTTGGTGCGTTCTTTCCGGCCGGTTTCTACAACAAGACATTCATGTGGCCGCGTTCGGCCTGGGAAAAGCTCTATGAGCCGGCGATCCGGCGCATGGCCGGGCTGGGCGCCAGCCCGACGGAGCGCGATCCCGATCATTACGACGCCACTTATGCCCATTGCGAAGTGTTGGTGGTGGGCGGCGGCCTGGCCGGGATCGATGCCGCGCTGGCGGCGGCGGCCGACGGCGGCCGGGTGATCCTGATCGACGAGCAGGACGAACTGGGCGGCGGTGCCCTGTCGGACCAGGCGCTGTGGGGCGAAGTGGCCGACAAGGCCATGGCGCTGCGCCGGCTCGGCAACGTGACGGTGCTGACCCGCACCACCGCGTTCGGCTATTACCACCAGAACTTCGTGGGCGCGGTCGAGCAGCTGACCGATCATCTGGCCCCGGCGCAGGCGAGCGGCGCGCGCGAGCGGCTGTGGCGCATCCGCGCCGGCGAGGTCATCCTGGCCCAGGGTGCGATCGAGCGCCCGCTGGTGTTCGATGGCAACGACGTGCCGGGGGTGATGCTGTCGAGCGCCGGGCGCACGCTGGCGGTGCGCTACGGCGTGGCGGTGGGCCGCGCCGTGGCCGTGATGGCGGTGCACGACAGCGGCTGGCGCGATGCGCTGGCGCTCAAGGCGGCTGGCGTCAACGTGGTGGCGGTGATCGACTTGCGGGGCGAAGTGGCGGCCGATCTGGTTGCTGCCGTGCGCGGCGCGGGGATTGCCGTGCATCTTGGCCATGCCGTCACGCAGGTAGCGGGCCGCCATGGGGTTAGCGGCATTACCTTTGCCGCCGGTGGCACCGGGCAGGGCCAGCAACTGGCGGTCGATGCGCTGCTGATGGCCGGTGGCTGGACGCCGACCGTGCATTTGTGGAGCCACGCCAAGGGCAGCTTGCGCTGGGACGATGCCTGGGGCGCCTATCTGCCCGACGTGGCGCAGGAAAACTGCCGCGCCGTGGGTGCCGGGGCAGGCGCTTGGGATATGGGTGCGGGCTTGGCGCTGGGCACGCTGCCTGGCCCCAAGCCGATCTGGCAGACCAAGGCTTTCGTCGATTTCCAGAACGACGTGAAGGCGCGCGATATCGATCTGGCGGTGCGCGAGGGCATGCGCTCGATCGAGCATATCAAGCGCTATACTACCAACGGCATGGCCACCGACCAGGGCAAGACCAGCAACCTCAACGGCTTGCAGATTGCCTCGGGCAGCCTGTCCAAGCCGGTGACCGATATCGGCCTCACCACGTTCCGCCCGCCCTATACGCCGCAGACGTTCGGCGCGCTGATGGGGCATCACAAGGATGCGCTGTTCCAGCCGATCCGCAAGACGGTGATCGATGGTTGGGCCGATGCGCGCGGGGCCGTGTTCGAGAACGTGGCGCAATGGCGCCGTGCGCGCTATTTCCCCCAAGGCGGAGAAGACATGCACGCCGCCGTCGCGCGCGAGTGCGTGGCGGTGCGCCAGCAGGTGGGCATGTTCGATGCATCGACCCTGGGCAAGATCGAGGTGGTCGGGCCCGATGCCGCCGAGTTCCTCAACCGCATGTATACCAACCCGTGGAAGGCGCTGGCACCCGGCCGCTGCCGCTATGGGCTGCTGCTGCGCGAGGATGGCTTCATCACCGACGATGGCGTTTCGGCACGCCTGGCGCCCGATCGTTTCCACCTGACCACCACCACCGGCGGCGCGGCGCGCGTGCTGGCGATGATGGAAGACTATCTCCAGACCGAATGGAGCGATCTCGACGTCTGGCTGACCAGCACGACCGAGCATTGGGCGGTGATCGCGGTGCAGGGCCCGCTCGCCCGCACCGTGATCGCGCCGCTGGTCGAAGGCATCGATCTGGCGCCCGGCGCCTTTCCGCATATGGCCATTCGCGAGGGCAGTATCTGCGGCGTGCCGACGCGCCTGTTCCGCGTGAGCTTTACCGGCGAGCTTGGCTATGAAGTCAATGTGCCGGCCGAGCATGGGCGCATGGTGTGGGAGGCGATCCACGCCTCTGGCCAGGCCCACGGCATCACCCCCTATGGCACCGAGACGATGCACGTGCTCCGCGCCGAAAAGGGCTATGTCATCGTCGGGCAGGATACCGACGGCACGCTAACCCCGGATGACGCCGGCATGGCCTGGGCAGTAGGCACCAAGAAGCCCGATTTCGTCGGCAAGCGCTCGCTCGCCCGGCCCGACATGAGCGCGCCGGGGCGCAAGCAACTGGTCGGCCTGCTGACCGAAGACCCGCAGGAAGTGCTGGAAGAAGGCGCGCAGATCGTCGCCGATCCCGATCAGCCGGTGCCGATGACCATGCTCGGCCACGTCACCTCGTCCTATCACAGCGCCACGCTGGGCCGCTCCATCGCCATGGCGGTGATTGCCGACGGCCGCGCGCGCGATGGCCAGGTGATCCATGTGCCGATGCCGGGCCGCACGATCCGCGCGCGGGTGAGCGCCAGCACCGTGTTCTATGATCCGCAAGGGAGCCGCCTCGATGTCTGATGTCCTTGCGATCCCCGCCCTGGCCGTGGCCGGCACCGATCTGGCGCTGGAGGCCCAGGCAGTTACCGCCTCGGGCGTGGCGCTGACGCTGGAAGCGCCGGCCAGCCGCTGGTCGCTGCGCGCCCGCACGGCGCAGGCGCTTTCAGGCGTGATCGGCCGCGCTGTACCGGCGCGCATTGGCGAGACGCTGGATGGCATCGCCTGCCTCGGGCCAGACGAATGGCTGGCCGATCTGCCTGCCGGCACCGCGCTGCCCGATGGCGCCGGGCAACCGGTGAGCGTGGTGGACATTTCCGCGCGCGGCGTGGTTATCCGGGTGGAGGGGGCAGGGTCGGCCACCGTCCTGTCATCGGGATGTCCGCTTGATCTCGACCGGTTTGCCGTGGGCCGCGCCACGCGCACCGTTTTCGAAACGGTGGAAGTGATCGTGTGGCGCGAAAGCGCAACCGTGTTCCGCGTGTTCGTGTGGCGCAGCTTTGCCCCGTGGCTGTGGCACGCACTCAAGGCGGCGGAACGCGGCTAAGCAGAATTGGCCTGAAAATTAGGCCGCCGCACCGCCCTTGAAGCGCAGGCGCGCGGTCAGGCCATCGGGCTGCCAATCCAGATCGATCGCGCCCTCGCGCAGCCGCACGATGCGGTTGATGAGGTTCAGCCCCTGGCCGCCATCGCGCGAGGTTGCCTGCACGGGGCGGTTCGAAATCTCGTGCCAGGTGATCACGATGTCGCCGTCCTGATCCTCGCTCGACAGCGTGATCGCGCCGCCATGCGCGATCGCGCCATGCTTCGAGGAATTGACCGCGAGTTCACCCACGACCAGGGCGATCGTGTCAGCCAGGGCGCGCGCAATCGGCATGTCGCGCACTTGGTCGGTCGCCACCGGGCAGAACGCACTGCCAAAGGGCAGGACCAGCGCATCGATCAGTTCGACCAGGCTGCACGGCACTTCCAGGCTGGTGAACAGGGCCTGGGCGCGGCCCATCGCGATCAGGCGTTCGGCCATCTGCCCGGCAAAGGCATCGTTGTGCGCGTCGCCACGGGCAAAGCCGCGGATCAGGCTGGAAATCATCGTATAGGTGTTGCGGAGCCGATGGTGCAACTCGCGCGTGGCGGTTTCCAGCACCTGGCGGGAGAGTTCGGCATCAGTCACGTCGCGCGACACGGCCAGATAGCTGATCAGCTTGCCGGTATCGTCGCGCAGCGCCGAAACACTCACGTCCCACCAGCGGCTGTTGCCCTTGGCCGTGGGGCAATGGGCACGAAACCGCGATACACCGCCGGCCTGGGCCGTGGCAAAGCCGCTGGCGATATGCGGCCGGCCCGCTTCGGGCCATAGCGTTTCCCATTGCTTGCCCAGCACGTCGGACGGCGCATCGATCTCCATCGCGCACAAACCGTTCGGATTGACGTAAGCCACCGTGCCATCCAGCCCGATCACCTTGACGCAATCCACACTCTGGTCGAGCGCAGCTGCCAGCGAGAGTTGCGAGATGCCGGCAACCTGCCGTGAAAGTTCGTTGTTAGTCATGTTTACTGCCGGAGTTCCCCAAAACACCCGGTCAGGCGTGCCCCACGCGCACCTTCGCGACAGCACCATAATCGTTAGTTAATGTAAAAGTTCCAGCAAAAATTGGCGGAAAAGCGCACTTTTCGGGCTTGCGGCGATTCCGCTGCCGGCGGCATCACCCCAGCAGTGGCCCGGCCCAGGGCAGATTGGTCATCAGTGGCGGCAGCACCTGATCCAGCAGGGTCTCGCGCGCCAGGGCGGCCGTCTGGCCGGGCAGGTCGCCCAACTCGCCCATGCGTGCTACCACCTGGATGCGGCGGGCAAAGCGGCCGCGCGGCAGGGGTTCGACGCGCAGCTGCGGCATCAGCTGGGGCAGGGCCGCGAGGCACAGCAGCGAGGTTATGCTCCAGCCGATGCCCATGCCCACCGTGGTCAATTGCTGGTGGATGATCTCCACCTCGATCACATTGGGCAGGCGCAGCTTCATGCGGGTCAGCTGGCTTTCGATGCGCTGGCCCATGCCGGTATCGAGCGAATAGCGCACGAACGGCATGCGTTCGGCCACGTCGGCCGGATCGATGCTGCCGCTATGGTCGGCCGGAAAGATCATCACGAAGGGATCATCGATCACGTCGTGGTGTTCGATGCCCGGGTGTTTTTCCAGGGTGTTGCTGCCGGTCACCAGCATGTCGCAGCGCCGCGCGAGGAATTCCTGCTGCTGGCGCAGCGAAATGCCCGATCGCACCCGCCATGATCCCACGCGCATGCCGTGCCGGCGCAGCAGCGGCGCGGTGAGCAGGTTGGCGAGGCTCTCGCTCATGCCCACGGTCAACTGGTCAATCGGCTGCTGCGCGCCTTCGCGCACCTCGTCATAGGCAGTGCGCGCGCTGGCCAGCAGCTTGCGCGCGCGCTCGTGCAGGGCGCGGCCCGATGGCGTCAGGCCCAGTGGCCGCAGCGAGCGATCGAACAGTGGCGCGCCGATGCCCTGTTCCAGCCGGGTGATGGTTTGCGACACTGCCGACTGGGTGATCCGCAACTGTTGGGCGCAGGCGGTCATCCCGCCCAGTTCCACCGTCAGGACAAACACTTCCAAGCCGTGCAGATCGAATTCGGCGGGCAGGCGCATGGGCATGATCCTTTGGGTGCGCGCCCTCTCGCGCCCCCGTGCTGCACTCTTGTGCCATCATGATGCCTGAACTACCAGATTATATCTGCTTATTGTCTGCGCTGCCCCGTTCCTGTTGCGGGCAAGCCGTCCTACAGATGCAGGCAACCAGCGAAAGGGAGCTGACGTGGCGCTTTTGAAACCCGATTTCGTCCTGCTTGTTTCGTGTGTGGATCGCAAAGGCCTGGTGGCCGCGATCGCCACGTCGATCTCGGCGCAGGATTGCAACATCGTTGAAAGCGCGCAGTTCGATGATGCCGTCACCGGCCGCTTCTTCATGCGCGTGGCCTTCACCGCGCCCGAAGGTATGACGGTGGACCGCTTCAACGCCGCGTTCCTTTCGGTCGGCAGTGCCTATGGCATCGATTGGAAGGTGTTCGACCTGTCGGTCAAGGTACGTGCGCTGGTCATGGTGTCAAAGGGCGGCCACTGCCTCAATGACCTGCTCTATCGAACCGCCACGCGCTATCTGCCGATGGAAGTGACCAGCGTGGTTTCCAACCATACCACCTGGCAGCGCCGGGTGGAGCACGAGGGCATCCCCTTCCACCACTTGCCGATCACGCCGGAAAACAAGGTGGATCAGGAGGCAAAGCTGCTGGACATGATCGCGCAGCAGAACGTCGATCTGGTGATCCTGGCGCGGTATATGCAGGTGCTGTCCGACACCACCTGCCGCGCCCTGGAAGGCCGCGTGATCAACATCCACCATTCCTCGCTGCCGGCGTTCAAGGGCGCGATGCCCTATCACCGTGCCTATGAGCGCGGGGTGAAGATGGTGGGCGCCACCGCCCACTACGTTACGCCCGATCTGGATGAAGGGCCGATCATCGCACAGGATGTCTCGATGGTGGACCATGCCGATACCGTCGATGACCTGATCGCCCAGGGCCAGGAAACCGAAAGCCGCGTGCTGACCCGCGCGGTCAAGGCCCATTGCGAGCACCGCGTGATGCTCAATGGCCACCGCACCGTGGTATTCAAGTGAGCGAGGCGCGGCTCTATGCCGATCTGGCCGCGCTGGGCGTGGCATGGTCCAGCCTGGAACACGAGGCAGTGTTCACCGTGGAGGAAAGCGAAGCGATCCACGCCGCGCTGCCTGGGGCGCATACCAAGAACCTGTTCCTCAAGAACGCCGATGGCAGTTTCTGGCTGGTAACGGTCGACCATGCCAAGCGGGTGGACCTCAAGGGGCTGGCTGGCGCGGTCGGCGCCAAGAAGTTCAGCTTTGGCAAGCCGGAAGACATGGAGCGTCTGTTGGGCGTGACGCCCGGCGCGGTGACGCCGCTCGCGGTGATCAACGATGCCGATGGCGCGGTTCGCGTGGTGATCGACGCGGATCTGGTTGACGCAGAACGGGTTCACGTTCATCCCTTGCGCAACACAGCAACGATCGGTCTTTCCGGTGGCGATTTGTTGCGCGCCCTGGAAGGGTGGAATCACTCCGCGATCGTGTCTGGCATTCCGGAGCGGCCATGACCGTCAGCACGTTTGACCTGTTCAAGATCGGCATCGGGCCATCGAGTTCCCACACCGTCGGGCCGATGGTGGCCGCGCGCCGCTTTACCGAGGCGCTGGAGGCCGCGGGCCTGCTGGCGCGAACGGCGCGGGTATCGGTCGATCTCTATGGGTCTTTGGCGTTGACCGGCAAGGGCCACGCCACCGACGTGGCGATTATCCTGGGCCTGGCTGGCGAAGTTCCGGCGACGGTCGATCCTGATGCGGTGGCCGGCATCGTTGCCGCGGTGGAGCAATCGGGCCGCGTCGCGCTGCTCGGGCAGCACGAGGTTGCGTTTGCCCCGGCGCAGGACATGCGCTTTCTCCAGCGCGAGCGGCAGCCCTATCACAGCAATGCCATGGCCCTGGCAGCGTGGGACGACGCTGGCGAGATGCTGACGCGGCGGCTGTTCTATTCGGTGGGCGGCGGCTTCGTGCTCGACGAGGACGAGGTGATCCGCAACGCGCCCGCGCTCGATGTGCCGGAATTGCCCTATCCCTTTGCCTCCGCCGCGCAGCTGATCGAGATTGGCGAGGCCACCGGCCTCAGCTTTGCCCAGATCATGCTGGCCAACGAACTGGCGTGGCGCAGCCCGTCGGACGTGGACGCCGGGCTCGATCTGCTGGCCGATACCATGGCCGCCTGCATCGATCGCGGCTGCGCGCAGGGCGGTATCCTGCCTGGTGGACTGAAAGTGCGCCGCCGCGCCGCCGCGCTGGCGCAGGAATTGCAGCATCGTCAGCAGATGTCGCTGTCAGAGCCGCTGGCCGTGCTCGACTGGATCAACCTGTGGGCCATGGCGGTGAATGAGGAAAACGCCGCTGGTGGCCGCGTGGTGACCGCGCCCACCAATGGCGCGGCCGGGATCATTCCGGCAGTTCTACGCTATTACGAGCGCTGCTATCGCGGCGATCGCGCCGGGCGGCGCACGTTCCTGCTGACGGCGGCGGCGATCGGCGCGCTCTACAAGCGCAACGCGTCCATTTCCGGTGCCGAAGTGGGCTGCCAGGGCGAAGTGGGCGTGGCCTGTTCGATGGCGGCGGCGGGCCTCACGGCGGCGCTGGGTGGCAACAACGCCCAGATCGAAAACGCCGCCGAAATCGGCATGGAGCACAATCTTGGCCTGACCTGCGATCCGGTGGGCGGTCTGGTGCAGATCCCGTGCATCGAGCGCAACGCCATGGGCGCGGTCAAGGCGATCGACGCCTCGCGCCTCGCCATGCTGGGCGATGGCCAGCACATGGTGAGTCTTGACAAGGTGATCGAAACCATGCGCCAAACCGGCGCAGACATGCGTGACAAGTACAAGGAAACCTCGCAAGGCGGCCTGGCGGTGAACGTCGTGGCGGTCAACGTGGTGGAATGCTGAGCGAGTTCGAGGAGATGTATCGATGAAAGCCCTGGTCTGCGTGAAGCGGGTGATCGACTACAACGTGAAGCCGCGGGTGAAGGCGGATGGCACGGGTGTCGAGCTGGCGAACGTGAAGATGAGCATGAACCCGTTCGACGAGATCGCGGTCGAGGAAGCCATTCGCCTGAAGGAAAAGGGCGTGGTGAGCGAGATCGTGGCGGTGTCGGTGGGGCCGGCAAAGGCGAGCGATACGCTGCGCACGGCGCTGGCGATGGGCGCGGACCGCGCGATCCTGGTGCAGAGCGACGACGAGGTCGAGCCCTTGGCGGTGGCCAAGATCGTGACGGCGATTGCCGGCGAGGAACAGCCAGGCCTGATCATCACCGGCAAGCAGGCGATCGACGACGATTCGAACCAGGTTGGCCAGATGGTCGCCGCGCTGCTCGGCCGGCCGCAGGGCACCTTTGCCAATGAAGTCAGCGTCGAAGGCGATCATCTGATCGTCAAGCGCGAGATCGATGGTGGCCTGGAAACGGTCAAGCTGGCGCTGCCGGCGGTGGTGACCACCGACCTGCGCCTCAACGAGCCGCGCTATGCCTCGCTGCCCAACATCATGAAGGCCAAGTCCAAGCCGCTCGCCACCAAGACCCCGGCGGATCTGGGTGTCGATGTGGCGCCGCGCCTCAAGACGCTGAAAGTGGCCGAGCCGCCGGTGCGCGCGGCCGGCGTCAAGGTGGCCGATGTCGATGCGCTGGTGGCCAAGCTCAAGGAACTGGGAGTCGCGTGATGGGTAAGGTTCTTCTCTGGGTCGAGCATGACGGCGCGGCCATCAAGGACGCGACGCTGAGCGCGGTGACGGCAGCGGGCCAGCTTGGCGACGTGGTCGCGCTGGTCGCGGGCGAAGGCATCGATGGCGTGGCCCAGGCCGCTGCGCAGATCGCCGGCGTGGCCGCCGTGCTCAAGGCCGATGACGCGGCCTATGCCCATGCGCTGGCGGAAAACGTCGCGCCGCTGGTGGCCGGGCTGATGGCCGATCACGACGCGTTCGTGGCGCCGGCCACCACCACCGGCAAGAACGTTGCGCCGCGCGTGGCTGCGCTGCTCGACGTGGCGCAGGTATCCGACATTCTCTCGGTCGAAGGGCCCAAGACTTTCACCCGACCGATCTATGCCGGCAATGCCATCGCCACGGTCGAATCGAGCGATGCCAAGCTGGTGGTGACGGTGCGCGCGACGGCCTTCGCCAAGGCCGAGGCGAGCGGCGGCAGCGCCAGCGTGGACGCAGTGAGCGGCGCAGGCGATGCTGGCCTCTCCAGCTTCGTCGGCGCGGAAATCGCCAAGAGCGAGCGTCCCGAACTGACCAGCGCCAAGATCATCGTCTCGGGCGGCCGCGCCCTGAAGGACGCGGAAACCTTTGCCGCGACGATCACCCCGCTGGCCGACAAGCTGGGCGCCGCGATTGGCGCGAGCCGCGCGGCGGTGGACGCCGGCTATGTGCCCAACGATTACCAGGTCGGCCAGACCGGCAAGATCGTGGCGCCGCAGGTCTATGTCGCGGTGGGCATTTCCGGGGCGATCCAGCACCTTGCCGGCATGAAGGACTCAAAGACCATCATCGCCATCAACAAGGACGAAGACGCGCCGATCTTCCAGGTGGCCGACGTGGGCCTGGTGGCCGACCTGTTTACCGCCGTGCCGGAGCTGGTGGGCAAGCTTTGAGGGAATAAAACATGCCCTCCCCCAGCCCCTCCCGCACGCGGGAGGGGAGTCTAAGGGGCACTACTGAAAGTCCCCCTCCCGCTGGCGGGAGGGGTTAGGGGAGGGCATGTTTCGGGCCCCAAGCCCGTAAACAATCAATCGCAGGGATCGCCCGCTTCCACGGTCACGCTCGCCTGCGTCTGGCGCACGCGGCTGCCCGGGGGAACGGAGCGCGTCAGCCAGACATTGCCGCCGATCACCGAGCAGCGGCCGATGGTGACGCGGCCCAGGATCGTGGCGCCGGCGTAGATTGTCACGTCATCCTCGATGATCGGATGGCGCGCCTCGTCCTTGACCAGGCGGCCTTCCTCGTCGGTGCTGAAACTCCGCGCGCCGAGCGTTACGGCCTGGTAGATTCGCACCCGCTTGCCGATGATCGCGGTCTGCCCGATCACCACGCCGGTGCCGTGATCGATGAAGAAACGCTCACCAATCGTGGCGCCGGGATGAATATCGATGCCGGTGCGCGAATGGGCGATTTCAGCCAGGATGCGCGCCACCAGCGGGGCGCCCAGCTTGTAAAGCTCGTGCGCCACGCGGTGATGCAGCACGGCGGTGACGAACGGATAGCACAGCAGCACTTCATCGACGCAGCGCGCGGCGGGATCGCCGTCGAACGCGGCTTCGACGTCGCTGTCGAGCAGGCGGCGGATTTCCGGGAGGCGCGCGGCGAGCGCGGTGACGATGCGGTTGACCTCGGCATCGACAGTGGCGTTGCAATCCTGGGGATGGCTGTAGTGCAATTCCATCCGCACTTGCGCGGCTAGCAGGGGCAGGGCCGATTGCAGGCTGGCGGCAACGAAGATGTCTTCGTTGGCGGCGGTCACTTCGGCCGGGCCCAGGCGCAGCGGGAACAATGCGGCGGCCAGTACATCGATGATCCGGCCCAGCGCGTGGCGCGAGGGGAAGCCGACCGCGCCGTAATCGCCGCGCTTGCTGCGTGCATCGCGCCAGCCCTCGCGCACCCGGCGCAGGTGTGCGACAACATCGTCGATGGCAAACGGCGGCTCGGGAAATTCGACCTCGGCCTTGCCCATATCCCTCATGTCCTTCCTGCGCCTTGCCGGCGGCCGATCAGGGGCCGTCGTGGCTGTGGCGCATCATATAGGATGTGCCACAGCCACGGAAAGGGGGCCTTGCGGGAATGTTGCCAGTTGTTTGCGCGGCGTTATGCCGGCGCGGCGCCTAGAGGCCGGTCGCTGCCAGGCGCGCGGCCGTGGCGTCGCCGTGGGCAAAGCGTGCGGCCTCGATCACGAGGTCGGCCGACGGACGCACCCCGGTATAGAGCACGAACTGCTCCACTGCCTGAAGGACGATGACCTCGGCCCCCGAAACGACCGGCTTTCCGGCCGCCAGCGCGGCAAGGATGAACGGCGTTTGCGCCGGTTGGGCCACCACGTCGAACGCCACGTCTGCGGCGGCGATCATTTCGGCCGGGAAGGCCAGCGCCTGGGCATCGGGCCCTTCCATGCCCAGCGGCGTCACGTTGACCAGCAGCGGCGCGCCGGCGGCGGGCACGTCGCTGGCCCAGGCAAAGCCATAGCGTTCGGCAAGCGCCGGGCCAGCCTCGGCATTGCGCGCCACGATCGTGCCCTGGGTAAAGCCCGCGTCGCGCAGCGCCGCGACCACGGCCTTGGCCATCCCGCCACTGCCGCGCAGGATGAACGGCTTGGCCGGATCGGCGGGGCTGGTCTCGATCAACTGGCGGCAGGCGGTGTAATCGGTGTTGTAGCCGGTAAGGTGGCCATCGTCGTTGACGATGGTGTTGACGCTGTCGATCGCGAGCGCGGACGGTTCGAGCGTATCGAGCAGCGGGATCACCGCTTCTTTGAACGGCATCGAGATCGCGCTGCCGCGAATGTCGAGCGCGCGGATGCCGGCAACGGCCGCCGGCAGATCACGCGTGGAGAAAGACTTGTAGATAAAGTCGAGGCCCAGTGCCTCGTACAGATAGTTGTGCAGCCGCGATCCGGCATTGCCGGGGCGGCCCGACAGCGACATGCACAGGCGGGTATCGCGGCCGATGGGGGGCTTGTTGGGCATTGAGGCTCCTTGGGGGGGGGAAGGGGCTGACGGTCGGCCCAGCCATGGCATGAATTGTCGGGGCAAGGCCAGCCTGTTGAGGCAGCTTGACAGGAGGCGGGGGTTGCCGCCAGCGCTGGCGAAACCGCAACCTCTGCCACCATGGTTTCCCGCATGATGCCACCGCTTGCGATCGTTCTGGCCGGGCGAAGCAACACCGCCAAGCGATCCGATATCCTGACCCGCGTTGCCCGCAAGTTTGGTGAGCGCGGGCAACCGGTTTTCGTGTTTGAATCCCCGCGCCATGCCGCATCGGAGGGGATCAACCGCCGCCTGGAACAGGCCCTGCCAAGCATTGCGCGCAGCACGGGCCAGGCGCTGTCGTGGCCGCGCCTGGCCGCCTGGTACGCGGTCAAGACCGCGCTGGCCTGCGCCAGCCCGCACCGCCTCGACTTTCTCATGGCGGCACTGCTGCCGCCGTGGCTGATCGCCAGCTGGGAATTGCAGCGGTTCATCGAAAGCCTGCCGCACGCACGAGTCGTGGTCGTGACCCATTCGGCCGGGGGCGTGGCTGCCACGCGGATTGCCGCGCACCCCCACGTGCAGGCGATCGCCAGCTTTGGCTATCCGTTTCGCCACCCGGAACGGCGGCGCGAAGCCTATCGCACGCGGCACCTGCGCGCGGTGGCCAAGCCGATGGTGGTGATCCAGGGCCGCGGCGATGCCTATGGCGGCGATCCCGCGCAGTTCGGCCGCTTCCTTGGCCCGACATGCGCGATCGTTTCGCTCGAGTGCGACCACGAATACCATGGCCTGGACGATGGCGCGTTCGCGCGCGCCTGGGAGGCCATTGATCACGTGCATGATCTGGCCTGTCAGAAGGAATCCCAAGCGCCACGGCTGGATTGCGCCACGAGCGTGTCAGGACAGACGTGTTGAAGATCGACACTGCGCGATGACGGTCTCGCGCAGCCAGCGATGCGCAGGATCGGCGTCCATGCGCGGATGCCACAGCGCGGCAACGGCGATGTCGGGTGTTTCAACCGGCAGCGTGAAGCGCACCAGCCCATCCGAGAACCATGGGTCGGACAGACAGGATTGCGGCACCAGCGCGACCAGATCGGACTGGCGGGCAATCCGCAAGGCATCCGGGAAGCCGGGCACGACGGCGACGATCTCGCGCTGCAGCCCGAGCGCTGCCAGCATGTCATCGACGGGTCCGGTCGATTGTCCGCGCCGCGACACGACGACATGCTTGGCGGCCGCATAGCGATCTGCGGTCACCGCAGCTGACAACAGGGGATGCCCCTCTCTTGCCGCGCCGATGAAGCGGTCACGAAAAAGCAGCTGTGTTCGCACCTCGGGCGCAAAATCGCCAAGCACTCCGATTTCAAGGTCGATCGTTCCGTCCCGCAGCGGCCCAGCCTCCTTGATGGGCTTTGGGGCAAAGCGCAGGCGCGCATGCGGCGCGGCGGCGACCACGGTCTTGACCAGGGAAGCGGAGAACAGCGCGATGAAGCCTTCGTTGGCGCGGATGATGAAAGTCCGCTTGAGCGTAGCGAGATCGAGCGGCCCTTCGTGTGGCGTGAGAACATCGCGAACATCTCGCACCAACGCATGAACACGCTCGCGCAGCATGATGGCGCGGGGAGTTGGCACCAGCCCACGGCCTGCCCGCACCAGCAGGGGATCGCCGGTCGCCGCCCGCAACCGTGCGAGCGTGCGGCTCATGGCCGATGGGCTGAGGCTCAAGCGACGCGCCGCAGCCGTCACGCTGCCTTCCGCCAGAAGCGCGTCCAGCGCCGACAACAGGTTAAGGTCAATGGTGTCCATCGCCACATGATAGGCGGCCTGGCAAGCGTGGGATAGCGCATGATGCAGCAATAGTTTGCATCCTGTGCGTCTGGTGCAGCTATTGAAAGTGGAAGATGATGGTCTTCAGCGGCAAAACCGAAAGGAATCACCATGCTCTCCCAGCCCATCAGTGACACCGCCGGCACGATTCTCATTGTCGGCGCATCGCGTGGCCTTGGCCATGCGATGGCGGCAGAATGTATCGCGCGGGGCTGGCATGTCGTCGGAACGGTGCGCGGCCTTGACCGCACTGCGTTGCACGATCTGGCTGATGCCCACCCAAGCCGCGTCGACATCGCGCAGCTCGACATGACGCAGCCAGCCCAGATTATGGCATTGCGCGAACGGCTGATGGGCAAGCAGTTCGACATCCTGTTCGTCAACGCGGGCACGGCCAACCACAACCAGGACGAAACCATCGCGGAGGTTTCGACCGAAGAGTTCGTTCGCGTGATGGTCACCAACGCGCTCAGCCCGCTACGGGTGGTGGAAGGCTTGCAGGATTGCGTCGCGCCAGCGGGCCTGATCGGTGTCATGTCTTCGGGCCAGGGCAGTATCGCCAACAATGTGAACGGCGGGCACGAGGTCTACAGGGGCACGAAGGCTGCGCTGAACCAGTACATGCGCAGCTATGCGGCGCGTCATGCCGATGATGGTCGGGCCAAGGTGCTTATGGCGCCGGGCTGGATCCGCACCAGACTTGGCGGAGCCGAGGCGCCGTTCGGCATCGAGGAAACCGTGCCACAGATCGTCACCACGCTGCTCGCGCAGCGGGGAAAGCCCGGCCTGCATTATCTCGATCGGGAAGGGCGTACCGTTCCCTGGTGAGAATCGCTGGAATGGCGCGCCCTGCAGGATTCGAACCTGCGGCCACCGGCTTAGAAGGCTGGTGCTCTATCCAGCTGAGCTAAGGGCGCGCACAGCCGTGCCCATAAGACGGCTTTGCCTTTGGTGCAAATGGCGATAGCAGTTCATCCCCATGAACGATCCCGCATCCGCATCGGCGCCGCTTGAAAAGATCGGCGGCAAACTCGGCGCACGCCGCCATTTCCGCTTTTTCGACTACATGATGGCCGCGTTCGTGGCGATCCTGCTGCTGTCGAACCTGATCGGCGCGTCAAAGCTGTCGAGCGTGGGCGGCTTCACCTTTGGCGCGGGCATCCTGTTCTTCCCGATTTCCTACATCCTGGGGGACGTGCTCACCGAGGTCTATGGCTATGCCAACGCGCGGCGCTGTGTGTGGGTGGGCTTTTTCGCGCTGCTGTTCATGGCGGTGATGAGCTTTGTGGTGGTGGCGATGCCGCCGGCGGCCGACTGGGGCTGCGCATCGAGCGGCGATCCGCAGTTTGCCGGGCTCGTGGCCAGAAGTTCCGCTGGGGCGGTTTGCCAGACCACCTATGTCTCGGTGTTCGGCAGCACCTGGCGCATCGTGCTGGCCTCGGTCACGGCATTCTGGGCCGGGGAATTCGTCAATTCCTTCGTGATGGCGCGAATGAAGGTGTGGACGGGCGGCAAGTATCTGTTCACCCGCACCTGGGGCTCGACCATCGCCGGGCAGGCGATCGACAGCCTGATCTTCTATCCCGTGGCGTTCCTGGGCACCTGGACCAATGCCGATGTGGTGCATGTGATGATCACCAACTGGGCGATGAAGGTGTTGTGGGAAGTGGTGCTCACGCCCGTTACCTATGCCGTGGTCAATTTCCTCAAGCGGCGCGAAGGTGTGGACGTCTATGACACCGACACCGATTTCTCGCCGTTTGCCCGCACCGCTTCGGTGTGAAGGGGTGCGGGTCGGCGCCGGTGGTGGTGTCGGTGGCCCGCATCAATCGGCGATCAGCGCGATGGCCAGGTAGATCAGCAGCAGCGAGCCAAAGCCCAGCAGGGTGCCGGCGATCCAGGCCACGCGCACCAGCGTGACATCGAGATCGAGCGCGTCGGCCATGCCGGCGCAAACGCCGAAGATCTTGCCGTTGGCGCGGTCGCGGCGGAAGATGCTGCCACGGCGGCGGGCGGGGCGGACGGGGCTGTCGTCAAAGCGCAGGTCGGTCATCATGCGATCTCCACGGCGGAAGTGGTGCCCTGGGCAGTGGCGGCCGGCGTCTGCACGGTCTGGCCGATGAGGGCGAGCGAGAGGGCGAGGGCGGCGACGGCGGCCGAGGTGCGGCCGGCGATGGAAAGCAAGGTCTGCATGGTGATTACTCCCTGAATGTGGCGCCGGATGATCGCATCCGGCCGATGCCCCTTGCTTTGCATGGGGCGTGCCAAATTCAGAAAATGGCGGTTTTCTGCGCTTTCTCTTCGCCTGTCTTGCCCGTGAACGCAGAATGAATGCCAAGGATTGGGATTATTCACCGATAATTTGGATGATGGATTTCCTGGCTGACGCGATTCGCATGCCGCGCAGCTTTGTCAGGGCGGGGACCGGCCTTCTTCCCCCTTTGGAAGGCTGGCGCCGATGCAGGCCGGGCGGGCCATGCATCAGGCGTTGCCGGAGCAATCCGGCGGTTCCCGCCTCCCTTGCGATCAAAGGCTGAGTGGCGTGGCTTTGTTCTTGCAATTTTCCGCCGCCTCCCTTATCTGCACATTTATCCCGACATTGTGAAGGCAAGAGCGGGCTGGCGCCAGACGGGGCCGGCGCGAAACTTCGTTGCTGAAACGGTGTGGCCTGAAGTGGTTTGACGCGCCGAGGGCGTGCTCGGGAGTATTGGAGACGGCATGACGGATATCGCGCGGATCATCGAGATTGTGGAGCCCGAGGTGAAAGCCATGGGATTCGATCTCGTGCGCGTGCGCCTGTACGGCAAGAGCGAAGTTGGCGACGAGGAGCACACGCTCCAGATCATGGCGGAGCGCCCCGAAACCGGGCAGCTGGTCATCGAGGATTGCGCCGGCCTCTCGCATCGCATCTCCGACAAGATCGACGCGCTGGAAGAAGCCGGCGAAATGCTGATCGAAGAGGCCTATCGCCTTGAAGTCAGCTCGCCGGGGATCGACCGCCCGCTGACCCGCCCCAAGGACTTTGCCGCCTGGATCGGCCACGAGGCGCGGATCGAGCTGTCCGAGCTGCTCGACAATCGCAAGCGCTTTCGTGGCGATCTCAAGGGTTTCGATGCCGATACCGGCACGATCTCGATTGAGGATGACGGCCAGGTGTTTGCCGTACCGTTCGCCCTTGTCACCAATGCCAAGCTGATCCTGACCGATCGGCTGATTGCCGCCTCGCGCCCGGTGGATACCGCCGGCGTGGACGAGGAAGATTTCGAAGACGAAGACGCTTTGGCGCAAACCGACGCATTTCTTGAGGAACAGGAAGACTAAGCCATGGCCAGTGCGATTTCCGCCAACCGTGCCGAGCTGCTGGCGATTGCCAACGCGGTCGCTGCCGAAAAGATGATCGACAAGTCCATCGTGATCGAAGCGATGGAAGAAGCGATCCAGAAGTCGGCGCGCAACCGCTATGGCGCCGAGAACGACATTCGCGCCAAGCTCGATCCGCGCACCGGCGATCTGCGCCTGTGGCGCGTGGTCGAAGTGGTCGAGCACGTCGAAGACTACTTCAAGCAGGTTGACCTCAAGCAGGCCGAAAAGCTCCAGGCCGGCGCCAAGGTGGGTGACTTCATCGTCGATCCGCTGCCGCCGGTGGACCTCGGCCGCATCGATGCGCAGTCGGCCAAGCAGGTCATCTTCCAGAAGGTGCGCGATGCCGAGCGCGATCGCCAGTATGACGAGTTCAAGGACCGCGCGGGCGAAATCATCACCGGCGTGATCAAGTCGGTCGAATTCGGCCACGTGATCGTCAACCTGGGCCGCGCCGAAGGCGTGATCCGCCGCGACCAGCAGATCCCGCGCGAAGTACCGCGCGTGGGTGAGCGCGTGCGCGCGCTGATCCTCAAGGTGGAGCGCCAGAACCGCGGTCCGCAGATCTTCCTGAGCCGTGCGCACCCCGACTTCATGAAGAAGCTGTTCGCCCAGGAAGTGCCCGAAATCTATGACGGCATCATCGAGATCAAGGCCGCAGCCCGCGATCCGGGCAGCCGCGCCAAGATCGGCGTGATCAGCCGTGACAGCTCGATCGACCCGGTCGGCGCCTGCGTCGGCATGAAGGGCAGCCGCGTTCAGGCGGTGGTCCAGGAAATGCAGGGCGAAAAGATCGACATCATCCCCTGGAGCGAAGACACCGCGACGTTCGTGGTCAACGCGCTGCAGCCCGCGACGGTCAGCCGCGTGGTGATCGACGAGGAAGAAAGCCGCATCGAAGTGGTCGTGCCCGACGACCAGCTGAGCCTGGCGATCGGTCGCCGTGGCCAGAACGTGCGCCTGGCATCCTCGCTCACCGGCTCTGCCATCGACATCATGACCGAGGCCGAGGCGAGCGAAAAGCGCCAGAAGGAATTCTCCGAACGGTCCAAGACCTTCGAGGAAGAACTCGACGTCGATGAAACCCTGTCGCAGCTGCTGGTGGCCGAAGGCTTCAGCGAGCTGGAAGAAGTGGCCTATATCGACATCAGCGAACTCGCCGGAATCGAAGGTTTCGACGAGGAACTGGCGGCCGAACTGCAGAACCGCGCGCTTGAAGCGCTGGAACGCCGCGAGGAAGGCCAGCGTGAAGAACGCCGCGCCCTGGGCGTGGACGATGCCCTGGCCGAGCTGCCGCACCTGAACGAAGCCATGCTCGTTACGCTGGGCAAGGCGGGGATCAAGACGCTGGACGACCTGGCGGACCTCGCCACCGACGAACTGATCGCCAAGAAGCGCAACAACGACCAGCGCCGCCGCAATGACCGCCGCGAGCGCGATCGTTCGGAGCGCAGCGAAGACAAGGGTGGCGTGCTGGGCGAATATGGCCTGACCGACGAGCAGGGTAACGAAATCATCATGGCGGCACGCGCCCACTGGTTCGACGACGAACCGATGGCCGACGAAGCCCCCGCAACCGAGGAGGCCGCCGATGCGGAATCCTCACAATGACACGCTAAGCGCCCCAGGGCCGCAAGACCGCCCGGCAAGGCCTGACAAGGCTTTGCCGGAGCGGAAATGTATCCTCACCGCCCGCCACGATGGCCGGGGCGCCTTGGTGCGCCTGGCGATTTCGCCCGATGGTCTGGTTCTGCCCGATCCGTTGGCGCGTGCCCCTGGGCGCGGCGCCTGGATCGGTGTTTCTCGCGCAGACCTTGAAATCGCGCTTGCCAATGGCAAACTTAAGGGAGCGTTGGCACGCGCATTCAAAGGCGCCCCGCTGACCATTCCCGCCGACCTGCCCGATCTGATCGAACAAGGCCTGAAACGCGCCACACTGGACCGACTCGGTATTGAGTTGCGTGCCGGTAGCTTGGTGCTGGGAACCGAAAAAATCGCCCAGGCCGCGCGTTCCGGCGCGGTCGTGCTGCTGGCCCATGCCAGCGATGCAAAGGCCGATGGCGTGGGCAAGCTGGCCCAGGCCTGGCGCGTGGGCGAAGAGGCCGAGGGATCGGGAATGATGGGCCGCATCTTGCCGCTGGACCGGGCGGCGTTGTCTGTGGCATTGGGCCGCGACAACGTCGTTCACCTGGGCGTCACCGATGCGGGCGCGGCCGAACGGATTGACGGGCCATTGGCCCGCTTGATGCACTTTATCGGGGCTGCGGCACCGGAAGGTCCACCTGGTGGCATGCCACCGGGCGAACCTGCCCCTGCTGCTGCACCGGCCGCGCATGCGGCGAATGACGATTTGGATACGAAGGGCGAATGAGTTCGATGAGCGATAGCGACAAGAAGCCGACACTGGGCCGCAGGCCACTGGGCCTGAAGACCGCAGTGGAGGCCGGAGAGGTCAAGCAGACCTTCAGCCATGGTCGC